>CAYRLW010000001.1:0-9748 GCA_964425215.1 uncultured Treponema sp.
CCTTGATGTGATAGTGATGTATCCCATGACCCCGGGGCGGCATGGGGCCGTTGTAGCCCTGGCGGCCAAAGTCGGTTATCCCCTGCAGGGCGCCGTTGGGGAGCTTCCCCGTCTTGAGTAGTCCCTGGGGCAGTGCTATGCTTGGACCAGAAACAGGATAATTCCACAAAACCCAGTGCGTAAAGGTCCCCACCGGCGCGTCGGGATCATCCATGATAACCGCTACGGTCTTTGCTTCCGGCGGGATTCCATCAATATGAAGGGGCGGACTTTCATCGGCGCCTTCGCCGGTATATTGTTTAGGCATCACTGTCTTAGCTGAAAAAGTACTGGTAACCTGCATCATTATATCCTCCTTGGCATATAGAGTAAGGCTAGCTATAAGAGCAAACATGGCTAATTGGAAGGTTTTCATACCCTAAATGTAAGCCAAAGATACTATATACACTATGCAAATTTATGGGAAAAAGATTTTTGAGCTTACGGCGTTAAGGTTTGTCAAATAGCTTGAATTTATCAAGATAGCGCGGGTATAGTGTTTTGGATACTAGCGTAGCGCATCAATCTGCACAAAAAGAGTAATATTCCGAGCCTCTATTAAAAGTCTGTTACTTTTGAAAGAGGTTCTTGCAGTATTTTTGCAATTTAAACATATACATTATATGGATATAGAATAGCAAAAATACTGTATATGCATTTAGGATCGCTTTTTCAAAACTCCCTGAGTTTTAAAAAAGCCTCTCCCTATCAATTTAATTTAGAAGGAGTGAACTTTAGTACAAAGATACGATTTTTATTTATCTAATTTTGGAGGCTCCATTGTGATTAATAGTTTTTCCGCAATACTCAATTTTAAAACCCTATCTCCGGAAAATGTAATTCTTGTCATCGGATTTATTCTCTTTTTAGGAACCCTTGGGGGCTTTGTTTTTAAATTATTAAAGTTACCCCAGGTGGTAGGATATATTGTCATAGGAATAGCCATTGGGCAAACGGGTATTCATCTTTTAAGCGGTTCTATCATTACAACGCTTAGTCCAGTGAGTACGATCGCCCTTTCTTTTATAGGGTTTTTAGTTGGAGCGGAATTAAAAATACCGATCTTAAAAAAATACGGTATGCAATTTACCTCCATACTACTTTTTGAATCGATTACACCGTTTTTTACCGTAAGTATCTTTGTCGCCGCCACTACCTTTTTTGTAACCAAGGATATTAAATCATCGATCGCGTTGGGGGTTTTACTAGGCGCTATTTCTTCAGCCACGGCTCCAGCGGCTACCACCGATGTGCTCGCGGAAAACCGCACAAAGGGACCTTTGACGACCACGTTGTTGGGTATTGTGGCCCTCGATGACGCCGTAGCGCTCATACTTTTCGCGATCGTTTCCACGATAGCAAGCGGGCTGTTAGGAGAAAAAAGCCTCTCTTTAGGGGCCCAAATAGGAGAAATAGCGTACAATATCACCGTTTCTAGCGCCTTAGGGGTTGTGGCGGGTCTGCTTATGAATCTGTTCGCCAAATGGGTTAAAAATGATGATGGTCGGATTCTAGCGTTTGCCATCGCCATCATTCTGATACTTACGGGAGTCGGAATTTATTTAAACCTTGACACTATCCTTTCTGCCATGGCTATGGGTTTTTTCATTGTTAATTTCGCGAAGTTTAAGACCGATGATCTATTCCGGATTGTCGATCGATTTACTCCCCCCATTTACGTCCTCTTCTTTGTTCTTGTGGGAGCGAAAATAAATATCTGGATCATTTCACCGTATCTGGGGCTTCTTGCGGTAATTTACGTTATAGCCCGTACTTTAGGTAAATCTATCGGTTCAACCTTTGGGGCTAAGATAACCCATGCGCCGAAAACGGTTGAAAAATATCTAAAATGGTGCCTGCTAAGCCAAGCGGGAGTGGCGATAGGTCTTTCGATGTCCTCGGGGCAAATGTTTCCGAATACCGTCGGTCCTACCATTGTTTTGATCGTTACGGCCACCACGTTTATTGTTCAGCTCCTGGGCCCTGTATCGGTAAAATATGGGGTAACCAAGGCGGAAGAAGTAGGATTAGATATCACAGAAGAAGATCTGATGAGACAAAGTACCGTTAAGGACGTTTTAACCTACGAAAAAGCCGCCGAACCACTCTACGATACGGCCACATTAACGGATGTATTAAAAGTATTTGGAGAACAGGATACCTTGAGTTGTGCGGTGGTTACCACAGAAAACGATTTTGTGGGTATAATAACCATAGAAAATCTAAAGGAAGCGCTTCTTCTTGGAGAAATAGCCGATCGTCTGCTGGCTTTTGATTTAATGAGTCCTGCGGAGGTTACCTGTAAAATTACCGATCGAATACCGGAAGTAAAAGATTTGTTCCAACTGCACGATGTGGATACTATTCCAGTCTTAGGGGATGACGAAAAATTTATCGGGGTTATAGAACAGCACTCTATAGAAAAATACTTTAGAAAGAAAGTAATTGAGCTTAATCAAAAAGTATCATCCCTCGAAACTTCGCCTGCTCCGACAAACGCCTGAGATACGTAAACATTTTTTAGCATTAAAGCTCCAAAGGCTCAAAGCCCTTGTGGCTCAAGCTTCATTGAAGTAAGATATACCTACGATGGGAAGGGTGATTCGTAGGTTTGTTCTTACACTTTTACTTTTTTTCCCCGTTCTTGCCTTTGCGGTGGATAATCCCTTGGACTCCCTCCGGGATTCGTCGGCGTTGCGGACCTCCCTGGTCAACGACTGGTTTATCCAAATTCCCTCTCGGGTTTTAAAAAATAAACCCCTGCGAACTACCCTGGACGATGGTTCACCGGTGGAAGTCCGGGTGGAAAGCGCGGTGGGGGAATTTATGGTCGTGGTGGCCCATAAAGAGGGTTCCACGTACCCTGCCTGGTCCGCTGATTCTTGGGTGTTGTACCGAAAAACGAGCGATGGTAGCCCCATCAAAATTAGGGTGTTCCTCCGATCTGACCCCTACGTGTACGTCCAATTCCGGCCTTCCTCCAAGGACAAAAGTGAAATGGATGTGGTAGCCTACGATGGCTATATCATCCGGTCGTACCCTATACCCTTTGCCTTTACGGATCTGTATACCACCCCTTTGCGGGATGTTTTTTCCTTCCTGGGAAGCCGTTTTCCCTGGGAGTACTTTGATGTGGACCCCCGGACTTACGAGGATTCCCGG
The DNA here is from genome assembly GCA_964425215.1 of uncultured Treponema sp. GTDB lineage: Bacteria > Spirochaetota > Spirochaetia > Treponematales > Breznakiellaceae > CAYRLW01. The sequence continues at coordinate 3,202 of CAYRLW010000001.1, forward strand.
ACCCTGGTCTCCCTTATTCGGCAGAGGCTCCCGGGGCTTTCGTACGCCGACGACGGGGCCTGCGATGACCAGGGCCGCTTGGTATACATTAAAAATCTTCTTCTCCAACCAGCTCCGGGGGGATTAAATTGTTCTGGTTTCGCTAAGTGGGTGGTGGACGGCCTTATTCGGGGAGAAACGGGTCAGCGGTTATCCATTGAAGGGTTAAAGAAACCCTACGGGGATCGGGGGACCTCCTTTACGGAACCCTTCGAAGAGCTCCGGGATCCCTTCTTCGGCCTCGATTGGACCCGAAATTTGGCCAGTCAAGCCTGGTCTATCCTTCGGGGCCCGGGGACTCCGAATCTGGAGGATATGGAGGTCCAAAGCAGTCCCATTTCGGCGATCATCCTTCGCCGAGGTAATTCCGCGTCCCTTCGTCTGTTTTCAGGGTACGCCAAGGACGCGGGGTTCGAAATCGAGGGTCTCCAGTCCCTGTTGTACACCCTGGCGGTTCAGGAACCCGGTTGGCTGTACCTTTTTTCAGTCAACGAACCCCAGGGGACTGCCCCCGCGCTCCGGCAATTTTACCACGTGGGGGTTTTGATTCCCTATTTTACCGAGTCGGGGGATTTTACCGTGGCGGTTTTTGAAAGCGCCGCCGAAACATCCTTATCCGCCCTGATCAAGCGGTACCCGGGTCAGCAGATAAACCTGGTTAGGATCCCGGTGGAAGATCGTTTTGATCCATAACGGTTGATCGGAACGACTCTGGTTAGGCTCTCGGTTTCGTACCGACGGCCCCTGTAACTTTTTCCCTTTAGGGATATTGTAGTGGTATGAAGCGATTTCTCCTCCTTTCCCTGATCGTTGTTTATTGGGTTGGCCCAGCGTTTTCTCAAAACTTGGATAGAGAAGCGTTCTTGGACGCGGAATTCCGTTTTTTGGGGGGCAATTATTCCTTAGCCCTGGAAAAGTACGATGAATTTATCCGCCAATGGCCCGATTCGGTGTATGCCGCCGACGCTCGGTACCGCAGGGCAGTGACGCTGTACCGGTTAGGACGAAGCGACGCCGCGTACGCCGCCTTTTCTACCGTAGAGAGCCGATACCGATCCACAAAATATATGGCCTACATTCCCTTTTGGAAGGGGGTAATCGAATACGATCGGGGAGATTTTCTCTTTGCCATCGGCCGTTTTACTACCCTGGTCAAGGAGCCTCCGGATCAGGATACGTACCGCCAGTCCCTGCTCTATTTGGGAAAGGCCTACGCGGCCCTGGGGGACACCGATCGGGCTATCGAATCCTTTGAACGATTGTTCGCCGAACTCTCCAAGCCGCCGCTACATCCGGAATCTGAAGGGTCCGCCCTGGTTCTGCTATTTGGTTTGTACGATCAAAGGGGGGACTATCAAAAGGTAGTGGACCTGTGGGGCATCCTGAAGGTCGATCGTCTTTCCTCCCCCAACAAAAGTCTGATAACCCTCCGGGCGGCGGATGCGTACGTAGCCTTGGGCCAGGGAGAGCGGGCTGTGCCGCTTTTAGATTCCCTGAGCGACGACCCTCAACGGGACGTGGCGATCGGCGCCCTGCGACGGCTTTTGGAGTACCAGAGAAAACAGGGAAACGAGGGGGCCGTTCAAGCGGTAATCGTAAAGGCCGAATACGCCCTCCGATCGGATCCCCAGGCCTTGGCGGATTTTTGGCTTCGGGTTGGACAAGGGGCCTTTAACGAGGGCCGGTTCGACGTGGCCCGCTCATACTTTTCCCGTATTTCCGCTTTCCTTCCCCCTTCCCAGGTCCCAGCGGAGGTCCCCATATACCTCGCCGAAATGGCCTACAAACAGGGGAACCTTACGGAAGCCTACCGGATCTGCGCTACCGCCGAAGCTTCCGGAAGTCCCGAATCGGCGCTTCTGGCCCTCCGCTCTTCTTGGTACGCCCTATTGCTGGAGGATTGGGAGGGGGCCCGTAGCGGTTTAACCCGGGCCCTCGGTTTGGCGGGGAAGGAGGGCCGTAAAGACCTTTCCAATTTAGCCCAGATGTACTTGGTCTACGCGCTGTACCGGGCCGAACGGCCCCAGGAGGCCCTGAATACCCTCCAAGGGAACCTGAAACCCCTGGGGGTGGACTGTCCGACCCCCCTCAGTCCGGAAGCCGTGCCGATCGCAGGAACGGAGGACCTGGGGCTTTTGACGGCGGAGTTGTACCGCCGAACCGGTAAATTGGAAGATTCCCTCGGGGCGTATAATAGCGTATTAAAAGAAAATCCCAAGGATGGGGAAGTTCATATCCGACGGATGGCCCTGCTTTTTAGCAAAGGCCAGTTTGAACAGGTCGTTAACGCGGCCCAGGTGATGGATTCCCAGGCGGATCTTAAAGCCCTTTCTAAAAACTGGCTCTACATTGCCGCTTATATGCGGGGTATTTCCCTGGCGATTACGGGGAACTACCAAGGGGCGGTGGACGTCATCAGGAATGCCCGGGATCTTTCGGTATCCGATCCGGTCCTGGCCCCCTGGATGGACTACTACCGCGGCTGGTCCGAGTACCGGCTAGCGGATTTTAAGGACGCGGCACCCCATTTAAGCGATTTTGCCCAAACATACCCGGACCATCCGCTTTCTCCCACGGCGGCATATTTAGCCGCCTGGAGTTACGCCCGCATGGGGGATTACGAGAGCGGACAGCGCTGGGCAGGGCGTTCAGCGGATATGACGGCCACGACCAAGGTCGAAGATTCGGCCCGCTCCCGGTTCTTGCAGGGCGTTTTATTGGCCTACGCTTCCAAATGGCAGGCCGGTTTAGCCGCCCTGGAGACCGCCCAGGCCCTGCGGGGACCTGGGGGGCAACGAACCTCCTACACGGTCAAGGCGGCCCTGGAGCGGGCGCGCCTTTTTGCCCAAGCGGGACAGATTGATTCGGCGGATGGGGCGTACTTGGGGGTACAACGGGATTTCGCCGACGATCCCCTGGCGGAAACCGCCGCTTTCGAACGGGGCCAACTGCTGTATCAGGCTCAGCGATGGGCCCCGGCGGCCGACGCGTTGGCCGGGTATCGACAAGCCTTTCCCAAGGGCCGTTTTGTCGAGGGAGCCCTGTACTTTGGGGCCCTCTGTCAACAGTCCCTGGGTAAAATCGACGGAGCAATCCTCCTTTGGGAGCGTCAATTGAAGGATTTTCCCGCTGGACCGTACCGTCTGAGCGCTTCCCTCGCGTTGGGGGCGGCGTATTGGGAAAAACAGGATTGGCCCGCTTCATTTAGGGTCTATACCGACGCTCTGGCCGAATTTGGCGAAAGGGCAAAGTCTGCGGGCCTTCAAGACCGGGTGGAAATGCTCCGGTACCTGATGGCCCAGGTTCCCGAAAAGGCCGCCCGGTTCCAGGTGATTTTGAACCGGGAACACGGAACCGCCACGGTAGCGGGCCGGGCGGCGGCCATAGGGTTGGCTCGCTTTTATATCAACGAAAGTCCCCAACGGGAAGCGGCCCTTCCCCTTTTGGAGGAGGTTGTAGCCCGGGCCCAGGAGGATCCCGCGTCCGCGGCGGAGGCGTACCTCTTGGAAGGGGATTACTACACCCTTTTGGAACGGTGGGACCAGGGGGCCCAAGCGTACTTACAGGCGGTTTCCATCGCAGTCAACGTCCCCGACGCCGGCCGTACCACCGAGGGGCAGTCCATCAAGACCGACCTGGTCCCGGAGGCGCTCTTTAAGGCGGCCCGTTCCCGGCTACGATCCGGGAAGGCCGATAGCGCTCAAACTGTGGTGGCCGACCTTGCTCGGCTGTATCCCGCGTCTCCCTGGACCATCCAGGCAAAAAAACTTTTGGAGAATCGGCCATGAAAAGGGGCTTTGTGTACTTCGTCCTTATGCTCATTCTTCCCTCGGTAGCAGGGTGGTCCCAACAGGCCCAGGCGTCGGGATCTTCCATTACCCTCCCCGATATGACCGAGGAGGTCCGCCCCCTGGAAAATCAAGCCCCGGCGGTTCCAACCCCCGATTTGCCGCCCCTGCCGCTTCCTGCCCCCGTTCCTCCTCTGCCAAAAGAAAAGGACCTGACCATTCCCGAGGGGGCCCTTAAAACGACCGCCACGTTGGACACCCAAAGCCGCGCCGATTTAGGGGAAACGTTTAACGAGATTCGTCTGGGCGCGGGGCTGTGGGATGGGGTTTCGGCAAGCCTTTCCCTGTACCGTCCGGGGGCCGATCCCGCGTTTAGTCTGGGATTTTCCCACGATTCCATGGACGGTTTTGCTTTTCATACCCCCGGCGAGGGGTACACCGCCAGGGCTACCAGCCTTACGGGACGGCTTCGCGGGGGTACAAAGACAGCGGCTTCCTGGTCCTTACAGGGGGCCTTTTCCGACGAATCGACGGGACTCCAGGGCAAAAGCCCGGATTTTTACGCCGCTTCCCATCAGTACCTATCCCTTCTGGGAAACTACAAGGTCCCCCTGGGGCCCCTATCCCTTACGTCGACCCTGGAGGGGCATAACGCGTTCCTCTCTTTGGACCGAAGCCGTTCCGCCACGGCCATCGATTCGGCCTCCAGGGAAATGTATCTAACTCCGACGGTCGCTTTAGGCTGGGCTACGGATATTATCAGCCTGGAATTGCGGGGTCACTTTGGTTTTGCGGGATTATGGGGAGATACGGGGGCTTTCAGTTCCTCGGATACCTCCAAACAAAACGGGGGCGTTGATGTGGTGGGTACCTACGAGGCTTCACCCGCCCTTTCCCTGGGAAGTTCCCTCGGGGCCCTCTGGTCATCCGCCGTCCCCCTGTTGATCCCCTTTTCCCTCTGGGTAAACGCAGCTTTGGGCGACGGAGCGGCGGTTCAAATAAAGGGGGGCCTGGAATCCCAAACGGTTACCCTGGAATCCCTTTGGCGTAGCAATCCCTTTACGGATTTGGGCCCCCTGGTGGCCGATGAGGATAGGTGGTTCACCCGGATGACCCTGGATTTGTTTCCCAAACCGGATACTACGGTGCGCCTGGCCGCCGATTGGGCGACTTCGTACCAGGATTCCGGTCGCGTGACGTTCTTTCAGAACGCCTCCACCGCGAGTCGGAACCTGTACTCCTACGGGATTCAGACCTTTACGACCTTGGGTTCCACCGTATCCCTACGCCAAAGGATTAAATTGGTAAACCTTTCGGTAACCTGGGATTCCCAATGGCTTGATCCCCCGGTGGTAGGTAAACGCCAAAGGATCAGCGGTGAAATAGAATACCGGGAGCAGATGGAAAAGTACGGGGCGGCCCTTTCGGTAGCCCTGCCCTTCGACGAAGGGGGGATAGATGTTCCGGTGATCAATCTAAACGGTTTTGGAAGGGTTTCGTCGGGGATCCGGGTGATCGGAGAATTGGGGGACCTGGCTATGGCGGCCAAGGGAACGGAGGGACGAAGCCTGTGGGGTCCCTACGTGGGAACCGGATTTACCGCAACCCTAAAGGTCCAATTTTCGTTGTAGGGTAATTGCTATACATCCCGGGCAGTATACATCACGGTCGTAAAGGAGGGTTTCTGTGCTTGAGCTATTCATCAAGGGCGGTCCGGTCATGTACCCTATCGCCCTCTGCGCTATTATCGCCACGGTTATTATTATCGAACGGTTCATGTTTTACCATACCATAGCTAAGGAAGATACCCGGTTGCTTCCCCAACTTCGGTCTCTTATGGGTAGTCAGAACTATGGGGAAGTTCAAAACCTGTGCGAAAAAAGCGAAGCCCCCCTCGCGCGGCTTGTCCTTTCCGGGCTGGGGTATAGGAACCAGACCCTAGAGGATGTTAAGGAAGCGGTGATGAACGCCGCGAATCGGGAAGTCCCCCGGATAGAACGGTATATCAGCGCCCTGGGTACGATAGCCAATATTTCGACCCTTCTGGGGCTTTTGGGGACCGTATCGGGGAATATCCGGGCCTTTGGGGTTTTAGCCGCCTCGGGGGCCATGGGAAATCCGGCCCTTTTGGCTGGGGCTATCGCGGAAGCCCTAATCACCACCGCCGCGGGGCTCATCGTGGCTATACCCGCGGCTATTTTCTACAACTATTTCGTGGCCCGGTCAAATAAAATCATCATTGAACTGGAGAGCGGGGTAGGGGATCTGGTACTGCTTTTCCACCCTAATCCCAAGGAGAAGGATCGTGCGCTTTAAACGGCGTTTGGAAGCCCGGTCGGTGGTCGATCTGGTACCCATGATCGACGTGGTGTTCCAACTGATCCTCTTTTTCCTCGTATCCACCACCTTCGCGATCCTCCCTGGGATTACCCTCCAGCTTCCCCAGTCATCTACCGCCGAACCCACGGCCATGACCCGACTGGCGGTGGCGGTGGTCAGTCGGGATGAGGTGTACCTTAACAAGGATAGGATGACCTTGGACCAGCTGGGTAAACGGCTCGGCTCCCTAACCAGCGCCGAACGGGAGCAGATCAAAAGCGTTACCCTGGAGGCGGATCGATCGGTCTCCTATGGGCTTACCATCGAGGTTCTGGATATCCTGCGGCAAAGCGGCTTTAGGGGTATCAACCTCCATACCCTGGAACGATGAAAACGACGAT
>CAYRLW010000001.1:9848-24337 GCA_964425215.1 uncultured Treponema sp.
CAAAGCGGCTTTAGGGGTATCAACCTCCATACCCTGGAACGATGAAAACGACGATAGTCCAGGCGGATCATAAACGGCTGGAAAAGGCCCTCGCTTTCTCGGCCCTTCTCTGGACCCTGATATTCTTCGGTTTTTCTCGGATTGTCCTTCGGGGACCCGAGGTTCCAAAGGATTCTATGAATCCCCTGTACGTGGAACTGGCGCCGAATCCGCCAACGGTAGGGGAGAAGAAGATCGAAGTACCGCCGACGTCAATTGGGGGCGCCTCCGCTACCTCCCAGGGCCTGGGTTCCCCATCCTCAGGAACGACCTTGGGGACCTCCGTTCCCCGGGGAAGTTCCGGGGCGACTCGAGCCGCCTCCTCGGGGGGCACCGGTTCCCCGGGGGCCGCCGGCCCTGCGGCGACGTATACCCTGCACCCCGACCCCGGTTCCGCGCCCCTACCCAGCCAAGGCTCTTCCTCCCTTGTTGAAGGTACAAGCTCCCGCTACTCGTCGGGGACCGACCAGTGGGCGCCCCTTTCGGAACAAAGCCTGACGGCCCAGACGCGGTCGGCCCCCGCTTTGCCTCATTCAGCTTTGGAAAGCCGGGGCGGGCAACGTACCGCCCAAACCACCCGTCCCGCAGGCGTTTCTGCGGATAGCTTTGACCAAGCCTGGTCCCAAACCTCGCAGAAACTAGGCTCCGGTTCTTCCTCCGCCGCTTCGTCCTCCCAAACCGGTTCCCCTACCCCGCATGCCGGGGGAAGTTCCTCCGCTGGCTCCTCCTATTCCGGAGGTGGAGCGGGTGGGGCTTCGGATACCGGAGGGACCCAGGGTGCGGGGGGCGATGTGGGCGGAAGTATCGATTTTGGGAGCGGAAGTCCCCGGGAATTGTGGAGCCCCCGGAGAATTCGGATCCCCGACGCTTTAATGCGGGGGAAACCCCAGGTTATCGAAACGGTGGTTTCCTTTACCGTGGAGCGGGGTGGTACGGTACTCGCCCCAACGATCAAGTTTAATCCACCCCTGCCCAACGACTTGGACGCCTACCTAAGAACCGCCTTTGCCTCTTGGCTCTTTTCTCCCGCCGATTCGGATGGACAGGCACGATTCTCCTATAGTATAAAGGTACGGTGAATCGGGATTTTGACGCGGTCGCCTTTGACCTGGACGGGACCCTGTACCCTAACTATAGCCTGTATATACGACTCATTCCTTTTATTATAAAGGAACACCGTCTTTTGCGGGCCATGGGAAAGGCCCGGGACGCCCTGCGCTCGGCGGCCCAGGAGGGTCGTTTTTACGATTTGCAGGCCCGGATAATGGCGGAAATTCTAAAACAGGATCCCCAATCGGTCAAAGACAGGACCGAACGGCTTATATACCGGGGCTGGGAACCGATCTTTAAGACCGTAAAAACCTTCCCCGGGGTGCGGGAAACCCTTTCGGATTTTAAAAACGCGGGGCTCCCCCTGGGGCTTCTTTCGGATTTTCCCCCGGAACGAAAACTAGAATACCTGGGTCTGACGGATATGTGGGACGCGGTCCTCTGTTCCGAGGTGGTGGGTTCCCTTAAACCTCACCGGTCTTCCTTTTTAGCCCTTGCCCGTTCTCTCCGCACGGAGCCAGAACGGATCCTGTACGTGGGTAATAGCGTGGAATACGACGTCCGGGGGGCCAAAGGGGTGGGGATGCGGACCGCCCTCATTACCCTCTGGCCCCGAAAACGACGCTCTAAAAACAACGAAGCGGATTTTATTTTTTCCGACTATCGCCAATTACGCGGTTATGTGTTAAGTTAAATAGCAAATGATGTTTACTACAGCAAATCTTCTTACCCTGGGCATCGTCGTGATTGCCCTTATTATCTATCGACAGCTGGATCGGCACAATCGATCCCTGGAAAAGGTGCGCAAATACGGGGAACGGCTAAAGGAAGATTTAGCCTCCTTTGTCGCTCAAAAAGAGACGGCGGTAAAGGACTATGCCATCGAATTGGACGTTCAACAGAAGGCCGCGAAGGAACTTTTAAAACGCCTGGTTTTGACGGAAGAAGAGCTGGCCGCCAAATCGGAAGCGGTGGCTAAAATCGACGAACGGATTACCGCCTACGATGAATCCTTGGCGGAACTGATGAAAATGACCGCCCGGGCTCAGGAAAATTTGAACCGCCTTCGGGAAGAGTCGGCTTTTACGGACGGCTTACTGAAACGGCTCCGGGACGCTAAGGAACAGATGGATTCCCTGACCAAGGGGCTTGGGGATCTGGAAACCCAGTTTGAACGGGAAAATACCGAATCCCTGGAAAAAGCCGTCGAATCTATCACCGCCGCGGTCCGGTCCACCGTCTCGGATCTGCAAACCACCGCAGAATCCATCGAACGGCGGGTGGAAGACCACCGGGATGCGATCGTCAAAATAGAAAAGGAACGGGCGGGGAACCTTAAAAACGACCTTAATCTTATAGAAAACGCCCTGCAAAACGCTATGGAAAAGGCTCAAACCCAGGCTTCCAACCTGGAAGAGGGAATTTTTTCCAAACTTAAAGAACAGGCCTTGGAACGGTCCCACCGCTATCAGAGCGCGGTGGAAGAAAAACTCGCCCAATTCCAAGAGGCCACGAAAGCGCGGATCGCGGATGTCCAAACCCTGGTTAAAACGTTTAAGGACGAATGGAAGCAGGACGCCATGGATTTGGAGGCAAAACAGAAGGCCTACAAGGACGAGTGGAAGAAGGACGTCCAGGATCTTTCCGGCTTGGCTAAAGCCCAACGGGAGGAATGGAAACGGGATCTCTCGGCCGCCCAAGCGGAGGTCCGTAAGGCTCTTGAAGATATATCTTCCGAGACGCAGAGGGTAGAAAAAGAGCTTCTGGACCGGTCCAAGGAAATGGAGCTTTCCATATCCCAGGGGATTGGGGCGTCCCAGGTCCGGCTTAATGACCTGCAGGGTTCGGTTACCGAGACGGTACATAAAATCGAGATTCAGCTTACCAAAACCGCAGAAGAGACAGAACGCAGGGTCCTGGAGGCGGTCGAAACCGATATAGGGGAGTATAAAAAAGCCCAGGCCCAGCGGTTCCAGCGTCTGGAGACTCTGGCCGAGGATGTGGACCGCCTGGACGGGGAATTGCGCCGCGCCATGGCGGATACGGAGCAGAGGGTCCGACAAGATTTTAGCCTCTTTGAAACCGAGGCCGAACATTCGCGGAACAACGCGGCTTCCGCGTTCTCCCAGGCCGTGGAGGCGCTTAAAGCCGATATGGCGGGGGTGGAGAAGGAGCTGGGGGCCCTTAAAGAGCGGGCCTACGAAAACGTTAGCGAAAAGCTCAAACTATTTGAGGATGATTTCTTCGCCGACCTGTCCAAGCGGAGCCAGGAAATCGATCGGCGGCTGGAGGAATGGAAGACCGAATTGGACGCCCATTTGGAACGCCTGGCCAGCGAGGGCGTCGCGGAACGGGAAAAGGTAGAAAACACCTACGCCGAGGAACTGCGTAAAAAGCTCGCCGAACAGGGTGACCGAACAACCTTGGAGCTTACCCGGCTTAAAGAGCAAGCCGAAGCCTTTGAGGAGGGGATTCGGGAACAGATGGCCCAGGCGGACCAGTCCCTCCAATCCTTCAAAGAGCAGTTGGCTCGGGACCTGGAAGAGGCCAGCGCTACCGCCGCCTCCGCTACCAAAGCGGAACTGGGACGCCACGCCTTAGCCATGGCGGAACTGTTGAAAAAGGATCAGCGGGAACTGGAGGCTACCCTTAAGGCCCTTTCCACGGAGGTGGATGTCCGGGCGTCGGAACTTTCGGAACGGCTGATGGCCTCTAAACAGGAAATCGACGGGTGGCAAGCCAAATTTACCCAACAATTGCGGGATGCCGACGCCGCCGTGGACGAGGCCCGTCGGCGGGCCCGGGAATTGGCGGCGGAGAGCGACGAACGGCTCGTGGCCGCCCGGAACGCCGTGCAGGAAGTTCGCGACGAGGCGGACGCCCACAGAACCGAGCTATTCACCCGCTTGGACGAACAGGCTCGGACTTTGGACGCGGCTATCCGGGACGCGGACCGGCGTATCAAGGAATTTGTGGTCCAAACGAGGCTCTTTGATCGGACCGACGAACTGAAAGCGGAGTTGGAACGGAAGATCGAAGACTTAAGCGCCGATATGGACCGTTTGGACCAGCGGAAGGCGGAAGCCTCGGAACTGGAAACCCAATTTATCAAAATTAAGCGCCTGGAGGACGAGGTTAACGCGAAAATGACCCGGTTCCTTTCGGAAAAACGGCGGATTGAGTTGATGGAAGCGGACTTTAAACGGCTCATCCAGACCGCCCAGGCGGTGGACGAAAAATTGGCCCAGGTTACCGCTTCCGACGACACGCTCCAAGCCTTGCAGGCCCAGCTTCGCCGTTTGGAGGACGCGACGGCCGACGCGGAGGAAAAATACCAACGGATCGAGAAGAAAAATCAAATTTTGGACGCCACCAACGACGGTATCGATCGGAACTTCCAGGCCCTGCGGGATACGGAAAACTCGACGAAAAAGCTGGAAGAAACCATCAAACGCCTATCCGACGAAGTAGGAAGCCTCCGAACGGCGGTGGATACGCTCCAGGCGGATAAACAGAGAACCCAGGAGGCGGTGGACAAGCTTACCACCCTGGATGACGTGTTGTCGGGCTTGGAGAACCGCATAGAAAGTATGCAAAAGGCCCGGGAATGGCTTGCCCGAACGGAAACCCGGTTGGAAGAGGTTTCCAAGCAGGCTCAGGAACAGGTTAAAATTATGGGGACCCTTTTAAAAGAGGAAGGGCGTAAAGGCGTGACCAAGGATAGGGGCGCCCCGCCCATAGGAACCCGGGAAACGGTGGTAAAGCTGGCCCACCAGGGTTGGTCGGTGGACGAAATTGCCCGGGCGGTAAAACTTTCCAAGGGAGAGGTGGAGCTGATTCTGGAAATATCCCCCAAGGATTAGGGGCTCCGATCTTACCGGGACCGTTGTACCCCCACGCGATTGCAGAACCCAAAGAGGGGACAGACACTGCAGTGGGGACTTTGGGGTCGGCAGACCCGCTGGCCGTAGAGGACGAGCAAATAGTTTATCCGTTTCCAATACTCCACGGGAAGCCGAGCGCGGAGGGCCTGTTCCGTTTCTTCGGCGTTTTTGGTGGCCACCCATCCGGTGCGGTTGCAAATTCGGTGCACGTGGGTATCCACGCAGATGGCGTCCTGATCGTAGGCCTCCGCCAGAACCAGGTTAGCCGTTTTTCTCCCCACCCCCGGCAGGGCTAACAGGGCGTCCATCTGGTCGGGTACCCGTCCTTGGTACCGTTCCAAAAGGATGGTCCCAATGGTCTTGAGGGTCTTGGCCTTGGTCCGGTAAAAGCCCGCGGGAAAAAGGAGCCGTTCCAGCGTTTGATCGGGTATTTTTAAGAGGGCCTCGGGGCTGGGCCCCTGCTCTAAGACCCTTCGGGAGGCGGCCAGGGTTACCTCGTCCTTGGTTCTCAGGCTGATAATGGTCGAAACCAGCACTGCCCAGGGATCCCGGGAACGCTCCATCGCCAGGGCGCTCACGGAAGGATCCATCCCTTCCGGTACATCCTTCCCCGTTTCTAGGCTCTGGACCACGGTTTGCGCGGACGTGGAGGCCTTCCACGTTTCCAGGGCGTTGAAGATTCCCGGCCAATCGGGTCCATCGTTTTCTAAGAGACAGACCGCCAGGGCTTCCACCGCTTCGCCCTTGCCCAGGGAATCCAGGCCCTCGTTCGTTTTTCCTTTCACAAATACCGCCTCTTTTTCCATGGTTAACGCCACGGCTAAGTTTTGCCGGATAGCCTCCCGATGGGGCAGAATTTTTGGCTGTTCGCAGGTTACCACGCAGTCCAGGTTTACCACCCGCCAGCCCTCCCGACGAACCAGCTCAAAGGCCCGACGAAGCAGGTCCATGGAATCCGCGTCCTTCCACGTTGGATCCGAGGGGGGGAAGAGGGACCCGATGTCCGCCAGACCCGACGCTCCAAGGATGGCGTCGGTCACCGCGTGGGCTAGCACGTCGGCGTCCGAATGTCCCAGCTCGCCCTTTTCAGAGGGGATGCGAACCCCCGCCAGAAGAAAGGGCCGGCCATCTACCAGACGATGCAGATCCCTACCCATACCCACCCGTATCACGGCAAATCCTCCGGGAACGTAATTTTTCGGTTTCCCGCTTCCCCTGGGATCACCGTAACCGGTCCCATACAGGAACCCCAGACCTCAGCGTCGTCGGTAAATTCCCTGCCCATGCTTATTTCCTGTTCCCTCGCCTGTTCGTGGGCCTGGAGAATTTCAGGGAAAGCGAAACCCTGGGGGGTTTGGGCCGATACCACCGAGGCCCGTCTTAAATGGCGGATCACGGTTCCCGAGGTGTCAATCTCTTTGGGTGTTTCTACCAGGGGTGTAACGGGAATGACAGCCCGGAACTGGATAAGCGCGTCTATGGTTCGATTGATAAGGTCCGGACTTACCCATGGCCGGGCGCCGTCGTGGATAAGGACAAAATCAGGGTGGTAGGCCGTCAGAAGGGTTAATGCGTGGTGGACCGAACTTCGCCGGGAGTTTCCTCCGGGGACAAAGATGATGGGAGGACGAACTCCAGGGCCTAAAAAAAGGGGATCCAGGGCTTCTCGGGCCGTGGTTTCCCCCTCCAGGGGTACGGTAATCACGATCGCGTTAACCCGGGGTACGGAACGAAAGGCCCGTACCGCTGAATCCAGGACCGTGATGGGTTTCCCATCGGAACGGAGCTCCGGCCCCAGGGGGCGGTACTCTTTTTTGACTCCACCCATGCGGCTCGACGAACCCGCGGCCGTAATTACCGCGGCGATAAACAGAGCCATGATGGTTTTGACGATCCTATTTTGTTTCTAGCCGAGCGAAAATCAGCGCTTCGATCTCATCCTTCGATTTACCCAGGGAAAAGGATACCTCGTCTTCCAGAAGTTTTAGCGCCGAGTCGTAGAGTTTTCGCTCTAGAATAGGTAATTCCTTGACCTTGCTTCGATGGTACAGGGACCGGACAATGGTAGCGATATCGATGACGCTTCCTTTTTTTAGCAAATCCAGGTTCATCTGATACCGGAGCTTCCAGTCCGAAGGGATGGGTTCGTAGGCTTCGCTGATAAGTTCCAAAGCCCGGAGCGCTTCGTTTTGGGGGACAATGGGGCGGATCCCCAACTCTTCTGCCTTAGCTACGGGGACCATGACGGTCATGTCCGAAACTTCCAAATAGATCACGTAGTAGGGAATGGTCTGCTCTTTAAACCGTTTGTCCTGAATGGATAAAACTTTTCCGACGCCCTGGCTAGGATACACGACCTTTTGGTCGATTTCAAAAGAAATAAACTGATCGCTCATTACCAATGAGTATATCATAAAAAGGGCCTTCTTGTGAATACGTAAAAGCGGGTCCCTTTTATCGTCAGTACATTGTCCAGCCCTTCAATTTGGAGTAATTTTTATGAATGAATATTTTTACGTCCGTAGAAAGCTTTAAAGCCTTCGTTCTCCAGACCGGACCCTGGGGGCCCCTTGTTTTTGTGGCCCTTCAGATCCTTCAGGTGTTTATTTTTGTTTTGCCTGGTGAAATAGCCCAAATCGCCGGGGGCTATCTGTTTGGTTTGGTCGAAGGAACGTTGCTCAGTCTGGTGGGAATTTCAGCGGGTTCCCTCCTTAATTTTACCCTGGCCCGAATGTTAGGGAAACCCTTTGTCAATCGGCTTTTCGGTAAAGAAAAGCTTGAGAGATTCGACGCCATCCTTACTTCGTCCCGGATGGAAACGGCCTTTTTCTTATTATTTCTGATACCAGGGATCCCAAAGGATATCCTCTGTTACGTGGCGGGTCTTTCGACGATGAAGTTTCTGGGATTTTTAGGAGTGTCCATGCTGGGCCGCCTTCCGGGTATCGTGGGAAGTACCGCCATCGGACAAGCGGCGGGACAGGGCAACCGAACCGTGGTGATCGTCATTTCCCTGGTCGCTACGCTGTTATTTATCCTAGGCATGCGCTTCCACGAACGGATCCATGGGGCAATTTACGCCTTTAGTCGTGGAGAAAGGCCCTGGCTTCCGAAAAAAAGGCCCCCCGAGGCTCCGGATCCCTCGGTAAAGCCGGGGTCTACCGCGGAACCGGGGTCTACCGGGGAACCGGGGTCTACCGGGGAATCGGGGTCTACCGGGGAACCGGGGTCTACCGCAGAGTTGGGGCCCGCCGAAAAGCCGGAGCCCCTGGGGCGCTCTGAATGAGCGTGCCCCAATTCCCCACAGGGGGCTTAGCTTGGGGAGGCGGACTCCCTACCGAACCCAGGCAACGGTGGTCCCCGGTTTGGCCGCTTGGGCAACCCCGGGAAGGGGCCGATAGGCGGCGTAGACTAGGTATTTAAAAGGATGGATGTCCATGGGGTTAGGGTACCATCCGTCGATCTCGTTTTCGTCGATCAGGTTAAGCGCGGGGGTATAGGAAATGGGAAGGACGGGTCCTCCATCGAGCAGGACTTTCTCGGCCTCCGAAAGGGTTTTTAGCCGTTCTTCCCCCTCTTGGGCCATGGATTTTTGGATAAGCCCCTCGTAATCCGGGTCATCGTACCCCGCGTCGTTGAGGTTGGAATCCTTTTGCCACATTTGTAAGAACGTGTAGGGATCGGCGAAATCTCCAATCCAAGTAGTCGAACCCACGACGTAATCGTTGCCCTTTAGGGATTCATAGTAGGATTCGTAGGGAACCGTGTCAATTTTGACGGAAATGCCCAATTTTTCCTTCCAAGCCAGGGCCATAAGATTGGCTATCCGTGCCGCTTCCGGGGAGGGGGTAATCCGAATAACCAATTCCGGAAGGTTGATTCCCCGGGCGTACCCCGCGTCGGAAAGAAGCTGGCGCGCCCGGTCCGGGTCCGTTTTGGCCAGGCCTTCTATTTTGGGGTACCCGGGGATGGGGAAAATGAGGGATGCGGCGGGAAGGTAATACCCCTTTCGTATCTCATCCCAGGGGAGGGAGATGCTCAAGGCTTCCCGAACCCGTTTATCGTTCCAAGGGGCAGTAGACGATTTAATATAAAAATAGTAGGTGGCAAACATAGGATTTACTACAATACCGCTTTTATCCCGCAGGGAATCCAAATCCACGTCCCCGGCCACCCAACGGGCCTCCCCGGAATCCCACAACGAGGCCGCGGCTTTAGCGTTTTCGGCGAAAACAATGGTGATTTTTTTAAAGTTTACCCGTTCGGCGTCCCAGTACAGCTCATTTTTCGCCAAAACTAAGCGGTCCTTTTGCCGTTCCACCACGTAGAAGGGCCCGTTGGAAATGGGCGGACGATCGGACCAGTTGTTTTGACCGATCATGGACGGATGCATGGGCCCAAAGGAATGATGGCATAGCATGCTGGGAAAGTAGGCCGCTGGACTAACCAACCGTACCACCAGGGTATGGTCATTGGGGGTATCTATCCCCACCTTTTGGGGATCCTTTTCAACTCCCATGCGAAAATCCTTAGCCCCCACGATAATATCAAAAAGGGAAGAGTAGGGGGATTTTCGTTCTGGTTCTAGAAGCGAAAGCCAGGCGGCTTTAAAATCCCCCGCCAGGACCGGATCCCCATTCCAATAGCGGGCCGTATCCCGAATCGTAAAGGTCCAGGTTTTTTTATCTTCCGATAGGGTCCACTTGGAAGCCACCGCGGGCATGGGAGCCAGGGTGAGGGGGTTATACGAAAAAAGGCCCTCGTAGAGGGCGGTAAAAATCTGGGCTTCGTCGGCGGAGTAGGATTTTCGGGGGTCCAACTCCAGGGGCCCGGAGGAAAAGGCGACGGTTAGTTGATCCCTAACCGTCGGATCGGGGCGTCCTTTAGCCGTGTCTTCCGTACCCGGTTGTTTGGTATCCGGAACGGTAGGGCTTTTTTCTTCCGCTACTGGGGCTTTTCCCGTGCTTTTATTCGAACCTCCAAGGGTGGAACACGAAGCTAGAGTCAGGATCGCGATTGCCATACCCCAAAAAAGCTTTTTCATTATAGCTCCTTGTATAAGATCCCTCTAAAAGCCGTTTGCCCTTAGAGCGGACGTTAGTCATGTATTGTTATGATTCATCGCTAATGCCCAGACGCTTCATCTGCTCCATTTCTTCCTTCTGGGCAATATACTCGTGCCGTTTCTGGTTCGCCTTTACAATGGCGTTTTTTATGGTCGATAATTCGGGTTTTATTCCCCGAATCCTATCCCTGTTTTCCTTCGCCGTTTCGGACTTAAAAAACACGTCCAGGGCGGAAAGGGTTTTATGAATACTTTGCAGTTCCTCGATATTTTTTGACAGCATGGATAGGATCTGGTCATCGCTGGCGCTTTCTATTTTTTTTGCTAAGCTTGAAGTACGGTTAGAAAAGGAGGAAAGATACCGGGCTTTCCGTTCCACGTCGGCTTTAAATTGCATGTAGTTGAGATTTTCGGTTTTTGAAGTACCTAAAATAGTATCAAAATACTCGATTTCGTAAAAGATCGTCTCCGCTTGCTTATTAAAAACCTGCCGGACAAGCCTTTTTACCTTGTCCCAAAATTTATTTTTTTCACTTTCCAAAATGGCGCTGTTTTCGTCCATTTTCCGTATCCCGTCGTCCAGCGCGAATACTACCGACGCTAGACCCCGCATACCGTCCAGGAGCATGTTTTTATAGGAAATTTGTTCTTTTTTGTTTTTAGGTTTTATTTCCGGAACCTCTAATTTTTTAAGGAGGTCGATCCGTAGATTGTTTCCTTCCCCCGAATAGTCTTCCCGAAGCACCTCTTCCACCAATTCGGGATAGAAAGGCCGGTCGGACATGGATTCGGCGAACTTGCGTTTAATCTGCAGAAGCGTGTCGTCCTTATGGGTAATGACCGTCGCCGGATCGAAGCTCATGGCGTCTAAAAAGCGAATTCTAAGGTCCAGTTTATAGTTTTCCCGGTGGAAATCTGAAATTTCCTTAAGGATCTTAAATATTTCCTTGGACGAACGCTCCAAATGTTGGAGCGAATCGGTAAGCAATCCCAGGGAAAGCTGATCGTTTCCCCCTTTTACCATATTGATAATTTCCACCAGAGCCCGGGTATTGATATACTGGGAATTGGCGGAAAATTGGGTCCAGGCGAAGTATTTTACCAGGGCCACCACCCGTTTGATCCTTTCCAGGGTGAAAAAATCCACGCTGAATTGGTAAAAATTGACTAAAAAATCCAGCTGACTTTCAAAGTTGGAAAGCCGGACGCTTATTTGCTCTATCCGTTCCGATTCGGAGAAAGGCCCCTCCGGCGGTATGGTCAATTCGCCAATTTTTACGTCGTTTTTATAGGGGTCCTCGTGGATTATCCCCTTTTTTAAGAGAACCTGGTAAAGACCGGTAAAGGAAGCTTGGAAAATGCGGAATTCTTCCTTAAGCCGAACCATTTCGGTCTTATCCAACCATTGATGTTGCCGTTCAAGCGCTTCGGCAAGACTGTTCTGGAATGATACCGAATCTTTCATCGTCGTTCCAGTATGAAATATATCTGCAATTAAAGCAATCCGCTTGTTCGACCCGTAGTAGGGGTATGAAAACAACCGTATCTGTTCTGATGGTAGCTTTAGGGCTCCTCTGGGCCTGCGCTGGCCCCCGATCCTCCCTTTCCGTATCCCTTTCCTTTCCCTCCTTGCCCCCAGCCTGGGTAGCCGTCTTCCCTCCGGTTCAATGGCGGATCGAATGGGTCGATTCTGAGGGGATCCTCCGGAGCGAAACCCTGGAAAATTCCCAGAAAACCCTGGATTTGGCCGCCGATCGATCCAGCCCCGTACTGGCGTATCCGTTTTGGCCTTCCATGCGTATTCCTCCGGGTCTGGTAAAGCCCTGCGGGGCTATTTTTCCCTTTGACCTTGAAAATATCTCACCGGATAGTCCTTTAGGTCTAGGGAAAAAAGAGGAGGGGATACTCCGGCTGTCCTGGATTGGGGGCGTGGCGGGATACTTTTTTAAGGCCCTAGCCGCTTCCGAGGGGGATAGGAAGACCGTTCCCGAACGGTTCGATTGGCAGCGTTTTGTGTCCCTGTTCCAGGATTCATCCCTATCCCAAGCGGTTCGGGACGATCCCTGGCTGGTGGATTGGCTCGAGGTCGCAAAAAAGACCCGCGCTTTGGGCTTTGATCGGCGGCGTTTGGTTTCCCGGCCCCAGGTTACCCTATCGCTGTTAGTCCCCGCCGAAGGGCCCTGGGCCTCCGGGGATCCCTTTGTGCCTGCACCCTGTTGGACAGCGGCGGATCGGGTGGAACTTTCCGCCCTAGCTGAAAGTTCCACCTTTTTTTCACGCTCCGGTTTTCTCCGGTACTCTTCCTCCGGCTGGGCGTGGTTTCCCGGCCCTTGAGCCTTCCGATTCGGTAGGGTACACTGAACTTCCCATGAGACGACTTGACCGATTGATCAGACCTCCTTTTGAGTTCTCCGTACCCTTGATAGGAGCTTTTCCGTTCCTTATCGGCGCTCTTCTGTTTCTGGCTTCCTGCACCCCGGGCACGCAAAAAAAGGCATCCTCCCCTCCGCTCTCATCGACCCCGTCGAAACAGCGTGGTTTTTCCATTACCCCAGGACCGGACCCCCGTTGGTTCGAGGTGGGGGAGCAGGGCCCCGTGTCGATTTCTTCCCCCGATCAAGCCTCCCTGGTGCCTTTTACGCCCTGGCCCTTGGCCCGGAGAATTGCCGGAATGGTGGTCCAGGGGGACCGGATCGTGGGGGCGGTTAACCGTGAAGGTTTTCTGATCCTCCAAGGGGAAGCTAAAGCCGGGGACACGGGGCCCCTGCGGGGTACCTGGGTCAACGATCGGGACCTATGGTCCCACTACAGCGTGGGAACGGTGTTCTCCTATAAGGGTAATCCATCGGTTTTTTTGTACCGGGATCATTTTTTTACGGATCCCCAGGGGGCCATCCTTCAAGCCCCCGTTAGAAGCCTTGTATCGACAGAACCGGAGGTCACGACCCTGGATTTAGCGTTTTTTAACGGTCTGGGTGCCTCGGGAAACTGGGAAGCCGATTCCCTCGTCGCTGGTAGCGATGGGCGTTGGTTTTTACGGGCTGGAAAGATGACTAAAAACGCCCTGGAAAGGCGATTTTTAGTATCCCCGTCCTTGGACCGTCCCGGAACGGAAACGAACCAGGGGGCCTTCCGGGACGCCCAGCTCCCCTGTCCCCTATCCCAAGCCCCCGAAGTCCTCCAGCTGGCCATCGTTTCTGCCTACGATGTAGTCGGACCAAACCGCCGCGCGGTGGCAACGGTGGTCGGTGAATCCTACAGCGCGGGGCGGTCTTTTTTTGCGGACCCCCAGAGCAACGCCTCGGGAAGTTTGGGTACCGCAACGGAAAATATCCTCCAACTGTGGGGGGTGGTGGATAAAAACGTAAGTCTGCTGTTGTTTCCCGATGGCCTGTGCGTAAAGGCGGAAACCAAAGGGAAGGATAGGGATTCGGCCGAACGGTTTAACCTTCCGTCCCTTCCTCAGAATTTTGTTTACACCGGTATCGCCCTTGTAGGAGAACGGATAATCGCGACGTGGGAAGAGCAGGATAGCTGGGCCGTGGGCTCCGCGGGCTTTGTGGTGATTTTTTAAGTATGGTGGTATACTTTTGGTGATGAATAGGATTCGCCCATCGTCCTGTTACCGTCTAATTCCCCTGGTAAGCCTTTTCGCGGGACTACTTTTTTTTTCTATTCCCCACCCTGCGGGGGCGGCGAGTTTTTTTAACAGCCTTTCCTGGTCGGTTAGGGGGTCAATTCTTATTATTCCAGAAGATAACGGCCTCCAATCGGACCCGACGCCGGTGCTCCCAAGCCCCGGTCTCGCGGCCGCTTATCCCCTGAATTCTCTGTTTGGTCTGGAAGTTTCCCTCGACTTTTACGCCACCTACTATGGGTACTCGTGGGTCCTTCAAAGGGCGGTTCCCTTCGCTATAGAAAACCGATCCACCTTTGTTTTTGGTTCCCTTCTGGGTTTTCAGGGCGTGTACAGGGTACCCCTTAATACGAATTTCGCGGCCCGTTTTTTCGCCGGACCCTCTGCGGACCTGCGGCTCTGTTTGGTGGCCCCGGACCTTAAGGGTACGGATTTAAGCGACGCTTCCGCCCAGACCGCCGAAGTAACCAACTATTTTTGGGGAAGCGGGCGCTGGTTTTTCCCCTTCGTCGGTGCAGGGGCGGATTATAGGCTTTCGGACAAATACACCCTGGGCTTTGACACACGGCTGTGGTTTCCCCTCTACCGCCTCTGGTCGGGAGAAAACCTCCCCGCCGTGGAGGGCTGGCGCTTCGCCGCGGGGCTTCGGTTAAGCTTTCGGTAATCTGGAAGCTCGCTGAGGTTCTTTCAAAACCCCCTGTGTTTTGAAGGAACTTCTTATTTTAAAGAAAAAGCCCCGGGGATATCCCAGGGCTTTTGAAACCAGCCGGACCGGTCCGACAAAATCGACCTACGCTAAGGCCCGGTCTATTTC
>CAYRLW010000001.1:24437-27061 GCA_964425215.1 uncultured Treponema sp.
AAACCAGCCGGACCGGTCCGACAAAATCGACCTACGCTAAGGCCCGGTCTATTTCGGCCTTATTAAAGCCAATGATGATTCTTCCGTTGATATCCACCACGGGAACCCCCATCTGTCCAGACTTTCGAACCATTTCTTCCGCCCGCCTCTGGTCCCGGCCCACGTCGTAATCCGTAAAAGGAACCTTCCGTTCCTTAAGATAATTCTTTACCATGGTACAATAGGGACAACTCTGGGTAGAATATACGCTGATTGCCATAATCTCCTCCTAATCAGTATCTCTATGTATAAAATATACTATATATAAAGATTAGTCAATAGAATTTTTTCAAGGTAGCACAATTCGGTTATTCCATCTGCCATTCGGCTTGCATCAATCACGTTCAGACCCTACCCCGTCCTAAGGGCGACCATCAACACGGCGATGTCCCCCTGCCGTACCCCGGGGATCCGGGCCGCTTGCCCCAGGGTAAGGGGACTTACTTTTTTCAGTTTCTCCCGGCCCTCCGCCGAAAGCCCCTTGATGGAGGCGTAATCAAAATTCTCGGGGATTTTAAGGATCTCCATTTTCGCGGTTTTAGCGATGGCTCGGCGTTCCTTTTCTATATACCCGGCGTATTTGATATCCAAGACCACCCGTTCCACCCATTCCCGGGGGTACCGGGAAAGTTCCGGGACCAGGGGCTGGATTTGTTCCAAGGCTACCTGGGAATCCGTAAGGGTCCGCTCCAGGGTGTCCCCCCGGTGGCTTTCTAAGGGTTCTTCCCTGCTGTGTTCCGCCGTTAGTTTCCGGGATCGGAGTAGTTCGGTTATCTCTTCCAGGGCGGCGGTTTTTTTTATAAACCGTTCCCAGCGTTCTTCCGAAACCAGGCCCAACTCCCGCCCCTTGGGGGTAAGCCGGCTGTCGGCGGTGTCGTGGCGGAGCAACAACCGGTGTTCAGCCCGGCTGGTGAACATCCGGTAGGGTTCCTTGGTCCCCAGGGTGGTCAGGTCGTCGATCAGAACGCCGATATACGCCTCGGTTCGTTGAAGGACCAGGGGCGGTTTTCCCAGGAGCTTCATGGCGCCGTTAATCCCCGCCATAATGCCCTGGGCGGCGGCCTCCTCGTACCCCGAGGTCCCGTTCGTTTGACCGGCCATAAAGAGCCCCTCAAGGCGCTTCGATTCCAGGGATGGGTGCAAATCCAGGGGGTCTACGTAATCGTATTCCACCGCGTAGGCCGGTCGTACCACCCGGGCGTTTTCTAGCCCCGGTAGACTGTGGATAAAATCGTTCTGCACGTCCTCGGGCAGGGAACTGGAAGCGCCGTTTAAATAGACTTCGTTGGTCTCTAGGCTTTCGGGTTCGATGAAAATCTGATGCCGTTCCCGTTCGGGAAAACGGACCACCTTGTCTTCCAAGGATGGGCAGTAGCGGGGGCCGATCCCGATGATTTTTCCCCCGTACAGGGGAGAGCGGTGGATGTTGTCCCGGATGACCTGGTGGGTCGATCCGGTGGAGTAGGTTATCCAGCAGGGGATCGAAGGCCGGTCCAAAATCGTATCCGCCTCCACGTCGAAAGAAAAGGGCGTGGGCGTTTCGCCATCCTGCCGTTCCAGACGGGAAAAATCGATGGTTTCCCGGGCAACGCGGGCAGGGGTCCCGGTTTTTAAGCGTCCCACGGGAAAGCCAAGCCGGCGTAGGCTGGTTCCCAAGCCCAGGGCCGCCATCTCTCCCAAACGCCCCTGGGGAGCGTCGTAGTTTCCGATAAAGATCCGCCCCTCCATAAAGGTCCCCGTGGCGAGGATGACGATTTTTCCCCCTATCCGGTGGCCCCGCTCGGTAACCACCCCCTCTACCCGCTTCCCGTCCTGGGAGAGGATTAGATCGGTCACCGTATCCATAAACACGTGGAGCCCCGGCTGGCTTTCCACCGCAGTACGGGCGGCGCTCTGGTACAGACGCTTATCCGCCTGGGCCCGGGGCGCCTGTACCGCCGGACCTCGGGATCGGTTCAGCACCCTGTACTGGATCATCGTCGAATCGATAAGTTTTCCCATCTGGCCGCCCAGGGCGTCCACTTCCCGCACCAGATTTCCTTTAGAAAGACCCCCCACGGCGGGGTTGCACGACAGGGTCCCGATTTTATCGGGGTTTTGCGTAATAAGAAGGGTTTTAAACCCCAAACGGGCGGGCGCCAGGGAAGCTTCTATCCCCGCGTGGCCACCCCCTACAATAATACAATCGTAATCCATACAACCTATTTCCCCACACAAAATCGGCTGAACATCCTCTCTAGGATATCCGCCGTGGATACTTCTCCCGTAATTTCACCCAGGGAATCCACCGCTTCCCGCAGTGTCGGGGCGATAAGGTCCAGCGGCAAGCCCCGGTCCGCCATATCCAGGGCCTCGTGTACCCCCTGGAGGGCCTGATCGATCAACCGTTTTTGCCGCTCCGACGCGATCCCCAAGGGTTCCTTTTCCCCGGCTTTCCCAAGACCCGTCGGCGCCTCCGATACCCCCGGGCCTTCCAAAAGGGAAGCGATCCTGTCCATCGCTTCGGCGACCCCCGCCCCCGTGGCGGCGCTGACGGGCAAAAGGTTCTCCTCCGCCGGCCTCCGGTCCGCCTTGTTCCACACGGG
>CAYRLW010000001.1:27161-141877 GCA_964425215.1 uncultured Treponema sp.
CCGGCAAGGAAGGCCCGGTCTTCCTCCCCAATGCCCCGCTCCCCGTCGATCACGTACAGGATTGCGTCGGCTTCCCGCAGGACCGAACGGCTACGTTCCACCCCTATCCGTTCCACCGGGTCCTCCGCTTCCCGCAGGCCCGCCGTATCGATAAGCCGTATGGGTATCCCTTGAACGGAGATCCAGGCTTCTATCCAATCCCGGGTCGTTCCTGGTACGTCCGTAACGATGGACCGCTCTTCTTTTACAATACGGTTAAAAAGCCTCGACTTGCCCGCGTTGGGCCTTCCGGCGATTACCACGGTGGCCCCCTCTTGGTACAACCGCTCCAGGCGGTACGATCGCCCGAGCTGTTCAAGCCGTCCCCGGGCCTGTTCCACCGACTCCCGGTCCGGCAGGATCCCCGCCGCTTCCGGGTCCAGCTTCGGCGTCCCGGTAGAGAGGGACTCCTCCGAGGCGATATGGGAAACCCCATCATCCTCGGAATAATCTAAAAAGAGTTCCGTCGCCGAAAGGGCGGATACCAAAAGGTCCCGAACCTGGCGGATTTCCTGCTCCAGGGCCCCGGAGAGCCTGGTTACCGCGTGGGATCGGGCGGTATCCGTTTTCGCTTCCACCAGTTCCATCACCGACTCTGCCCGGGTTAGGTCGATTTTACCGTTCATAAAGGACCGGAAGGTGAATTCCCCGGGCAAGGCAGAGCGAAACCCCGCTTGTATAAGCACTTCCATGATAGCCCTTACCGTAGCGATACCCCCATGGCAGGTTATATCCACCCCGTCCTCTCCGGTGTACGAACGGGGGGACCGGAACACGGAGGCCATTACCTCGTCGATCCGGTTCCCCGCCGCGTCCACAATCCAACCGTGGACCAGGGTATTCCCAGGACTGCGGACCAACGTTTTTGCGGGGGAAAAACAGCGGGAAACCAGCTCGACGCTCCCCTGTCCGGAGGTCCGAATAATAGCCAGGGCGCTTTCGGCGATCGCAGTGGCGTGGGCGACGATGGGATCCGAGTCGCCGTAGGATGCGTTATTCATGGGTAGACCCTAGCATACCCGGAACGGATGGTTTCCGCTAGATATGCAAGGAGCCTGCCGAAGGTCCAACAGGCTCCTAGGGGCTTGTCGGGCCGGTTCCTTCCCTACGTCCTTTACGCGGTGAATCTTGACGTTCCAAAATTGCGCGATATACTTCAATGGTACATGGAGAAGGAGGAACGATGAAACAGTATCGTAACGTCGCGATCACCGCGGTTATGTTGTGTCTAACGGCTTTTCTGTACGCCCAGGAGGCCAAGGTAAGTAAAAAGCAGGATGTGGCCGTTTTTGCCCTGGGGTACTACGGTTTTAACATTCCCCAATCGGTGCTGGCCAACGTGGACGCGGAAATTCAGGGAGTATTTGTCAACCTGGGCCGCTTCAACGTGCTCGGTCAGACCGAACGGTTTTCGTCCAAGGATGTCCAGGACTTTATCAACCTTATTCAGACCGCCAAACAGAACAATACCCCCCTGCCGGACGAGGTAAAATTCGGGGAAGTACAATTGACCCAGGCGCTGATGAATAAACTGTACGGCGCTTTCGTGGTGGTAATCCCCACCATCGTGGATTTCCGTTCCGAGTACGTGAATAACCAGTACGAGGCTACCATTAAAACCTCGGTGGTGTTTTTAAACGTCGCCGAAGGGACGACCATGGGGATGGCCAACATCCAGACCTCGGGGGCATCCAAGGAAAGCGAAAACAAGGCCATCGGCGAAGCGATCAACAGCATTCCCGTTCAATTAACCTTTGAGGTCCGCAAAATCCCCGCTTTTACCATCAATACCCAGGTGCTTCAAGTTAACTTCGCGGATGTAAAAATGCAGTTGGGTTCCGATATGGGCGTTAAGGTGGGGGATGAATACGTGGTCATCCAACAGAGCCAGCTCGCGGGACTGACGGACGAACGGGAAGACGGTCTTATTCTGATCAACAACGTGGGACCCCAAATTTCCACCGGCACCATCCTATATTCAGGACCTTCTTTAAAAGTGGGGGCCCAGCTTCGGGAAGTTCCCCGCCTGGGTGTCGACGTTATGCCCTACCTAACCTATCTATCGTATTTTAGCCCCGTCAAAGGGTGGACCCTGGGAACCTGGAATGACCCCAAGGAAACCACCAGCACCCTGGCTGCGGGGGCCAAGTTTATCGTATCCCGGGGCTTTTACGACCTGCGGCCCCTGGTGGGCATACAGATGAACTTTGACACCGCCATGTGGCTCCCCGTCATAGCCTACGGTGGTCTGGAGTACAACCTGTACTTCCGCAGGGTAGCCCTAACCGGTTCCGCAGCCATAGCCGGAGCCTCCAACGTGCTTATCCAAATACTCCAGGATCAGCTTTCCAAATCGGATAACCAGTTCTTTACCCACTACGGCATTATGGCCGACCTGGGGGCCAGCTACCTAGTAAGCCGGGATATGCGCGTTTTTGCCAACGTAAACGTCCAATACCTCTTTGGCATCGCTTCCGCCCTCGGCGGACCGTTCCAAAGCTACGGCGGCTACGGAATATCCGGGGGCGTGCTGTTTAAACTCTAAGCGTTCGAGGCTCTTTCAAGACTTCAAGAGTTTTAAAAGAACTTCTTTCGAAAGAGCCTTTGAAGATCGAAAAAAATCAATCGTACCCGGCTTGTGCCCCAGGGCCCTGGCCGGGTACTATGGGCTGTATGAAAGGAATCATCGTCGCCGCCGGGTACGGAACCCGGTTTTTACCCGTCACCAAAACCATTCCCAAAGAAATGCTCCCCGTGGTTAACGTTCCCTCCATCGCGTTTATTGTGGATGAATTCGTCAAATCGGGGATCGAGGATATCATTATCATCAGCTCCCGCCGAAAAAAGGTCCTGGAAGATTACTTTGACCGGGAAATCGAGCTGGAAACCGTATTTGAAAGGGAAGGGAAGTCGGACCGCTTAGAACGGATTACCCCGCCGGCGAACGTCCGCTTCGCCTTTGTCCGCCAGCAGAGGATGCTCGGAACGGGGCACGCCCTGTTACAGGTAAAAGAACTGATCGGGAACGACCCCTGCGTGGTCGCCTACCCCGACGACCTCCACCTGGGCGATCCGCCCTTGGCGGCCCAGCTGATGGAAACCTGGCGGGAAACCGGCTGTTCGGTCATGGCCACGGTCTACGAAAGCGGCGACGTCAGCCGTTACGGGGTCCTGGACATAGCCGCCGACGGCAAACACGTCCGGGCCATCGTGGAAAAACCCCGGCGGGGCACCGAACCCAGCCACGAAGTTTCCATTGGCCGGTACCTGTACACCCCGGAATTTTTTAACTATTTGGAAGAGGGCTGGGAACGCCACGAAGGGGGCGAGTACTATCATATTTACGCCCTTAACAAACTTATGGACGAAGGCCAGGTCGTGTATAGGCGCCTGTCGGGCCTCCGCTTAGATACCGGAGAGCCCGAGGGCTACCTGGACGCCATCCTGCGCTACGCCGACACGGTCCCCTCCCTGCGAAAGGTGGTGGATGACTTTATCCAGCGGCGGCAGACCTAGACTTCCCGTCTAGCGGCCAGCCGCAACTTTAAAAAGACCCATGGCGCCCCAGCGGTAACCCAAAAGCCCACCAGGGCGTAGCGGAGAAAGTGGAAAAACGCAAACCAGCTCTTCCCTTCGCTGGGGAACCACCATTTCAGCAGTCCGTACACCAGCACCGTTCCCGCCATTCCCACAAGGTAGCGCAGGACCAGGTGCCCCAGCAAAGCCCTATTGCCATCCGCACCCTTCTTCGCTGTAAAGGGAAAGCGCCGATCCATGGCCAGGTACCCCAGGGCCATCCCCAAAAAAAGTCCCCCCATGGTCGTATCGTGGGGGTTCAGGGCGTTCATCCCATAGGCCCCCAACGCCACGATCAGGACGATAAACCGTACGTTTATAAGCCGAAGGAGCCCTTCAAGCCGGGGCCAAACAAGGCTGTACAGCCCCACCAGCAGGGCTCCCAAAATCCACCCCGCGAAAACATCCGTAGGGAAATGGGCCCCCAGATAGATCCGGGAAAACCCGATCAGCAGAGGGGCCAGGATAGCCACGGTCACAGCCCAGGGCCGGCGGACCCCCAGGGCTACCATGCCCCAAAAGGTCGTGGAAATTTGGGCATGCCCCGAAGGAATCCCGTAGGAATTCTCGGTAACCCGTCCCACCGAGGGAACCAGCTGATACGGCCGGGGCTGTTTAAGGGTTATCTTTACAAAGGCGTTGATCCACGCGGAAAAAATAAGCCCCAAAGCCAGGCGAAAGCCCCGGCGCTCGTCCACGCACCAGTACACCAGGGGGAGCAGGGCCAAATAGGCGTATTCCGACCCCCCGGTCGTAATGCCCCGCATAATCCCCGTTAAAACCGGCGTCTCAAACTTCTGAATCCCCTGTATAACGGCGATCCCCCAC
The DNA here is from genome assembly GCA_964425215.1 of uncultured Treponema sp. Taxonomy (GTDB): domain Bacteria; phylum Spirochaetota; class Spirochaetia; order Treponematales; family Breznakiellaceae; genus CAYRLW01. Next base: position 31,605 of record CAYRLW010000001.1, read on the forward strand.
GAATATATTCCATCCATACACGTTCCTTTCTTTGCACCTGGGTACTACCCACACCTATAGGGAAGAATAACCCGTTGGGGGGCGCCATTCCAACCCCTTAAAAAACCGAGCATGCGGCGCACCCCCCGCCGCGGACTCCGGAGACCGGCCGACGGGCCGGTCTCCGGGATTCCGCGGCCCCCCAAAGACCGTTTAGCCCTGGACTGTACAATCCCCTTCCCGGTCCCCGGACTTCTACAGGGAACTTAGGTAATTGAAGCCTGGTAAATCGCTTGTATCGACGCATCGAGGGCCTTGTTAAAGGCTTCTTCGCTCTGATCTACCCGTAAACCCTCGGTCAAGGCCCTGGAAAAACTGGCGATTACGTTGTGGTTTCGGGCCAACCGTTGGTTCGCCTCTTTCCGGGAGTACCCCCCGGACAGGGCCACCACCCGCAAAACCGCGGGCAGGATCGTCAGGTCCTCGTAAAAGTTGTCCTCTTCCGGGATTGTCAGCTTCAGCATAACCGGCGTACGGGGATCCCATGGGTTCAAATGTTTCAACAGCTCCGCTTTCAAAATCCCTTCGGCCATCTTTTTATCCCGAGCGTGGATATCCACCTCCGGTTCAACGATAGGAACCAGACCCGCCGAGCTAATGACCCTTGCCAAGGCGAACTGCTGGTCCACCACCGCCCGAATCCCCCCTTCATTGGCTTCTTTAATAACCGAACGCATCTTGGTTCCAAAAATACGCCGTTCCTTCGCTCGCCTAAGAAGATCCTCCAGGTTAGGAATGTCCTTCATCCGTTGGACCCCCTGGTCTAGATCCGCTAATCCCCGATCAACCTTTAAAAAAGGAACGATCCCTTTTTTATCCCAAAGATAATCGGCGCTGTATAAACCCCGCACCGGGGAATCCATCGTTTTCTCAAAAAGAATAGCCCCCAGAATCCGTTCCTTGGTAAAGGCGGGACTCTCCATAATCCGGGACCGCATAGCATGGACTAACGCGAACATCTCTTCGTCATTTCCGTAGGCGTTCTTTGTAATCCCGTAAAACTCCAGAGCCTTCGGCGTACTACCACCGCTTTGATCCAGGGCCGCAATAAAGCCTTTCCCTTTTTTCATCCGTTCCATCTGTATTTCGTTCATGAGAAACCTCCATTAAACCTTGTTTCAAATGTAACGCTTTATACGCCTTTGGGCCTAATCTTTTGTGGGTTTTAAGAAAAACACGATGCCCAAAGGGGTACCAGTGGTGGCCCACAGAGGTTTTTAGTGTAACCGGTCGGAAAGAATGAACGATTTCGGTTTACTGTACAAACCAAATGGGTTAGCCCTCCGCAATAACCATCCCTACCCCAGAAAAACAACCCCCATGGACTGGGGCAATGCCGGGAGCCAGCTACTTTGTTTCCGGATTCTGGGAAAGGATAAAAGAATGGAGGTTCTTTCAAAAGTCTGTTACTTTTGAAAGAACCTCTTGCAGTATTTTTGCAATTTAAATATAAATTTTTATATTATAAAGAATAGCAAAAATACTGCATGTACATCTAAGGTAGCTCTTTCAAAACTCTCTGAGTTTTGAAAGAGCCTCAATGGAGTAGCGGTTTATCCAAAAGTTCGTTCAGGTTTCTCAGGTGCCGCCCGTCAACAGCCAGCACCCGGTTTGCTTGTTTAATTTCAAAGGTCAAATAGCCCTTCTCAATATCAACCGGCAAGGCCACCTTTCGAGCACCGACGGTGCGGAGAAAATAATAAAGGACTCGATAAAAGCATTAACATTCGATACCCGTTTCATGGACCGGTCTATTACGAGGCTTTAAGGCCTTCACGAGCACCAGATTTTGCTGTCGTTGCGTGTACCCCGTATAGATGAGCCTTCTAAAAAAAGTTCATCCCAAAAATCTTGAGGTATAGTACTCCTTACCCTTTTTGTTTTTGAAGTAAACTAACAATCTTTACATCCGCCGGGGCAACGTCGTAGCGGCCCAAGTCGGTGGGAAATACCCACAAAAGTTCGCTGTGGACGGTTGTTTGGTACGATAGAGCGAGAGGTTTGGCGAAATAGGCTAGCAGTTTGATAGTACCAGTTTCGTAGGGGTAGACACTTTCGGCGAAAAAATTCCCCACCTCTATGGGCATCCCTAACTCTTCTGCGATTTCCCGTTTCAGGCACTGCTGTGGGGTTTCACCCCTTTCTACTTTGCCTCCGGGGAACTCCCATTTTCCCGCCTGTTTTTGCCCTTCTGAACGTCGGGCGATGAGGATCCGGCCTCCATGCTCAATGATTGCGGCGGCAACCAGAGTTATAGACAATTTTCCCCCTGACAAAGAAGGCAACGGAGGGAGGGTTCCTTCAGGTTCTCCGTTGGCCATCGGGGTCTCCGTCCGTAGCGAGCAGGGTGTCGAGAAAATGGGCCGGCGGTTCCCAGGCCCGGTCGCCGTAGCCCCCGGCCATGAGCCACGCCGAAGGGATGTTCCGCTCCCTCAAAAAGCGATACACCGCCCGATCCCGTTCGACACAGGTTTCGAGGGATAATTGCAGATCCGCCGTAGAGGGGAGTTCATCCTTTTCGTAGGGATCGGCCCCATCGACCACCAGGGCCAGCTCTGGCAAGGCGCCGCTGGAAAGCGCTTCGAGCTGTGTAAGACCCGAAGCAAGGATGCTGATATAAGAAGTCTGATCGTAGCGCGAAACGGGAAGTTCCACGTCCGAGGGCACCAGGGGAGCTCTGCCAGGAACCGCTTGGGCAAGGGTTTCCGGGTCCAGGGGCCAGCCGGAGGCCATGTGTATCGAAAGGGTTAGGATGGAAGGATCCTTACTAGCCAGTTCCGCAGTCCCGTCCCCCTTGTGGGCATCCAGGTCGATGACCCAAATCGAAGAAACCAGGCCCTCCGCTTGAAGCCGCCGGGCGGCGATCATACTATCATTTAATAGGCAAAACCCTGAACCCGCATCGTAACGGGCATGGTGCATGCCGCCCCCCAGGTAATAGGCAAATCCTGAAGGCCCCCTATCAACCTGAGCTAGGGCCAGCCGGCAGGCTAGGTAGGTCCCCCAAACTTGGGTTTGAATAACGCTGAAAAGCTCCGTGAGGGGCCGCGAAGCCAGATCGGGCCGGTAACGCCTGGGTTCGCCCCGTTCATCAATCAACTCGTAGGTTTTAACTAATTCAGCCTCCAAGCCGTCGCCCAAGAGGGCCGCCACATACTCCCTGCTGTGGACCCGTTCCAGATCCGCCCGGCCTATGCCCCGTACAGCGGGAGGAATGTCTAGGAGGTCCTCTGCGGCTTGCAGGTTCAGGATATGGGGACCCCTGTTCGGATGGCTTTGCCGCAGGTACTCCAGTACCGCCGGAGCTCGCCGATCCCGAATGGGAATCTGGATGCCATAATCGGGTAAACGCATATCTAACCGCGGATCGTAAAGTAGCATCATACCCCATTATAGTTGCTTGACCTTTTTTGGCCAACGTCTCTGCTCCCCGGTCCCGCCGTTTCACCCGGAGCGTCAATGGGTCGAACCCTCCGGGTTGCCGTCCGTTGGCTTTCCAAGGGTCACGGTAGAGAGCCTTGCCGGATCGACGTATTTTGAAAAGGCCCTCCGAATCGCTTCGGCGTCTATGGCTTGGTACGCGGAGGCTTCTTGATACAGCCGGTCGAGAGGAAGCCCCTCTTCGCTGTAGGCGATCCACCCGTGGGCTACGTCTCCCACACTTTGGTTGGAAAGTTCAATTTGCCGGAGCTGGGACGATTGGGCCTGGCGCAATTCGGCTTCGGTCATGGGGACCTCTGCCATACGCTTAAGTTGCTCCACGGCGAGCTGTTGGGCTTCCGCGGTCTTTTCCGGGTACGCGCCGAACTGGATATAGAAGAATCCTCTCGTTTTCGAGAAGGACGCTATCGAGGCGACGGAGTAGACAAGGCCCCGCTTTACCCGGAGTTCCCGGTAGAGGGGACTAGCAAAAGAAGAGCCCCCCAGGAATTCGTTGCCCAAGGACAGGGCATAATGGTCCGGATCGTCGTAGGTGAGGGGCAGGGTTTCCGCCATGATCACCAGGTTTTGGATTCGGAGGGGGTCGCTTACAAAAAGTTCCTTTGGCGAGGAAGGGGGTACGGGAGCGTAGCGCAGGTTCGTCTTAGGCCCGACCCCATCCCACGAACTGAAGTACTGTTCTATGGTCTTTCGGATTTTTTCCGGATCCACCGCCCCCATAACCACGATGGTGGTTTCGTCGGGTCTGAAAACCTGCCCGTAGTACCTACGCAGATCCGCTAGGGTGATCGATCGGATCGAGGCTGAGGTGGGCCGGCGGATGGAGGGGTCCCCAGGGGGAACGAGGGCTTCGCCCAGGGTTCGACGGAAGCGGTAGACGGGGCTGGACTCCTGCCCGGCGGTATCCCGTTCGCGCAAGTCCCGTTGTGAATCGAAGGCGCTCTGGGGAAACGCGGGATTGAGCAGTCCATCAGCAAGGAGCGCGAGGCCACGGTCAAAGTCCTCGGGCAAAACGCTCAGGCTGAAATCGGTACCCACGGAATATTGGGCTCCTATCCTATCCATGGCCGCCTGCCATCCGTCGCGACTCATATCGGCGGGCCCCCATTCTAATAAAATGTTCATCAGGTCCTCGACCCCTTCCTTGCCTTCTGGAGCTTGAAGCGGTTCTTTGGTATGGATACCGCCGAACAGAGACACGGATCGACTTCCCGCAAGCGGCTGGACGATGAGCCTTAGCCCGTTGGCAAGGGTAAAATCCGTAGGATGAAACTGGGGTTTGGGGTCTGGGAGCCGGGAAAGAACCGCTTCAGCCCAATCGGGAAGCTTGACTTCCTCCGAAGATGGGGCTCCGAAGGATTCGGGGGAACCGAAGGAGCCTCCCGAAGCCGCTTTCGGTGTGGGCGATGAGGACGGACTGAGCTCCAGGGTTATGGCCTGGTTAAAATCGAGGAGCGTTTTGATCTGCCGTTGCACGGATGCGTCGCTCACCGATTCTAGGCGGTCTGCCGAAGCGGAGGGGGATGATACCCCTTCCAGGGCAATCGCGTTTGTCCATGAACGGGCAAGACCGGAAATGGAATTTCCCTGCTGTGCCGTAGCAAGAACCGTCCGTTTTCTTTCAGCCTGGATCAGGTCCGACGCAACCCCTGCCTTTTCCTTTTCGACGGCCGCCCGAAGTTCCGCTTCCACCCGTTTGGGATCCGTTCCCGCCGGGAACGCCGCCCACGCGTAGGCGTACCCAGCCTCGGTAAAGGCCTGATAGCTAAAGCCCGAATTGAGGGTTTTACCTTCGTAAGCAAGCTCGGTAAGGGCCCCCCGTCGTGCGTCTAATACCTTCGCGGCCAGACGGGCCGCCGGATAGTCGGCGCTTCGGTACCCGGGCATACGGAACACAAAGGCAACCACGCCGTAGGGCTGATCGGTGGTCGAAGAAAAAGTTTGGGCGTGCACAGCGTTGGCTTGTATGCGGGAACGTTTCGGTAAGGTTTTGCGGGGAATAGGGCCGTAGAGGGAACGAATTTTCTCCACCGTTTTGGCGGGATCGACGTCGCCGGTTACTACCAGCAGGGCGTTATTGGGGGCGTACCAGCTGTCGTGGAACTTTTTCAGCATGGCGGCCGTGGTTGCGTCGAAGGATTCCTTCGTTCCCAAGGCCGAATGGTCGTAGGGGGTTCCTGCGAACACCACGGCCTGGGCGCGGGTTTCCAGAACGTACAGGGGATCCGAATTGTCACGGGCTACTTCCTGCTCAATGGCGCCCCGCTCTTTTTGCCAATCCTCTTCCGTGTTATTCACGTCGGCCATCCGAAGGGCTTCAAGCTTAAGGGTCAAGTCTATATCCGACGACGGCACGGTGAAGTAGTAACTTGTCACATCTTCGGTAGTGTAGGCGTTCATATCGCCCCCAAGAAGCGCGGAGATCCGGGATAGCTGGTCTCCCGAAAGTCCCGAAGAACCGCGGAACATCATGTGTTCCTGGGCGTGGGCCATACCGGGAAACCCTTGGGGCGCATCCTTCGATCCGACAAAATAGGTGATCTGCTGGGTTACAACCGGCGCCAAGGGGTCTTTGACCACAACCACCTGCAGTCCGTTATCCAAGGTAATCCGGACCACATCGTCCTGAAAGGCCGCCTTAGCGGGGGTATAGTCCCGGGGTGACGAAGCACAGGTAGTAAAAATAAGGAAGATAAAGCCCGCAAGGGGTAAAAAAATACGGGATGTACGCGATTTCATAGGCGAGAATCCTTAGGTAAGGGTGTGGGCCGCTCCCCGAAGAAGCGTTCTATGGGTAGAACATACTGAGAGAACCGGGGAGACGGCAAGCCGGATACCTGGGACCATCTATACTTTCTACATAAAAAGCATAAAAACGCCGGTGATCAAAAGAACCGTGAATACCAGTTTGCCAAAAAAGTCGGCATTGGCTTTATCGTGGACCTTCTCCCCGACAAAAATACCCGCCACCAGGAAGGGCAACATGGCGCCGATTCCCCCCAAAACGGGGCCCGATAGGATCCCCGAAACGAAATAATTCACCAGCAGAGCCGTGTTAAGGGTTGCCCATAGGAGACAGAGGGTGGCGCGAAAATTCCCCTTGTCCGGAAGGGCTTTGGACGCGTAGAGCACCACCAAAGGTCCGCCGGACGCGAAGGCCCCGTGGACGATGCCCCCGACGATGAGGAGTAAAAAGTAGGGCCATTTGGCCCAAAACGAGGGGGGAAGTTCGGACCGGGGCGCGGCGGGGCAGGTTCCTTGGGATCGGCTTACCGAGCCCCGGGGGGGCTTAAAGCGCCGCCACAGTTGCCACGCGGCGCTTATGACGATAAAGACCGCCAGGGCCTTTTTAAGGGCCCCGGGGTTCCAGGTTTTAAACGCGTAAATACCCAGGGGCATCCCCAGGGCCACAAAAAGCAGGATCGTAAAAAATTCTTTAAAGACGATCCATCGAAACTTGGTGATGACGATATACAGGGCCAAAAGCCACGCGATGGCCGCTAAAATGGGAACCCCTACCCGAACTCCCAAGACTCCCGTTATAAAGGGAAGGGCTAAAACCGTACACCCAAAGCCCGTAATCGCTTCCAACGCGTGGGTTATAAATACCACGAGCCCGCTAAGGAGCAGGGTAAGGAGGCTCATGATACTTTTTTCCCTACAAGTTTTCGTACGTCCTCTAGGGAAAGGGGTACGATGTTGTTCTTTAGTTTCACGTCCTCCTGGGTCTTATCAAAAAGGGATACCAGGGCTTCTTTTTCTTCGGGATTTTTTACACCCTTAAAATTCGGCAGGTCCGAAAATCGTGAAGGGAGGCCCATTTCCCGCTTTAAATCCACCAGGGTTTGCCTAAATATCCGAAGAACCTCTTCGTCCGAGACGGCGGGGAGGTTGAACACCCGCCTCCCCAGGGGGATTAAGGTTTCCCGGACCTTCGGATGGACGCTGTTCACGTCAAAAACATCCTCCGCAAAGAAAGCGCAGGCGGCCCCGTGGCTTAGGTGCCATTCCTCGGATACGATAAACGATAGGGCATGGATGGCGGCGGTTCCCGTGGTATTAAAGGCGATCCCCGCGAGGGTGGCCGCCCGCATAAGGTTTGCCCGTTCGCTGGGGCCCCGTGGGGCCTCCGTTCCGGCGGTTGCGGCTTCCCGCCACGCGGGAAGTAGGGACCGGAGGACCGCTTCCAAAGCCCGTTCAGCCAGGGCGGTAGACAGGGGTCCAGCATTTTTGTTCCACAGGGTCTCTAAAGCGTGGGTAAGGGCGTCGTACCCCGTGGCCGCGACCAGAGGCGCGGGAAGCTTGGCCACGAGCTCGTCGCAGAGCAGCGCCACGTCGGCCTGCAAATAGGGGGAAGCGAGGGTGTATTTTCTTTGCGAACGGCTGGTATAGACCCCAAAACGGGTAACCTCGGACCCCGTCCCCGTGGTCGTGGGGATCAAAAGAAGGGGAACTCCCTTGTTTTCCGCCCTACGCGTCGCTCCGCTTCCCAGGTACTCTTCCAAATCCCCTCCGTTGGCCATGAGCATGGCCACCGCCTTCGCCGAATCTAAAGTTGACCCGCCCCCAATCCCCACCACCCCTACGACATCGCCCTTCCGGGCTGTTTCCGCCATAGCCATGATATCGGTGACCGTGGGATTGGGAACCACCTGGTCCATAATAATCAGGGAACGATGGTTTTTTAGTTCCCCCAGCACCCGGTCCCGCTCCGGGAAGGGGCGGGGATCGATGATCCACAGCAGGGTACCTTTTTGGATACCCGAATAGAGGAATATCCTTTCCAGACTTTCGGTTTCAAAGAGGGGCGTCGAAACGATCTTGGTTGGAGAGGCGATAAACTCGATCATTTAAAATGCCTTTCTTCCATGGCCACGACCTGGTTAAACGCGTTGGTTAGGAAATCCTTTTTAAACTCCATTTTTTGGGTAAAAGAGACGGCCAACCAGGCGTCCACGATTTGACACCCTAAAAAGGGCGCGGTTATCCATCCGCCCATGGTGATTACGTTGGAATTGTTTACTATTTTTGCCCGTTCGCCGGAAAAAATATCGTCCACCACGCAGGCGTACACGCCCTTGTGTTTGTTCGCCACGATGGCCATTCCCTGTCCGGTTCCGCAAATGAGAATCCCCTTATCGGCGATCCCCTTCTGTATCGCCTCGGCCACCTTGGGCGCCTGGGCAAAGTAGGGAGCCGGTTCGTCGGCGCTGGGGATCCCATAATCGATCACCTCTATCTCCGGATGGTTTTCCTTCAGATGCTTTACCACTTCCCGTGCCAGGGGAAACCCCGACAGATCGCTTGCGATAGCTAATTTTAACGTGTTCGCCATACCGTACTCCTACAGCAGTGTTTTAACCGTATCCACAATGGATTCGGCGTTGAGCTTGAAATGTTCCTTAAGCCACTGTTCGGTTCCCACTTCGCCAAATTGGTCCCGGATACCCACCCGGGCAAAGGGGATGGCCAAACGCTGTTCCGCCATCAGTTCCGCCACCGCGCTTCCCAGGGCGCCGTGGATCTGGTGGTTTTCACAGGTTACTACCGCCCGGGCTCCCGAGGCTTTTGCCAGAATCAGATCCCGATCCAGGGGCTTTAGGCTCAGCACGTCGATAAGCGTTACAGACGTCCCCTGGGCTTCCAGCAGGGCGGCCGCTTTTAAGGCTTCCTGGACCATAATACCCCCCAGGGCTAAAAGGACCACCGACCCCGTGGGTCCATCCTTCAGAACCTTGGCCTTACCTAATTCAAAGGTTTCCTCCGGTCCGTACAAGAAGGGGAGGGGTTTCCGGTAGAGTCGAATATACACGGGGCCGGTGTAATGGGCCGCCGCCTGTAGCAGGGCCTGGCAGGATCGGGGGTCCGATGGTTCCAGGATCGGTAGACCCGGAACCATCCGCATAAGGCCCAGGTCTTCAAAGGGCATGTGGGTTCCCCCGTTAAACGCCGCCCCCACCCCCGGATCGGTACCCACCAGTTTTACCGGAAGCTGGGCGTAGGCCGCGGAGATAAAAAATTGATCAAAGACCCGGCGGCTCGCGAAGCAGGCAAAGCTTTGGGCAAAGGGAATCTTTCCCGTGGAAGCTAAGCCCGCGGCCAGGCCCACCATGTTGGCCTCCGCTACCCCCGCGTTCAGGTGCCGTTCCGGAAAGGCGGCCACGAAGGTCCCCGTGGCGCCCGCTTTTCCCAGGTCCGCGTCTAAAAGGACGATCCGGTCGTCCGTTTTGGCTAAATCGATCAGGGTCTCCACAAAGACCGAGCGCATTTCTTTGGTGTCTTTTGGTTCCATCGTGTTCATCGGTACATCCTTAGGTATATACTCATTACTCCGAGTCGTTTTCCGAACGCAGGGCGGCAAGGGCCTCTTCCATCTGCGCGGCCGTTACGTTCATGTTGTGGTTGCCCACGTTTCCCTCCGCAAAGGAACAGCCCTTTCCTTTTATCGTGTCCATAATAATCATGGTCGGTTGTCCGCTACCCCGCTTAGCCAATTCGATGGCCGAATCCAGGGCCCGAATATCGTGGCCGTTCACCCGCACGGTCCGCCAGCCGAAGGACCGCCACTTTCCCTCCACGTCCCCCAGATCCATAATCTCCCTTGTGTATCCGTCGATCTGCATCTTGTTGTAATCCATAAAGGCGATCAATTTGTCTAAGCCATAGTGGGCCGCAAACATGGCGGCTTCCCAGTTTTGCCCCTCGTCCAATTCCCCGTCCCCGACGATGGCAAAGGTCCAGCAATTTTGTCCGTCCATTCGGTTCCCGTAGGCGATACCGCAGGCCGAGGATAGGCCCTGCCCCAGGGACCCCGTGGTCATATCGATACCCGGCGTCTTATTCCGGTCGCAGTGGCTGGGAAGCCGGGTCCCCCCCTGGTTCAGCGTCCACAGCCATTCCACGGGGAAAAATCCCCGGATAGCCAGGGTCGCGTACAAAGCTGGCCCCGCGTGCCCCTTCGATAGAACGAGCCTATCCCTGCCTTTCATGGTTGGATTTTGGGGATCCGCGTTCAGGTGCTTTCCGTACAAAACCGTCAAAAGATCGGCTATGGACATGGCTCCCCCGATATGGCCCACCCCAAGACGCCCAATCGCCTGGATGGTCAGTTCCCGGATACGGCGGGCAAAGGATCGCAATTCTTTCTCTTCCGAAAGGGTCATGTAGGTCTCCTTGTATTACTTACAGTAAGAAAGTATTAAGATGATACCAGGGGGCTTTTGTTTTGTAAAGTCCCCTTTGATTTGTTCCATATTCAACGTTCTGGGGTAGCTCGTTCAAAACTCCCTGAGTATTAAACGAGCTGCCTATTTTTAAAAGAATCCCTGTACAAATTGAACTTTTGGTCCTATAGTAAGAGCGGATATAACTTTTTTACTGGAAGTAACTATGGAACACCAACCCCTTCGAAGCTCGGACATTCGGGAACGGAACGAAAAGATTATACTCAATCTTATTCGATCTCGTACATACCTTTCCCAATCGGAGGTTACCCGACTGACCGGGCTTCGGGCTCCCACGGCGTTTCGTATTTTTTCGGAACTAGAATCCAAAGGTTTTATCCGGTCCGCCACCGTCTCTACGGGGGGGGAGGATAAGAAGGGCCGGAAACCCCAGTACTTTGAGGTGGTCCCCCAGGCCTTTTACGCCTTGGGTATAGATTTTTGGGCCCTTTCGGCGACCATTTCGGTCTGCGACTTTTCGGGAAAGGTGGTCTATATAGAAGAACATCCCTTTCCCCCCTCCATGGACGTCCCTGGATTGATGGATCAGCTGTACGCCCTTATTCAACGGGCCTATAGAAAAGCAAAAATACCGAAGGATCGGGTGCTGGGTTTTGGAATTGGGGCTCCGGGGCGGATCGATCTTTCCCAGGGCCTGGTGTTGCGGTATCCCCGAATCCCGGGGCTGGATAATTTTCCCCTGGGCCAACGGTTATCGGAAAAATTCGGGGTTCCGGTCTATTTACATAACAACGCATCCCTCATCGCTTTAGCGGAAGATAGGTTCGGAGAGGCGGAAGGTTCCCGGAGTTTATTTACTTTTCTAGTTCGTTCTGGGGTCGGGGGCGCGTATCTGGAGGGGGGACGGGCGTTCACCGTTTTGGGTCGAACGGCGGTGGAGGTGGGCCACATGTCCCTGGATTGCGATGGCCCCGCGTGTTCCTGTGGGGGCCGGGGCTGTTTAGAGGAGTACATCTCCGAGGATGCGGTGCTTTCTTTTATACCCCAGGACCTGCCTATCACAACCTTTATGGATCTGGATAGGGAAATAGGGGTCCACAGGGAACGGATTCTGCAAGCCCTGGCGGAACCCCTACGGATTTTCGAGCTGGGGCTCCGGAATATCTACACCCTTTTCGCGCCGGAAACCTTCCTTATCGTCAGCCGATCGGCCAATTACGCGGATCTGCTGGCCTCTTCCCTCCGGGAACGGATCCGGGACCTGGTCCGCATCGATGGAACGTCGGTCCTGCTGGTATCCGATCGGTACAACCCGGCCCGGATAGGACAGAGGGCGGGGGATTTGGTGTTTGAACATTTTTTAAGCTAGGAGTTTGTCGGACTTGTCCGTTTTTCATTAAGAAAATTGCGGCTTGCCGCAATTTTTACCTTGCAAACTCCCATAGGAGCCGGGTTTATCGTAATTTTAATAGCCTAAGGGATACCCTTAGGCTATTAAAATTAACCAGTCCGACAGGCTCCTAGGAGTTGGTCTTATCTGATTCAAACGTTATTTGCGAAAAGGATTTTTTGGTTGACAGACTCGCCAAATCGTGTTTTACTTACTTAATGAAAGTAATATAGAATGAATCCCGAGGACCTGGTTCCGCGGAAAATTATAAGGAGGCATACGGTGAAACGAATCGTAATCGGATTTTTGGCTGTAGCGTTCCTCTTCCCCATGGCGATAATGGCGGAGGGAAGCAAGGAAGCGGCGAACAAAGAGGTGGTCCTAAAGTGGCCCTGCATTTGGGTGGGCAAGGATACCAAGGCGCCCGAGGTGGCTAAGTTGGTGGACGAGTTTAACGCCGCTAACGCGGGGAAGATAAAAGTGGAAATCGAGCCCCAACCGGATTACGATGGGTACGAACAGAAGATCCGTACGTCCATCGCCGCGGGAATGGTTCCTGATATTTTCACGCTTAAACTGAACCCCACTACGGCGGAATATTACAAATCCGACCTGTTGATGGATTTTAGCTCCGAATTGACCGGGCCGTGGAAGGATTCCTTTAAAGCGGGAACCCTGGATCAGGCGACCATCGGGGGAGCCCTCAAGTCGATTCCCTACGAAATCGCCATTACTCCCATTTGGTACAACGAGGATCTGCTGAAAAAGGCGGGGGTTTCCTACCCCAAAACGGTGGACCAAATGTGGACCGTCTTTGATAAACTGAAAGCCGCGGGCATTACCCCGGCGAGTCAAATGACCGGCGGAACCAACGCATGGACGTCCATGTTGTGGTTCTCCCACTTTGCCGCGTCTCTGGGAGGGCCCAAGGTGTGGGATAAGCCCCTGACCGATCCGGTATTTGTCCAGGCGGCGGCGCTTCTGAAGCGGATGTACGAAAATAACAATACCACCCCCGACGCGATCGGCGGAAACGCCGGTGTCGCGGGGGGCTACTACCTGACCGGCCGGACCGCCTTCTTTAGCAACGGGCCCTGGTATATCGGCCGGGTAAAAACCGACGCTCCGGCGGTGTTTGCGGCCACCAAGGTAGCCCCCGCTCCCGCGGCGGGACCCTACAAAGACGTCATGATCGGTTTCCTCCAGGCGAATATTGCGGCGGGGAACACGAAGGATCCGGCAAAGAAGGCGGCGGAGCTGGCGTTCCTGCAATGGATGACCAAGCCGGAGAACGTTAAGCGGATCGCCCTTAGTTCGGGGGCCATGTTCGCGGTCAAATTCAACCTAACCGCCGGGGATACGGTGGACCCGTTGATGAAACAGTTCTACGACCTTTCCGATGCTTCGGCCTTTAACGTGATGCATCTGGAAGGCGCCAGGGGAGCGGAAGTGGTAGCCGAGTTCGGTCAGCAGTTGGGGAAAATGGCCTTGGGACAATCGACCCCCGAAAAATTTATGAAGGCCGTAGCCGCCAAGGAGAAACGCTAATATGGTAAAGAACGGGGGCGGTATGGGAAGCCGCGGCTTAAAAAAACCGGGGAATAAACTGGGAATCGCGGTGTTCCTGGCCCCCGTTCTGATTCTCTACGTTCTATTCTTTTTATACCCCCTGGCTTTTATCGCCGTTACCAGTCTAACCCAATGGAACGGTATTTCGGCGCCGAGCTTCGCGGGGGTAACAAACTATGTTTCCTTGGCCCTGGATGGGACCTTCCGGTTGGGCCTTCGGAATAACCTTATTTGGGCCTTCGCTTCCGGCTTTATCCAGATCCCCCTGGCAACCCTGGTGGCCCTGATTTTGGCCCGACGGCCGCCGTTTTGGCGTTTTTTACGGACCGTTTATTTTTTACCCAACGTGATTTCCTCGGTGGCCCTGGCCATGATGTGGACCGCCATGTACAACCCCGCCTACGGACTTTTGAACGGGTTCGTTAAGCTCTTGGGGGGACAGCCCCACAATTGGCTGGGGGATACGTCTACCGCCTTAACCGCGGTAATTGCCCAGTCGGTGATTTACATCGGCTATTTTATGATCATCATTTTAGCCGCCGTGACGAGCATCAGCGAAAGCCTGTACGAGGCGGCGGAAATTGACGGGGCCTCGGTCCTTCAGCAGGAATTCCGCATCACCCTGCCCATGATTCGGGGAACCCTCGTGACCGCCATCACCCTGGCCATGGCGTACGGGATGCGGCATTTTGAGGCTACCTTTTTAATGACCGGCGGCGGTCCAGCCTACGCCACGACCACCATGGGAATACAGTTATACAACAAGATGGACGCCTTTAAGTACGGAGAAGCCAGCGCCATCGGCGCGGTTTTGATCTTCTTTGGTTCCGTGGTTATCGTGCTTATCCGGGCCCTCCTGTCCAAGGGCGATCCCATGGCCGAGGCGGAACAGTAGGATCCCGATGCCTCGATTTCATCGGACCATCGGATTTGGGAATGTAAGATGTATCAAAGGGTACATCCGGTTAATAAGGTAGGGCCCTCCAGGGCTTTTAAGGAGAGTTAGCAGTGGGAACGCGATCGACGGCAGGGCCCCTCGGAAGGGTGTTAAAATGGATAGTCCTGGGCTTTTTTCTATTGGTGGCCCTCTTTCCCCTCTTTTGGCTTGCCCTATCATCCCTAAAAACCAACATTGAACTGCAGGCTTCCCCTTTTTCTTTGCCCGCGGTTATCCAATGGGTAAACTACGCCAACGCACTTACGTTGGCGGGCCTGGCGGGACTGTTTTTACACTCCATTGTAGTTGCCGCGGGAGCGGTGATCCTTAACTTGATCGTCACCAGTCTGGCGGGCTTTGTCCTGGCCCGGGAATCCTTCCGTGGAAGGGACGCTATTCACACGCTTTTGACCGCCGGGGTGTTGATTCCAATTATTTCCTTTATGGTTCCCTATTTTTCCGTCATCACCAAGACAGGGCTCTACGATAAATTAACCGCCCTTATCGTGGTGTACGCGGCTATCAACGTTCCCGTCTCCATATTTTTGGTAACATCCTTTATGCGCTCCATTCCCAAGGAATTGGAAGAGGCGGCGGTTATTGACGGGTGTTCTTTTTTCCAGCGCTATTCCCGGGTCATTCTGCCGTTGGCGAGGACGGGTTTGGTTACCTCGGGGACCTTTTGCTTTATCTACGCGTGGAATGAGTTTATTATGGCCCTGTTACTGACCTCTTCCGAATCTTCCCGGACCTTGCAGTTGGGGATCCGGTTTTTTACCAGCCAGTTTGTAACGGACTATACGTCCATGTACGCGGCCATCGTTATTTCGGTTATCCCCAGTATTTTGCTCTATACGACCCTTCATAATAGGATAATTTCGGGTCTTACCGCAGGGGCGGTTAAAGGCTAAACGATAGGATACTCAAACGCTTACAGGGTCGGGGCGCCGTGGCGATCCGACCCTGTGGGACCATTATTCGATTAGGCCCCTTCGGTGGGGCTTCATAGAGGAGTGCAATATGAAACAAAAGATAACCCTGGGGGTGGTGTGCCTTGCCCGGAAAACCTTTGACTGGCAGGCGGCGGAGGGTATTTGGGCTCAAATACGATCTTCCCTTGCGACGCTGGAGGCGGTGGACCTGGTAGCCCCGGAAAACCTGGTCATCGAGGTGGAGGACGCCCAACGGGCGGCGGCGCTGTTGGCGGAAAAGCGGGTGGACGCGGTGGCCATCATTTCGGGGACCTTTCATTTAGGCCATTTGGCCTTGGAAATCGCCCGGGAAGTTAAAAAGCCCATTCTTCTATGGGGCCTTCCGGAACTGCCCTACGATGGGGGTAAAATTCGCCTTAACTCGGTGTGCGGGGTCAATTTGAACGCCTCGAACCTGTATAAAGCGGGGATCCGGAATTACCGGGTGGTGGTCCGTTCGGATGTGGATACCGATTGGGTGGACGCTATTCGGGTCCGCAAGGCCCTTTCCACGGCCCACGTGGGGATTATCGGGTACCGGGCCCATGGATTTTTCAACCTGGGGACCTCCGATTTGTCCTTGTACCGCGAATTGGGCGTTTTGGTAGACCACTACGAATTGCAAGCGGTCTTTGACAGACCGGTTCAGACGGCGGAGGTGGATAAACGCCGGGAGCAGTTAAAAAAAATCTTCGACGTTTCGGGGATTACGGCGGATCAACTGGAAAAGGTGGCCCAGCTTTCTGCCAAATTAGAGGGTTTTTTAAACGAAAACCGTATCGACGCCCTGGCCATCCGCTGTTGGCCCGAGTTTGCCGCCACCTTTGGCATCAGCCCCTGCGCGGCCATGAGCCTTCTTCAATCTGAAAACCGGATCCTCGCGTGCGAGGGGGATTTGGAGGGGGCCCTTTCCATGCTGGCCCACCGTTCCGTGGGAGCAGAAACCCCCTTCCTCTTTGATTTTTCCCAGGTGGATCTACAGGAAAATAACGCCCTTTTCTGGCACTGCGGCGTAGCTCCCTGCAACCTGTGGGACGGCGCCTGCGTTCGGTCCCTGGACACCTACTTCGCCGGCGGCAAGGGTGTAACGGCGGATTTTGTTCTTAAAAGCGGCGCCGTTTCCATCCTTCGGCTCGATTCGGCGGACGGTAAATTCCGGCTCTTCCTGGATAGAGCCCAGGGGGTCCCCATGCAAAAGCTTCTAAAGGGAACCTACCTTAAGGCGGTTTTTGATCGGCCCGTGGGAGAGGTGCTGGACACGGTGGTGCGCAACGGCATCGCCCACCACGCGTCCATGGTATACGGGGATTTTATCAGACCCTTTGAAATCCTTGCCCACATCGAGGGTTGGGACGTGGTCAAGTAAGCAGTTTGGCCACGGCCCGCAGGTTCCGTTCGTTTTCCACGTCCTTGCCTTCGCTGGTATAGGCGTAGTCGATCAAATCCCGGTATTTCTGGGCCACCCGGTGGCGTACCAGTTTTAAGGTCGAGTTGACCGTTCCGTCCTGGTCGGAGAATTGCCCCGGAACGATCATAAAGGTGGCGGGAATCCAGGCGGTCTGAACCTTTTTTGCCCGATGGTCCGTTTTAAACCGATAGAATTCCTCCCGGATAAGGGCCAGAACCTCGTCCGCCGTTTTAGCGCCCCGTTGGGCCGCCAAATGGCGGACCTGGTCTTCGTCCAGGGTAACCAGAGCCACGGTGTATTTTTTCTGTTCGTTCCAGGCCATTATGGCGGTAAAGGCTTCGGTGGCCGATCCTATGGCTTCTTCGATCTCCTCGGGACTGTACTTTTCCCCATCCTCGGCGATGAGCAGGGCCTTTTCTCGCCCCACGACCACCAAAAAGCCGTCCTGGTCAAAGTAGGCCCGGTCGCCGGTCCACAGCCAACCGTCCCGCAGGGCTTTTTGGGTGGCCTCGCTGTTTTTAAAGTACCCCTTCATCACGTTTTCGCCCCGGATGACGATTTCCCCTGTCTCGCCCACCGGGCACAGGGACCCGTCGCTGTGGCGGATCGTACATTCCACCGAGGGGGCCACCCGGCCGGAGGTTCCGAACTTGTACGACAGGGGCGAATTGGAGCTGATTATGGGGGCCGCTTCCGTAAGACCGTAGCCCTGATAAATCGGGAGCCCCAGGGCGGCAAAAAATTCCTGCTGTTTCAGATCCAGCAGGGCGCCCCCGCCGACGCAAAACTTGATATTTTTACCAAAGATAAGGGACTTTACCTTATTAAAAATGACCAGCTTGGCCAAACCATGGATGGGTCCGTAGCGGAGTTTCTTTAAAAAAGAGGGTTTATGGAACCCGTCGCCGTTCAATTCGATTCCCGCGTGGATACCCTTTTTAAAAAGGTACTCGATCAAGCCGCCCTTTTCCTCAACCCCGGCGATTATTTTTTTCATAAAGTTCCCTGAAAGGGCCGGAACGGTGAGTAAAAACGTGGGTTCCACTTCCTTTAAGTTGAGGGGTATGTTCCGCAGGATGCCCATGGCCCCGCCCCGGGGGTCCACAAAATAGAGGGCTAGACCGCAGACGAGCCCCGCGTAGATTCCCACCGTATGGGCAAAGGAATGGTCCAAGGGTAGGATAATCAGGGTGGAGTAGTGGTAGATATCCCCAAAAAGCTGAACCCCGTCGTGGCTGTTGGAATAGTAGTTCCGATGGGTAAGCATAATCCCCTTGGGATCCCCCGTGGTCCCGCTGGTGTAGCTGATGGTCACCACGTCGTCCTCGGTAATCCCCTCCGCGATGCGGTCCAGCTGTTCTCCGTAGGGGGAGCCATCGGCGTCCAACAGCGCCTGTCCCCGCTCAAGGGCCTGGGAAAATAGTACTCCCCGGGATCGGTTGTAGGATTCACCCTGGAGGGTAGTGTCGAGGGTTTCCTTGTCCCCATCCAGGAGCAGGATGATAGGTTCCTGACCGGTTATTTTTAGCGCCCGGACCACCTTGGTTAACTGGTTCTTGGATGTAAGGACCAAGGACGCCTCGGAATGGGTCAGCCGGAAGGGGATTTCCTCGGGCAGAAGTTTGATCGAAAGGGGTACCGACACCATGGCGGCGCAGAGGAGTCCCAGTTCGGCGATAATCCATTCGGGGGAACCTTCCGCCAAAATCGCTCCGGCCTTCCCCGGCCCGTACTGATTTTCCAAAAGCCACGCAGAAAAGGCGCGGGCCCTGGTCCGAGCCTGGGCGTAGCTTACCGCTTCCCAGCCCGTATCGGTTTTCTTTAACGCGTAAGGATCGGCGGAGTACTCTATAGCCGCCCGATCCAAAAGGGTTATAAGGGTCTTCTTTTCCATAACGGATAGGATAGAAGGCTTTTTTGATTTCGTCGACACTTTTTATAAAAAAGGTGAGGTGAGATTTTTGCAAAAGTCTGTTACTTTTGCAAAAACCTCTTTCAGTATTTTTACATTAACAAGATAATTATATACATGGTATAGAATAGTAAAAATACTGCATGTACATCTAAGGTTGCTCTTTCAAAACTTCCTGGGTTTTGAAAGAGCCTCAGGTTATTAAAATTTCTCTTGACTTGTATACAATCTGGTATATAATGGTGTCAACAGTCCAGTGTACGATATGGAGGTAGAAATGAAACGGGTAACAATCCGAAAGGACTCCTACGTCGATTCGGTTTTTTTAATGCTTCTCAGTAAGGAATTGGAAGAGCGGCCGGGGGTTGCTTCGGCCACCGTGGCCATGGGAACCCCTATGAACCTGGATCTTTTAAAGGATCAGGGGTATTCGGTGGCGGATTTAAAGGATGTGGGGGCGGCGGATCTTATAATCGCCCTGGATTGCGATACGGAACAGACCTACGAAGCCTGTATGAAGACCGCGGGGGACACCCTGGCGGGAAAGAAGAAAAAGACCGGAGGTACGGGAACGGCGGAGGAAAACCCCCGATCCTTGGACGGGGCTTTAGAACAGCTACCGGAGGCCAATTTGGCCATTGTTTCGGTCCCCGGGGCCTTTGCCGCCCGGGAGACCCGGAAGGCCCTGAACGCGGGGCTCCACGTCATGCTCTTTTCGGATAACGTATCCCTGGAAGACGAGATTTCCCTAAAAACCCTAGCTCGAGAGAAGGGTCTGTTGGTTATGGGACCCGACTGTGGGACGGCTATTATTGACGGTAAGCCTATCTGCTTCGCCAACGTGGTTGCCCAGGGGCCCGTGGGTATCGTGGCCGCCGCAGGAACGGGGTTGCAGGAAGTCTCCTGCCTGGTTGATCGGTTCGGAAGCGGCGTCAGCCAGGGGATTGGAACCGGCGGCCGGGACCTGAAAAACGCCAAGGTCGGCGGGGCCACCATGTTGATGGGCATAGAAGCCCTGGGCGCGGATCCCCACACGAAGGTTATCGCCATCGTATCCAAGCCCCCAGCTCCCGAAGTAGCCGCCCAGGTGGTGGCGGCGCTGGAAAAGACGGGTAAGCCCTCGGTGGTCCACTTTTTAGGGCTTGCCACTCCCCCCCAGACGAGTCCCCACGTGCGTTACGCGTCCAATTTGGAAGAAACCGCCCGGCTAGCCGTGGAATTGGCGAAACAGCAATCCGGTTCCGACAAACGGTCCGCCGTAACGGGGCGGGGCGACTGGCCCTTTGATCTTAGCAAGGCCGAAATAGACGCCCTGGTGGAAGCGGAAACCAAGGGGATGTCCAAAAATCAAAAGTATATTCGGGGTTACTATACCGGCGGAACCCTGGCCGACGAGGCGTGGGTCCTTTTGCATCGGTTGACCGGAGCGGTTTACTCGAATAACCAGACCGATAGCGCCTTTATACCCCCGAACCCCAAAAAATCCATCGGTCATACGGTGGTGGATCTGGGGGACGATGTGTTCACCGTGGGACGCCCCCACCCGATGATCGAGCCCAGCACCCGGACTGACCGGATTGACGAGGAACGGAACGATCCGGAAATCGCTGTAATGATCGTGGACTGCGTGTTGGGATACAGCTCCCACGGGGACCCTGCGGGAGCCATGATTCCTTCCCTGGTGGCGGCAAAGGAAGCGGCGGCCAAACGGGGGGGCTACCTTTCGGTCATCGCGTCGGTTACCGGAACTCCGGGGGATTTCCAGGGCTTCGACGATCAAATTGCGAAATTCCGGAAGGCGGGCGTTATCGTTATGCCCTCCAACTTCCAGGCTTCTATGCTGGCCGTTAAAATTATGGAAAAAATAACGGGTAAAAAATTCGAAGGCACCGTTAAAGCTGGCAATGCCCAATCCGGTTCTTCCCCGGCTTCCCTCCCCACGGCAACTGCCTCAAAACCATCGGCGGGGCCTGAATTGATTCTTAAGCTGTTCAATAGCCCCCTTAACGTGGTCAACCTGGGACTTGAGAGTTTTGCCCACAACCTGCGTCAATGCGATGTTCCCGTGGTTCAGGTGGATTGGACTCCCCCGGCAGGCGGAAATATTAAAATGATCCAGGCGCTGGAACGTTTGGAAAACCGCGCGACGGTTAACGTGGAACGGGCGAACGTCGAGGCGATCGAACGGATTTTATCGGGGAAGCCCATGGTGGTAGGTATCGGGACCGCGGGGAAAAATATTCCCGGGATGCGGAGCGACTTGATTCTCCACGCCGGTCCGCCGGTAACCTGGGAAAAAATGTGCGGATCCATGAAGGGCGCCGTGATCGGCGGGCTCATGTACGAGGGTTTGGCGTCAAACCCCGCGGAGGCGGAAAAATTGGCCGCCTCGGGAAAGATCAGCTTCGAACCCTGCGCGGACCACGCGGCGGCGGGGCCCATGGCAGGAATCGTGACCAGCAAAATGCCCGTCTGGATCGTCAAAAACGAAACCTACGGGAACACCGCGTACGCCACCTTAAACGAGGGCCTGGGGAAGGTTCTCCGGTACGGTGCCTATTCGGACGAAGTCCTGGATCGGCTCCGGTGGATGGAAAGCGAACTCGCCCCTGTCCTGTCTAAGGCTATAGAACGGCACGGGCCGATTGATATGCGGAGCCTCATTGTCCAAGCTCTGCAGATGGGCGACGAGGGGCATAACCGTAACCGGGCGGGTACCTCGCTTATCATCCGCGAGCTGGCTCCCCACCTGGTCATGCTGGACGAAAAGCCCGAGGTCTTATCCCGGGTGTTCAGCTTCCTGAACGCCAACGATCACTTCTTCTTGAACCTTTCCATGGCTTCTGCCAAGAGCGTCCTGGACGCGGCCGCAGGAATCGAGGGAAGTACGGTTATAACTACCCAAGGGCGAAACGGGGTAGAGTTTGGCATTCAAATCTCGGGTCTTAAGGGAAAATGGTTTACCGGTCCCGCGGGAGTGGTAGATGGGTTGTACCTGCCGGGCTTTGGGCCGGCGGATGCGGGGCTTGATATCGGCGATTCGGTCATTACCGAAACCAGCGGTATCGGCGGGTTCGCCATGGCCGCCGCACCGGCCATCGTCAAGTTTGTGGGCGGCAGTCCCGCCGACGCGATCAACTTTACCAAACGGATGTACGAGATCACCCTGGCGGAAAACCGGGAATACCGGATACCGATTCTGGATTTCCGGGGAACCCCCACGGGAATCGACGTCCGGAAGGTGGTGGAGAAGGGTATCCTGCCGGTGATCAACACGGGCATCGCCCACAAGGACCCGGGGATCGGGATGGTGGGCGCAGGGCTTGTAAAGCCGCCGGTAAACGCGTACCAGGACGCCCTGCTGGCTTTCGTGGAGAAGTACACAAAATAGACGGACCGGGTCTGTCAAGACCCGGGAACAACGATACTGAATCAACGGCCCCATTATGGGGCCGAAGTCGAAAATTTCTATGGAGGTTCACGATGAAGGTTATCGATTTATCAATCCCCCTGGGTGTAGGAACTCCCCCTTGGCCGACGTATATACCCTTACAGGTGCAGTACTTTAAACGACTTTCCCCCAACGGGGCCAATGGTCAGGTGGTAACCCACTCCAATCATATTGGAACCCATTTGGACGGGGAAATTCATTTCTATACCCCTGGAAAGGATATCGCGAGCCTGGATATGGACTTTTTGGTCCACGAAGGGGCCATCGTCGATCTTTCCGACGTCTGTTCGGACTACGATATCTACACCTCCAAAATGGTGGAGGAACGGGTAGAAGTTAAAGAAGGGGATATCCTTCTGATCCACACGGGGTTCCACCACTACGGCTGGGATCAGCCCACGGGGGACGAGGTCCGGTACATGATCAAACATCCGGGGCCGGACCGGGAGTTTGCCGAATGGGCCAAAAAGAAAAAACTCCGGTGGATCGGTGTGGACTGCGGAAGCGCGGATCATCCCATGAACACCAAAATTCGTGAATGGATGCCCAAGCAGGCCAAGGAATGCGACGCCCACTTCCAGAAAAAGTACGGCAAAACCTTGGACGATGTATTCACCGAAGATAAGTACCAGCTGATGCACATCGAAATGTTCGATAAGGGGCTTATCCACGCCGAATGCGTGGGCGGGGATATCGACCTCTTGTTGAACCAGCGGGCGGTTATCGGTTGTTACCCCTGGCGCTTCGTGGATGGGGAATCCTCCATCGCCCGTATCGTCGCCCACGTGGAAGACGACCGGTACGCCGAACTGATGAAAAAGAAAGCCAAAGCCGAGTTGACCAAGTTTGGCGACGTGGCAGGGGCAAAGAATCCGTGGATCCACGAGGAAGCCCGGAAGGTAAAGAAATAATAAATAACGGGGCGCGCAACGGACCCTAGCGTCCGTCAAGGCCCCCGTACATAGAGAAGAGGAGAATACTATGGCTCTTGATGAAATGGAAAAGAAACTTCGACCCCCAGAAATCGCCCTTAAACCCTATCCCCCCAAGGTCATCACCCTGGCGTCGGGCGAAAAAATGGTGGTTCGGGAAGCAAAACGGGAAGAAATCGGCGTCCTTTTGGGTACCGTGGCTCCCCTTATCGGCGTGGCCGCGGACTTTTACGATATCGTCGCCGCCCGGATGTACTCGGAAATCCTTGGTTGGTATCGCTACCGGGTCGCAAACGAATTCGTGCTTGTGGGGGCCATCGACGGCGTTATTGCCGGTATCGTCACCAGCCGGCACGTGTCGGACAAATTGGGCATGAGTCTCCATACCATGACCATCAAGCGGGGACTCCGGGTTGGAGCCCAGCTTTTCGCCGCCAAGATGGAACATCATATCGATATTTTAGGGGAAGACGAGGTTTGGATCGTCGCGGAGAGCCCCAACGGGTTTAAACGCTGGATGATCGAGTACCAGCTGGAAGATCGTTCCGCCCAGTACCCCGAAGTCCGGCACGAATTGGGTGGGGTTCCCACCTTTGTGCTTACCCGAAAACTGTGGGACGCGGTCAAGGCCGTTAAGTGCACGGGGACCCGCCCCGTGTCCGAAGCGGACCTAAAGTCGGCGGAAAAACTTATCATGCCGAGTACCTATCCCCAAATTCCTAATTTTAAGAGGTAATATATGGCCGCCAGAGTCGGTATAGTCGGAATCGGGCATACACGGTTCGGTAATTCTTCCGAATACGACCTGGCGGACGTCATGGCCTACGCGGCCACCGACGCCCTCCAGGATGCGGGATTCCTTGAAAGACGAAAAGAAATCGATCAGGTGATCGTGGGAAATATGGCCTCGGGCTTGTTCAACCACCAGTCTGCGGTGGCATCCTCCCTCATTAGTCGTATGGATATGGAGCCGGTCCCGGCGGAATTGGTGGAAAATGGTCCCGCCTCGGGAGCCAGCGCCGTAAAAATCGCCTACATGGCCATCGCGTCGGGTATGGCCGATGTGGTCCTTGTGGTGGGTGGTGAAATTATGCGCCAGGTCAGCGGCTGGCTGGCCACGGACGTGGTGGCCACCATGCTCCACGGTGACGCGGAGTACAAAATGGGGCTTACGCTCCCCGCCTTTGGGGGCATGTTTACCCGGCTGTACATGGAAAAATATGGATTGACGGAACGGGATTTGGCTCTTTTGGCGGTAAAGAACCACGAAAACGGCGCCAAGAACAAGTACGCCCATATCCAAGCCCCCTGTACCATCGAGGCAATCGCCGATGGTCCCGAGGCGGACGTGGTGAACAATTATATCGCCGAACCCCTGCGCATGTACTCCACCTGCCCGGTTTCCGACGGCGCCGCGGCTCTGTTGCTGGTGAATATGGATTCGCCCAAGGTCAAGGACTTTAAAAAGAAACCCATCCGTATCGCCGGTGTGGCCAGCGCTACGGATACCCACTGCGTGCACAACCGTAAGGATCCCCTGCAGTTGAACGCCGTCCGGATCGCTGCGGAAAAGGCCTTCAAAATGGCGGGGCTGAAGCCCCAGGATATTTCCTTTGCGGAGCTCCACGATGCCTTCTCTATTCTAGAACTGGCCATCAGCGAAGAGGTCGGATTCTTTGAACGGGGTAAGAGTTTCCTGGCGGTCCGAAAAGGGGAAACCAAGCTGGACGGCCGTTTGCCGATCAACACTTCCGGGGGACTGAAATCGAAGGGTCATCCGGTCGGCGCTACCGGGGTGTCCCAGGTGGTGGAATTGGTCCGTCAGCTCCGGGGCGAAGCGGAAAAGGGGCGGCAGGTTAAGGACCCCAAGTACGGCATGTCCGTCAACTTTGGCGGTTTCGGCAACAACGTGGTCGCGGTTATCTGCGCCAAGGAATAGGGGGCCCGTATGTTTATCGATTTTAGTCAATACGAAGTAAAGGCGCCCAAGATTAAGGCGTATAAATGCCAATCCTGTGGGGCTATCCACTATCCGGCGCCGATGATCTGCTCAAAATGCGGCGCCCGCCGGGACCCCGTAACGGGTAAGGGGTGGGAAACCTTCGATCTGGAAGGACCTTGCGAATTACTGACCTGGACCAGGCTCTGGAATTTGCCCGAGGGGTACAATAAAAAGTATATGCTCTTTGGGATTGTTCAATTTGAAAACGGTCTCCGGGCTTCCGGACGTTTGGAAATTGAGGAGCCCAAGATCGGTATGAAGCTAACCGCCACGGTGGAAGAATCGGACGAGCGGCCTGGCAAACCGGTTAACGTATTTGTCTTCAAATAGGTGTTGGTAGTCCACAAAGGCCCCTGGGGCCTTTGTGGATTTAAAAGGAGACAGAGGACGATGGCAAGCAAAAACTTAAGCGGCGAAATATATAACACCCTCACGACGCGCATCAATACGTGGATTTATCCGCCGGGCCATCGTCTTACGGAAGAGGATCTGAGCGCCGAATTCCAGGTCAGCAGAAGCCCCGTCCGGGAAGCCTTAAATATGCTGGTAGAAGCCTCCCTCGTCGAAAAGGAGGAACGGAAGGGGTATAGGGTTCGAAAAATGAGCCTTAAAGAGATCAACGATCTCTACGATACCCGCAAAATCCTGGAACAGGCGGTAATCGACCGGGTCTGCGGAACCGTTATAGATCCCGCGATTTTGGACGATCTGGAGCGGCGGTGGAAAAATATCCTAAAATCGTTAC
The DNA here is from genome assembly GCA_964425215.1 of uncultured Treponema sp. Classification (GTDB taxonomy): domain Bacteria; phylum Spirochaetota; class Spirochaetia; order Treponematales; family Breznakiellaceae; genus CAYRLW01. The sequence goes on from CAYRLW010000001.1 coordinate 57,586, forward strand.
CCGCCATGGCTTCCGAAGCGGCTTTAGAGGACGAAAAGTTTCACGAAACCCTGGCTCTAGCGGCTGAAAATCGGGTTATTCAGAGAATATTAAAGGATATTGATAATCAAATACATTTTGTCCGTCTTTCGGATATCACCGACCCGGATAGGTTAAAAAAGACCTGCGAGGATCATCTGGCAATTTTGGACGCCCTCCGTCAAAGGGACCGGGAGCGGGCCAAAAAAATTATTCGAGATAATATCGAATGGGGCCGCGAAAAGGTTGCCGCGGCCCTAAAGGATGCGCTGGCCCGTGCGCACGGCATCTTTTAGGGGACCCCTTCTTAGGTCCATTACCCTAGGGTCGGCTTTCTCCACGCCCCCCTTTACCGCCAAGGTACATTCGGTTTATCCGCAGGCTCTTAACTTTTCGCTCCAAAACTCCCCCTTAATTTTTACCTTTCTGACCCGCAGGGAGTTTGAACATCCCTTGTCAGCGTTAGTATTTCGTTCCGATGGTAAACCCATAGACTTTTCCGGACTGGGCCTAGAACGGGGTATGTCCCTGACGTGGCTGGGGACGGATGGGGTTTTTGAGGGGGGGCTGACCGTATCTTCGGCGGGGGTATTACGCCGCAAGCCAACGGAGGAACAGGTTCCCCAGGGGTTGCGAGTCGACAACCAGAAGCTTTTGGATCAAAGCGAAAAACTCTTAAAGCTACAAAAAGAAAAGGGTACCCTTCTGCGCTGGGATACCCTAATGGCTCCGGATTCCCCGGTCCAGGACCCGTTTACGCTCCGGTTCCGTTCCGCCGCCTGGGCTCTTATAGCCGCTTTTAACGGGGGAAACGTCGATTTGGCGGTGGAAAAGACCCTGGAATTGGTGGGACTAGGGCCCGGCTTAACCCCCTCGGGGGACGATTTTCTCTACGGTTTTTCTCTAGCGGCGGGGATTCTGTCTTCTGATGGGTTACCGCGACGAACCCCCTGGGGGCCTACGATGACAGCCTGGTGGGAGAAATTTCTGATGCGGCTGAACGAAGGACCACAACGAACCAGCGATATTTCAATATCCTTTTTCCACGTGGCCCGCCGGGGGCTTTTTTCTCAAGCCCTGCTGTCCTTTGCCGCATCCCTGGAAAGGGAAAACGAAGAGCCAGAGGTAAGCGAGAAGGCCCGATCAGGCGAACGGGACCGTTCAAAAGGAAACGATCCATTACAAAAATTAGCCCAACTGGGGCATAGTTCCGGCTTGGATAGCGCTACGGGACTCCTTTTTGGGTTATACGCGGGGAATAGGTAAAAAAGTTTCGGGTCATGCCGGGGGAACGTACTCTCCGGCGGTACCCCACACCGGTTCCCCATGGGGAACCGGTCCGGTCCCCACAGGGAACCGGGATCTTTATAAGGGAGTGGTTTATGGCCAACGCACGTAAAATCGCCGTGGTAGCGGTAGGGGGTAACGCCCTCATTCGGGACCCCAAAAAGACTAGTTTGCAGGATCAATTCGATTCGGTCCGCATTACGGTTCCCCATATCGTGGATCTGATTCAAGAGGGCTGGAGCGTGGCGATTACCCACGGAAACGGGCCCCAGGTAGGGTTCTTACTGAGGAAAAGCGAGATTAGCGCCGCCGAAGTACCGCCGGCGCCCTTAGATTACATCGGGTCCAACACCCAGGGTTCCATTGGTTATATGTTCGAGACCGGTTTGTACAACGAATTTCGGCGCCGGGGTATGAAAAACCGGGCCGTGGCCCTGGTTACCGAAACGGTGGTGGACCGTGCGGACCCGGCGTTTCAAAATCCCACCAAGCCCATCGGATCGTTTATGGACGAGGCCACGGCCCGTTCCCATAAAGAAAAGGACGGTTGGACCGTGGTGGAGGATTCTGGCCGGGGCTGGCGGCGGGTGGTTCCTTCCCCAGCGCCAAAACGAATTGTCCAGGAGAGCATTATCCGGGAGTTGTTGGAACAGGGAGAGACGGTGATCGCCGTGGGCGGCGGCGGGGTTCCCGTGGCCGAAGCGGAGGATGGAACCTTGACAGGCTTAGAGGCGGTGATCGATAAGGACCTGGCGTCCAGCCTGCTGGCTTCTTCAATTAAGGCGGACCTGTTTCTTATTTCCACGGAGGTGGAAAAGGTGGCCCTGGACTTTACCAAGCCGACAAGGCGTTGGCTCGACTCCATGACCGTGGCGGAGGCAAAAAAATACCTGGCCGAAGGTCAATTTGGAAAGGGAAGTATGGAACCCAAGGTCAAGGCGGTTTTGTCGTACCTGGAAAGGGGCGGCAAGGAGGCCTTGATCACGAATCCTGACAATATGGTACGGGCGCTCCGGGGAGAAACCGGGACCCGTATAGTTCCGTAGTCCGTGTAAGGAGGTGTTATGTTACACGAATTCAAGTACGCCGCCCCTAAAACAAGGGCGGAGCTGTTCGATCTTTTAGGATCGAACTTGGGTAAAGCGAAGGTCCTCGCCGGGGGGACGGACCTGTTGGTCAATATCCGGAACGGGGTAATGAAGCCCGAACTGGTGATCGACCTTAAAAAAATCGACGGATTCGCGGGGCTGGAGTATAGCGACAGCGAGGGATTGATTATCCATCCGGCCACGACGATCAACGAGGTGCTTAAACATCCGGCGGTACGGGATCATTATCCCCTGCTTCAGGAATGCGGCCACGATCTGGCTTCTTACCAGATCCGAAACCGGGCCACGGTTATGGGGAACGTGGTGAACGCGTCCCCCTGTTCGGACATGGCCCCGGCGCTTCTCTGCTTGGACGCCCAGGCGGTACTCGGCTCCGCCCGGGGAAGCCGTACCGTACCCTTTAACCAGTTTTTTACGGGGGTAAAAAAGACCGTTTTGGCCCAAGACGAGGTGCTGGAAAAAATTGTTATCCCCTCGGCGACCAAAAATTCCAAGGGAAGCTACAAAAAGCTCAAACGGATCGCGGGCCATGATTTGGGGATAATCGGCGTGGCGGTGGTCATTGTTCAGGGGAAGATAAATATCGCCGTCAGTTCGGCTGCCCCTACCCCGGTGTCCGTGCGGGGCCTGGATCTGGGGATCAGCGAAGCCGACGCGGTCGCCGCGGTTAGGAAGGTCATCAGTCCCATCAGCGACGTCCGGTGCACCAAGGAATACCGGGAGTTTATGACCGATGTGTTCGTCAAACGGCTTTTAGCGGAGGTTCGGGGATGAAAATTAAAGTAACCATCAATGGGGATCTATACGAGCGGGATGTGGCGGAGAACCGCACCCTGCTTCGTTTCCTTCGGGAAGATTTGGGGTTTACAGGACCAAAAGAGGGCTGTGGGGCCGGGGAATGCGGCGCCTGCACCGTTTATTTTAACGGTAAGACCGTCAATTCCTGTATGGTGTTGGCGGCGGAGGCCGACGGGGCGGTTATCGAGACCATCGAAGGGGAAGCTAAGGATGGAAAGCTCTCCAAGCTCCAGGAAGCCTTTGATAAAAATAACGCGGTTCAATGCGGTTTCTGCACCTCCGGTATGATTATGTCCGCCAAGGAACTCATCCGTATCCACCCCAAGCCCACGGTAGAACAAATTAAAGAGGGGTTGGAAGGCAATTTCTGCCGCTGTACCGGTTATTCGCAGATTATAGAGGCGGTTTTGGACGCCACCGATCAGTTGGATAAAAAGGAGGGATTGAAATATGCTGGAAAATAGCGATCCCACTCAATTAAAGTACGTTGGCAAGGCGGTTCTCCGGGAGGAGGCCGTAGACAAACTTACCGGCGCGGCTACCTACGTAAGCGATATGATTCTTCCGGGAATGCTGTACGCCCAGGTTAAAAAAAGTCCCCACGCCCGGGCTCTGATCAAACGGATCGACGTATCCAAGGCCCAGGCCCTTTCGGGGGTTCGGGCGGTGCTAACGGGGGAGGAGCTGAATTATAAACTCGGGTTGTACATCGTCGATAAGGATATTTTGGCTAAAAAAGAGGTCCGCCATTATGGGGAAGCGGTGGCCGCGGTGGCCGCCGATACGCTGGAAATAGCAAAAAAGGCGGTGGACCTTATCGAGGTGGAGTACGAGGTTCTGGAACCGATTCTGAACCACATGGACGCGATTAAAAAGGACGCTCCGCTTATCCACCCTGATTTAGGCAAATACGATTATTTTAAACCTGCCTTTTCTCCCCAGCCGGGCACGAACATAGCCACGTGGAATAGGATGCGCAAGGGGGATGTGGAGAAGGGCTTCGCCGAATCCGCCTGGATCGTGGAACGAGAATATACCAATCCATCGGTCCAGCATGTTCCCATGGAAACCCACGTGGCCATCGTTCAGTGGGGAAAGCAGGACGATGTGACCATTTGGTCCAGCGCCCAATCTCCCTTTACGGTTCGAGACCTGTTTTGCTACGCCTTTAAACTGCCCCGGAACAAGGTCCGGGTTTTGGTTCCCCACGTGGGAGGCGGTTTCGGTGGCAAGGCGGGGATCCATATCGAACCCCTTACGGCCATGCTTTCTAAAAAAGCCAACGGAAGGCCGGTAAAGTTCCAGGCTACCCGGGAAGAAGAGTTTACCCTGCTTCCCTGCCGAAGCGCCCTAACGTACCGTATAAAAACCGGGGTTTCCCAGGACGGAAAAATCCTTGCCCAGCAGATGACCATGTACTGGGATGCGGGGGCCTACGCGGACTACGCGGTCAACGTTACCCGGGCTTCCTGTTACTCGGCCCAGGGCCCCTATGACGTGCCCAACGCCTGGGTAGATGCGTACACCGTATACACCAACAAACCCTACGGTACGGCGTACCGGGGCTTTGGACACGTGGAGTTCCATTGGGGCGTGGAACGGCACATGGACCTGGTAGCCAAGGCCATCGGTATGGACCCCCTGGAGTTCCGTAAAAAAAACCTGCTCCATCCGGGGTCGACCACCCTTTCGGGGGAGGTAATCCAGGAACATACGGGAAACGTGATGCAGTGCGTCGACGCGGTTGCTAAGGCGATTAATTACGGGAAACTCACGGACGAGGAAAAGGCCCGGGAAAAGGCCACGGGCCGAAAGATCGGCAAGGGAATCGCGGCGCTCCACAAGGCCCCCGCCATGCCGTCCTTCACTGCCACCGCGGCGGTTATCAAAATGAACAGCGACGGGACGGTCCACGTAAACGTTGGGCTCATGGAAATAGGTCAGGGCTCTACGACAGCGTATCAGCAGATTGTGGCTGAACGGCTGGGTTTCCCCTTGGAAAAGGTCAAGGTTACCGTGGAAAAGGATACGGACCGGGACCCCTACGATTGGCAGACCGTGGCATCCAAGGGACTTATTATGACGGGGAACGCGTGCATCCTCGCCGCCGAGGACTTTTTGAAAAAGGGCTACGAGGTGGCGGCCCAGGTACTCCGGGCAAATCCCGTCGACCTGGCCCATGACGGCGAAAAGATATACGTAAAACACCATCCCTCCGAATCGGTAGCCTGGGCCAAGCTGGCCATAGGGTACGCGTTCCCCAACGGGAACGGTATCGGCGGCCCCCTTATCGGCGTGGGCAACTATATAGCCCAGGGGCTTACCAATTTGGACAAGGAAACCGGCGAAGGTTATCCGGCCTTGGATTGGACCTACGGCGCCCATGGAATTATAGCGGAAGTGGATCCCGATACGGGGGAATACAAGGTTATCAAGGTGGCTTCGGCCTTCGACGTGGGTAAAGCCATCAACCCGGATATGGTCCGGGGCCAGGCAGTGGGGGGCATGATTCAGGGACTCGGGACCGCCACCTGCGAAGGGTATATTTACGACAAGGCGGGGCATTTGTTAAATCCTTCCTTTACGGACAACAAGATCCCCACGGCCAAGGACATCCCCGAGGAAATCGAGACCATCGCTGTGGAGACTCCCCAGTTGGACGGTCCCTACGGCGCCCGGGGCGTGGGGGAACACCCCATGATTTCCGTGGCTCCGGCCCTGGCCAACGCTATCGACGCGGCGGTGGGGGCGGAGCTGATGCATATGCCCATCCGCTTTGAAGACGTCTGGCGTGCCCTTCAGAATAGGGAACCCATCGATAACTGGATTACCAAGACTCCATCGGGGTCCTGCCGTTCCGATCCGGCTACCCGGCTACATAGCCCCGACTCGGCTATAACACCGTAAAACGGAGGCCGTGGAGTGTTGAATCAGTAGGCTCCGGCTATCACAGGGCAACGAAATGCAGGATAGCCGGGGCTTTTAACAGGCCGTTGAAATACCCGAAGCATTTTAACGGCCTGTCATGCAATTGCTCGAAAACCTTACGGTTTTCGAGCAATTGCGATAATTAAGACGTGTTGAAAAAGGCTCAGTGACCTTTTTCAACACCCTATTAAAGGGGGTGATAAAAAAAACTTGACAATTGGAGCTTTTGGATACAATGATGAATACCATCTAGGTTTGTTTTTACAAGCTTAGATACACGCAAAAGGAGGCTTTTAATGGCTGATGCTCAGAATGTATCTACCACCCGGGTTATACCCTGGCCAGTGGACAGCAAACCCGCCTGGGGGTTCTCGGTAGTCGCGGGACTACAGCACATCCTTACCCTGTTTGGGGCAACTACCCTGGTTCCTATTCTCTACGGACAGGCTATGGGCATGGACGTACAGCAGATGGGTATTTTTATCGCCACCGTGTACATGGTTACCGGTATCGGTACCCTTCTTCAGGCCTACGGGAAGATCGGGTCCGGACTCCCCATCGTTCAGGGATCGTCCTTCTCCTTTATTCCCGCGGCGATGATTATTTTTGAAAGCGTTAAAAGCGGCGGCGGCGGGGTTAACGAAATGATGCAGGCCCTGGGCGGCGCCCTGGTGTACGGCGGTATTTACGAAATCCTGGTCGGTTATACGGGTCTCGCGGGACTTCTAAAAAAAGTCATTACCCCCGTGGTCATTGGCCCGACGATCATGCTGATCGGTTTCGGCCTTGCGGGAACCGCGGTTAATACCGCTTCCTCCTTCTGGCCCGTTTCCATTCTCGGTGTCGCGATGGTGTTAACCTTCTCTTTAATCGTAAAGAACAAGAGGATCAACGCGTTCCCCGTCTTCATTACCATGGTCATCCTCTATTTGTTCGCGGTTTTAGGAACGGTCGTTGGATGGTTCCCCTCGGGCCACCCGATGTTCGTAAACCTTAAGGCGATCGGTGACGCCAAGTGGATCGTCTTCCCCACCATCTTCCGCTACGGCACCATCGGCCAGACCCTGCACTTTAACGTCCTCGCCTTTACCGCGATCCTGGCGGCCTATACCTCCTCCATTATCGAGTCCATCGGGGACTACCACAGCGTTAGTTTCGCCTCCGCTCTTCCCGATCCTTCAGCCAAAATGATCTCAAAAGGAATTGGTTCTGAAGGCTTGGGTTGTATGATTTCCGGTATTATGGGCGGCGTGGGAACCACGAGCTACACCGAAAACATCGGCATCATCGCCCTGACGGGCATCGCTTCCCGCCGGGTCATCCGAACCGGCGCGGTCATCCTGATTATCCTGGGCTTCCTCTGGAAGTTCGGAACCATCATCAGCACGATTCCCTCGCCGATTATCGGCGCCGCGTACCTGTCCCTGTTCGGTTTGATCGGCGCCCTCGGTCTCCAGGTCTTTACCCGGTGCGACGTTTCTTCCACCCGTAACCTGCTGATCCTCGGGGTCGCGTTTACCATCGGCTTGGGACTACCCGGCTGGATGGGACAGCATACGATCAAATTCGCCAGCCAAAACTGGGATTGGGTTGCCGGAATTCTCAACGGCATCCTGAAGAACGGTATGGCCGTCGGCGGTATTACCGCGGGTATTTTGGACAACGTCATTCCCGGTACCCCCAAAGAACGGGGTATTGGACAGCGGTAAATTGTAAGACTCTTGAGGTTCTTTCAAAAGTCTGTTGCTTTTGAAAGAACCTCTTGCAGTATTTTTACAATTTCAATATAAATATTTATATGATAAAGAATAGTAAAAATACTGCATGTGCATCTAAAGTAGCTCTTTCAAAATTTTCTGAGTTTTGAAAGAGCCTCTCATTATAAAGGGGGGCTACGGCCCTCCTTTTATTTGTCCCCGATTGAAAAATCGGAATTGCTAAAAAGGGGAAGTCCATGCTTCGCATCCGTAAATTTCCAAGGATCCTGGTTTCTTTTTATATAATTGGCTACATTTTTGCCTTCTTTGCCCTATTTTATCGAACCAAATGGGTCTTTGCGTCAATTACCTTTGCATCTTCAGCTCTATTAAACTATTTGTACTTTATATCCGACGGGTACCGGTCCTCCAAATTTATGATCCGGGCAAAAAAGTTAATCGATAAGGGACGCCTAGAAGAGGCCGTGGATTCGATACTCCAGGCGGCTCGAATCGCCGAGGACGAGGAAGTTTTGGTACAAATCAATTCGATCCCCAAAAAAAATATAGAAAATTACGGAAAAACCGCCCAGTTACTGACCCAAAGATTCAAAGAGTTGGATACCCCTTTTATTCGTTTTGTGACCGCCAGTTTCTTTTTTACGGTCCACGATTTGGAGAAAACGAAGGATATATTAATCGATATTCCTACCAGTTCTTTGACCATAAAGATGGGCCGGCTTTTGGGTTCTGTTTTGTACGAATTGGGAGATTACCAGCGGGCGATACGGGTGTTTTCGTCTTTTAATACCCCCAAGATCCCCCAAACGGAGGATCAACTGGCGCTGGTCTACGGGTTAGCCATTTGTCATATCGGTAAAGGGGAAACGAAAAAGGCTATTGAATTTTTACAACGGGTAAAAGCAAAAAGTCCCGCTTTTGGGAACGCGGACAAACTTTTAAAGGACTTGGAATCCCAGGAAGAACAAGAAAAGTCCTAAGGATGCTCCAGATCAACAGGCTCCTAAGGGTTCGCCGTTCTAACCTCTTTTACGGTAGGGGCAAAAATATGGATTTCCTCGGCTTTCCATCGGGGGACCTGGATTTGTGACCCTTGCCGTTGGTATCCTCCACCAGGACGATTTCGCCGGGGCCAAAGGTGCGGGTTTCCCCATCGGAGGCTTGGATTTCCACGTACCCTTCCAGCATAACAATGTACTGCCGCCGGGGGGCCACGTGCCAATCGTAATCGTAGCCCGGTTCGTTCTCCCGGAGGATCATGGAGGTTACCGGTAGGGGGTCGGCCATCTTTCCCAGGGCGTTGGATGAGGTAAAGGGGATGTCCACGTCTTGATAGTGGGATTCCCCCGCTTGGTCAGCCCAAATACGCGCGATATTCATGTGCCGTTTCTCCGTTAAAAATGAAGGTTTTATGTGTTCCCATGGTATGCTAGGTCTTCTACTATGAAACAAAACCAAAAAAATCACAAGGCCGGCGGTGAAACGACCCCCGTTGGCCCCATCGATTGTATCCTCTGCGCCGCCGGGGAGTCGAGCCGTATGGGGCTTTGGAAGCCCCTTTTACCCTGGAAAAACGGCGCGGTCATCGACGCGGCGGTATCGGCCGCTCTAAAAGCCGCCTGCAGGGTTATCCTGGTGACCGGGTACCGGGGCGAAGAGTTGGAGGATCGCTTTCGGGGAAGGCCGGGCGTGGTGACGGTGCGCAACCCCCATTGGCAAAGGGGGATGGTTTCGTCCATTCTTACGGGGGCCCGGTACTCCCAGGGTGAACTTTTCTTCGTTTCCCACGCCGATATGCCCCTGATCCCTCCGGAAGTTTACCAAACCCTGCGGGACTGGGCCGACCAAGATCGCCATAGGGCCGAGCCTTCGGGATACCCCCGGGCTTGGCGCTGTACGTTTCAAGGAAAACCCGGGCACCCGGTACTCTTTGAACGTTCAATCTTTCCGTTGATAGAACAAATTGGCCAGGGGGAATCCTTAAAAGCCCTATTCGACCTTTGCGAGCTCCGGAGCCGGGAAACGGAGGAGCCGGGTGTGTTGATGGATTTGGACGATACGCCGGATTACCTGCGGTCCCTTTTACTTGAGGGGGGGAGAACCCCTCCTTCGGAAATCGCGAAAACGGAGGTTTCCCAAGGACAGACGAGGCTCCCAGGGGCTTTGGTACCGGAGCTGAAGGGATCAGATAGACCGGAACTGCCGAACGGACTTGCAGTGTCGGCCAGAGCGGAACCTTGGGATGGGTCAAAAGGGGAGAACGAACCGGAAGGGGTGGTTGAAATCATTACCGGACCCAAGGGATCGGGGAAAACCAGCGCCCTACGTCTTCGGGTCTATGGGACCCTGGTGGACCGGCAACCCCTCTGTGCGGTGTACCAACGGCAAACCGGCCGAAACGCCGACGGTATAGGCCGGGCCTTTGAGCTGGAGGCCCTTTCGTGGGTGGGGGGGACCTCGGCCGACTACGTAAAACGGCTCCTCTGCGTCCAAGCCACGGACCCGCTTGTGGAAACGTATCGGGAAAACGGTTTTTCCCCAACCGAGCCCCTGGGCCCCTTCCTCTTTGATACGTCGGTGTTCCAGACCGCCCTGGATGTGGTTCGCCGTTTTCTTAGGGAACCGGTAGGGCGGAGTAGGGTGTTTTTTCTCGATGAACTGGGGAAATTGGAGTTGGAACGTTCCCGGGGATTGTTCCCCCTGGTGGAACTGATCGTTCAGGCCATTCAGGCGGATCGCCGCCGGGGCCTGAATTCCCGCTTGGTCTGTGCCGCCCGGCTGGACACGCTCGATCTTTTGGAGGCTTTGTTTTCCCGATGGGGGCTTCCGTTTTCTCTAACTACTCTTACTCCCAGGGGAAACCCTCTCCCCCCGCGATCCAGTCCACGTACTGCTGGGCGCTCCGGGGAGAACGGCCGTTAAACCACCGTTCCCAGCGGAGCGCGTTTTCCCGGAACCGTTGTCGTTCCGCCGTTGCCCCAGCGCCCAGGATGCCCCGCCGCTGGGCGATGGCTTCGGCGATGGCCACATACTCGTCCTGGTTGGGGGCGCTAAAGACCACTGTAAGGCCGAATCGGTCCGCTAAGGACAGCTGTTCCTGCATGGTGTCAAAGGCCCGGACGTCTCCCGTGGCTATCGCTTCCGCCGCCATGGCGGTGGTAGGCCGGTCGGTAAACCGTTCTTTTACCAAATGCCGCCGGTTGCTGGTTCCGTAGATGACCACGTTATCGGGCCGTTTTTCCGCGCCTCCCTCTAGCAGGGCCTTAAGGGCCGTAAAGGAATCGTCGGTCTGTTCAAAAGAAAGGTCATCGATAAAGAGGACAAAGCGCAGAGCCCGCTCCGCCAGCGTATCGGCGATCCGTTCAAAGTGGAGCAGGTCCTTTTTCCGGACCTCCACGAGCCGCAGTCCCCGGTTAGTAAAATGGGCGCACACCGCTTTGACGGTGGCCGATTTTCCCGTTCCCCGATCCCCGTAGAGAAGCAGGTTATTCGCCGGTTTCCCCTCCGCGAACCGAAGGGTGTTGGCCATCACCATGCCCCGCTGGTCCTCGTACCCCGAAAGATCATCCAAACTAATAGGATCGGGATGTTTAACCGGCCGCAGGGTGCCCCCATTCCGCGAACCATCCCACAAAAAAGATTGATACAATCCCAATAAACCGGCTCCCCGCCTCTTGATATGGTCCGCCCACGCTGTAATATGGGGAGCCCAGTCTCCGTCGCGGGGGAAAGGATCCATCGATCCAGGCCAAGAGGCTACGGTCCCTGTTTTTTTCCCCCCCACGAATGTATCCCCCGAAGACGTCTTCCCCGGGGCTGTCTCTTCCGTCCTAAGGATCTTCGCTTCCGCTAGGATGTTTTCCGAGGCCAGAGAAAAACCTTCGTCCCGGAGCCTAGCCGCCACGGCCTCGGCGACCTTAAAAAGATCGAAGGCCGCGATCCTTCCCAATTTAGCTAAGTCCAAGGCGGCGAGCTGCGAAAGCCTCGGATCGATACGGTCAAAGGGAACCCTCTCAGCGGTCCGGGTAAAGAGGTTATCCGAGCGTACGACGGCCCGGTGAACCGAGGCATAGAGGGAGGGGGGATCGGAATCCAAGGTCAGGGTGTGTACAAAGGAGGCCCAGGCGTCTATCAACGCCACTGCGTTTCTTGTACTCCCATGGGAGGCGGGGAGGGAAAGGAGATCCAAGAGCCCCTGTAGCAAACGGAGAGGAGCCCTCTTGCTAAGACCTGAAAAAAGCGTTAATCCCCGTAAATCCGCCAAGAGGGCCGCGTGAACGTTATCCATGATTTCAGTATACCAGAAGCCCTTGGATTGGATAAAGATACAAGTACCTTGGCCAACGGATTAGCGGGGGGCCTGCGATCTGGAAACCCATGAATACCTCCCCTGTACCGGGGGGAAACGGATGCTTCGCCTAAACAGACCTCTTTTACGGCACGGTACAAGTACTATATACTTTTACGGTAGGGCCTTGCCCGCAAGTTTCGATCTACTATGTCGCGAGGTGGAAGGGAATGGACAAAAAAGAGTCCCGCTCTGAAAGAAAAAAAAAGGAAGCCCGGGAACGGATCCTTACGGCGGCGGAACAGCTTTTTATGATCGAGGGAAACTACGAAAAATGCACCATCCGCGAAATAGCCCAACGGGCGGACGTGAGCGTAGGGGCGGTGTACCTTTGTTTTAAAAATAAAATTGAAATGCTGGCGGAATTGATATCCATCCATTCCCGGAAAATACGGGAACAGTTACAGGCCGTGGTGTCCCCCAAAAAAACCGGAGCGGAAAAACTGGTCGCTATTCTGGACCTTTTTTTAATTATACGGGATGATCCCCAATTTAAACTGTACGGCCGGTTTTCCATGGAACGGTACACCGATTTGGCGGACAGCCGGATTATCGACGTTATTCAATCGGAGTACATCAAAATAATCGATATGGTGGAAGATATTTTTAGGATTGGCAATGAGGATAAAACCATCATCGCTATCGATGATTTTCGACTTTCTGCTACGGTCTTTATACAGATGACCCATTCCTTTGTGCGGGATCTCCTGCTCGATCTTTCCCCCACCTCGTTTTTATTGCCCCAACCTTACAGTAGCGATGTGCTTATTTCCGCTTTCATAACCCTGGTTCGCGAAGCCCTGTGTGGAAAAAAGAAGGAACCATCCTGGATAACCCATCAAAATACGATTGACTAGGGATATTTTATTTTGTATTTTATGAACAATGTTCATATTTGAAAATCATTCAGAGGAGTGCGTATATGAAGCGGTTTTTAGGTCTACTCGCCCTTGCCTGGGGGATTACTCTTTTTGGGTGTTCCGCTTCGGCTAAAACATCGGCGGCAAATGCTCCGGCTTCTAAGAGCATGGAACAAATCTATCAAGAAGAGGGGTACCCGGTTCGGGTCCAGGCCCTCGCTCCCGTGGATTTCTCGGTCTATCTAAAGTACCCCACGGTACTGCGAAATCAGTCCGAGTCCATTGCCACGGCAAAAATTGAGGATTTTGTCCGGAAGATCGAAGTGAAGGTGGGGGACTATGTCAAACGGGACCAGGTCCTCCTTTCCTTTTCATCGGACAATACGGCCTATCAACAGGCCAAAATTGCCTTCGATAACGCCCAAGCCATGTTTAACCGGAGCGAACAGTTGTTCAGCCAATCGGGTATCTCTAAACAGGACTTCGATAACGTTCGAACCCAGTACGAGATAGCCAGCCGTTCCCTTAAGGCCGCAGAAGATATGATCTTTATTAAGGCGCCAATTGACGGGACCGTATCTCAAATTTACGTCAAGGAAACCCAGAGCGTAAAGCCCGGAGAGTCCTTGGTCAGCATTTCCAATAAAGCGGGTTTTGAAGCCCGTTTTTATGTTACCTCCGACGAGATAGATATGATCAAGGTCGGAAGTCGCGCCAAAATAGAGGATCGGGGTGCGTCTATCGAAGGCCGGGTCGTGGAAGTTCCCCTGGTCATGGACCCTGCCAAGGGGGCCTTCGCGGTTCGCGCCCTCTTTTCCGCCACGTCCCATTCCTTTGTCAGCGGAATGAGCGTTGACGTGGCGGTGGAGGTGTACGAAAACAAAAACGCCCTCGTCGTTCCCCTCAACGTCATCGGCCGTTCGGAAAAGGGGGCCTACGTGTACGTTGCCAGCGGTAACCACGCGCAAAAACGGGACGTGGTTTTGGGACGGGAACGGGGCTTGGATGTGGAGATCGTGTACGGACTGAAGGCGGGGGACCAACTTGTTGTGGATGGGATCCAGGGAATCAGCGATAACGTTCTTCTTAAAATAAGCCGCTAGGATATCATCATGAATTTTATCGATCTGTCTATCAAAAGACCCGTTTTAACGATCGTGGTCCTTTTGGCTCTTGTATTATTCGGGACCCTGGCGTATTTTTCCATCCCCGTCAGTTTATTTCCCGATATCAAGGTTCCCTACGTGACCATTCAAACGGTCTACCCCGGAGCCAGTCCTGCGGATATTGAAACCCAGGTGACAAAAAAAATCGAGGATCAGGTAACCGCCATCGCGGATTTGGATACGGTCACCTCCTACTCCATGGATAGCGTTTCTATTGTTATCGTGCAATTCAAATTTGGAAAAGATGAAAACCTTGCCCTGCAGGAAGTAAAGGATAAGGTTGAGGTGATCATTCCGAACTTTCCCAGCGACGCCCAACGTCCGGCCATAACCAAGGTGGATATGGCCACCATGATGCCCGTCATGAATATCGTGCTGGAAGGGGACATGACCCCCACGGAACTGTACACCTACGCGGATAAAGTGGCGGTGGACCAACTTTCCCAGGTAAGCGGCGTTTCGGGGGTTCAAATCGCCGGCGGCCAGGAACGGGAAATCCGTGTGGAGTTCGACCGTCCGACGGTCTACGCCCGTTCCCTATCCTTGCCCCAAATCGCCGGTATTCTGCGGGCCGCCAATATGGAAATTCCCGGCGGTAATGTGACCATTCAAAATCAAGACCTACCCATCCGGCTTAATGGAAATTTTAAGAGCCTAGAGGATATTCGAAACCTGGACATCCCTACCGCCACGGGAATATTTAAGCTTCGTCAATTGGCGGACGTTCGGGATACCAGCAAGACCGTCAGGCAGAGGACCTTACTGTTGGACAAAAAAGCGGGGACCCGGAACGATAACGTGCTCCTCCTGCAGGTACTAAAAAATCCCACCGCAAACACGATCAGCGTGGTGGATAGCGTGTTGGAAAAACTGCCGGCGTTAGAGAAAAACGCCGGGGGGCAGGTACACTTTAAAATTATCAAAGAAGACGCCAGTTACGTTCGGTCCACGGTAAACGATACCCTGAGCAACGTTATCCTGGGGGTACTGCTGACGGGTTTGGTGTTGCTCTTTTTCCTCCACGATCTGCGGTCCACCATCATCGTAGCCCTCTCCATGCCCTTCTCCATCATCGCCACCTTTTTGGTGATGAGGTTCATGGGAATTAGTATCAACATGCTTTCCCTTATGGGCATATCCACGTCTACGGGTATTTTGGTGGCCAACTCGGTGGTAGTTTTGGAAAATATATTCCGGTATAAGGAACTGGGGCATAACCGAACCGAATCGGCGCTTCAGGGAACCAAGGAAGTGGTGGTGGCGGTTTTCGCTTCCACCTTGACCAATATCGCCGTCTTTTTACCCCTGGCCAATATGGAAGGGATCATGGGCTCGGTGTTGGCTAACTTTGCCTACACCATCGTCATCGCCACGGTGTTTTCGATTATCGCGTCCTTTACCCTTACGCCTCTTATGGCTTCAAGAATACTCCCCGAACGGGTTAAACGGGAAGGGGCGATAAGTCGCGGTTTGGAGGCCATGTTTAAGGGGTGGGAAAAGGGGTACGGGAAATCCCTGCAATTTTTACTGCGGAATAAACGCCGCAGTTTTCTGGTGGTTCTCCTCTCGTTTGGAGCCTTTTTCCTCGTTATGGGTAACGCTTCCCACGTTAAGTTCGAACTGATGCCGAACACGGACGGGGGAAAAATTCAGGTAAAGGTGGAATTGCCCCAGGGGACTGATTTGACCACCACCAGCGCCACCATGGCCACTATCGAAAAGCGCCTGGGTGCCTATCCGGAGGTGGAGAGTATACTTACCTCCGTAGGAACCCTTGGTTCGCTGGATAAGGACGTGAGTATGGCCCAAATGGACGTGTACTTAAACCCCCGGGATAAGCGGACTAAAAGTAACGCCGAATTAGCCGGCGAATTTCTCCATACCCTGTCGGATATACCCGCCACGATCCGCGTTAGTCCCCTTTCGGAAATTTCCATGGGGAACGGTAGCGGAGCCATCGATTTCTACCTCCGGGGCGAGGATAACAGCGTACTGCTAAACCTGGCGGAAAAAATTAAAGCCCGTATTGCTAAAGTCCCCGGTGTAATGAACCCATCGTTAAGCTCAAAGGCCGGTAAGGCGGAGTACGTATTCACCCCTAACCGTAAGCACATATCCGCCGACGGACTTTCCGTGGAAATGATAGCAGGGACCCTCCGTTCGGCGGTGGACGGTCTTGTGACCACCACCTACAAAGAAGGGGGGAGGGAATACGATATTCGGGTGATTATGAAAAGCTCAGCCCTCCTGGATTTGGAGGATATAAAAAACATACCCATAGCCGCGGGGCCCAACGTACGGCCCCTGTCTTACTACGCCGACGTGGGGCTTTCTACGGGCTACAGCAAGATTATGCGAACCGATAAGATCCGGACCGTGGAGATTTCCACGGATCTTTTACCGGGGTATGCCCAGGGCGTCGTCTTGGGTCAAGTTCTCGCGGCGGCTAAAGAAATTGATCTTCCCTCGGGGTATAGCATTAAACAAGCGGGTAGTTCGGACTCCCTTGCAAAAACGGTCCGGGATTTAATTATCGTGTTCTTTATCGCCATAGTCCTTACGTACCTTTTGTTGGCCGCGATTTTGGAAAGTTTTACCCAGCCCCTCTTTATCCTTTCTACGGTACCCTTGGCCCTTATCGGGGTGGTTCTTTCGTTGATGATGACCGGGGCGGTGTTGAACTTTGTGGCCATGCTCGCGGTTATCATGCTCGTGGGAATCGTGGTGAACAACGCCATACTGATTTTGGATTATTACAGTCAGCTAAAACGTCAGGGGATGAATCCCCACGACGCCCTCTTAGTTGCGGCACCGACAAAATTAAAGCCCATTCTGATGAGCAACATCGCAATCATCCTGGGGATGCTCCCTATGGCCATGGGTATTGGGGCTTCCGGGGCGGAAATGCGGGCCCCCATGGGAATCGTGACCATCGGCGGTATCATTTCCGCAACCATCATGACCCTCTACCTGGTTCCCGCGTTGGAAAATTTATTAAGCCGTATGAAAAATAAGAAGGAGTCCCAATAATGTTTCGTCATAGCGTTCCTATCGCCGCGGTTTTGCTAGTCCTTTCAGTGGCCTGGGTTTCCGCGGAGGATTATTCCCTCTCCGCCTACCTGCAAAGGGTGGAACAGCAAAACTTAGACCTCGCCTTGGCTCAGAAGGAGCTGGATTCGGCTTCCGAAGGGGTTGTGCAAGCCCGGTCGGCCCTGTTACCAAGCGTGGCCGTCCAAGGGGGGTACAACCGGAACCTCAAAGAGATTACCCAACCCTATCCGGTGGCTTCCTTACCCTCGGGGGGGCCCCTGGTCTATCAAAATATACGAACCAATTATGATAACGAACTTTCGGTCGCCCTCAGCGCCAACCAAACCATCTTTAACGCCACGTCCCTGGCCCGGTACCAGCAGGCCAAGACGGCCCTGGAACTGCAAAAAAAGGTGTACGATACCACCCGCCTGAACATTCTGGGGGCGGCAAAAAAATTGTACGCCCAGGTTCAGCTGGCCCAAAAAGCGGTGACGGTTCTAGAGGCCTCGGAACAAACGGCCAAGGATGTGTACACCAATACGCAAATGAAGTTCAACGCCGGGGTCGCTAAGGAGTTGGATCTGTTAATGGCAGAGGTGGATTGGAAGACCAAGATTCCTGCCCTGGACGACGCACGGAAAAACGTCGAGGTAGCCATGATCGCCCTAAAAAACTTGGCCCGTATTCCCCAGAGCGAACCGGTTACCCTGACCGAGGATATGGAAAATATACCCCCCATGCCGCCGGTTAAAAAAATAGAGGATATATTGGCAACCCGGCCGGACTTTGCGGCCCTTCTACTTTCTAAGGACCTGGCGGATCTGGCCCTCCGTTCCGCCTACGGGTCCTACCTCCCCACGGTTTCCGCGGGTTTCCTCTATACCTACGGGAGCTTTGGTAACGGTACGGATGTCCACGCCGGCGATCTGAGCACCTCTAAAATAAGCATAACCGCCACGGTTCCCCTTTTTGCCGGGTTTTACCGTTCGTCCTTGGTAAAAAGCGCTACCATAGAAAAACAAAAGGCGGATATCAAAATTGACCAACAACGGAATAGCATCGAACGGGATTTGACGGAGGTTCAACTGCGCTTAGGGCGGGCTCAAAAAAGTATAGATTCAAACCGGATACAGGTCGCGACGGCGAAACGGGCCCACGATTTGGCGGTCCTCTCTTACACCAACGGGGTAGCTACCCAGTTGACGGTATCCCAAGCGGCCACCCAGTACGAACAGGCCCAATTGGCCCTGTACAACGCCCTCTACGACTACCGTTCCGCTTGTTACGATTGGGAGATCATTACGGGCTTGATAAAAGAATGAATCCATTCCAAAGCATCTTCTAAAAACAAGTAATTTTTAGAGAGGGCAAAAGTATAGACGGTTTTGCAAAAAGAAGGCCGAAGGTTCCAGCGAAACCCGTGGGTTATCTGGAACCTTCGGCCTTGGTATATAAGGACTTTGAAACGAAATTAGAAAAGAAGCTTTTTCAAAAACCTCTGTTGCTTTTGAAAAAGCTGCGCTATTAATGATTTGCCTCTTCTGCTTCGGCGGTGGTTTCGATGACCACGGGGCGGCGACGCTTTTCAAGGGTCTTGCCGACGATAATATCCGTTTCTATCATTTTGAATACCTTGGTGGGGCACTTTTGGACGCAAACCCCGCAGGAGGTACACTTTGCGTAATCCACCTCCGGGATCCCATTGACCATGGTGATGCACTTTTCGGGACAATTTTTTACGCAAATTTCGCACTTAATACACCCCACGTCGCAGGTCTTTTTGACCATGGGCTTTATGGGGTTTCGGTTCGAGCAGACCACGATGGAACCCAAGCGATCCTTGGGAACCTTTTTTAAAATCTGCTGGGGACATTCGGCAATACACTTTCCGCACCCGGTGCATTTATCGTAGTCCACGTGAGGAAGCCCATCGTCGCCCATGTGGATGGCGTCGAACTGGCAAACCGCCACGCAGTCCCCGTACCCGAGACAGCCCCAGGCGCAGAGTTTGGTCCCGCCGGCGGAAATTTTAGCGGCCCTGCAGGTCTGGACCCCCACGTATTCACCCTTTAAGGGGGCGTGATCCTTGGTCCCCTGGCACGCTAGAACCGCCACCACGTCTTCCGCAGAAGCGCTTACACCCATCAGGGCTCCCAGGGCTTCCGCTACCGCCTTGCCGCCGGGGGCACAGCGGTTTAACTCGGTGCTCCGGGACGCCACCGCGGCGGCGTAGCCGTCACAGCCGGGGAATCCGCAGGCGCCGCAGTTGGCCCCCGGAAGGGCGCTTCGGACCTTAGCCACCATGGGGTCCACTTCAACGGCGAAAAAGTCCTTAAAAAAGCCCAGGGCAACCCCAAGAATAAACGCCAGTATAAGGGCAAAAATGCCGGTTATCAGTACAATAGTCATCGGTTACCCCTTATTTTACCAGTCCCGCAAAGCCCATAAAGGCAACGGATAGAAGGGCCGACGCCACAAACAGAATGGGTGTACCCTTTAAAAAAGAAGGGATCGGACTGGTGGCTATTCTCTTCCGTATGCCCGCCAACAGTAGCATGGCCAACAGATATCCCAAGGCCACGCCCACGGAATAGACAATGGATTCGATAAAATTGTACCCCTTGCTCACATTGTCAAAGGTAACCGCCAAAATGGCACAGTTGGTGGTTATCAGGGCCAGATAAATACCCATGGACGAATAGAGGGCCGGGGCGGATTTTTTAAGGTAGAATTCCACCAGTTGTACCAACGCGGCGATAACCAGGATAAAGACGAGAATTTGAAGGAATTCCAGTCCCATGGGCTTAAGGATAAAGTAATACAGCGGCCACGTTACGGAGGTAGCCAATACGGTGACGAAGGTAACCGCTAAGCCCATCCCGACGGACTGCCCCTCGTCGGTGGTCATACCGATAAAGGAACAGAGGGCCAGGAACCGCATCAGTACAATATTGTCTATTAAAAACGCCGAAATGAAAATTTTAAACAGGATCATTTGCGTTCCTCCTCGACGTTTTTAAGCCGAGATTTTAAGAAAAGGTTGAAGGAAATAAAGAGGGCGAAAACGAAGAACCCCCCCGGCGAAAGAACGAAAAAGAGGATGGGTTTATACGTCTGGGGCATAATTTGGATATTGAGGATAGTCCCATTGCCCAACAATTCCCGCAGGGCTGAAATTCCCACGAGTACCCAGGTATAACCAATTCCCATACCGATAGCGTCGGGAATAACGTCCATCACCGGTCGCTTGTAGGAAAACCCTTCCACCCGTCCCATGATGATGCAGTTTACCACAATAAGGGGAATAAAGACCCCCATGGCTTTGGAAAGATCGGGGAAGTAGGCCTTTAGAACGTAATCGATAACCGTGGTAAAGGCGGCGATGATGATAATAAACACGGGAATCCGAATGGAATCGGGGATTAGTTTGCGAAACGCGCTGATGACCACTTCGGACATCAGCAGTACGAAGGTCATGGCTAAACCCATCCCCAAGCCGTTCGCTGCGGCCGTGGTTACCGCCAGGGCGGAACACAGACCGATCATCAGCATAAGCAGGGGATTTTCCAATACTAAGCCGTTGGTGAATATCTTAATATACCGTTTCACTTGGTTCCTCCCGTCTGGGTCGCCATCCATTGACCCCCGGTTTGACCGCACACTTTTACGATCCCCGTAATAGCCTTACTGGTGATGGTGGATGCGGTAATGGCGATTACATCGCCCTTTACCTCAAAGGGGTCCGTAATGGCCTTTCCTTTAAATTGATCGGTAAAGGTTAAACGGGCGGTTCTGTCGACAAAGTAGGTAGGATTCGCCGCGTTGGCCCCCAATCCGGGGGTGTCCTTGCTTTCCAGGACCTTGACGCCGGCTATTTTGCCGTCGGCTCCCACGCCCACCAAAACGGTTACCGGCCCGCCGTAACTAGCACCCACCGCGCGGATCGCCACTCCCAGGGGCCCATTGCCATTTTTCACTTCGTAAACGTTATTAAAGGTTACCGAGGGTTCGTTGCTTTTGACCGAACCGGTAACCTCATCGAACCCATTCCCCTGGGGGAACAGATCCTTAAGCGCCGCTTCTAGGTCGGTTTTTTGACGTTCGGCGATAACCTTCTTGGTTCCCGCGTACACGAAAGCCAGACCCACGCAGGCTACGGTGGCGTAAATCGCCAAAATAATTCCCAATTTAAGCATGTTTTTCATTTCGCGGCCCCCTTCTTGGGCGGTACGTAGCCGTATTTTTTCTGGATAAGCCGATTAAGGAAGGGCGTAAAGGCGTTCATAATCAGAATGCTGTAACTTACCCCCTCGGGGTAGCCCCCCCATTTTCGGATCAGGACGGTGATAATACCCGCGCCGATGCCAAAAATCAGCTTGCCCTTGGCCGTTATGGGGGCGGAAACGTAGTCGGTGACCATAAACACGGCGCCGAACATAAGGCCCCCGGATAAAATACCAAAGACCGGATCCATACCCAGAATCCAGGATGCTAAAAAGGTCGTTACAATCATGGCAACGGGAGCGCGCCAGTCGATCGTTTTGGTTATCAATAAGTACACCGCCCCCGCGAGGATCAGGAGTATCGAGGTCTCGCCGATACACCCGGCCCGGTTCCCCACGAAGAGGGTCCATAACACGGAACCGTAGTCGGCGCCGTGGGCCAGGCCTCCCTTTACAAAGTTGGCCCCCACGTCCGCCATGCTTCCCCCCAATTTGATAATATTAAGGGGAGTAGCGGAGGTAACCGCGTCGGTAAGACCCTGGGTAAAGCCCACGGGCCGATGCCAGGTGGTGATCGCGGCGGGGAAGCTCATGATCAAAAAAGCCCGGCCCGAAAGGGCGGGGTTGAACACGTTGGCCCCCAGACCGCCGAAGAACTCCTTGGTCACCACCACGGCGAAAATCACCCCGAGGGCGGTCATCCACCAGGGGGTGGAGGGTGGTATCACCAGGGCCAACAGGACCCCCGTCACGACTGCGGAAAGATCGTTTATCCGGGGCTTTTGACCAATAAGAAGACGGAAGCCCGCGTCGGAAATCAGAGCCGTGATAATTGCCACCAGGACGGTTATCAGGGCGCTGAGGCCGAAGAGGACGATACCGTATACGGTCACCGGCGCCAGGGCGATGAGCACATGGACCATCAACTGCCGGGCCGATACGTTTGCTGAAAAATGCGGACTCGACGAAAGGAGGAGCCGCCGTTCGGTATTTGCCATGGGACTAATATCTCCTTTAAACCTTGGCGGGGGCCGCCGCTTTCGGCTTGGCCGCCTGCTTTATTCGAAGCTGTTGCTTACCAACCCGGAACCGTTGAACCAACTGGATATGGGCCGGACAGACGTAGGAACAGCTTCCGCACTCGATACAATCCAACAGGCCGATCTTCGCGGCGGTTTCCAAATCCCCTGTTTCCAGGGCGTTATTCATAAGCACCGGAGAAAGATGGCACGAACAGGCTCGGATACACCGGCCACAGCGGATGCAGGTCTCTTCCGCCCATTCGCTGGTTTCGCTGGAGGTCATGAGGGTTATACCGGAGGTGTTTTTTTGGATGGGAACGTTGAGGGATGGAACGGCGGTACCCATCATGGGACCCCCAAAGATCACCTTCCGCAGTTTGTCCTGATCGATTTCCATAAAGCTTGGGTCTAAATCCGTAAGAATAGTCCCAATCGGTGCCAGTATATTTTTCGGTGTTTTGCAGGCGCCCCCGGTAACGGTTAGCCCCCGTTCGATCAGGGGTTTCCCCTCGTAAAAAGCCTCCGCGATGGCCACCAGGGTCCCAATGTTCTGCACCACGCACCCCACGTCCATGGGCAGGCCCCCCGAAGGAACTTCCTTGCCCGTGATGGCCGTGATGAGCATCTTTTCACCCCCCTGGGGGTACTTGGTTTGTAACAATTGAATCGTGATGTCGAAATCCCGTTTTAATTCGGCCACCGCTTTTTCCAAGAAGGGCACCACGTGGGCCTTGTTGTTTTCCACGGCGATAACGCCCCGCTTAACCCCAACGATTTTCATAACGATCGTTAGGCCCTGTACCACCTTTGCAGGCATTTCAGTCATGACCGCTTCGTCGATGGTCAGGTAAGGCTCGCATTCCGCCCCGTTGGCGATGACGATATCGATGGGTTTATTGGGCGGGGGGGCCAATTTAACGTGGACGGGGAAACCTGCTCCCCCCATACCCACCAGACCGGCGTCCCGAATACGGGCCAGGGCTTCTTCTTTCGAGCAGGTAAAGGGATCCAGGGGGGTCATAAAATCGTCTACCGATTCCTGGCCCTCCACCGCTTCTATAACCACGCAAAGCCCGTCGGTGTTATTCGATTGGGCCCGGGGCTCAATTTTTTTAACGGTCCCAGAAATCGACGCGTGGACTGGAACGGTCATCGGCCCCGGGGCGGCGCCTTCGGCAATTTTTTGTCCCCGTTTTACCGTATCCCCCACGTTGACGACGCACTTATTGGGGGCTCCAAAGTGCTGGTTGACAGGAACCACCACTTGTTTTGGCGTAGGAACGGCTTCGATTTTTTTTCCTTCGGTCGCCGTTTTTCGTTCGGGTGGATGTATCCCCCCCTTAAACGTCTTTATGGCCATTTGTACAGGCTCTCCTTTGAAAGGCCCTGGTCGTAGTTTTTTCCTGGGACCAATCAGTATAGAAAAAATAAAATAGTAAGAGGATTTATAGTTCGCCGCTATGGTACGCGCTTATAAAAATACCGTCAAGTAGGGAAAGAATCGATAAAATTATATCCTATAAGTGAATCACAAGAAAAATAAGCCCCCGAGGGAATACTGCTCCGGGGCTTTATAGGAAAGAAAATGTGGGGCCTTTTTAAGTTGAGCCCGCTCCAAAAACCAATCGTTTTTAGAGCGGGCTACCGTAATTCCTTGAAGGAACTACGTTTCTATCGAAACAAATCCAAAAATCGAATTTTTAAATTAGAGGCTCTTTCAAAACTCAGAGAGTTTTGAAAGAACTACCTTAGATGTACATGCAGTATTTTTGTTATTTTTTATAATATAAATATTTATATTTAAATTGCAAAAATACTGCAAGAGGTTCTTTCAAAAGTAACAGACTTTTGAAAGAACCTCATTAGACTGGGGGTTTTTCAAAACCCCTTTTATTCAGAAGACTTTTGCCCCTTCTTTTCCTTTTTCTCTTCCCGTTTTTCCTTAAGAGTCTTCTGGGGTTTCTTTTTCTCTTCCCGTTTCGGATGATCGTTGGATTTCATAGTACCTCCTTGCCCTCTTACCCTAAGGGCATGTGTTACAACGGATGAATTTTACTATTCTTTTATTTCTGACGCAAGCCCTGGATGCTTTTTCTCGCCCGCAAGCTCCCCCTATATGCTGCCGGTTCCCGCCGGTTCCCTTATTGACACTTTTTAAAATTAGAAGCATGGTAGGCCTATGAGTTCTCCTTTGCCAGTCATCGACACCGTAATACCCGAGGAATACTTAAGGGTGACCGAACGTTTGTTCCCTTCTCCGGGAGCTGGATCAGAGACCATTCCTTCTAAGGACGCTATTGAAGAATTCGCCCAGACTTTAGGTGTGGCCAGCGAATACGGGTCCTTGCA
Source organism: uncultured Treponema sp. (assembly GCA_964425215.1). GTDB lineage: Bacteria > Spirochaetota > Spirochaetia > Treponematales > Breznakiellaceae > CAYRLW01. Next base: position 82,445 of record CAYRLW010000001.1, read on the forward strand.
CCAGGGCTTGGACGTGGATCACGCTACCCGTCGGATGTTGGGGCACTTTAGGAATAACGTGGAACTGCTCGTCCAAAAGACCTGGGTAGAAAAGGCCGACGAGGCGCTTAAAGAAAAACTGTTAAACCGGCTTCCCTATTTTATCGAAGAAATGGAAGCGGGCCAGTTTGATCGGGCCTTAAAAACGTTTATTCTTATCCTTCAAGAACTGGCGTACCTACTTTTTGGCGCCCAAAGCCATAAAACCGATTTTATCGAATACGTGCTTCGCATCGACCCCATAATTGGTTTGTTTTGGTGGTACGCCCTCAATCTGTCAAGTCTGGGGGGGGTAGAGGATTTCCAGCTTCTCCGTTCGGCTATTCTTTTGGGGGTCTGTTTCCTCGCGTCTTTCTAAGCGCTGTTCCAACCGAAGGCTCTTAACGCGCCTTGACGGGAAACCTGGTCTTAGTCCATAGTGGGCCTACCGCGCCCCTGAAGCGCGGAAGGAGTACACCCCATGGATAGTTCAAATTTTCGGGAGCCCTCGGATTCACCAGAGCCTTCTAGTTCCGATTTCATCAGCGATTTTATCGCAGAAGACCTAAAATCGGGTCGATTTTCCTACGTCCATACGCGGTTTCCCCCGGAACCCAACGGATGGCTCCATATTGGCCATGCCAAGGCGATCAGCGTCGATTTTTCTATGGCCGCCAAATTTGGGGGCCAGTGCAACCTCCGGTTTGACGATACCAACCCCGAAAAAGAGGATATGTCCTATGTGGAGGCCATTAAACGGGATATCCGATGGCTGGGTTACGATTGGGAAGACCGGGAATATTACGCCTCCGACTATTACGAATACCTCTATGAACTGGCGATCAAGCTTATCAAGAAGGGAAAAGCCTACGTGGACGACCTTTCGGACGAGGAAATCCGGGTGTACCGGGGTACCGCGGTAGCGGATAAGCACCATATCACCGAAACACCCCCCGGAAAAGATAGCCCCTATCGGAATCGATCGGTGGAAGAAAACCTAGACCTCTTTGAACGGATGCGGAAGGGCGAGTTCCCCGATGGGGCAAAGACGTTACGGGCAAAAATCGATATGGCCCACCCCAATTTGGTCATGCGGGACCCGGTAATGTATCGGATACGCCGAATATCCCATTATCGGCTGGGGTCAGCCTGGTGTATTTATCCCATGTACGACTTCCAGCATCCCCTTTCGGACGCTAAAGAGGGGATTACCCATTCCCTCTGTTCTTTGGAATACGAAATCCATCGCCCCCTCTACGAGTGGTTTATCCGGGAGGCCGAAGTGTTCCCCAGCCGGCAAATCGAGTTTGCCCGGCTCAATATTACCCGTACGGTGCTCTCCAAACGGTGGCTCCTCCAACTGGTAAACGAAAAGCGGGTAAGTGGGTGGGACGATCCCCGGATGCCGACCCTGGCGGGCCTGCGGCGGCGGGGCTATACCCCCGAATCGATCCGGGATTTTATGTCCCGAATTGGGATCGCGAAAACGGATAGTATGGTGGATATCGCCCTGCTGGAACACTGTCTTCGGGAGGATCTGAATAAACGGGCCCCCCGGGTTATGGCTGTTCTTAGACCCCTTAAGCTGATCGTAGAGAATTGGCCCGCAGGCCAGGTGGAGGAACTGGAGGCGGTAAATAATCCAGAGGATCCATCGGCGGGGAGTCGAAAGGTCTCTTTTTCCCGGGAACTATGGATAGAACGGGAGGATTTTCAAGAGGTCCCGCCGCCCAAATATTTCCGACTTTTCCCCGGGAATTCGGTACGACTGCGGTATGGGTACATCGTAACCTGTACGGGTTTTGAAAAGGATAGCGCCACGGGAGAAATTACCGCCGTCCGCTGTACCTACGACAGGGAAACCCGGGGAGGCAACGCCCAGGATAATCGGAAGGTGAAGGGAACCATCCACTGGGTCTCCGTGGCCAGCGGGCGACCCATCACCGTTCGCCTGTACGATTACCTTTTTTCCGTAGACCGTCCCATGGATGTACCTCCCGGCGCTTCTTTTTTGGACAATTTGAATCCCCAATCTCTGGAGACCCTCCAGACCGCCTACGGAGAGCCCCTATTGGGAACCGCCCAACCGGGGGATGCCTTCCAATTTGAACGGGTAGGGTACTTTGTACGGGATCCGGATACGGACTCTGGACGGCCCGTATATAACCGTACCGTTGGGCTCCGGGATACCTGGGCCAAGATAGAAAAGAAAGCCGGTGTATAGGGGGAGGGTTTACCGCAAAAGTCCATGACTTTTGCGGTAAACTCCTTAATCTTTGATAAAGAAAGTCTTAATAGGTGGAAACCCGTTAAACTCCACCGCCGCGTAACTGGCCGTGTAGGCCCCCGCGGAAAGCCAATAGAGTTTATCCCCTGCCACGAGGTTTAAGGGTAGCTGGTAGCCCGACCGTTCGTACATGATATCCATACTGTCGCAGGTGGGACCGGCGATAATCACGTCCCCTTCCTTCAAGTTTTCCCCGTGGTCGGTAACCACGGGGTACTTAATCGATTCTTCCAGGGTTTCGATAAGACCGTTGAACTTACCCACGTCCGTGTACACCCAGCGTTGAAGGGCCGTGTTGTTTTTTCGGGACACCAGAACCACTTCGCTGACGATGATCCCCGCGTCGCCCACCATGGACCTGCCGGGTTCCAGGATAATTTCCGGCAGTTCATCCCCAAAGTCTTCGTGAAGGTACCGGGTAATTTCCTTAGCGTACATGGTCAGGTCGTGGGTAGGGGTGATGTAGTGGGCGGGGAATCCGCCGCCCATGTTGATCATCCCCAGCCTTATTCCCTCTTCCTCCTCCAGGGCGCGGAAGAGGTAGTTGGTCTTCGCTATAGCCTCGTCCCATTGGCCGATATCCCGCTGTTGGCTTCCCACATGGAACGAAATTCCCCAGGGCTCGAGCCCCAAACGCTGGGCTTCCACCAAAAGATTGTACGCCATATCGGGATGACAGCCGAATTTTCGGGAAAGGGGCCAATCGGCCGATTGGGAACCCTCTACGAGGATCCGGACGTACACCCGGGAACCGGGAGCCTGGCTGGCGATATTATGCAAATCGGTCTTGCTGTCCGTGGCAAACAGCCGGACCCCCTTTTCGTAAAAATAAGCCACATCCCGGGCTTTTTTTATCGTGTTTCCGTAGGAAATCCGTTCCGGCTCCACCCCCAGGGCGAGAACCTTGTCTAATTCCCACCGGGAGGCAATATCAAAATTGGACCCCAAATCCCGCAGGAGGGAAATAACCTCCGGGGCGGGATTAGCCTTGACCGCAAAATACTGTTTTGCGAAGGGAAAGAGCTGTCCTAACCGTTCATAATTCTTTTGAACTATCCGTAGATCCATAAGGATAAAGGGTGTTTCTTTTCCCTCCGCGGCGGTCATAAACCGCTCCCACTGGGCGTCGTCGTAGAACGCGAACCGATCGAGCATTTAGTTTTAACCGGTCCTATTTGGAGTGTTCTAACTGAAGCGTCTTGGTCGGCTGATCCGCCACTTCCGTTGGCCCAAAGTATTGAATAGCCCCGGGGAACAGGAAACTGGTTTTAAGCGCCCATTCGGCCCGTTTAGAAGCGAAGGTTTTAAAGGGTTTACCCTCCAACTCCACCAGCGCCTTTCGGATTACGGGCTTTTTAGAACCGTGCCGCTGTTCCATATTCATCATCATGGTAAGCGGAACCCCACCGGCGCTCCATTGGTCCGCGCTGGCGGTCAGATTTTTTACGCTGGCCAAATACCCCGTGAGCCCCGAGGCGATAAGTACGAAGGCGCTGTACCCCAGGGAATAACAATAGTCGGCGTCAAAGTTAGAGGGGAAGGCACAGCGGCCTTCGTAGCCGAAAAAGTGGGAGAAGCTACTGAATTTACCCGTGTAGGTTCCCGCTTTTTTCATTTCACTCAAACGTTTCTCGACCATGCCGATTAACAGTTTCTCCGTTTCGATCCGGGAAACCTGTACGTTTCCGTGGGGGTCCCGGTCCATTAACAGCTGTTTACCGATTTCCGCCGGCAGGTTAGCGAAAACCGCCGCCGACTCTCGGCTGAGTTTTTTGTCCAGCCAGGCAGCTTGGGCCTCAAAGCCCCGAAGGTCGGCGAATTCCTTGCCGTGGAGGGCAACCAGGTCGTTTAATTCGGAAATGAGCTGTTTCATCTCTGGAACAAACTCGACTAACCCTTCGGGGATAATGATAACCCCAAAATTTTCGCCCCTGGCTGCCCGTTGGGCCACGGAGTCGCAAATTTGGTCCACAATTTGGGCCAGGGACATCTTTTTCGCTTCCACTTCCTCCGAAATAAGACAGATATTCGGCTGGGTCTGGAGGGCGCATTCCAGGGTTATATGGCTCGCCGATCGGCCCATAAGTTTGATAAAGTGCCAATACTTTTTGGAGCTATTGGCGTCCCGTTCGATGTTGCCGATCAACTCGCTGTAAATTTTGGTGGCCGTATCAAAACCAAAGGATGTCTCGATATGTTCATTTTTAAGATCCCCGTCGATGGTCTTGGGACAGCCGATAACTTGAATGGGGGACTTTTTGTCCATAAAGTACTCCGCCAGCAGGGCGGCGTTGGTGTTGGAATCGTCTCCCCCAATAACCACCACCGCGTTGAGGTTCAGCTTCGTGGCGTTTTCCAAGGCTGCGGCGAACTGTTCCGGTGTTTCAATCTTGGTCCTTCCGGAACCGATGATATCGAAGCCCCCGGTGTTACGGTACTGATCGATCAGGGCCCTATCGATCTCTATATACTTATTATCCGTTAAGCCGCTGGGTCCCCCCAGGAAGCCAAACAGCTGGGAATCGGGGTTCCCGTTTTTAAGGCCGTCAAAAATTCCCGCGATAACGTTGTGTCCCCCCGCCGCAGGTCCCCCAGAAAGGATGACCCCTACCCGGATTTTACGGTTGGTGGAATCGTTTTTGCCCTTTGTAAAGGTGGCCAAGGGCTTTCCGTAGGTATGTTTAAAGAGGGCTTTAAGATCTTCCCGATCCGCGATCGCTTCGGTGGGCTTCCCAAACTGGACTGCAATTTCGTTTACGGGACCGGATAAAACTTTGGGCAATTTAGGCTTGTACGCGTACCGGGCCCGTTGTAAGGCGGATATTTCCATGATCAGTCTCCTTAGGTTATAGTTTACCGTCCCATAGTATGCCAAAAATATCAATTGTTGCAAGGATCGATCTGTCGGGGATTGACCCCCTTGATCACTACATGCGTCAGGGAGGAAGCGCCGTAGGATTTGCATTTTTTTTTATAAGGGATATAGTAGTATATAAAGGAGACGCGTATGAAACGGGTAATATTTTTATTTCTTGTTTTTACGGGTTTTACGGTGGCTACCTTCGCGGATGTTCGGTTGGACATAGGATTCGATATCCCCCGGGGAATCGGTTCGGTGGCCCAAAATCAGATGAGCGTTAACCAAGAGGCGGTGGACTTTTTCAACAACTATATTTTCCCCTTCCCCGAAGCGGGTATTTATTATCAACAGAATCTGGGTCCCACCAGGGTCGGCATTGGAGCTCGGGCCTTTACTTTTATCCTAGAAACCGTTTTTTGGCCTAACGCGTACGTGGAAGCGGACCTGTGGAAGTTTACCTTCGATTTACAAGCCGGGGGAGGTCTTTTTGGTACCTTTGGGTTGTACAATTCCTTCCAGACCGGAAGGGTTTTTATACCCGACCTGTCGCTTTGGTTTCGCATAGGTAACGTCTTCCGCGTGGGTGGCGGCATGGTATGGTTTGTATTGCCCGACAGTTCTACCACGTCCTTTGTGTACTACTTGGGAGCCAAGTTCGCTCTTAAGCTGTAAATATTAAGGCTTTTTTTAAGGTCGGTCTTATTTTTGGCCGGAAAGATTCCGGCGAAGCCTTAAAATCGGCCCGTGGAAAGAAGAACCAGGGAACACGCGTGAATCCAGGGAATCCCTGCCTGATCTAAACGGTTCTGTAGTTCCTCGTTTTCCGCCCCGGGATTAAAAATTACCCTGCGGGGCCGCAGTTGGATGATTTCTTCGGCCAGGGGCGTGGACCGTTTGGGCGAAAGGTACACCGTAAGGGTATCTACCGGTTGCTGTATCTCCGATAGGCGGGAAACCGCTGGAAGCCCCAGGACCTCTTTAAGGGAAGGGTTGACGGGTATGGGGGTATACCCGTGTTCTAAAAGCCGTTGGGTCGCCAAATAGGAATAGCGCTGGGGGTGATCGCTGGCCCCCAGAACCGCTACTAACCGTTGTGTGGTTTCGTTCATGCTCCATTCTCCCGTTCGCATAAGGTTCCAGCGGCCCAGTAAGGGGCCCCTGGGTTCATGAAACCCCCTTCCTAACCCAGGATATTGTCGGGTTTATCCCCCAGTCTCCTAGCCGATTCGGGTGCCCACAAAGGGCTGGTTTAAAAGGATGTTCCGTAGATTGTCCAAATCTTTGCCGGCGGCGCAAATCACCGGTAGGTTAAGTTTTGCCGCGTGCCGGCTGGCTACCGGATCGAAGGGTACGTTTTTCCCCGGGACCCACTGGTCACCGATAATAGAGCGAAAATCGGCCCATGAAATTTGATCGATGGGCTTGGCGGCGGGGTTTTTCTTTGGATCGTCGGTGTATACCTTGGCGATATTGGAAAGGTTGATAACCCGGTCGGCCTGAAACCGTTCGGCCAGCAGAACCGCGTCGTAGTCCGTCGAAAACCCGGGTTTCCACCCGGCGGCGACGAGCACACGGCCCACGAAGGGACCCACCTGCGTGGGGTCGATAACCACCTCCTGGGGACACCATTCGCCCATAATGGCCTTTAATAATTGGGCGTTCAGCCGGGTAGCCATGATGCCTATCCAATCGGCCTGTTCGTCGGAGCTTGCTTCCACCACCGAGCGGTAGGCTTTTTGCCATGACCGGGCTGGACCGCCCCCACCGACCACCAGAATAAAGCGCCGCTTTTCGTCCTGTTTTAAAAACTCCCGAATAAGGGCCACAAAGGATCCAAGAAAATCGCTATCGGGATTTTCAGGAGCCACAATCGAACCGCCCAAGGATATAACCGTAACCATAACCGCTTTCTCCTCAATAAATTCCCGTGACTTGTACATCGCTCCAAAGGGAAGAGTAGGCTTCCAATCCCCCCACCGCTTCTTCCCAAATGGTTTGTAAAGAGTATTCCTGGTCCCGTATGGCCACCCGACCCTTGGGATTCATCTGGGAAAGGATCGCCTGACCCCGCGAAAAGGTTACCCGTTGGTTATCCAGGTTTCCAAAATAATAATTATACGGATCGTCCCGTAAAACGAAGGCTCCCGGGGCTTTTCCGCTTCCCAGGCTTGGGTCCACGGGGATCCAGCCGAAACCATCGATCCAAAATTCAGCCCAAAAGTGTTTGTACGCGGTTCTGTTTTTATCGATTAAAAAGCCCGAAACCGGAATCGCGGGAATATTAAGGGCCCGCGCCAGGGCGCAGAATAACAAGGCCCCTTGATACGGGTCCGCCTTCTTTTCGTGGATCGCGTCGAGCAAACTTAATCGGGTGGGACTCGCTTGAATACCCCCCTGGGAGACGAGCCAATCGTAGATCATACGGGCCTTAATGTAGGGGTTTTTTTCCTTTCCCCCGATGCGGGACGCAAGGGCCGCGATTTCATCGTTATCCGAAGGAATGAGGGCCGTCGGTACGGTATAGGCGGCTTGTACCGCCGATGAGGGATCCGGTTTTATCAATTGGCTCTTTACGTTGGTTTCTACGGCGTATACATCGACCAAATAGGATAAAGAAACCCCTGTTTTAAGTCCTTCGGTCAGGTCTTTTAATTGAAATAACGAAACCCCCCGATGGTCTTCCACAAAGGGTGTCATGCTTCGAGATAATAACTGGGCTTTCCTTTGGGTGGCCGACGTTACGGGTAAGGGAAGCCATAGATACAGGGTGTTAGATCCGCTGGCTTTTTGAATCTGAATATCCACCGAATAGGATATGGAATAACTTTTTTTGTCCTTATATATTTTGGTTCCCGGTCGATCGGTTACATCAAAAAACACGGGAATGCTGGTTCCCCGGGCTGTCTGAACCTCCAAGTTTCCGCTGATCGCCCCATCGGGGACCCGTACTTTAAGTTCCCTATCGCTCCACTGTTCATACCCAAAATCGGTCTCGAAGACTTCCACAGAGGTAGGACTGGTGGTTACCGCAGGACCCGGTTCCACGTTCCACGCGAACTGAACCGTGCTGTTCTCTCGCGACGCTCCAAAATTCCTTCCCGTTATGGTCACCAGGGAACCAATTCTGCCGGAAGAAGGATCGATGGAATCGATTCGAGGCCCGTCTCCGGTAGCGGAACCTGAAATTGGCTGGGGCATGCTGGCCCGGTTGGTAAAAAGGGCTGGGTTGCTCTTTTTACCGTGGGTATGCACGTAAACTAACCCCGAATCCCCAAAATCGGGAATACGGACGGCGATTTCATTGTCCTTCCATTCTATATACGACGAGGCGGTGGGGGAAATACCCGCTATGCTGACGTACCCTTCCTTTCGAGCATCCCCAAAGCCGCTCCCTTGAATCGTTAAGACCTCCCCCATATTACCAATACGGGGGTCTATGGAATTGATTTTAGGTCCGCCTCCAAAACACGAAGAGAAGGATAGGGTGAGTATGGAGATGGCAAGGCCAAAAAAAAGGCGTCTATTGGCTGGGTGCGTCATGGGTCGCTTGATTATCCCCGGTACTTTTTTGATCCGTTTTTGGGTCCTGCTTGGTATCACCCTTTTTTACATCCCCTGGAGAATTTTTAACATCCCCCGGGGAAGACGGGGCCCCGGAAGCTTTGTCCTCCGCTTTTTTATAGGGGTGCAACTCTACCTGTATTTCAATCTGCGCGTGACCGTCCTTGGTTTGGGGGCCCAGGGGGAAAAAGTAGATCCGTTCCCCAAAATCCAACGGAATTGTCTGCATGGTAGTTTGATACCGGATTCCCTCGGTTCCCGTATTCACCCAGACTTGCCCTTGGGCAACCAGCACTTGGCGACCGTCGTCCCTCCGGTAGGGGGTAAATTGGACAAGCACTACCACGTTTTGTCCCACCAGTTTTAAAGAAACCGGACGACCGGGTATGGTAACCTTGGAATTTTCCGAATTCCACACTTCCTGTTGATTCCGCTCCACGACCCGGGCGACGATATCAATAACCACCGCCTTATCCTGTAGGCCGGGTATTACATTTAACGAGGAATCCTCCGCGTAAGCGGAGGCGGCACAGAAAAAGAGCACCGCCCCAAGGGTTGCGAAACTAAAGGATCGAGGAAGTTGACGCATTAGGGCGCGTTGCTCCTTGTATAATCGGCGGCTCGGACTATGGATGGTTCTCCTGAGGGCACGAATTTATTGTTTTCCGGTAAACGGATAATAACGATATCCGTACTGTTATCCTGGGACTGCAGGTATTTAAGAACGTCCGACATATCGGAAACGGGAACTACCCCTTGAACCTGGGACCCGATTCGGGCTATGGCTTGGTCCTTTTGTTTTTGAACCGTTAAAGGCCCGCCAACAAGAGCGGCAAAAAAGGCTACCGCTATTACCGCGGCTATCGCGGCGGGGACGGGAATAGTCAGCGGTCGTCTCCACACCTTTACCGAAGGGGCCGACGTCCGCGTATTGATCGATCTATAGAGATTTTTCCAAACCCGGCTTTTCGCTTCTTCAAGACGATCGTTGGATACCATAAACCGTTCCCTCAAAGCGATACCGTCGGTCCCGTTCCCTGGACTTAAAAGACTTTCAGACAAGCGGTCATAGACCGATAACCGCTCTTGGCAGGTAGAACATTCGGACACGTGGGCCTCCAACTTTTCCCGCCACGGGGAGGGAAGTTCTCCATCGTGGTACACCGAAAGAAGCTGACGATCAGGACACATAGGCACCGTCCTTTCCCATCAATTCGGCCAACCGTTCCCGGGCCCTAAAGACCCGAACCTTTACGTTGCCCTCGCTAATGCCCAGGGCTCGGCCGATTTCCTTGTAATTCAATTCTCCGTACTCTTTCAATATTAACACGGTTCTCAAATTTTCAGGAAGCCTATCCATGGCCTCTTTTACCTCGTTTTTGGTTTCGTTTTTAAGGAAAACCGTTTCCCCGGTTTCCTGTACCCGGTGATCTTCCCGGAAAGCCTTTTGATAGGCCTTCCGCTCCCGGTCCTTTCGCTTAGCGTAATTCAACGCCGCGTTTTTAACGACCCGTATCAGCCAATACTTGGCCTCATCCTGGTTCGGAAAGGTCATACCCTTTTCGTAGAGGCGGAAAAAAGCGTCCTGGCAAAGATCCTCCGCAACGTCTTCGCTGGCGGTAATACGATACGCAACCCGAAACAAAATAGGGAACACCGTATCGTATAAATGGCGGAACTCCGCCATGGATATTTTCCCACCCGTGTTTAAGAACAATCTCAATACCCCAATCGTTACAGAATTACAACGGTTCTAACTGCCGTTCCCAAGGTTTCTCTTGCGCTATTTTTGCGTTACACGTTTATCTCTCAATATAAAATAAACTTGCAAAAATATTGCCCTTACGTTTTAATTACCCCTTAGTTTCCATTTTGTTCCAGCGCTTCCATCTTCCAGCACCACGCCTTTTTCTTGTAAAGCCGAACGGATAGCGTCGGCTTTAGCGAAGTCCCGAGCTTTTTTCGCTTGGGTTCGTTCGGCCACCAGGGCTTCTATCTCCTGAACAAAGCTTGGGTCTAGGGAAACTTCCGGTTCCGCCCTTTGGGCTTCCAGGGCTAGGTTTAGGCCTAGGACCCTATCCATATCCATGGCCGCCGATAGAGCCTGGAGTGGGGGAACCTGGGGATCCCGTAACAGCCCCCAAAGTTCCGCTAGAGCCCGGGGGGTAGAAAGATCGTCTTCCAACGCCGCGTCAAAAGCCTGAAGATGGGCAACCGCCTCTTCTCCCAGGGTGGAACGGTCCACGGTCTGGTCAAATAGGAAAGGAGTAGGCGTCCCGATTTTGGCGTAAACAGAGCGAATTTTTTCGTTTAAAGAATACCGGGCGTTGCGGGCGCTGTCCAGGGCTTCGTAGGAAAATTGCAACTGGCTCCGATAGTGGCCTAAAAGCAGGAAATATCGATAATCCAGAGGATCGTAGCCCGAGTCCACGATGGTTTGAAGGGTAAGGAAGGAGCCTGAAGATTTAGACATTTTGCCCTTATCCATTACTAAAAATTCGTTATGAACCCAGTAGTTAACCCATTTTTTCCCCGTGGCCGCCTCGCTTTGGGCGATTTCGTTGGTATGGTGGATTGGAATATGGTCAATTCCCCCGGCGTGAATATCAAACTGTTCGCCCAGGTACTTCATGCTCATGGCGGAACACTCTATGTGCCACCCCGGATATCCCCGTCCCCAGGGGCTGTCCCACACCAGGGCTTGATTCTCGAACTTGCTTTTGGTGAACCAGAGGGCAAAATCCATGGGGTTTTTTTTGTTTTCATCCACCCCAATGCGGGCTCCCGCCTTAAGGTCCTCAATTTTAAGCCGGGCCAACTGACCGTAGGTGGGGAATTTGGTGATGTCGAAATAGAGATTCCCTCCGGCCCTATAGGTATACCCCCGCGCTTCAATCCGTTTGATAAGGGCGATCATGTCGTCGATGTGTTCGGTAGCCCGGCATACTACCGTGGGACGGAGTATGTTAAGCCGCTGGGTATCCTTAAAAAAAGCGTCGGTGTAAAAAGCCGCCACCTCGAGGACGCTCTTGCCCCGTTCTTCGGCGCTTTTTATCATTTTATCGTCCCCCGAATCGTCGTCCCCCGTTAGATGCCCCACGTCGGTAATGTTCATTACGTGGGTAACCTCATAGCCTAACCTTCGGAGGGTCCGGACTAATATGTCGTGGGTAACGTAGGCCCGTAGGTTGCCAATATGTGCGTAGTTGTACACCGTGGGACCACAGCCGTAAAAGCCGACCTTCCCCGGCGTAATGGGGGTAAACGTTTCCTGCTGTCGAGCCATGGTGTTATACAGAGAAAGGGACATGGAACCTCCGGGATAAATTCGGTACAATTCTAAAGTATGATAAACCTACGTAAATTAATGGAAAAAATCAATACGGAAGCTTCTTTTAAAGGGGAGTTGGTCTTTGGCGAACCCTTAAAAAACCATACCACCTTTAAGGTTGGGGGCCCTGCGGATGTTTGGGTTCGACCGGAAGCGGATATTTTTCCATCCTACGTGGCCCGACTGGGAAAAATAACCCAACAGGAGGGGGTACCCCTTTTTATTCTCGGTGGGGGAGCCAATGTGGTGGTTTCCGACCGGGGTATCCGGGGCGTGGTGCTGGACACCACCGCCTGGACGGGGTGGGACTGGTTGGACGGCGCGGTGGAAGCGCGTTCCGGTACCCCGGTGGATACCGTGGCCACCGCCTGCGCCCAGCGGGGCTCCGGGGGCTTGGAATTTTTGGCCGGGATGCCCGGAACCGTCGGCGGCGCCCTGTGGATGAATGCCCGTTGCTACGGCAGTTCCGTATCCGACGTTCTTTTGGAAACCACCTTTCTGGACGAAGCGTGGGAAAAACGGGTTCTTCCCTTTAAACCGGAAGATTTTTCTTACAAACGGAGCCCCTTTCAAGCTCGGAGCGTTCTCATCCTTTCGGGGCGATTCCGCCTTGTTCCGGAAGAGCCGGGGGAATTAGAAAAAAAAATGACCGAATACCGGGAGGATCGGGAGTCAAAGGGCCACTATCGGTTCCCCAGCGCCGGCTCGGCCTTTAAAAACAACCGGGATTTTGGAAAACCCACGGGGATGATAATCGATGAACTGGGACTTCGGGGCCTTCGTGTTGGGGACGCCGAGGTAGCCCCCTGGCACGGCAATATCATTATTAACCGGGGAGGGGCCAGCGCCCATGACATCCGCCATTTAACCGAAATAGTGGCCCAAAGGGTCTGGGAACAACGGGGCCTCCGCTTGGAACCAGAAATACTTTTTGTGGGGGAATGGGACTGAAGGGCTGTGACATGGAAGCGGTATGGATTTTTAACACGGTTCGTATATTCTGCAAAACCGCCGGGGAAAACGGAATTTTATAAGGAATTCGGCTATACTTAGCGGTATAGTTAGCCTGTGATCATGGAGCCTTGGGATACTTGGAACCGATCGAAGGGCCAAGGCAAAACCGATAAGGGAGGATGCTTCCGATGTATCGTAAAATGGGAATACTCTGTGGTTTTTTATTGATAGCCCTAAGTCTGCAGGGGGCCTACGCCGCCACGGCGGTACAGGTGGGGGTCGTGGAGGAGTTGTTTGGATCGGTTCAGGTTACCCGTAGGGGCGAAGTCCTCGGATCCATCGATATGGGTGAATCCATAGAAAATTACGACCTTATCAAAACCGGTTCCGACGGGAGCGTGGTAATCAGCCTAACCCAGGGTACCGGTATGACGGGAACCCTGGTCGTTAAACCCAATTCGGTGTTTACGGTCAAGTCCGACGTGGTTCAAGGGAAGCCCACCACCGAAGGGGACGTGCTGGTAGGATCGGTGGGTGTTAAGGTGAAAAAAATATCCGGGGATCCCGCTTTAAGAGTTCGGACGGGCAACACGGTCATGGGGGTTCGGGGAACCGAATTTGAAGTGGTTGTTTCGGTGAACGATTCCCTGTTAGTCGCCTGCGTCGAAGGCCGGGTAGCCTGCTCCGCCGACGATGGAACCGAGGTAGACGCGGTCCCCGGCGAGGCGGTGGAACGGAAAACGGGGGAAGCTTTGCGGCGGATCCCCGTGGCGGTTTCTTCGGTAAAAGACTTTAGGGACCGCTGGATCGCCGATGAAATTACTGCCTTTAGGGCTTCCCCCGTGGCGGCCCTGAACCAGTACGCCCAGGCGTACAACCGTATGGTAGCCCAGTTCCGCCAGGCCTCGGCGGCCTTGGAAGGCGAGCCGGTGTTTACCCAGTGGAAGAAGGAGTATAAGGCTGGAACGGCGGTCTCTTCCAGGGATGTGACCGTGATGAAGCAGAAAAGCGTAATGGTCAAAAAACTGATGGCGGTCCGCCAGGTTCTGTTCCTCTTTGAAAGGGTCTACTACCGGTTGGATGAAATCCGTTCCTACGTTCCAGACTCGGCGCTGAACGCGACCCTGTCCAACGGACAGCGGGTGGACGCGTTCCTCCGGCAAATTCAGGGGGAACAAAAGGAATTGGCCCGCATGGCAGCCCAATACCGGTTGGCCCTGCGCTTGTACGCGGATCGCAACGATGGGCACGAACCCGTATCGGTGGGCGAAGGCGATAGCGGTACCAGTTCCGGTAGCGGGGATTCTTTTTTTGATTCCAGCGATAATTTTTTCAATTGACCGGCTGAAAAGTTCTACCCGCGCCGTTGACAAAGCCGTGATTGGCTCCCTATACTTTCAATAGCATCGGGGATGTATGGGGAGCGGGATGACCAATCAACTGCAACTGGCCTTCATCAATTTTAAAAAAGACTCGTATATTGTCGTGGAAGGCAAGCAGAACGCCGACCGGTTTTTTATAATCCGGCAGGGTAAGGTCCGCATTTCCAAGGAAGTCGAGGTGGTGGAGGAGGAGGGGGGCAATATTTTGGGCCCCGGCGACTTTTTTGGCGTCGTTTCCACCATGTCGAGCCATAGCCACATCGAAACAGCCCAAGCGCTTACGGATGTAACCCTGATCTCGGTACAAAAGGATCAGTACGGACAGCTGATTCAAAACAATACCCCCGTGGCTATGAAGATCATCCTTCAATTTTCCAAACGGATGCGGTATTTGGACGAGGCTTTAACCCGGTTGACCCTAAAAAACACCGCCGAAAACGATCCTTCCCACCTTTTTAAGGTGGCCGAATACTACGCCAAACAGAGCCAATACAATCAGGCCTATTACGCCTACCATCAGTACATAAAATACTGCCCCACGGGCCAAAACGTTCAGCTGGCCCGGGAGCGGATGGTAAAAATAGGTCCCTACGCCAAGGCGGTCTACCTGGACCGGAGGGCCGATGAGTTTAACCGCACCTACCCGAAGGACGCGATGATTTTTTCGGAGGGCCAGCCGGGGGAGGAGCTGTACATTATCCAACGGGGATCCGTAAAAATCGTAAAAATTGTGGACAATAACGAGGTGCTTTTGGCGGTTTTAAAGCAGGGGGATATTTTTGGAGAGATGGCCCTCTTAGAGTCCAAACCCCGGTCCGCCAGCGCCATTGCCTACGAAGATTGTACCGTTTTGGCGGTAAACAGGGAAAATTTTGAACGCATGGTCGGCTCGCAACCCCAAATTATCACCCGGCTAACCCAACTGCTGGCGGAACGGATTTGGTTTATCTATAAACAGCTGGCCAATACCTTAATTTCCGACCCCCTGGGAAGGATGTACGATGCCCTGCTTATCCAATTAGAAAAGAATAGGGTTACCCTGGGGTCTTTGGCCTACACCTTCGATTTTGGCCCTAAAGAGTTGATCAACATGGTGGGCCTTCCTCCGGCGGACGGGAACTTAGTCCTTAGAAAACTGCTAGAAAATTCTAAAATTAGGGTTGTGGACAATAAGGTTACCGTCTCCGATGTTTCGGAGGTGGTAAAACAAACCGAATATTACCGAAAGATGCAAAAAATCGAACGGGCCCGAAGGGAAGGATCCCTGCGGAGCGTCTAGACTCTTTAAGCGGACCCTCCGATCGGGGCCGCAAGAAAAATTATATAGAGGGAGCCGAGGGTCCCTAATAATTTCACGGAATTTTCCGATAGTTACAATGGGGCGGTTCCGCGATAGGGGCCGCCCCTAGGAGTATTATACGGAGGGTAGGTTGACGTTTTCAAAGGGCCTGGTAATCGTTCTGGTCTTTTTTTCCCCAGCGCTGGGGTTCTCCCAATCGGCGGGGACGCCAGGGGCCACACCCTCACCGTCCGTAACTGCCTCCCCAGGACCAGGCTCTCCATCGCCGAACCCTACCCCTGCTTCTGAAGGCCTTCCCCGCTCGTTCCGGGGTATAAGTCTAGGCATGTCCTTGGATGCGTTAAAAAAGGCCCTGATGGCCGACGATATTTTTAACTTCCGGGGTGACCGGGACGTTTCTATGCTTCCGGAAAATGATCAAACCCTGGTTGAAACTACAGGCCTATCGTTTATCCGCCGCTCCTTTTTTCAATTTTGGCAGGGGAAGCTGTGCATTATGGCCTTTACGATGGACCCGGATAAGGTGGATTATTACTCTGTTTTTACCACCCTTACGGGTAAATACGGTGATCCCGGGGAGTTGGACCCCCAGCAGGCGGTATGGACCTCCGACGAAACAAGGCTTTCCCTAGAGCGGCCTTTAACGGTAAAGTACATAGATAAAAAAATGTTCGATGCCCTCCTGGGGGCTTCGAAGGTAAAAGAAACCCAAGATACGGTACTGCGGGGAGAATTTTTACATGGATTTTAAGGGGCCTTGGCGTTCGGGATTTTTATTTTTAGCGGTCGGCCTGTTATTTGCCTGCGGCGCGGGGGCGGAAAACAGCCCCCAGCGGCTGGCTTCCACCTCCCTGACTATCCTTAAAAGTGACGGGAAGGGGGTGTCGCTTCAAGCGGAGATAGCGACCACCGATACGGAGCGGTCCAAGGGGTTGATGTTCCGAAGGGAATTGCGGGACGGACAGGGAATGCTCTTTGTTTTTGACCGGGATCAGCACCTGTCTTTTTGGATGAAAAACACGCTCATTCCCCTTTCGGTAGCCTATATCGCCAGCGATGGAAAGATCCTGGAAATTCACGATATGACACCCGAATCCTTAAGTCCCGTTGATTCGGACCACGCGGCCCGTTACGCCCTGGAGGTTCCCCAGGGTTGGTTTAGCCGCGTAGGCCTTGGCCCGGGGGATAGGTTGGAACTTCAAAACCTAGGAACCCGCGGTCAGGCCCAGTAAAATCTCCTCTCAAGTCACAATCGGACAAGTTCAACAAACTTCACGTTCGGGGTAGGATCGGTGGTTCTCTAAAAAACGTAGCTAAGGGTCTCCTATTCCAAATTTTTAAGGTATTCTATCGCTAAAGGGTCCGACGGGTCGATTTCTAAAACGGTTCTAAAAAATCCCGCCGCTTCCGAGGGATTTCCATTTTTTAAAGCTAGGACTCCTAAATTGGAAATAACTTTGACGTTTTCGCTCTCCATCCGGAGGGCCGTTTCCAATTCGCTTCGAGCTCCCGGTAAATCGTCCATTTCCATCAGGCAAATAGCCAGTTCGTTCCGGGTATCTGCCCCATCGCCCCCTAATTCCAGGGCCTTTCTAAAGGCTTTCGCGGCGTCGCTCCACCGTTCCAAGCGACGGAGTCCCCACCCTAGGATAAACCAGCCGTTCCAAACTTCCGGGTGCCGGGTAATAAACTCCCGAGCCTTTTCGATCCCCCTATCCTCGTGACCCATCCGGATGAAATCAAAAGCCTCTTTAAAAACCTGGTCGTCCAAGCCTCGGCTCTCAATTTCCTTTATAATGGATGCGGCCCGGGCCTTTTTGCCCTGATCGTCCGCCAGAGGAAGGTAGGCGGAAAAATATTCCAACGCCTTTTCGTAATTCCGCTGTTTTAGGAAGAAAAAGCCGCCGTTAAAAATCCCGTTAGGAAACGGAGGATTGAGATTAAAAAAATACCGGTAGGTTTCAAAGGCCCGCTGTCGGTCCGTTTCCGCTTCCTCTTCCGCACCCTCCCGCTCTAATACATCGGCGCGATGTTCGTACACCAAAGCCGTATTGAGCCGGATCGATGGATCGGATGGGAAAAGTCCCCGGAGGGCCGTAAAAATTTCCAACGCCACGTCAAATTCCCCGTTGCGGGCCTTAAGTATAGCGGCTTCGGAAAATTCAGTTAAAATATCCGGCTTTACGGCCAAAACAAAGCGACGGTAATAGTCGGCGTCGTCACCATCGGGATTTTGGGCCACCACTTTGATCATCCCAGAAAGAATCATTTCCCAGGAAAGGCTTTCCAGGTTTAGCTTTTCATCCTCCGAGGGAATTTCTACGGGGATAGGAACGGCGGGATCAATTTCAAACTCTCCCGAGGAAAGGCTCTCCATCCGGCCCCGGAGGGATTCGGGGACCGAAAGAAAATAAATTTTACTGTTTATTGGTTGGTTCATTCTGCTCCGCGTTTGGATTAGGTCGATTATCCGTCCGTACCTGGGAAAGGAAATCGTTAATCCTCATTTTATAGTTCATGGGTACTTGGGTTTCTTCGTAATGAAGCGCCAGGGCTACCAGGTCTTTTCTGCCTTCCACGTCCTCGGATCGGATAATTTGGCCTTTTAAAAGGATAACCTCCCGGGGATCCTCGAAATCAATCCGCAGAGCGGCGGCCCGATTCATAAGAAACTTTGCCACCCCGATCATAATAATTTTGGCCCCTGAGAAGGATATATCCCTAAGAATACAGCGCCGGGGAACTCCCTGTATAAAAATCGCCGTTTCCTTGGAGATGATTTGCAATTTTCGAAGGGCCTCGGGGGTTAAAAGGATCCGATCTTCCCGGCGTTTTGTGGAGTTCATGTTGGCGTCCAAAAGCCGCCCCATAATCTCTATAAGATCGTCGGGAGGTCTTTGGGTAAATTGCATGGTAAGCATGGCCATATCCGAAGAGCCCCCATAGGGTGAAAACCCTAACACGCGGCCAGAAACGAAAAACATAAGGGGATCCGTTTTATCGGATATTTTAAAACTGTACCGAAGACTCACCAAATTGTTAGCCTGTTGAATCCGGGCGTACAACCCCGATTTAGCGTTGACGATTACCTTGGCTCCCTCAAAGGAAGATGAATGGATAACGCAGGGCCAGGTTTCTCCAACACACTTTAGGTACACCTGTTGGGTTCCTAATCCGGTGGCGCGAATCACTTCCTTCGTAAAGGTAACGTCGATACTCCGGTAGAGATCGTAATATTTTGATATTTGCTGACTTGTGGCTACACCCATGCGTTCTAAATATAGAGTGAATAGGCTTATCGCGTCAATCGAATTAGGCTCATTTCGAATTTTGAAAAAGCCTCGTTTTTAAAGTGGACTCCATATTTGACCCCATCCCCTTCGGTGAAGTATGCTTATGGTATGAACACTACCATAGCGAAGAGAAAATTCGGTTTCACGGGTCACGAAAGCAGTCGCGTTATTTTTGGAGCCGCGGCATTAGGAAACGCCTCAATCGCCGATGCGGATCGGGCGTTTGAAACCCTTATACAATACGGGGTTAACCATATCGATACGTCGGTTTCCTACGGAAAATCGGAAAAATTAATCGGTCAATGGTTAAAATCTAACGGTCACTCCTTCTTTATGGCCACCAAAATCGACGCCCGTACCTACGAGGATGCCCACAAGGAACTCCATCGATCCCTCCAGGACCTGGGTCTTACCCGTTTGGATCTTCTCCAAATGCATGAACTGGTCGAGGACGCGGACACGGATACGTTTTTGGGTTCCCAAGGCGCCCTGCGAGTCCTGATCGAAGCGAAGGAACAGGGCTTGGCTCGGTTTGTGGGAGTCACCTCCCACGGCTTCAACGCCCCGAGAATTATCAAGCGTTGTTTAAACGAATATCCCTTCGATACGGTACTCTTGCCCTTTAACTACGCCCTGAGCGCCCATCCGGAATACGGGCCGGCGTTTTTCGACCTCGTTTCCCTCTGCCGGCAGAGGGGCGTGGCGGTTCAAACCATGAAATCGATTGCCCGAAGTCCCTGGGGAACGATTCAAAAAAATCACACCACCTGGTACAGACCCTTGGAAGCGGAAGCGGATATCGAGCGGGCGGTCCATTGGGTCATGGGGCATGAGGACCTCTTTTTAGCCAGCGTCGGGGACGTTAACCTGTTACCCCTCTTTTTGCGAGCGGCGGCGAATTACACAAAAAAGCCCGAGAAAGCGGAGATGGAAGGGATGGTCGCGCGGCTGGGGATTACGAATCCTGCGCAAAATCAATGGCCTCGGCTGTGGTAAGCTACCGGCTGTGGTAATCTGCCAGTTATGGTAAGCCCTAGTTATAGAAAGCCCCGCTATGGTAAGCCCCAGAGCAGGGCTTGATATTTTTTTCGGAATAGCAGAGAAATAAGTATCCACAGCGAGGGTAGCTGGTATGTTGTCCGGATTAAAGGATCTTTTTTCGGGAAATGAAGAGCCTACCCTTGATGGTTTAGGCTCGATTTTTTCTCTTTTGGGCTCCCAGTGGGTTACCCCCGTTGCTTTTTCCGATTTCCACGGTATGAATTCCCAAGGGAAAGAAGATGGAGTCCCTTCTAATCGGGAAGTCGGCGCGTTTATTCAATCGAAAGACCGTCCCATCGTACTTTTCCTATATCCCCCGGGAATGGATACCCAGGAACCTTTTTTCAGCCTACGGGCGCTCCTGAGGGTTTTGTTCCCAGGGGAAGTTTCCGCGGTGGTACTTCGATCTACGGTGGGGGATATGGAAGACGAATTGCGGGAGTACCGTGGTTTTGTCTCCGATGATGGTTCTTTTTTCCTTTTTGTTGACGATCCCTTGGAAAAAGCTTGGCAAGAACATAGTTCCCCTCAGGGAGCGGACGATCTAAGAAAAGAATTGGAACAGCTTTTAGTCCATGGGGAGCCGGGTTTATCCAATGCGCCGTCAACAAAAGCCCGTTCCATCCAGATAGAGGAACCCCTTGTTTCTGTGGCCCCGGCCCTCCTATTCCCCCGTTTTTTCGCCCTTAAGGAGACGATAATTCGATCCACGGCCCTTTCGTTCGGTATGGAACCCCTGGACCTTGCGGGTTTCCCCTTGTCCGGCGGTGTGAGCGGAAACGGAACAGCCGATGAGCTTTGGTATCGCTTGGTTCTTACAACGGGTTCCGCGAATCTGGGAGGTTTTTGGGTATTTACACGGCCCCCGCAGATGGAGCAGACCGGGTTCGCTTCCCTGACCGCTTCTTTGGCCCAGGCCTGTGTCCCGTTTATCGTTTCTTTCCAACAAAAACTAGGCCTCTTTCCCGTACGGTCGGGGACGGTTTCTAGGGTTACGGAGGTTCCGACGGCTCTGGGTCTGGTTTTTGCGTTACGGCTGACCGTAGCCGTCGGGATGCTACGGTTTGAAGGCCGGGTACTAGTTCCCCTCCCGTTGATCCTGGCGATTTCGGCTAAGCTGGGGTTCCAGACGAAGGACCCGATCGGGGCTTTCTTTTTTTCAAACCGTGCCCTATTTACCCGGCAACGGAACACCCTGTTAGGGGACCTAACGTTGACCTATCGCTTGGAAGGACAAAACGGGAGCTCCACGGTGGTAAAGGCGGTACCCTTTTACGAAATCCTATCCCTCTGCTCCCCGGGGGACTACCGCCGTTTATTGCAGAACTTTATCGTTAAAAAATACCGGGGAGACGAATTGGCCGAACTACTCTTTTATCGACAAACGGTCAGTTCCGATGGGGGCCCCCGGCGCTTAATCAGGCCTCCCCAAACCTTTGATATTTCCCGGTTGGTATCCTATTTACCAAAGCTTCTCCGGGAGTCCTTTGTGGCGGCCATGAAAGAGGGTGTTTCGTCTCCTACGGCGGATATATTCTTAAAACGGAACGAGGAGCTTTTTGAATCCCTGATGGGAGAAATCCGGTCCAATTCTATAGTTTTGGGCCGGCGCCTATCCCAATTAATCCAAGCCTGTTATACCCAATTTGTGTATCCGAGGAAACGGAAACGCTTGGATGGGATGATTGCCCAAGACTATCCTTTGGCTTCCTTTAGGGCCCTGCCTCCTCGGCTGTACCGCGCTGTGGTGGACCTTTCGGACGTAAAAGTGTTGGCGGCTTCCGTTTTGGGCCATGAAAGTTCGTTGGATGAAATCGCTCGGTGGTGTTCCCAAGGAAAAATGGCGGCCCTTCGGGAGGAATACGGACGATTAGAAGAGAACTTGCAAAGGGGTTCCCTTGACCCGGACGGGGTATGCGCCCTCCGGTCAAAGATGGCCGCTAAGGGAAAAGAGGCGGTCGCCCGGGCAAAGGCGGAGTTTAACCGCGAAATCGCGACGGTAGATATACACGAAGGCGGAGGAAAAAAGAATGGCTTCAGGGAAAAAAGGTGATCCATCGCTGATCATCGGTATTGGAGCGGGGTTTGGGGCAATTTTGGTGGGCTTCCTTCTAGAAGGGGGAAATCCCCTTGCTCTGATCGGTATAAGCGCCATGATTATTATTTTGGGCGGCGTTTTTGGGGCCCTGGTAACCAGTTTTTCCCTTGGAGAGACGATTGGCATGATAAAAGGCTTTACCGAAGGCCTTATGGCTCCCCGAAGGCCCAGCAAGGCTTTGATGGAATCCTTGTTGGCCATGTCGGATAAATCCCGAAAAGAGGGGCTCCTTAGTTTGGAAGGGGAGATTGAGGATATGGAGGATCCCTTTCTAAAAAAAGGCCTCCGGCTCGTGGTAGATGGTACGGACTCTCTTACGATTACCCATATCCTGGAAACGGAAGTGGAGGTTTACGAAAATAAACAGAAACGTCGAATCGCCATCTTTGAGGCCGCCGGGGGCTTTGCCCCAACCATGGGTATTATCGGTACGGTAACGGGCCTTGTGTTAGTTCTGTCCCATCTGGGGGGAGACGCCGGTGAATTGGGCCATTCCATCGCCGCCGCGTTCATCGCCACCCTTTACGGCATTGGTTTGGCAAATCTGGTTTTTTTACCTACGGCGAATAAGCTTAAAAATAATATGAAAACCGAAATCGAGTACATGATGATGATGCAGGCGGTGGTGTTATCCCTTCAGAATGGCGATTCTACCGCTATGTTTGAAGCTAAAGTCGGGCCGTATATC
This sequence comes from uncultured Treponema sp., assembly GCA_964425215.1. Classification (GTDB taxonomy): domain Bacteria; phylum Spirochaetota; class Spirochaetia; order Treponematales; family Breznakiellaceae; genus CAYRLW01. Next base: position 105,258 of record CAYRLW010000001.1, read on the forward strand.
GAAGGCTAGGTTGGGGTATGGCAAAAAGAAAGGAAGAACCGGAAAAAGAAAATTCCGAGCGGTGGCTTCTTACCTACTCGGATATGATAACCCTTTTAATGCTGTTTTTTATCGTTCTCTACTCCATGAGTACCATAGATACGGCGAAATACGCCCAATTATCCGAAGCTCTGCAACAGGTGTTCAATGGGGGCAATTGGGGTTTGTCGGATAAACAATCCGGATCCCGGGGTATCCTGGAGGGGGTGCAAAAGCCGACTCTTAGGGAAAACCCAGCCCAGGAACGGAAGGCCCATCTGATGGAGGACCTTAAACAGGTAATTCGGGGGAACGATATTAAGGTTACCGACGTGGCCGACGGAATTTCCCTTACCCTGTTTTCCGACCTCTATTTTAGTCCCGGGAAGGCTGATATTTCCGATGAAGGGTACACCGCCTTAAGAAACCTAGCTCCCACGCTCCTTACCCTTCCGAATAATATCAGAATCGAAGGGCACACGGACAATACTCCCGTTGACCCCGCCTCAAATATCCCATCCAACTGGGACCTGTCGGCCCAGCGGGCTTTGACTGTTCTAAAGGCTTTGGAGTCCTACGGGATTCCCGGAGAACGACTTTCCGCGTTAGCCCTGGGGAGTACCCATCCCCTCCAGCCCAACGATACCCCCGAAGGACGGTCCTACAACCGCCGGGTCGATATCATTATTCTGTTTAAATAGAAATTCCCTACGGGGATACACAAGGGAGCGGGGACCTATGAAAAAAGGAAAATTCATTCTTATTGGGGTCATCGTTATACTGCTGGGGATATTTTCGTTCTATCAAATGACCGGGTTTTATGTCGATCCTCCCAGGGACAAAAATAATCCCGGATCGGTCACCTGGTTTTACCGGCGGCTGATGAACGTTCCCTTTATTTTTTCCGCCGATTTTATTGCCCTGCGGGATGGAACAAACCCGACAAGGGATACTCGTCAAGCTATTAGCCAAAATGTATTCAGCTATATAACCAGATTTACCATTAGGACCTTTCCCTTTAATAAGTCGCTCTATTTGCTGAGTACCGGCAATAGGGATTTCTTACAGAATCTAAGCAACAATACGAATTAGGATCCCAAGGACCGCGTTCACGGTATTACGGAAGGTTACGCCAAAACCGATCTTTCCTCCCTGGATAATAAAAACTAAAAATAAAAAAGGCGACCCGGAAGATTTCAACTTCCAGGTCGCCCGTTCCGCGTTATACGCGATAAAGGGTTTATGTTACCTTATTTCTTGAATCCCGCGGCTTCAAGTCCCTGCTGGGCCTGGGTCAGGCTGTCTTTAAGGGCTTGAAGTTTAGCCTTCGCGTCGGCGTAGTTGGTCGAATTCTGAGCGTCGACGAATACCTGGGTTCCGGAAGCCAGGCCGTCTTTAATCGGCTTTACGTCGATTTTCGCTTTCTTGCCGGCCTTTTCAGCTTTGGCTAACTCGGTTTGAACAACCGGGAGAAGGGTATTGATATCGGCGACCAGCTTGGCCACATCGGCCTTAGTTGTTTCCATCGCCGCGGCGGCGTCGGTTTTTGCCTTGGTAGAAGCGTCAAGAAGAGCCTTGGCCAGATCCTTGGTTTTGCCGTAGTCTTTCGCGTTTAAGTTGGCCTGTAAAGCCGTATTGGCATCCGACGCGGCCTTGAATGAATCGGGGGCGTACACATCGGCCTGGGCGGTCTTGGCGTCATTGAAGGCTGCGTTGGCGGCATCCACATCCGCCTGGGGCAGTTTGGCACCGCAGGAAGCTAAAACTAGGGCTACCGCGACCAAGGGGAGAAAAACTTTGAGCTGCTTCATGATAAAAACCCTCCTAAAAGGTTTTCACGGACGAAGAGACGACCGCGAATACGCAAGATATTCGTAGATGGCCTGTCTTTTGTTATCGTCCGCTAAATACTACAAAGTCTGCAAAAAAATATCAATACCCTATTAAATATGACCTATTTAGCGAAATATAACAAAATATGTAGAATATGATCGTATATTCAAAATATTGTTTTATTAAGGTTTTTTCAAAAGTCTGTTGCTTTTTTAAAAAACCTCTCTCGGTATTTTTATAATATCAAGATAAATATTTACAAGATATATAATAATAAAATACTACATATACGTCTAAGGTAGCTCTTTCAAAACTATCTGGGCTTTGAAAGAACTGTTAAGCCTGGTAACATAGATACGGATGCGAAATAGAGCACCGTGTGCTACCCTATGCGCCTTTATTGCGGGTGGGAATTTGGAAATCATGGGGTTCCTGGTTCCGAGGTAGTCTAGTTTTTCTTTTCGGTTTCCCCATCCGTGGTTCGATTCAAAGCATCCTGTATGTAACGACTTTTTGTTTCCGTTACCGCCTTAAGAACCGACTGGGAGATATCGTCGATGTAGGTGGTGATAAATTCCGCTTCCCGCTGATCCACGCTGATATCGGACATAAAAAAGTCTGACGGTTTAACGTGGAGCCTTTGGGCCAACTTTGCAATGGTTTGGGAAGAAACCCATTTTTTGCCATTTTCTATATCGTTAATAAAATTGTGGGTCATCCCGATTTCGGTGGCTAAACGTAACTGGGAAAGGCCATACCGGGTGCGTAGACGTTTTAGGTTAGAGCCGAAAAGCCTTTGTATATCCTTTCCATCCATGGATCCATCCTTTAGTGTACCCTGATTCTGCTAATGGATGGATTTTTGCGCAAATAGCTGGTAGAATGAAACCGATGTCGCTGATAGTTTCGGATCTTCACACCATGGACCGGCTCTACGAAAGGGTTATCGAACGGCTCCCCGTAGGAATCGGCATTTTCGAAATACCGGGAATAGAAACGTCAAGGTCCGTAACCCAAAAGGGACTCTCCGTTTCCCTTCGGCTTATCGACGGGAATCCCCGGTTCTATTCTTTTTTTTCCACAAAACGGGCCACCGCATTGGGTAACGATCTGAGGACGTTGGTAGAAAGGGCGTTTCCTTCGGATCCATCGGTACACGTGTTTCTCCATGTGCTTTCGGAGGCTGTTAAAAATGAAGAGGATGAAAAGATCGTGATGGCCCTGGGCGCGACCATCCGAATCCTGGTACTTCCGGGATGTGTGGGGGCCCTCCTTATCGAAGGGTCCCCCTCTTCACCTATTCAACCTTGATCAGTTCGTATTCCTGGGTTCCTAATCCTATTTTTTCGGCATAATCCAGGCCTAATTTCCAGTTCGTATGGGGTTGAGCCAGGGTGATTTTATCCTGGGTCGTGTGGAGATGGCTGTCCAAATGCGTACCGATACAGCTGTCCCGGTTCCCAGGGGCGGCGTTAACCAGGTCTACCGACGCCCGATCCAGAGCGACGGGGTCAAAACTGGCGGCGATGCCGATATCCGGAACGATGGCCACGTCGTTGCTATCCCAGCAATCGCAGTTGGGTGACACGTTCATAATAAAATTGATATGGAACGATGGTTTGTCTTTTACTACCGCCAGGGCGTATTCGGCAATCTTTTCCTGGGCCCCCTGGGAGTCCCACTGGGGCCGGGCCGCGTCGTACATACATACGGCGATACACTGACCGCATCCCACGCAGAGCGCGTAATCGATAACCGCCTTTTTATTAACCACGTGTATGGCCGAGTGGGCGCAATTTTTTACGCAGATACCGCAACCAGTACAGGAAGGAATATCGATTTTCGGCTGTCCATTGCTGTGCATTTCCAGTTTTCCGCCAATGGAACCGGAGCCCATTCCCAGATTTTTTAAGGCTCCTCCAAACCCAGTCATTTCGTGACCCTTAAAATGGGTCATGGAAATGAGAACGTCACTCTCCGCGATGGCCGAACCTATTTTCGCGGTTTTGCAGTGTTTTTGATTAATTTCGATTTCCCGGTATTCGGTTCCCTTAAGCCCGTCGGCGATAATTACCGGACACCCGGCGGAGGCGGGTGAAAAACCATTTTCAAAGGCGCTTTCGATGTGATCCACCGCGTTGGCCCGGCGGCCCTTGTACAGGGTGTTCGCGTCGGTTAAAAAAGGAAGGGCCCCCGCTTTTTTTAGCACCTGAACCAAACGGAAGGCGTAATTCGGTCGAATATACGCCAAGTTCCCCGGTTCCCCAAAGTGGATTTTGATGGCGGTCAACTTTTTATCCAAATCGATAGTGGAAATTCCCGCTTTTTTTATCAAGGCCTCGAATTTGTCCAACAGATTTTTACCCGGACGGGTATGCAGATCCGTAAAAAAGACCTTTGCTTTTTCCATAATGTTCTCCCCCATTATATTCGGCTTTTAAGAACTCCCTAAGTTTTTAAAAAGCCTTGTTCTATTATACCCTAGTTGTGATAGGTTGTGGAGTATGAAGTATCCCGTTCTCCTATTGGCCGCCCTTGCGGGAAGCCTCATTTCCTGTGGACCCCAGGGATCGGCGCCGAAGCCGGAAACGGTTCCGTTGAATCGATCGGAAAATTCTCTGTCCAACGAACCACCGCCAGACTCGATGGTTGCGGCTCCTTCAGGAGCCGGTACGGCCCTTCAGGCTCGGGTAACCTTTGTCCAGGGTACCGCCTGGTTACGGGTCGGCGGCTCCTCATCCGCCGAAATACCGGTTCTTCCGGATACGGTATTACAGGCCGCGGACCGCGTTCGCACGGAAGCGGATGCCACGGTAGAGGTGTCCTACGGCTCCTTGGCCACGGTGCGAATCCTTCCCCAGTCCGAATGTACGATCCTGGGACTGGGAAGTATTTTGCGGGGAGGGGCTTCACGGGATAGGACGGAACTTTCTTTGGGTCTGGGCGCCCTTTTGGTAAAGGTTCGCACGTTAGCGGGGGACGATGAATTCCTTATCCAGACCCCCAATACTGCGGCGGGGGTTCGGGGCACCGAATATTTGATCCGCTGCGGTCCCGAAAAATCGGTAGAATCGGGGAACGGGACCGCCGGGATGACTACCGTGGCGGTCCGGTCCGGCAGGGTGGCGGTCCTTCCCAAGGGCCCCCTATTGACCGGACTGCTGGACGGTCGGACCGCCAATCCCCTGGCCGGAGCCGTGGTCACGACGGCCTTCGCGTTCGCACCCCTGGTAGGACCGGGGCAGGAGCTAACGATCGGTGGAACAAAGGGAAGCGCCGCGGTAGAGGAAGCGGAATCGTGGTACGCCGAATTGGTTCGGACCGCCGAGGATGCGCAAGCCCAGGGGACGGATTTTGGGGAAATAACGGATGCCCCTTCGCTCCTCGCCCCTCCGGCGTCGGCTCTTCGTCGAAACCTGGAGAGCCTGGGTTCCCGTATTCCCATAACCGGTCTCTCGGATACATCCAAAACCTATTTGTTGTTCCTGGACCGGTTAAGGGAGCCCGGCGCTGGGGCTTCCAAACTGCCCGCCGCTTTTCCGGAAACATTTTTTTCCACTTCAAAGGCCCCGCCCTCCGCCACAACGCCGGCTCCCTCGTATCCGTACCTTCGTTGGCAAAAAGCCGTATCTTCCGTTTCCCTTTCCGAAGGGATTGGACACGTGGGACCTTTTATTGTGGCCCTCGATTCCCGGGGCCTGATCCACTGCTTGGACAACCAGGGAAGGGTGTTGTGGACCGCGGGTCCGGAGGTCCTGGCTTTTACACCCCTGGAGCAAACGGTGGCCTTAGTAGAAAAATCCCAGCTCCGTATCGTGGACGGACAGTCGGGGACGGAGCTGGGCCGGTGGACCTATCCCGGCTGGGCGGCCCTACCCCAGTACAAGGGGGTTCCGGTGCCCCAGGGTATAGCGATGGCCACCCCCCAGGGGGTGATGATCCTGCGGCAAGAAAACGCCCAAATCGTCAAGGAAATCCCCTTGCCGGGGGGGGTGATCGCTCCCCTAGTGTTGATGGATAAACGGCTAGCCGCCTATTCCGGTTCGGGAACCCTTTACTTTATCTCTGCCGACACGGCCGCCGTGGTGGGCCAGGTAGCTCTGAATATGGGGACGGAAATACTAACGCCCCGGTATATGGATGGGCAGGGCTACTTCGCGAGCCGCCAGGGCCGGCTGGTGGCCGTCGACACCACCAGGGACCAAATTCTCTGGGACCGCTTCCTGTCGGCGGAAATCAAGGCCGATCCGGAATTGGACTCCCAGCGGCTGTACCTTTGGACCGGCGACCATAGCCTCCGCCGCCTTTCTACCCGCGATGGTTCCGATGTGGGGACTCCCCTTACCGCGGTGGATTCGCCGCCCCTGCTATCCCAGGGACGGCTCTACCTGGGCCGGGGAAAATCGCTGGTAATCGCCGACGCGGCTACCCTTGCGGTCATCCAGACCCTCCCGTTACCCGATACCCCCGCTGGCCGGCCCCTTATGATCGACGGGTTTCTATACATCGGAAGCCGGGACGGAGGGCTTATGCGCCTGGACCTGACAAAATAGAAGGGGATCCCTAAACCTTAGTTTATAGGCCTTCCCCCTTTAAAATCCGTCTGGATATCCACCTGCTTTGTAGCTATCATGTAGGTTGAAACTTTTTGTGGCCCCGTGTACACGCGAACCCTTACTGGTTTTATTCCCCCTAGAAATTTTTGGATCGTTGACAAGGGAATTCGGGCTTCTAAAAAGGAAGCCCCTATTTTATACATGATAACATTTTCACTAAAAGCAACCCTAGGCTCCCCCCTATGGAGCTGGTATAGGTTAAAATACCTACCGTTTTTATTCATCCCCACACGAAGGTCAAGTTGGTATGACGCCACGTTATTATACGTAAGATTATTGAACACCAGGTCACAATAAATTTCATTATCATCCAAAGCCATGGCGGACCATTGGGGTTTTCCGTCGGCAAAATCGATACGCCAATAGAGGTTCTTATCGTCATGGGCCACATAGAGGGCCGTAACGTCGGTTCCCGGTTCTTTTGGCATTTTATCGTTCCCCGCTGGGTCGGTTAGAATGGGATCCAGGCCGGCCCAATCGTCCAAGTTGCCGTCGATTTTAATGGTTCTTACGGGGACTTCCTGGTACGGTTTCTTCAGCGCCCTGGGGATGGCTTCCGGGTTGCCCTGCCATCGTATCGTCTGGATCAGGCGTTCATAGGGGGGTGACGTAATTTCGATGGTGTAATCCCCAAATTGAAGGGCTTTATCGACAATGGGAACGGTCCCCACGGCTTGGCCGTTAAGGCGTACGGCCGCCCCTACGGGCATGGATGGCCCTACCGGTAGGCTAAAAGAGCCTACCTTTCGTTCCAAATCCTGGGATACCGATAGGTCGGCTCCGGGACCAAACACGATTTTTTGGGGAACCGGGTCCCCATAACGCCAATCGTTGGAGACCATATCCAGCTCCTTTTCTCCAAAATCCAGGGTTTGGTAGCGCAACGGGGTGGTGCCAATGTTCTTGCCCCCCAGGATAACTCCCGCTCCCTCGGGGTTGCTGTTTACGTTCAGGGTGGACGGCAGGGCTTTTAGCGAAAAGCTCGTCTGATACGGTTCCGGGCCCAGGGGGACCCGTATATCCGAACCCAGGTCCTGGTAACCCTGAAGACGGGCTTCTATCCTGTGGGGACCCGGAAGGACCTCCCCAGACCAAAGCCCGTCCCTATGGGCAGAGGGATCCAGAGGATTACCATCCAGGGTTACCACTTCGACATCCGGTTTTATCGTAAGGGTGTACACCACGGGACGGGGGCTTAACCGGGCTTCTATGGTAAGGGTTTCGCCTAAATTTCCTTCCACCGACGTTTGATAGGGCATGTAGCCCCTCAGTTCCGCCGTAACCGTATGGGGGCCCGGGCGTAACCCCTCCGCCCGACTCGGCGCGATTCCCGCGTCCACATCGTCCACCTTCATACGGGCCCCCGGGGGATCGCTCTGCAATACCATGGAGCAGGGACTGAGAGCGGGATTCGAGGCGAGCAATTCCTTGCGGCCGTATACCGCCGAAAGACTAAACACCACCCCCGGAGCCTTGGCGGCCCTTTCCGCCTGAACGATGGCGGAATACGCCCTATCTATTAAACCCTTTCGGCCATAACAGACCGACAACGCCACATGAATGGCCGGTACGCTCTTGCCTTGCACGGCGGCCTCGGATTCCGCTTTTTCCAAATTGGCGATGGTTTGATTTAGTTCCGCATCGGTCATTTTGGCGATTCGGTTTTCCAAGGATTGAATATCCTCGTCGGTTTTTATTGAAAGAATTTCCTGCTCACCCATGGCCCCTGCGGGTAGACTATTGGCGGGTTTTACCGTTTCCGTAGCGTTGGTTTGTGGCTTTTCCGCGACCGGTCCCTTCTGTTCATCCGCCGAAGGAATAACGGGCGCGATAGGGTTTTTTGCAGTATCCGGGGCTGTGGGGGCCTGGACCGCTACGTTGGTTTGGGAAGCCGCGTCCTTCGTTCCCTTTTTTGTTGAAGACCCGGGTCCGCAGGAAAAAAGAAAAGCCAAAACCATGGGAATAAGAGCGGAACAGGTTACTTTTTTTATAGACATGCCGTATCACCTCCTACTAAGTAATTACCATATTCAGAGTTGCGTTCCTATTTGTCAAACGTTTGAGGCTTTTTCAAAACTCAGGGAGTTTTGAAAAAGCTACCTTAGATGTACATGCAGTATTTTTGCTATTCTATATCATATAAATATATATTATTAGATTGCAAAAATACTGCAAGAGGTTCTTTCAAAAGTAACAGACTTTTGAAAGAGGCTCGTTTTTCGTTTTTAAACCCTTGAGTTGTCCCGTTCCTTGGGTTATAACGGATGATACTTGGAGGTGGAGTATGCTTAAGGGAATTCCCGATATTATTTCTCCGGATTTGCTCAAGGTACTACACGAGATGGGCCATGGGGACGATTTGGTTATTGGGGACGCGAATTATCCCGCGGCGAGTAACGCCCGCCTATTGATTCGGTGCGACGGCCACGGGGTTCCAGAACTGTTGGACGCGATCCTTTCGCTCTTTCCCTTGGACGATTTTGTTCCCCACCCGGTTACCCTTATGCAGGTGGTCCCCGGGGATACCACCGTCCCGGTGATCCACGACGAGATTCGGTCCGTGGTGCGGAAGCATGAAAAAAAAGGTGACTCCCTGGTGGAACAGATCGATCGGTTCGCGTTTTACGAAAGGGCAAAAAAAGCCTACGCTATCGTGGCCACCACGGAGAAAAAGCTCTACGGGTGCATGATAATTAAAAAAGGCGTGATCCGCTAAAAGGAGCTCCCATGGCCAGGATTCTTACCATCGGGTCCATCAATTTGGATGAGGTTTTTACGGTTCCCCATTTTATTCGCCCCGGAGAAACCATGGCGTGCAAAGCCTACGAGCGGTTTGTGGGCGGCAAAGGGAACAACCAATCTACTGCTTTGGTCCGTGCGGGGGCGGAGGTGTATCACGCCGGGAAAGTCGGTCAGGATGGTCTTTTTGCGGTGGACCTACTCAGGGAGAGCGGGGTAGATACCCGTCGGGTTCTGACGTCGGATATCCCCACCGGCCGGGCGCTTATTCAGGTGGATCCATCGGGCCAGAACTGTATTATCCTTTTCGGGGGAGCTAACCGGGGTATTACCGAGCAGGATGTGGACCTCTTTTTGGACGGCTGGGGGGCCGGGGATTCGGTTCTCTTTCAAAACGAAGTTTCCTCCCTGGCTTACGCCATGGAACAGGCCAAACGGAAAGGTTTGAAAATTTATTTTAACCCATCTCCGGCGGACGATATCATCGCCCGTCTTCCGCTGGAATCGGTGGATTGTTTCATTTTAAACGAAATAGAAGGGGCAATTTTAGCGGATAGGGACGTCGCCACGGCCCGGGAAGACTCGGATTCGATCCTGGCGGCCCTGCGCACCCGGTTCCCCAGGGCGGATATCCTGTTGACCCTGGGAGGCTCGGGGTCCCGTTTTTCCAGTCCCCGTTTGGAATCTCCCATAAGCGTGGCGGCGACGGGGGACTCGCCGGTGGATACCACCGCCGCGGGGGATACCTTTACGGGGTATTTTATCGCCGCCCAACTTCGGGGTGCGGACGTTCGGACCGCGATGGAAGAGGCCTCCATCGCCGCAGGGATCTGCGTCAGCCGAAAGGGTGCTGTTTCTTCTATCCCCTGGCGTACGGAAGTGCTGGCCCGCCGCGCCTAGGAGTTGGTCGGACTTTTCGGCATGTTTAGGGCCCCAGGCCCTGGGACCCTAAAAGCCACTGGTTCGACAGATTCCCTGGGGCTGTAGCTTTTAGGCGAGGATCTCCCGGACCGCGCGGGCAACCGCTTCGGCTAGTTTTTTGTGCTCCCCCGCTTCCAAATGGATGCCGTCCCGATCACTGGATTGGACGAATTCCCCCGCGTCTAAAAAATCCACGCCGATTTCCTTGGCGAATTGGCGGTACCGCCCGGAGAGCTTTTCCGATATTTCCCGGCAATCCCCGAACATGGACCTAAAGTAGCTTAATTTTCCCGTAGGGGGAGGGCAGATCATTAAAACCCGGGGCGCTCCGTCGGCGATCCCCGTGTGGGACTCCAAAATCCCCTTGGCTACCCGTTGGGCCCCCCGGGCAATATCGTATTCGGTGGGGGAAAACCGGACCTTCAGGTCGTTGGTTCCCAGCATGAGGATGACCAGATCCAGGGGTTTGTGACTCTCCAAAATGGGAAGCAACTGCCGATATCCGTTCCTATCCCCTTCCACAGGGTCTTCCCGGGTGGTGGTTCGTCCGCACAGCCCCTCTTCCACGATCCAATAGTTTGGATGATCCTGAGTACTGCCTTGGTTAAGAATATGACCCATAATGGTGGGCCAGCGGTTCCGGAAGTCAAACCGGTTTCCCGTAGCAGGGTCCGCCCCCCAGGTGTTAGAATCGCCGTAGCAAAGAATTGTTTTCATAATTCCTCCAATAATGGGTATTTTATACGTATATAATGGAGGTACGCAATGGAATATAGGCGTCTTGGAAACGCGGGAGTAAAGGTTTCGGCCCTATCGCTGGGTTCCTGGGTAACCTACGGGTCCCAGGTGGATACGGATAAGGCGACGGCCATGCTGAAGGCGGCCTACGAACGGGGAATCAATTTTTTTGATAACGCGGAGGCCTACGCGGGAGGAAAGTCCGAGGAGATAATGGGCGCGGCCCTGAAAAAATTGGGGTGGCGTCGGTCGAGTTATTTGGTCTCGACCAAGTTTTTTTGGGGCCTCCACGAGGGTCCGAACGAAAAGAATACCCTAAACCGCAAGTATCTTATGCAAGCCATCGATGGTTCCCTGGCCCGTTTTGGGTTGGATTACGTAGACCTGGTGTTCTGTCACCGACCGGATCCCCACACCCCCATGGAAGAGGTAGTATGGGCGATGAACGATATCATCGCTTCGGGGAAGGCCCTGTATTGGGGAACCTCCGAATGGAGCGCTGAGGAGATTCGACAGGCCTGGGAAATAGCCGATCGCCGAAACCTCCGGAAACCCCAGATGGAGCAACCCCAGTACAACCTTTTAGTGCGGGATAAGGTAGAACGGGAGTTCAGCCGCCTGTACGACGATATAGGTTTGGGGCTTACCACCTGGAGTCCCCTGGCGTCGGGGGTATTGTCGGGCAAATACGCCAAGGGCATCCCTTCGGGATCCCGATTTACCCTGCCGGGGTATGAATGGCTTTCCGAACGGTACCCTAAGGAACTCCTCTCGGCCACCGCTTCCCTGGAACCCATCGCGTCGGAACTGGGGGGAAGTCCTGCCCAATTGGCCCTGGCTTGGTGTGTAAAAAATCCCCGGGTCAGCACGGTAATTACCGGGGCGAGCCGACTTGAACAGTTGGAAGAGAACCTAAAAGCCCTGGATCTGGTACCCAAACTGACGGGCGAGGTTCTAGAGCGGATCGACCAGGCTCTAGAACCGGCGAGGAGGCTGGTTAAAAATTAACCGATTCCCTGGGCCTTAAGGCTGTGTCCGCAGAAGGTACCCAGGGCCCGCATGGCGGACCGGATATCTCCGTAGACGGGCAGGCCGCCTTCTTCCAAGACTTGGACCAGGCCTTGGTACCGGCTTCCGGCGTTTACCGAAACGACCACCGGTTTGTCGAACTTGGCCGCCGCCTGGGCTAAAAGGGGCCCCAGGGCATCGCTCTGCCGGCACAGGGAATCGATGGTTTTAAGGGTCTCCACGTGGGGCACGATGGCCACAAAGGCGCAGTCCACGTTGGGATCCGCCAGAATGGTTTCCACAATGGCGGCGAAGAGCCGGTCGTCGGTCATGGGGGTTACGTCGAGAAACGAAGCCCCCACGTTGACCAGCCCGTGAACGTTGAGCCGTTCCAAGGCCTCGTTGGTGGACCGATCGTACACCGCCGGCTGTAGGGCCCCCAGAAGATCGGCCCCCATGGTGGCGTCCAGGCCCGCGTTTACCACCCCGCCGACCCTTGGTCCCCGGGGCGGCTTAGAGCTGAGCATGGAAAAGGCTTTGACGGTATTGTAAAAATCCGGCAGTTCATCCACCAACACCACCCCCGCCTGCTGACAGGCCGCCTGGAAGATATCGTAATCCCCCGACATGCTGGCCGTGTGGCTGGCTGCCGCTTTGGCCCCCGCTTCGGTCCTGCCAGCCTTGTACACCACCAGGGGTTTTTTTGACTCCCGGGCTAACTGGAAGAAATCCCTTCCCTCTCCGGGATTCAGGCCCTCTAAATACATGGCGATGACTTCCACCGTCGGTTCCTGGGAAAAGTACCGGATCAGGTCGGGGACGTTCACGTCCGCCTTGTTGCCGAAGGATACGAGGGACCGGTAGATGGGCGCGTAGGGGGCCCTCTCGACCGCCGTAATTCCCATGGCCCCCGACTGGGTCAGCAGGGCCACGTTGGATTTGGCAGTCCAGCGGATGGGTAGACGCTCGTCCCCCAGGAAAAACGTATTGACCCCCTTCCGGGTGCCGTCGGGGGCGAAAAAAACGCCCATACAGTTGGGCCCCACGACCCGGATTCCCCGTTTTCGATGTTTGGCCACCAACTCGGAAAAATCCTGAAACCGGAGTTCCGTGGGAATGCCGGATATGAGAATTACCGCCGTATTGTCGGGGAGGGACTCTAAAAATTCCACCGTCCGTCCGGCAGGGGCGGCAAAAACGTAGAGGGAACACCGTTGGGGCAGGTCTTCGTTGGTTTTAAAGAGCGGAAAGGTTTTGCCGCCGATTTCGGCGCAACCGCCCTTGGGGTTCAAACAGTACACATCGTTCCGACCCAGGTCGGAAAGGAGATTGACGATGATCCGGGCCATGCTGTACTTGGTCGCGTCGCTGGAAACCCCCGCCACGGCGATTCCCCGGGGCTCGAAGAAGGGAAGCAGGGTGTGGGTGTCGGGCCGTTCGTATACGGGTACCCGTTCTTCCGCCACGGCGAATTGGGCGAACCCATCCACCGCGATAAACGCGCCCTGTTCGGCCTGGGAATAGACAAAGGGGTTCACGTCCAACTGTAAAAGGTGGTACTTGGGCTTTTTAACGGAGCTGAAGGAATAGTGGTACGCGAAGAGGGAAATGGTGTAGAGGGCTTCGGCCATTTTCCCGAGCCAGGCCCCGTGACCTTCCGCTTCCAACTTATGCCGGATTTTCAACGAAGCGGCGATGGAGTTCGCCTCTTCCCTGCTTAAGGGGGCTATGGAAAGGTTTGCCGGGTCGTACCACTTGGCAAAAAACTCCGCGTCGTCCCCCCCCTTAGAGAGGGTGACCGTGGGACCAAAGGAAGGGTCCTCCTTGGCGCCGATGAGCACCTCGTTCCCCAGGGCCTGGGTAAAGGGGATGAATTCGGCGATCAGGAATCCCTCTATTTTGGGAAGATTCGGTTCCCCAAAGTGGGAAAGGACTTCCCGCTTCATCGTTTCCAACACAAAACGAACGTACAGGGGATCTTCTACGGCTACGGAGCGGACTCCGCCCACCTTAGATTTGTGGGCTATGTCGGAGGATACGATTTTTACGATGGCCCGGGGGGCGAAGGGGATCAGAGCCGTCGCGTCGATCCGTTCGGGATCGTCCACGTACAAGTATCGGGGTGTCCGAAGACCCAGAGCCTGCAGTATTTGGTATACCTCAAATTCGTAGAGGTTCCGTCTTCCAGAAGCAACCGCGGTTTCAAAAACCCGGTTGATTTTTCGTTCCGTATTGGTGTCGAGGTGCATGATTCTAATTCTTATGATAAGTAGACAAAATGTAAAGAGGCTCTATCAAAAGTAACAGACTTTTGAAAGAACCTCTAAAGACTTGATTTTTCAATGTGGAGTGTGCAGGTTCGACAGAATTTGGGGAGCTATGGTTGTGGGGGGCCGCGAAACCAGCGGGGCGTTATGGTGTGGAGCCCCGATGGGTTCGCGGCGGGGGGCGCGTCGGATGCCCGTCCAGCCTGCGCGATTGCCATGGCGCCCCCCGATACAGGGGACCGCTGTTATTCCATGGAAAGGGGCGTATCAAAAAATGGAGGAATCGGTTGCCCCGCCTTTGGTTCGGTGATACTATGCGGGGGTATTTTTGAATTCGAGAGGGGGGAACCGATGATAGAAGCCGTTACGCCGCCGTTTATTCCGACGCCCAAAAAGTACCGGGAAACCGGGGGTCCCTTTTATGCCGCCGTCCTGGAGCTCCACGGGGACCCGGCTTTTTTGCCCCAACTGCGGGCCCTGCGGGACGAGATCGAGGGGGCCTTTGGCGCGACGGTCCTTGCTCCGGGAAGTTCCCGGGAAGAGTTCGCCTATTTTGAAAAAAACAAGGAAGAGGGGAGCGAGTTGTGGGGTGGAAATTTCCGCGAATCCTCGGCACCCCTGGTTTCTGTCTTTTTTAAAAAAATGGAATCCGGCGCGGAGGTCCAAGCGTTGGAGGATGGCTTTCTTTGTTTTATGGATGGTGCGTATACCCTGCGGTGTGCTTCCACGGGGATTGAAGTGGGGGCCCATACGGCGGAGGGGGCGGCTTCGGGGGCGGCAACCTTTCTGCAATTGCTCCATTTTGGTTGGGAAGGGTGGCGGTTTAGGCTCCCTTCCTGCGGGATCGAGGATGTTCCGGCCATGGAATGGCGGGGAATGATGATCGATTCGTCCCGACATTTCTTTCCTATTACGGTGTTAAAACGGATTTTAAGCGTGGCCTGGTTGTACAAATTGAACCGGTTCCACTGGCATTTGACCGACGATCAGGGGTGGCGGGTCGAGTTGTTGAACACCCCGGAGGCTACGGAATCCGGGGCGACCCGTCCGGGGCGAGACCCGAATAGGAACGGTTTTTACCGTCAGACGGAGATCCGAGAGTTGGTGGCCTTTGCGGCAGAACGGGGGATTACGGTGATTCCGGAGCTGGATCTGCCGGGGCACGTGCAGGCGGTGCTGGAGGGGAATCCGGATTTGGCCTGTGTGCCCGGTCCCCACCGGGTCCGCACCGAATGGGGGATCGCGGATGATGTGCTCTGTATGGGCAACGATCGGTCTCTCCAGTTCGCTTTGACTGCCTGGGACGAGGTGTGCGAGCTGTTCCCCGGTCCCTACGTCCATATTGGGGGTGACGAATGTCCTACCACCCGTTGGGAGAGCTGTCCTAAATGCGCGGCCAAAAAGAAGGAGCTTAACCTAAAGGATTGGGTGGATCTGCAGGGTTATTTTATGAAAACCGTAACGGAACACCTGCAAGGGAAGGGAAAAACCGTTTTTGGGTGGGACGAGGTTTTGGATTCGGCGGTGCCGAATTCGGCGAACGTGGTCCATTGGCGCCAGTGGCTTCCCGACCAGGGAGCCCGGGCTCTGGCCCAGGGGCGCAACCTGGTGCGTAGTCCCTTTTCTCCCTACTATTTAGATTTTGTGCAAACCGACGATAGAACCCTTTCGCCGGGTTTGGCGTACAAGGTGCCCCACGCGTCCACCCTGAGGCGGGTGTACGAGTTCGATCCCCTGGAAGGGCTTCTGGATACGGGAGTGCCCGGGCCTGGCGGGGGGCGGTTTTTGGGAATCCAAGGGAACGTGTGGAGCGAGTATATCCGGGATTCCCGACGGCTCGAGTTTATGCTCTTCCCCCGGCTTCTTGCCCTGATGGAAACCGCTTGGAACGGACGGCAACGTCCGCCCTTTGAGGTTTTTGTCGAAGCCCTTAAGCGGGGCCACGGCGGTTCGATTTCGGCGGATACGGGGGAAGCGGTGAATAGGGGGGGCGTACTATTTTCCCACCTGGGGATTAACGCGGGGCCCCTGCCCTAAGGATGATTTTGGGCCTTCCCGCGAAACTGGGCTTGGTTTTGCGGGGGCCTCCTTTGACGGAACAAAAAAAGATCGTTGCTGGAGCGGTGTTTTCGTAGTATAGTTATGCCCATGGATATCCGTCGTTTTCCGTATGTACTAGCCCTGGTGGTGGCGGGCGTTTCCTCCTTGGTAAGTTCCCCCCTTGTGGTTGGGGCCGAAAATCCTTCCGGCTCTGGGGAGATTGTGTACGCGGAGGGAAAGGATTTTTCGGTGGTCCGTCAGGGGAATCGGACGTCCTACGCGGTTTCCGACCCCCAGGTAATCGGATTACCCGTCGCTGAGGGGGATCTTATTCAAACGGGCGGGGGGACCTTTGTGGAGGTTCAACTGCTTCCCCGGGGGTCGGTGATTAAAATCGCCGAAAACAGTTCCTTTTTGTTTAAGGGTCTGGGTCCCGAGGGTGCCACCGTCTCCTTGGGGCTGTTGTACGGCCGGGTTCGGGCTAAGGTAGCTACCTTGTCGGGGAACGATTCCTTTACTATCCGGACGGGAAGTACGGTGGCGGGGGTTCGGGGCACGGATTTTGGGATGGATTCGATTATCCAACCCTACGACAACCAAACTTCCGATGCGGTCCCCTCCTTTACTCCCTCGGTGCGGGTGTACTGTTTTACCGGTCAGGTAGCGGTCCTCCCCGAGTCGACGGAGGATGTAATTCCCCCGTCGGCTCCCGCGGTTATTATTAAAAAGAACGAGGAAGTGAAGGTGGATCTTTCTTCGCCGATCCCCCTGGTGGAACGAAAATCCCTGGAAGCCGATACGGTACAGTATTGGTCCCAAAACGATTTTAAGGGTTCCACTCCCGTGGCTCCGCCTACGACCCCGGCGCTGGAGGTCCCTCCCACTACCTCCCGGGGTGATACAACAGCGGCCCCTGCCCCGGTGGTCCTTATAAAACCCGATTACACCCCCTTTATTCGGGTGAATAGGGCTAAAAATCAATCCATCGGCGCGGCGATCCTATTTACCTCCCTGGGGCTGTTAGTTCAATCGTCTGCCCTGGCGATGGCTAATTATCAAGGCGGGGATGTCCAATGGGGCCTCTTTATATCCGGAAGCATCACCGTGGGCTTAGGGTTTATGTCCCTCTTACCCGCGATTTTTATCAATCCAAGCATTCCGAATTCAACCGTTCCGTAGGAGGAATAATGTCCAAGAGAGTTGTGATTCTATCGATGCTGGCGTTTCTTGTAGGCAGTGTGGCCTTTGCCCTGGATCCGGTGGAGGGGTACTGGAAAAGCGTGGATGAAAAGGGCGTCCCCACGGCGTATTGGAAGATCTACGAAAACAACGGTGTCCTTTTTGGGGAAATCGTTAAAATCGTTGGCAAGAGCGACGATACGATCGCCACAAAGGCGAAGGCTTCGTATAAAAACTTCCCCGTAGCGGGGACAGTGAATACGATGAGGGTTATCGGGACCCCGTGGATCTACGGATTAAAGAAGAAGGCCCCGGGTCAATGGGAAGGGGGCTCCATTGTGGATCCCGGGAAGGGGGATATCTACGCGTGTAAAATCACCTTCCGTCCCATGGATGGGAAAAAATATCCCACCGACATTTTGGAGATGCGGGGGGAGATTGGGTTTGGTATAGGCAGAAGTCAGTATTGGCAAAGGGCGGAAGAACGGGAATTTAGATAATCCCTATGCCACAGCAAGAGATAGGGGAATCGACGGTTCTGTTGGATGAAAAGGGCCAGCTGGTAAAACGGGGGTGGGCCAGGGCTCCCCTATTTTTGTACGATCGGGCGCTGATTCGGAGTCCCCAACGGCGGATTTTAGAATCCGATCGATATTTGGCCTTTTCGGATCGTTTTGCCCTTTTGTTCGAGGTGTTCGACGGGGGCTATTTAGGGGAAATTAGCGTCACGGTGGCGAATTTTTCCGAAAAAAGTTCCGAAACCGACAGCTTCCGTGTTCCCTTTTCTTTTGGTTCCCTGGCCTTACCGGAAAGTAGTGTAACCGGATCGATAAAAATACGGCAAAAACATATCAATCTGGACTTTGCGGCCATGGACAAGGGTAGTCGGTTGATTAAATTTGACATTCCCGCCTTGGGACACCGACGGGGCCTGCGGGGCGCCCTGGTTTTTACCCCCCCAGAGGAAGCCGAGTCAATCGTTACGGTGGCCCAGTGGCGCAGGGATAAACGGGCCTTTCGGTATTCCCGCCGCTCCCCCTGGTACGCCGTGGAAGGTATGGTTCGGTTTGGGGCTAAGGATTTACTTTTTACCAAAAATCACGGTTGGGGGGTCTTCGATTGGCAGAGGGGTGTCCGGCCCCATTCGGATTTCCGATATTGGGCCACGGCTTGTGGCCTGGATGGGGATAGGACGGTGGCGTTCAGCGTGGGATACGGGGCGGTGGATAGTTCATTGGCCACGGACAACGCTTTTTTTGTGGATGGAAAGGTTCAAAAGTTAAACCAAGTAACCTTTCATATTACCCCCAAGGATTGGCTTGAGCCTTGGCGTTTTACCGGCGACGAAGGCCGTTTTGACATGACCTTTGAACCCCTTATAGAACGATCGGAACACAAGGGTCTGTTGTTTTACTCCATTAAGCGTCGGCAGGTGTTTGGTCGCTTTTCCGGCCAGTTCCGGAGTGAAAACGGAGAACTGATAAAAATGATCGCCATTCCGGGGTTCGCTGAACGAATTAAAACCCGGTGGTGATACCCCTTTACATATCCTTCAATATTCGGTATAGTCCCCTGTACTTAGGATGTACGATACTCCGGAAGGAAGGTTTTTATGTCAAGAACTTGCGATATTTGTGGAAAGCACACGATCACCGGCAATAAGGTAAGCCACGCGAAGAACCATACCCGCCGTACCTGGAAGCCCAATTTGGTTAAAATTAAAACCGAAATTAAAGGGACCACCATGACCTTAAAGATTTGCGCCCGGTGCCTTAAAAGTGACTACGTTACGAAAAAAATCTAGGTTTTACGTATCCTGGTCCTTAAAACCCGCTCGATGAGCGGGTTTTTTTGTATCCCTGGGCTGGATGGACGCGCCTGGTCCGGCTGGGCGTGCCCAACCGGACTTCCACGGTTTTCCGATTTCGCTTGCCTACAGGTGGATGGTTAGGCCGTCCCAGGCAGGCCCTAGGTTTTGGAAATGGGCAAAAAGGTCTTCCATTTCCCTATGGGAATGGTCGTGGCAGAGGTGGGTGAAGTAGGCCCGGCGAGGTTTTAGTTCCGCTACCACGTGGGCCGCCTGATCAAAGCTAAAATGGGTGGGGTGGGGTCTTTTTCGGAGGGCCCCCAGGACGAGCAGGTCCAGGTTTTCCAAAAGGGCCCGGGTGCTCTGGGGGATAAGGCTTACGTCGGTAATATACGCTACCCCATGTTCCCCCTGGTCGATACGCCATCCCAGAATATCCAGGTTTCCATGCTTTACCGGCAGGGCTGTGATGCTCAAATCGTCCACCTCAAAGGTCGGAGGCGCGACAATAGGCCGGATGCGGGGCTTTCCGCCGCCGATCTGGGTTTCTTTAAAAATATAGGCGAACCGTTCTTTCATCTCTTTTATGGTCCCTTCGTTTCCAAAAACGGGGATTTCCTTTTTACAGCTGAGGGGGCGTACGTCGTCCAGGCCGTGGATATGGTCCGCGTGGGCGTGGGTTAACAGAATCCCATCGATACGATCCAAACCCGATCGTATACCCTGAAGTCTAAATTCGGGGCCTGTATCGATGATGAGGGTGGTTCCTCCATCGCTTCGAATAAGGAACGAGGAGCGTAGTCGTTGATCCCGAAGGTCCGTTGAACGACAAACTGGACAGGAGCAGGCGAGTACGGGGATGCCATGGGAGGTGCCGGTACCTAAAAATTGTAATTCCATGGTATACCGTTCTAACGTTCCTATGTGTCTGCGTCAACCTTAAAACGTAACACAAGGATTCAAAGCCTTTGGACGCGTCTTGCTCCCTTGGCGTTCCGGTTGTATGCTGATTCTATGGCCGACGCTGAATTGGTGAGGGTATTGGATTATATTTTAAACCGTTGCGACGCTTCGTCGATAGAGGCGGTAGCGGCGGCGGTTATACGGAGAAAACGGGACCTGGAGCTTTTTGGTTCCGCCGGGCTCCCGGACCCGGCCCAATGGGCCCGGAAGACCGCTTCCCAGCTTGAAGGGGGGGCCGCCTTAGAGGGTGTCCGAGCTACGGTGCGCCGGATGGCGGAGGAGCTGATTCGGCGGGAGGCCCCGGAGTTATCCGACGACCAGCTGGAAGAATTACTTGACCCATGGATGGGGAATTCTCTCTCCGGCAAACCGGAGAAAACCCTAGAACCGGACCTGTTGGACGAGATGATCCATCAATTTATCGTCTTTTCCACCGGTCAGATGGACGATGACACTCAAAAACAGCTGGAAGCCCAGCTGGGGTCCTGGCCTAAGCGGTATTGGGCCGCCTTCCCTGCGGTTGTCCGATCGTTAGTTAACGATTTTCTTAAGGGGTCCCTTTCGGAACGGGATTTTGAGTTGAAATTACGTTCGGTCTTGACCCTGAGGAGCGCCGGACAAAAAAAAGACCAGGAGTAGGTTATGGCACCCAATGGAACGGGGACATTTTTTTTGGAAGCGGAACGGGATCCTCCGGAACTGGTGGAGGTTCAGCGGCGTCATATTATTCACTTCCAGGGACTCGCGCTTTTTGAGGAATTTCCCATTCCTATTATGGTTTTTAACCGCCGAAGACAAATCGTGTTCATCAACGAGCGGGGCCGGAACCTCTTGTCGGACCCCCAAAAGAGTCCCTACGGTCAACGGTTAGGCGAAGCTTTTGGGTGCATCCACGCCAACGATGGGGGTGGGGGTTGTGGAACGGGGCGGTTTTGCCGGTATTGCGGGGCCGCCCGCAGTCTTGCCGGTGCTTTGGCGGGGGCCCTAAACACCCAGGCGTGTAAGATAGACAGAACTTTGGAAACCAAAAGCGAACAGTTAGATTTGCTGGTATGGACAAAACCCCTAGATCTGGAGGGACAGCCCTTTATTCTAACTGCCCTGGTGGATGTTTCCGCCGAAGAGCGCCGGCAGTTGTTTGAACGGATCTTTCTCCACGATGTAATGAATACCGCCGCGTCCCTTATGTCCCTTTTACGGCTAATGAACGATCGGGACCCGGATTTTACCGAATATTTAAATCTGGCCCAGGTTTCGGCGGAGCAGTTGGTAGAGGAAATAGCCGGACAAAGGGCCCTTTTGGAGGCGGAAAAGGGAACCCTCCAATTGGAAAGCCAACCTGTGGTTATCCGGGACCTGCTATCTTCGGTGGTTAAAACGTACCAGGGCTTAGCGCAAACGAGGGGCATAGAGCTTTCACTCTCCGTTGAAGCTTCCCCCGTAGCGATGACCGATCCGACTCTCCTTAAACGGGTCGTGTCCAATTTGGTAAAAAACGCGATCGAGGCGAGTAAGGAGGGAGAAACGGTACGGCTCCAACTCCGGGAGGACCCCAGGGGGGTGGATATTCGGGTGTGGAATTCCTCGGTGCTTTCGGAGGAGGTGTACGCCAACCTGTTTAAGCGGTCCTTTAGTACCAAAGGCGCTGGCAGAGGGTTGGGAACCTACGGTTCCCGTATTTTTGTGGAGGAATACCTGGGGGGAGCACTTTCCTGTACCAGCGAGGCTGGAACGGGGACCACCTTTACCGTCCGTATTCCCCCGTCGCTTTCCCCTCCACAGCCTTTGTAGAGTCGACGACCCTTGTCGGGTGGGCGGATGGAAAGCCTGTAGGGTCGGCGGTCGAAAGATTTTGAATCCGCTGAATTTCGTCCCGCAGGACCGCGGCCTGTTCAAACTCCAGGTTTTTCGCGTGCTCCAGCATCTCTGCCTCCAGGGCCTTGATAAGTTTTGCCCGTTGGGCAGGGATGAGCACGTTGTAGGACTTTTTAAGGACCTCCACGGAGGTAGAGGCGGCCATGATATCCTCCTGCTCGTGGCGGACTAAAATATCGGCGATGGCCTTTTTTACCGTGGTGGGCGTGATGCCGTGTTCTTGGTTGTAGGCCAGCTGGATAGCCCGGCGCCGCTCGGTCTCCGAAATGGCTTGCTTCATGGCGTCGCTCATCCGGTCGGCGTAGAGGACCACCTTTCCGGCGGCGTTCCGAGCCGCCCGCCCGATAATTTGGATAAGGCTCCGGGCGGACCGGAGGAAGCCGATTTTGTCGGCGTCGAGGATCGCGATAAATGATACCTCCGGCAGGTCGATTCCTTCCCGAAGCAGGTTGATTCCCACAAGGACGTCGAAGACCCCCTGCCGTAATTGGGTCAAAATTTCCACCCGTTCGATGGTCTCCACTTCGCTATGGATGTACCGAACCCGCAATCCCAAACCGGTCAGGTAGTCGGTCAGGTCTTCGGCCATTTTTTTGGTCAGGGTTAAAACCAAAGACCGTTCCCCCGCGTCTATGCGGCGGCGAATTTCCGCGTAGATATCCTCCATCTGTCCATCGCTGGGCCGTACGTCGATCTCCGGGTCCAGAAGTCCCGTGGGGCGGATAACCTGTTCCACCACCCGCTTAGACTGCTGGACCTCCAAATCCGCTGGGGTGGCGGAAACAAAAACCGTCCTATCCAGCCGTTCCACAAATTCCTCGTAGCGCAGGGGCCGGTTATCCAGGGCCGAGGGAAGGCGGAACCCGTACTCCACCAGGCTTTGCTTGCGGGACCGATCCCCCGCGTACATGGCTCCGATTTGAGGCAAGGTAACATGACTTTCGTCGATAAAGGTCAGGTGTTCTTTGGGGAAATAATCGATCAGCGTATCCGGGGGGGCGCCCGCTTCCCGACCCGCCAGGGGGGCCGAGTAGTTTTCTATACCCGGGCAATACCCCATTTCGGTGAGCATCTCTATATCGTACTCCACCCGGGTTTTGAGCCTCTGGGCTTCCATGACCTTTCCCGTATTCTGAAGGAACTCATACCGTTCTTCCAGTTCGCCCTTAATGCGGTCCAGGGCGTTGGAGATCATATCTTGGGGCATGACGAACTGTTTGGCCGGGTATATCAGCGCCCGGTCCAGGTCTTCCAAAATGGTCTGCGAAATGGGATCGAAGCGGCGAATCCTGGTCACCCGGTCCCAATCCAGCTCGATCCGGTACGCCTCTTCCAGGTAGGCGGGGTAAATTTCCAAGGTATCACCCCGGCGGCGGAACCGTCCCCGATCCAAAACCGCGTCGTTCCGTTCGTACTGCAGTTCCACAAACCGACGCATCAGGGCCGCCGAATCTATCGTTTCTCCCACCGCCACGGTGGCGGTCATTTTTCGGTAAATTTCCGGGGTGGCCAGGCCGTAGATGCAGGATACGGTAGCCACGATAATCACGTCCCGCCGTTCCATAAGACTTCGGGTCGCGGAAAGGCGGAGCCGTTCGATTTCGTCGTTGATCGAAGCGTCCTTTTCTATATAGAGGTCCCGGCTGGCCACGTAGGCTTCCGGCTGGTAATAATCGTAATAGGAAACAAAGTATTCCACCGCGTTGTGGGGAAAGAAGCCCTTGAATTCCCGGAACAGCTGGGCCGCCAGGGTCTTGTTGTGGCTGATAATCAGGGTCGGCAGTTGCGTCCGTTCGATGATCTTGGCCATGGTGAAAGTTTTTCCCGAACCGGTCACCCCCTTGAGGGTTTGGTACTTATCCCCCGCTACAATCCCTTGGGCCAAGGTATCGATCGCCTGACCCTGGTCCCCCGCAGGAGAGAAGGGGGCTACCACTTCAAATGTACGCATACAACCTAGTATGAAAATTTCCCTTCCCCTTGGCAAGGGGAAATTTTCAAACTTCGTAACGGTGAGGTTCCTCGCTTTTCATGGTAGGAAACAAAAATACTGCATATACGTCTATGGTAGCTCTTTCAAAACTCCCTGAGTTTTGAAAGAACCTCTCACTTTTTTTTTAATTCTCCCTTGATATTGTACTAGTTCAAGTGTACAATTGTATTAGATGAATAGTACAATGAAAGCCCGGAAAATGGAGTTTCGTCTGGATACGACCAGCGGTTACCCATTCTACCGGCAAATTATTCAACAAATTGAGCACGCGGTCCTCTCCCGCCGGCTACTTCCGGGGGACCGTTTGCCGACCATCCGATCTTTGGCTATAGAGCTGAAAATCAATCCAAATACTATTGCGAAGGCGTACAACGAACTGGAGCTCCGGGGTATCGTGGAAACTCAGGTCGGAAGCGGTACCTACGTGTCGGAAAACCGCGTGGCGGAAGAGGATACCCAACGGCAGAAAAAAATCGAGGAACGGCTTGTTCGGTTTATCCAGGACATGGATGCCCTCGGTGTCAGCCGAAGGGAACTGCTGGAATTAATCCGGGATTTTGAGGAGGGCGAACAATGACGGTAGTAAAAACGGTTTCCTTGGTAAAGACCTATTCCCTTAACGGTCTTGCCGTTCCGGCGCTTCGGGGGATTGATCTGAACTTTGAGCGAGGAGAGTTTACCGCCGTGGCAGGCCCTTCGGGAAGCGGAAAATCCACGTTTCTTCATCTAGTCGGCTGTCTCGACGTTCCTACCAGCGGAACCATCGAGGTGGAAGAACGGAAAATCCAGGATCAGACCCGCAAGGAATTGGCGCTTCTTAGAAGGTTAAAGATTGGTTTTATCTTTCAGGCCTACAACCTAATCCCCGTTTTAACAGCCCTGGAAAATGTGTCCCTGCCCCTGACTCTTTTGGGAATTCCCGCGGCACAGGTCCGGGACCGGGCGGAACAGGCTCTGGATGTGGTCGGCCTGGAGGGTATGGGCGATAGGAAGCCGAAGCAGATGTCCGGGGGCCAACAGCAACGGGTGGCCATAGCCCGGGCGTTGGTCAAAATGCCCGCCCTGGTCCTTGCCGACGAGCCCACGGCTAACTTGGACTCCGCGACCGGAAAGGAGATTTTAGATCTCATGCGGAGCATAAACGAAAGCCAGGGGACCACGTTCATCTTTTCCACCCACGACAAGATGGTGATGGACTACGCGCGACGCCTAATTCTGATCCGGGACGGCCGGGTAGAATCGGAGGTCCTTCGATGACCGGCTCGGCGTTTCGCGACCTCGCGAAGATGGCCTATAAAAATCTATCCCGGCATCGCGCAAAAACCGTCATCACCAGCATCGCCGTGGCAATTAGCGTGGCCCTGTATATTTTTGTCGATGCATGGCTTTTAGGCATGAACCTGGATTCTCGAAGGAATATCGTATCCTACGAAATTGGGGCGGCGAAAATTCAAACGAAGGCGTATTTCAATAATAAAGACGAACTTCCGATGTACGAAAGTTTTAAACCCTGGGAAAATATGGTAGAGATACTTAAAAAGAAAGGTTTTGCCGCCGCTCCGCGATTTGTTTTTGAAGGGACTCTCTATGCCGGCGCCGGGACCGCGCCAATGATTTTTAACGCCGTCGATCCATCGCTGGAGGCCCAGGTTTTACGGTATCCTTCTTATGTCGAACGGGGACGGTTTATCCGTCCAGGAGCCTTCGAGCTCGTATTGGGGACCCTGGCGGCGGATAAGTTGCGTTTGGATATTCCGCGAAGCATCGAAACCGCGAAATTTACGGAGGATATACTTTCGGATCTGCCGAGCCGGGAAGACGCGGCGTTTATCCGGTCTCTCTATACCGAGGACCAGGGCCTCCTTTCGCTAAAAAAGGACCTTTCCGCCGCCGAATTGGATCGTTACTGGAATATTCTGGAGGAAGCGGGGAAACTGAACGTCCGAATTTCCACGGTTATAGATATTAAGACCGAAACGGGACAGATAAAACACGTTAATCAGCTTATCGACGCGCGGGTTGTGGGAATTCTCAATTCCCCGAACCCTAAAACCAACGGAAACGTGGGGTATATTCCTTTAGACGTACTCCAGGATGACGCGGGGCTTATGCTGGACGGCCGGGTGACCGAAATTTTAGTCCGATCAGATCGGGCTAAGGACAGCGAACTGCCCGGTCCCGCCGAGGGTCCTCAAGCGATACGGCGAGCCTTAACCGAAGGCTTGGCGGACCAAGGAAAGGTGTTTCCCCCCGAATTGGGGGTCTACGGATGGCAGGATTACGTAAAGGACTATTTTGCCGCTTCCCAGGGAGACAACGTGAGTTCCCGGATAATGGTCATCCTCCTTTTTATCCTATCCTTTATCGGTATCGCCAACACCATGCTGATGGCGATTCTAGAGCGGACCAAGGAAATCGGCATGCTTCGGGCGTTGGGGATGACCGACGGGGAAATAGTACTATCCTATGTGCTGGAATCGAGCTATATCGGCGTCATAGGTTCCCTCTTTGGTATCTTCGTCGGGTGTCTTATCAACATTCCCATGGTCAATTACGGCATCGACTACTCTTCCATCTCAAAGGCCATGAACGGCGATTACGGATACCGGATCGTTTCTTTTTTCCGTTCCGCCTGGAATCCCGGGGTCATCGCGGCCTCCGGTCTGGTGGCTACACTGCTTTCGGCGGCCATGGCGGTTCTTCCTACCCTGCGGGCGCTCAAAATGCCCGTGACCGAAAGCTTGCGTTTTGAATAGGGGAGGATCTATGAATACTCTAGGACCCTTGCTGACCATCGCGTATCGAAACGTGTGGAGGAACGGCCGCAGAACCGCCCTATGCGTTATCGCCGTGGCTATCGCCGTTTTCTTTAATATTTACATGCGGAGCTGGATCGAGGGAATGTTCAACAGCATAGAGGAAGTGGTCCGTACCTACGAGACCGGACATATTCTTGCGGTTTCGTCGAATTACGAAGCCGATAAGGAGTATTTTCCTGTCCAATTTCCTCTGGCCGACGGCAGACCGGCGGAGGATCTGATACGGGAAGCCGAAGCACTGCCCCACGTTCGAGCCGCCTTACCCAGGATTATGACCTACGGGAGTCTGTTCGACAGCTCGGTCAAGCACGCCCTTTTGTGGGGGATCGATACGGAGAAGGAACGGACGGTGAACGTTTTCAACCTGACTAAACGGGACGACGGAATTATCCAAGGCCGGTATCCCGCCATGAACACGAATGAATGTATGGTGGGCATGGAGCTGGCGAGAAAAGCGAATTTAAAAATAGGAGACCGAATCCCCTTAAAGACGGTCTCCGCCCAATTTTCGGATAAATATCTTGATCCGACTATTGTGGGTATTTTCAAATTTGATTACGGAAAATTTGACGAGAACGTGATCGTTTTTCCCATAGACCGGTTGTCCCGCTTTTTGGTCATGGAAGGAAGCACCCAGCAATTATTTATCTACCTGGATAAACCGGAGAACGCCGCTCCCGTTATCCAGGCTTTGAAAGAGATGTGGGGTCCAAAAACCGTACTGCACGATTGGAAGGATAATTATTGGGTAGCCATGCTCAATCAAATGACCTTTCTCTATTACATTATCTACGGGGTATTTCAAATCGTCGCCAGTTTCCTCATTATCAATACCATTTTGATGGTAATCCATGAACGGATAAAGGAAATTGGGATGATGGGCGCCCTTGGAATGAGCCGGCGGGAAATTACGGAGGTTTTCTTTTTTGAAGCCCTTATCCTCAGTGTCCTAGGCTCCTTGGCGGGTTGCGCCGTGGGCGCCCTAGTCAGCTGGATCTCTTCTCTGTTTCCCCTCGATCTGACCTGGTTTACCGGAGGGGGACTCAAGGATATGCCCATGTCGGGGACCCTTTTTATAGCTTTCTCTTGGAAGATTATCGCCTGGGCCTTCGGGTTCGGCGTTCTGGTCTCGGCGTGCTGTACCCTTATCCCGTCGCTTAAAAGCGCCTTTGTGGAACCGGTGGAGGCTCTGCGGCGTTAAAATCGAAACCAGTCGGGGATTTGGATCCCAAAGGAGTACGTATGAAATTTATTGCCCCCCTAGCCACCATCTTGCTGTTTTCTTTGCCATCGTTCCTTTTTTCCCAAACCAAAAACCCTTCCGCGCCCACCGTAGCGGAATTGGTAGATCGAATCGACAAGAACGAGGTCTACTCTTCCATTCAGTACGAAGGGGAGATGACCATCGAGTACAAGGGTAAAAGGTTCGTAAAATATTTTAAGGTTCAAGCCAAGGGAAACACCGAGAGTTTCGTGGAATTTACCAATCCGGAAGATCGGGGAACGAAATACCTGAAAAAAGAAGGGAGACTCTACGTGTATTCCCCGGATACGGAATCGGTGCTCTTGATATCCGGCCACCTGCTCAAAGAGTCCATGATGGGTTCCGATATGTCCTACGAAGACACCATAGAAAACGAAACCCTCGCTTCCCGCTACTGGTCAGCCCTTTTGGGGACGGAAACCATAAACGGGCGAAACGCCTGGGTGGTGGACCTTACGGCGAAAAAAAAGACCGAAAGCTATCCCCGAGAAAAATTGTGGATTGACACGGAGACCGAAGACGTTCTTAGGATGGAATTGTACGCCCTTTCGGGGGCTAAACTGAAGGAGTATAACCTGATCCGCGCCCAGGAAATCGGTAAGAGGAGGTTTCCCGTGGAATTCGAAATGCGGGATCTACTACGTCAGGGAAGCCGAACAGTGCTTAAAATGAACCACGTTGTTTTAGATGCTCCCATCAACGATTCCGTGTTCAGCATGAGGAATTTACAGCGATGAAAAAAAACAATGTTAACCGCCGCCGTTTCAAACCGAGAGGGATGGTTTTTTTTCTACTGGCTTTATCAGCCTGGTGCTCTACGTCGGTTTCGGCCGAGCAATGGAATTTTTCAGGTCTTTTTACGAGTACCGTAGCGGGTAGCGTGGGCCCCGACTATCCAGGAACCGGGGTGCAAGGCACGGGAGGGATGGAGGAATACGCGAACCTAAGGCTTACCATTCCCTCGGGAGAACGGGGAACGGTTTTCGCCGCGGTAAACCTGATCGCCGCTTCCGGTACCTATGTTCCCGTTTCCGGAACCGCTTTGGCTTCTTCCTTCGTTTCGGGACCGGGGTATTCCGCCGCGATGGAGGTTGAACGGCTCTATTACCGCATCGAATCCGACGCCTTCGACCAACAGGTGGGCCTGCTTCGTATACCCTTTGGGTACGGGCAGGCATGGAAACCCAGCGATTTTTTAGCTTCACCGAATCCGCTTAATCCTAACGCCCGTTCCCGGGGTTCCTTGGGAGCCGTTTTTTTGGCCTATCCTTCGGATACCGTGGAGGCGGAAGCCTTCATCGCCGCTGGCCCGGATTCTACTGCCCTCCGAGGCGAAGGCGCCCTTGGGGGAACGATGCTGGAGTACCACGGCTCCGTCGGGAGCGTTCAGGGCCTTTACGCGCTTCAGGCTCCCCCAAAGGGGGCCCGATGGCCGGTTCATCGGTTTGGATTTTCCGGGAAAATCGACGCGGGCCTTTCGGTGGTCCTGGACGCGCTCTACGTGCTGGACGGGAACGTTATCGCATCGGGGTACTACTACGATAAACCCTGGAACGGCTTCCAGGGTTTAAACGCCGCCCTGGGAATCGACTATTCGTTTATGGACGGGAAAATGTACGCCGTTTTGCAGTACCTGTATAACGGAGGCGGGGCTTTAAATCCGGGAGAAGACTTGGACGCTCTGTACAGCGGCGCGCCGAACGTGTGGAGCGGTACGCCGCCGGCTCAACGGAGCCTGAGGACCGACATTCCTGTGGGACCGCTGAATCGGAAGAATTATCTGTACCAAGGGACCACGTACAGCTATGACGATTATACGCGCTGGACCTTCTCTTGGATTCTCTGCGCCGACGACCTTTCGCTCCTACCGTCCCTCGCATACGAACAGGAACCTTTTCAAGGGTGCACCGTGGACATCACCGTCCGCTTCCCCTTGGATCTCCATACCTTCAATCAAGGTCTTTGGTATGGAGAATTGGGGCCCGTTTTCCAAGGGGAATCGGCGGATTTGGCGCTCCTTGTTACATTGCGGCTTTAGATCTACAAACCTTCCATGAATCGCAGAATTGTATCGTGGAGGTACGGCAGATCCTCGTGGACAAAATCCGGATAGATGACCGTGGATTTTTTTGATTCTATCTTGTTATAAGCGGCGAATTGGGTCGAAGGCGGACAGATGGTATCCATCAATCCCAGTCCCAGCAATACTTCTCCCCGAATCCGGGGGGCCAGGTGTTGTATGTCGATATACCCCAGATTCGTAAAAACCTCCGTCTCCCGTTCGTGCAGGGGGTCGAAGCGGCGGAACCACTGACGCAATTCGTCGTAGGCTTCCTTTGCCAGGTCGATTTCCCAAACCCGTCGGTAGTCGCTGAGGAAGGGGTACACCGGTGCTGCCCGGGCGATGCGGGGTTCCAGGGCCGCGCAGGCGATAGTAAGGCCGCCCCCTTGGCTCCAGCCGGTGGCTCCAATTCGATTCGGGTCCACCCCTTCCATATCCATAAGAATCCTCGCCAGTCGGACCGTATCCATAAAAATGGAGCGGAAAAGAAGCCTTTCCGGATGCCCTGCCAGGGCGTCTTCCAGACCCCGGATAATATGGCCGCTGAACGTATAGCCCTGGGTGGCGCCGTTGTCCAGCGACCGGCCGCCCTGGCCCCGGCAGTCCAGGGCCGCCACGGTAAAGCCCGAAGCCGCCAGCCCCAGCCGGGTTGACCAATCCCCGCTGTGTCCCGAATAACCGTGGAACTGAAGGATCGCCGGACCCTTGCCGTTGGCGCCGGCTCGGCGTTGGGCCGCTTCCCCCACGGGTTTAACCAATTTCGCGTACACCCGAGCGCCGCCGATTCCGGTGAACCATAGGTCGTAATATTCCGCGAAAACGGGATCCTTACCCCGGCCTTGGGGAGGCTGTAGCGTAGCCTTCGTACATTCCACCTCTGCCGGAGTGCTTTCCAACTCCTGGAGGGCCCGTTCCCAATAGGCGTCAAAATCCATGGGTCTTGGGTTTATTCCGTGGTATTCTTTTAGTTTTTCCAAGGGCATGTCGAACGTTAATGGCATGGATAACCTCCGCTTTTATAGAAAGGATGTTTGGCTACTTTGATTGTGCTTCCAGAAATATCTTAGCGCAAGCCGCGGTTTCAAAATCGATGGTGCAAAAATCAGAAATTCTCGTTTTCATAAACCAATGATAGTATAGCGGATGCAGGCGGTTTTTGGCCTCTCCCAATTCCTTATTTCTTTAAATTCGTATAGAAGCGGTGGTTTTTCCGTACTATACTTTTTTCATGTATACCACAATTTCTAACGAATCGGCTTACGAATTGCTTAACGGCGGCGGTGTTGTTTGGGTGTGTAGCCGGGGCGAGGATGGGCGTTACGATCTGGCGCCTATCGGCTGGAATTGCCCCCTGGATTACGACCCGGTTTCGCGGATCCTCTTTGTGATCGATCCTACACACCGAACCTTTTTAAACGTGAAAGCCCGGGGGACCTTCGCGGCGGCCCTGCCGACCTTTGGGCAAAAGGGGCTGGTAGAACAAACCGGTTCGGTTTCCGGGGCGGAGGTGGATAAATACGACCGCTTTGCTATCCCCAGCCGGAAGGGAACCGCCATCGACGTCCGAATTCCAGAAGCCGTGGCCGGCTGGCTAGAATGCCGGGTGCTGGAGATTCACCGGATCGGTTCCGTGGCCCTGGTGGCGGGGGAGGTGCTCCACGCGGAAGCCCAAAAGAACGCCTGGGAGCTCAAATTATACCACCGGGGAGACCAGGGGTACTACAAAATCGGGAATCGGTTGTAGGGGGGGCCGCGCCATCGCCCCGGAGCGATCGCAGAGCGCTCCGGGGAAGGGCGCGGCGGGGGGCGCGTCGGATGTCCCGTGGGTGCCGTAGGAACTTTGGCGCCCCCCATGGTATACTGGGCCCTGTACGAACACTCGGGGGGGAGCCATGGCCGAACAGTTGATTCTAAAAAATTTACCCTTTATAAAAATTTTGCCCGCCTGGGCTCAGGAATTGTCCTACAAATATTGCTCTAAAACAGCGAATCTGTACCTGCTTCACGGGAATATCCGGGATTTTTTACCCCACAAAATGAACGAGGGGGAGTTTATTTTTGTCCGGATTCAAGAGTACGTTTCGGAGGTTCTTTTTGGGAACCGGGATATTATTGCGTTTTACGACCGTTCCAGCGGGGTATCCTTCTGTACCGTGGAGATGGCCAGGGATTATAAAAAGGCTATGACGGCCCGGTTCCCCGATACGGAGGAATCGGATTTTATTTCTTCGGACCCCCAAAAGAGTTTTTTTTACCTGGAAAAATATTTTTTAATGAATATTCCGGAAAAACGGCGGATTGTGCTGATTATGGACTACGCGGAGACTATTATCCCCGCCAGCGATATCGCCCGGCTTTCGGAGGAAGACCGGTACTGTTTGGTTACCCTGAATCGGTGGTCCCACGACCCAATTTTTACTAAGGGGGACGTTTCGATTCTGCTGTTAACGGAAAATTTAACCGATCTGTCGCCCCGTCTGGTGGGGTCCCCTTCCACGGTTAAGGTACGGATTCCTATTCCGGACCAAACGGTCCGCGCGAGTTTCCTGCGGTTTTTGGAAGCCCAGGGGACGCTCCTGCTGGACCGGGGGTTGGACGCGGAGCGGGTAGCGGCGGTAACCAGCGGGCTCAATTTGATGAATTTAAACCGGCTGGTTTCCGAAAGTTTCCAGGAGGACAAGGCCCTGTCCATGGAGTATATCCGACTTAAAAAGAAGGAGATTATAGAAAACGAAGCGGCGGGGCTTTTGGAGTTTATGGAAACGGAGCACGATCTTTCCTTCGTTTCGGGCCACGATTTTGTTAAGAAACGGTTTAAAAACGCCGCCCGGGCGATAAAACAGGGGCGCTTGGACGTGCTTCCCATGGGGTACCTGATCGCCGGGCCTGTGGGTACGGGGAAAAGTTTTATGGTCAGCGCCTTTGCGGGGGAGATCGGGATTCCCATGGTCAAGTTCCGCAATTTCCGATCCAAGTGGCAGGGGGTCACCGAGTCAAACCTGGAAAAGGTGTTGAATATTCTGACGGCCATGTCGCCGGTGGCGGTGATGATCGACGAGGCGGACGCGTTTCTGGGGGACCGGGACCAGGAGGGGGATTCGGGGACTAGCAACCGGGTATTCGCCCAAATCGCTAGTTTTATGGGAAACACCGAGTACCGGGGAAAGATTATTTGGTTTTTAATCACCTGTAGGCCCGATCTAATCCCCATCGACCTAAAACGGCAGGGGCGGGCGGAGGAACACCTGGCCCTATTCTACCCCGAATCGGAGGCCGAAAAAGAGGCCCTATTCGACACCCTGGTTCGTAAATTGGATCTTTCAATCCGAAAATTTTCAATTACCGACGTGCTCAAGCGGTTCCGCCACGAGTTTTCCGGGGCGGATCTGGAGGCGGTGTTGATCCGGGCCAAGTTCAGGGCCGCCATGGACGATCGGACCTTCGTAACCCGGGAAGATATGGAAGAGGCTATGGGGGATTTTGTGCCCCCCGCGTACCCCTACGAAATAGAACTGCAAAACCTGGTCGCGGTTTTGGAGTGTACGTCCAAAGAAATGGTCCCCAAACGGTTCCAAAACCTGGATAGGACCCGGTTGGTTCGGGATATCCGGGAGCTCAAGTCCCTGATCGGGGAACGGGATTAGGCGCCACATGCACAGGGCAATCGTTTTTGGCTCTTTCAGAACCCAGGGAATTTTGAAAGAAGCTCGGTTCCTAGTGTTTTTTTTTCTAAAGTTGGATACAATAGCCAGGGTCACTCTAAAAACCGGTCGTTTTTAGGGCGAACCTGGGTAATTCCTTACAGGAATTACATTTTTTATAGGAACAAATCTAAAAACCGAAGGTTTTGGATTTGACCCATAGCTTCCCTAAGGAGTGTTCGGTATGTCGAAAGAATGGACTAAAGCGTCGATCGCTAAAACGATCGACCACACGTTATTAAAACCCACCGCCACGGCGGAGCAGATCCGGGAACTTTGCATGGAAGCCCGGACCAACCATTTTGCCGCGGTGTGCGTGAATCCCCGGTGGGTTTCCCTGGCGGTTAAGGAACTCGCGGGGTCAGGGGTCCTGGTAGCCACGGTTATCGGGTTTCCCCTGGGTGCAAACACCACGGAAATTAAGGTGGAAGAGGCTAAATTGGCGGTTAAGCAGGGGGCCCACGAGGTGGATATGGTGATCGATCTGGGCTCTTTAAAGGGCGGGGATTACCGGGCCGTGGAAGAGGATATCCACGCCGTGGTTAAAGCGGCGAATAAGGCCACGGTCAAAGTCATTATTGAAACCTGTTTCCTTTCTAACGATGAAAAGCGTCTGGCTTGCGAGGCGGCTATGAAGGCGGGTGCCCATTTTGTAAAAACGTCCACCGGCTTTGGTACCGGCGGCGCCACGGTGGAGGATGTTAAACTGATGCGCAAAAGCGTGGGCGATGCCCTAAAGGTAAAGGCCTCCGGGGGGATCCGGTCGTACCACGACGCCATCGCCATGCTGGAAGCGGGGGCCGATCGTCTGGGAACCTCTTCGGGTGTGGCCATTGTGGCGGAGCTTCCGGAGTAGGGGTGCGGAGACCAGATCGAAGTACACCCATTATTTTTCTTGACGCCCCTTTGGAAGGGGCGTATACTGGTCGTTACGTCATTAAAACAAAAGATGACGTTAGGAGGTTTTATGAAGAAATTAATAGCGGTGGTAGCAACAGTGGCGGCCCTTTCGGTCGGAGCCTTCGCTAACGGCTCTCAGGATCAGAAAAAGGCCTCTGGCGGTTCGGCTCCGGCGGCCGCTAAGGACTTTAGGGTAGATTTGGTTACCGACATCGGTGGTATCGACGACAAGTCCTTTAACCAGAGCACTTGGGAAGGGATTGTTCGGTTCGCCAAGGACTTTAACCTAAAACAGGGGGACTATAAGTACCTGCAGTCCGCCGCCGAAGCGGACTATATCCCCAACCTGGCCACCTTCTCCGACGAAAAACCGGACCTGATCGTAGCCCCTGGGTTCCTTTTTGAAAAATCCATGTCCGATATCGCGGACAAGTATCCGAACAATAAATACCTGATCATCGACACCGTGGTTCCCAAACCAAACGTCGTGTCGGCGGTTTTCGCCGCCCACGAGGGCTCCTACCTGGTCGGTGTGGCCGCGGGGCTTAAGGCTAAGGCCGACGGCAAGAACGTGGTAGGCTTCCTCGGCGGGATGCAGTTCCCCCTGATCGAAGCGTTCCAAGCGGGTTTTGAACAGGGCGTCAAGGCCGTGTACCCGGATTGCAAGATCCTTATCGATTACGCCGGCGACTTCGGCGCCCCCGATAAGGGCCAGGCTATCGCCCAAAAACAATTTAACGCGGGGGCGTATATCATTTTCCACGCCGCCGGCGGTACGGGAAACGGTATGATCAAGGAAGCCAAGGAACGTTCCTCCAAGGGCGATATCCGCTGGGCCATTGGCGTGGATAAGGACCAGTACAACGACGGTGTGTACGGCGATAAGTCCGCGGTTCTTACGTCCATGATGAAACGGGTGGACCAGGCGGCCTACGACGTGGCCAAAATGACCATGGACGGCAAATTCCCCGGTGGACAGACCCTGGTATTCTCGGTGGCCAACAAGGGCGTCGGGCTCCCCGAAAAGAACCCCAACCTTTCCGCCGATATCCTCGCCAAAATTAAAGAGTATTCCGACAAAATCGCTTCGGGGACCATTAAGGTTTCCGATAAACCCGCCAAATAACCGAGGCTTGTTCAAGTCCTAAGAGTTTGCTGGATTTGTCCTGCAAACTCCTAGGAAGGCAAAAAGCTACCTTTGGTGGCGGTATAGCAGTGGGGGGTGTAAGAAAAAAACAATTTTTTTACACCCCCTTTTTTATAGGGGAGAAATCGATGGCCTATATCATCGAAATGCTTCATATTGTTAAGACCTTTCCCGGAATTCGGGCGAACGACGATGTGACCGTCCAGGTGGAAGAGGGCTCTATCCACGCCCTTTTAGGGGAAAACGGGGCCGGGAAGTCCACCCTTATGAGCATCCTTTTTGGATTGTACCAAAGCGATTCCGGCGAAATTAAGGTGCGGGGAAAAACGGTTAAAATTACGGACCCCAACGAGGCAAACCGCCTCGGCATCGGTATGGTCCATCAGCATTTTAAACTGGTACACAATTTTACGGTTACCGAAAATATCGTTCTTGGGTTGGAACCCCAACGGGGGCCCCTGATTGACATAAAAACCGCCGAAAAAAAGGTGGCGGAACTTTCTAAAAAATACGGCCTGGAGGTGGACAGCCAGGCAAAAATAGAAGATATTTCCGTGGGTATGCAACAGCGGGTAGAAATATTAAAAATGCTCTACCGGGACGCGGAAATTTTAATATTCGACGAACCCACGGCGGTCTTAACCCCCCAGGAAATTCAAGAACTGATGGAAATAATGCGCCGCCTCCGGGCGGAAGGAAAGACCATCGTTCTTATTACCCATAAATTAAA
>CAYRLW010000001.1:141977-145901 GCA_964425215.1 uncultured Treponema sp.
CTATCCCTGGAAGTCCGCCGGGGCGAAATCCTGGGACTCTGCGGCATCGACGGCAACGGGCAAACGGAGCTGGTCTACGCCCTTACGGGACTTGTAAAGGCCGAAAGTGGCCGGATACTCCTTAACGGGAAGGATATTACCCATTACCCGGTCCAACGGCGCACCGAAGCGGGGCTGGGCCATATCCCCGAAGACCGCCACCGCCACGGCCTGGTCCTGGATTTCCGTCTGGACGAAAACATGGTGGTCCACTCGTTTTTTCAACGTCCCTTTTCTCGCTGGGGCATTTTGGACTACAACGCCATACGGAAAAATGCCGAACGGCTAATAGAAGAGTTTGACGTCCGGTCTGGCGAAGGACCCGCCACCCCATCCCGGAGCCTTTCCGGTGGAAACCAGCAAAAGGCCATCGTGGCCCGGGAAATTGACCGATCCCCGGAGGTCCTCATCGTCGCCCAGCCGACCCGGGGCCTGGACGTGGGGGCCATCGAGTACATACATCAGAGGCTGGTAGAAGAACGGGACAAGGGCAAGGCCATCCTCCTTATCTCCCTGGAATTGGACGAAATTATGGACCTGTCGGACCGGATAGCGGTCATATTTAACGGAGAAATAGTGGCCCAAGTCCAGGCTTCGGAAACCAACGAAAACGAGCTGGGCCTGTATATGTCCGGCTCGGTTCGGAAGGCGGTATAAGGTGACTAGAAAACAACGAACGCAATTGATCGTACCCCTTATCGCGGTGCTTTTAGGGTTTATCGTCGGGGCGATCATCATAATCCTGACGGGCAAATCACCCTCGGGCATGCTGTTAGCCCTGGCGCGGACCCTCACGGGCTTTGATTTTTCCGGCCGTGGGGGCTTTAACCCCCGTTACGTGGGCGAATTTATCCTCCAAGCCCTTCCCATTACCCTTACGGGTTTGGCGGTGGCCTTCGCCTTTCGGACGGGACTCTTTAACATCGGCGCCGAAGGACAGCTCATGGTGGGTTCCCTGTCGGCGGTCGCGGTGGCCCTGTTGGTTCCCGCCCCGCCGGTTATCCACCCCATCCTGTGCCTTTTGGCGGCCATGGCCGGAGGCGCCCTGTGGGCCGCGGTTCCGGGACTTCTGAAAGCCCGATTTAACGTCCACGAAGTCGTGGTCTCCATCATGATGAACTACACGGCCCTGTACTTCGTGAACTGGTCCCTCCTCCAATTTGGATCCACCGATCGGGTCAAAACCCCGGACTTTCCTCCCAGCGCCACCCTCAAAAGCGATTTTCTTACCAATCTGACCAACGGCTCCCGGCTCAATTGGGGTATAATCGTGGTAGCCCTGGCGGTGGTGGTTTTTTGGTTCGTCATCGAAAAGACCACCTTCGGGTACCGGCTCCGGGCGGTGGGGTTTAACAAAGAAGCGGCCCGGTACGCCGGAATGAAGGTGGAACGGAACATCGTCCTATCCATGATGATCTCCGGAGCCTTCGCCGCCCTGGGCGGCGCGGTCATTACCCTGGGGACCTTTAATTTTGGCCGGGTTCTGCCTGCCTTCGAAGGCTACGGTATGGACGGTATCGCCGTCGCCCTGGTCGGCGGAAACGCCGCCGTGGGGGTTTTTTTATCGGGCCTCCTCTTCGGCATGCTCAAGGCTGCCCAGCCGCTCATGCAATCCCAGGGGATTCCCAAGGATATTTCATCCATCATCCAAGCGTCCATCGTCCTCTTCGTGGCCATGCGGCTGGGGATAGAAGCCCTGTTGGACCTAACCGTGCGAAAACAAGGGTCCGTTAGGAGAACCGTTAAGGGGGCAATAAAATGAAAATGTTTTTAGACATGGTTCCCATAGCCCTCATGTTTTCCGCCCCCATCATCATCGCAGCCCTGGGCGGTCTATTCAGCGAGCGGTCGGGGATCGTAAACGTGGCCCTGGAAGGCATCATGATGGTGGGGGGCTTTTTCGCCGCCACCGTAACCGTCTTTATGGAAGGCATAAACCCGGCCATGGCACCCTGGATCGGCATGGCCGTGGGGCTAATCGCGGGGATTATCTTTTCCATCCTCCACGCCATCGCGTCGGTGAACCTTAAGGCCGACCAGGTCGTCTCCGGAACCGCCCTTAACATTTTAGCCGGCGGTCTAACGGTCTACCTGGCCCAAATTATATTTAATCAGCAGAGAACCCGGGCCTTTTCCCGGGGTCTTTCCACCGTCAACGTCCCGGGGCTAGAAAAAATCCCCCTCTTAGGGAAGATCCTCTTCCAAAATATTTACCCCACCTTTTACGTGGCCCTTATTTTAATCCTGCTCACCTGGTTTTTAGTGTACAAAACCCGGCTGGGCCTACGGTTGAGATCCTGCGGAGAAAACCCCCAGGCCGCCGCGTCCATGGGCATCGACGTGTACAAAATCCGATACTTTGGGGTCCTCATGTCCGGCGCCTTCGCGGGCCTAGCAGGGGGCGTCATGGTACTGACCCAGGACATCCAGTACACCATCACCAGCATCCACGGTACGGGCTTTATCGCCCTGGGGTCCCTAATCTTTGGAAAATGGAATCCCTGGGGGGTCTTGGGCGCGGGACTATTCTTTGGATTTTCCCAAGCCGTATCCCTGTACGCTAAGGATATCCCTTTCCTGGCCTCGTTTCCCCAGGAATTTTTCTACCTTTTACCCTATGTGTTGACCATTTTGGCCCTTATCCTGTTCTCCAACCGGTCGGTGGGACCCAAAGCGGCGGGTGAAATTTACGACCCCGGAAAGCGGTAATCCACGGTTTGGGGGGCGCCAAAACAGGGGCTTGTCGGGGACTTTCATCCGACGCGCCCCCCGCCGCGAAACACGGTTTCGCGGCCCCCCCAAGCCTCCTCTCGCCGGATCGCTATCTTGACGAGAGTAAGCCGGTCCCCTACTATAAACCCCTATGAACGCGAACGAACTACGCTCAAAATACATCGAATTTTTTAAATCCAAGGGTCACGCCCAGATTCAGGGCAAATCGCTCCTACCGGATAACGATCCCACGGTTCTCTTTACCACCGCGGGAATGCACCCCCTGGTGCCCTACCTTTTAGGGGAAACCCACCCGGCGGGCACGAGGCTTACGGATTATCAAAAGTGCATCCGCACGGGGGATATCGACTCGGTGGGTGACCCCAGCCACCTTACCTTCTTCGAAATGCTCGGCAACTGGTCCTTGGGGGACTATTTTAAAGAAGGCGCCATTTCCATGAGTTTCGAGTTCCTCACCGACAAAAAATGGCTGGGAATTCCCATAGAAAAACTAGCCGTTACGGTTTTCGCCGGGGAAGAAGGCATACCCCGGGATACCGAATCGGCGGAAATTTGGAAGCGCCTGGGTATTTCGGAGGATCGTATACGATTTTTAGGCCGGGAAGATAACTGGTGGGGCCCCGCCGGAACCACGGGTCCCTGCGGGCCGGACACGGAAATGTTTATCGATACGGGCCGCCCTTCCTGCGGCCCCGATTGCGGCCCCGGTTGTAAATGCGGCAAGTGGCTTGAAATTTGGAACGACGTGTTCATGCAGTACAATAAGACCGCCGACGGTACCTATCAAAGCCTCGCGCGCAAGTGCGTGGACACGGGCATGGGGATTGAACGGACCGTCACCATCCTTAACGGAAAAAAATCGGTCTACGACACCGAAATCTTTGCCCCCATCATCCAGGCGGTACAGGAAAAGTCTTCCTACACCTACGGAAGCGACGAGGAAAAGGATAAATCGGTCCGGATTATCTGCGACCACGTCCGATCCGCCACCTTTATCCTGGGGGACCCCAAAGCGGTTACCCCCTCCAACGTGGGGGCGGGGTACGTCCTCCGTCGCCTTATCCGCCGCTCGGTACGCCACGGACGGAAACTGGGTATCCAAGACCTTTTCCTCGCTCCCATCGCCCTGGTGGTGGTAAACCAATTCGCCGG
>CAYRLW010000002.1:0-1882 GCA_964425215.1 uncultured Treponema sp.
CTTTGAAAAAAACTTGGATAAGATCCACCGAAAGTTAGCGAAACAGCTGGTAGAATCCGCTGAAACCGCGGAAGCCGCGGAAGCCGCGGAAGCCGCCGCTTCAGCTTCTTCCACCGCCACATCCTCAACCTCCGCGACCGTATCCTCCTCAGCCGCAACTGCCGCTACTTCTTCCGGTACCGCCGAATCATCAAAGACAGCGCAAGAAAGTGTAGGGGTTCAGGAAAATAAGGGAGAATCGATTTCCGCCTCCGCGGCAAAAGATACTTCCCCGGCGAAGGGCAAACGGGGAAAGCAGGGACCGATGGAAAAGTTTACCATCGATAAGGCTTCCGTGGAAAAACATTTGGGGAAACCTATTTTCGCGGAGGAGGAGATAAAAAAAGCCGACCGGCCCGGAATGTCCGTGGGATTAGCCTGGACCAGCATGGGGGGAGATACCTTGGTCATCGAGGCGGTAGCCACCCCGGGGAAAGAGGGGCTTACCCTAACCGGTAAAATGGGCGAGGTGATGAAAGAATCCGCCACCATCGCGTACACCTACGTTCGGAAACTGGTGGCGGAAAAATACGGCATTGGTCAGGAATGGTTTGAGAAAAACCACGTACACCTCCACATTCCCGAGGGAGCGACCCCCAAGGATGGCCCTTCCGCTGGAATTACCATGGCCATAGCCCTGACGTCTTTGGTGACCAACCGGGTGATCACCGACCGGTTGGTGATGACCGGCGAACTTAGCTTGACGGGTCACGTGCTCCCCATCGGAGGGCTTAAAGAGAAGACCATCGCCGCCCGTAGGAATTTGGCTAAACACATTATTATCCCCAAGCAAAACCTGCGGGATCTGGACGAAATACCGGAACACATTAAAAAGGGTATCGAGTTCCATCCCGTGGAACGGTTCGAAGACGTTCTAGCCCTAGCCTTGCCGGATTAACAAGCCCTGGTCCCCGCCTCCTGGGCGGGGACCACAGAAGATCCCGTTTAGACACGACCTATCGTAGATAGCCCAACCAGGGTTTCTGGCGTTCCAACACCGTGTCCACCATGGATTCTAGGTTTTTACAGGTGGGAACCACCGGGTTAACCAAGAGCGCCTGAAGTACGTATTCCTTTTTCTTTTGAAGTATAGCCTCGGCGGTTAGGTCGTAAACCCCCGTATAGTTCCGGAGCAGGGCTCCGAATCCCTTGGGGTACTGGGGGAACCCTATACCCCGTATTCCCGATTTTCCTACCGTAGCTGGTACTTCCACCGCTATCCACGAAGGAAGATCGGGAATGAGGCCCTTGTTAAGGATGTTGACCGCTTCTTCTTCGTATTGGGCGTCCGTAATAATACCTTCAATAATAGGAATCACCCGTTCTTTAAGGCTCATATCGATGGTAGCCCTATCCGGCTGGGCCAGCATGGCCCGGTAGAGGGCGTAGAAGTCTAGAATTCCCTTATGGTCCGCCGCTGAGTGGGCCCAGCCGATGTACTCGCCCAGGTGGCTGTCCACCGTTATGGGAAGAAGTTTGAATTTTTCTAAAATTTCTTTGAATAGGGTCCGGTCCGCCCAGGAATGGGAACTCCGCTCTACCCCCGGTAAATGGATTCGTTCGTCCGCCCCCTCGGTTTCGGGAACCTGTCCCGTTCTATGGTAATACTCTAAAATATCGCTGTACCCCAGTTCTTTTTCAAAAAAAGCGGGGGCCTTGGCTAAAATATCCGGATAGGCGTCCTTAAGCGACTTCGTGTACCGGGCTTCCAGGAGGACGCTGAAGTGGTTTAACCCCGCCGCCCGTAGCTGTAGATCCCCGTAGTTGACCCCTAGCATGGGTGGAAGATACCGGCGAAGGGACGCGATTTCGTGGCACATACCGATAAAACGGGCTTCGGGGA
>CAYRLW010000002.1:1982-10089 GCA_964425215.1 uncultured Treponema sp.
TACCGGC
Organism: uncultured Treponema sp.; assembly: GCA_964425215.1. Taxonomy (GTDB): domain Bacteria; phylum Spirochaetota; class Spirochaetia; order Treponematales; family Breznakiellaceae; genus CAYRLW01. Next base: position 1,990 of record CAYRLW010000002.1, read on the forward strand.
GAAGGGACGCGATTTCGTGGCACATACCGATAAAACGGGCTTCGGGGAATTTTCGCAGAACCGTAGTGGTAATGGCGGTCATGGGGTTGGAATAGTTAAACACAAAGGCCTGGGGACAGAGCCTTTGCACATCCTCCATGATGTCCAAAATGGGGGGAGTGATACGGAGGGCGTGGAATAGCCCTCCGGGACCTCCGTTTTCGCCGTACACCTGGGGAATACCGAACTGGTGAGGAATGGTCCAGTCCATATCCCACAGCTCAAACCGGTTTCCCACTTCGATGGAACTGATTATAAAATCCGCTCCCGGCAGTTCCTTAGTCCTGTCGGTATTCGCGGATACCGTAAAGGGCAATTGGTGAGCGTCGATAAAGTCCTGGGCGGTTTTCGCTACCTTTTCCAAGGCTTGGCCGTTAATATCCACCAACGAAATATGGGAACCCGCAAGGACGTGGCTTTGAAAAATATCCCCCATGGTCCCATAGCCGAATTGGGCGCTTCCCGCGCCGATTAACACGATCTTCATTCTATACTCCTATTTTATACGTAAGGCTCCTCTAAAAACCCAAAGGCTTTAGATTCGACTTAGCATTAAAACCAACCGATATGTTATTCTTTTACCGCTCCAGATGTAAGTCCCTCTATGATTCTCCGTTGGAAAATATGAGTTGCTCAACCTTTGTTTAAGAAGGTATACTTTTAGCATGAAGGCTTTTGGGAAAACGAAATCCCCGACGGAGGACCGTTTTTATAGGTTGGACAACAGCGCTGTTTTTATGGCCGCCATAGCGGGGGCTTCGGGGCCCTTTGTTTTTTCCATGTACTGCGAGTTAGAACGGCCTGTGGTGCTTCCCGCTTTGGAATCCGCTTTGACCGCCCTTTTTCCTCGCTTTCCCTTCCTGTTTGTCAGTCTTCGCCGGGGGGTTTTTTGGCATTATTTAGACCCGGTGGATCATCCGCCCCGTGTGGAGGCGGAACCGCCGTTTCCCTGCTCTCCCATACCCCGGCGTATGGGCCACCCGATAATTCGAGTCAGCGTGAAGGGGGGGCGGATTACGGGAGAATTTCACCACGTCCTAACCGACGGCACGGGGGCTATCGCGTTTATGAAGGCCCTGGTGGTGGAGTATCTACGGAACATTGGTGTTGGGACGGAACTGGGGGAGTCTGCCCTGGGGGATATAAAACGTCCCGGTCAGGCGGTGGATCCGGAGGAGGAGGAAGACGCGTACCAACGGTACTTTAAGCCCCATGCGTCCCTTCCTGACAAAAGTCGAAAATCCTTTTTAATCCCCGGTTTGCGGTTTGATTCGGTTGCCTATCGCCAAACGGTTGGAATGGTGGAGGTTTCCCAAATTTTGGGCCTGGCGAAGGCAAAAAAGGTTAGTGTAACCGAATATTTGGCGGCGGTTCATCTTAGTGCCCTGCAGGAACTCTACGAATCCCTGAGCCCCGCGAAACGGCGGCAGGCCCGGCCGTACATATCCATACAAATTCCGGTAAATCTTCGATCCATTTATCCCTCAAAAACTCTTAGAAATTTTTTCCTTTTCGCGGCCCCGTCCATCGATCTTCGGCTGGGCCACTGGTCCTTCGACGAGATTCTCCATCGGGTGCATCATCAACTTCGTTTGGGGATGGGGGAAAAGGAACTGTTGCGTCAGTTGAAACGAAACGTGGGTGGGGAGCGGAACCCCTTGGGTCGTCCGGTTTTTCTTCCCATTAAAACCTTGGTGCTTAGGATTATAAATCAGCTTATTGGGGTGTCCGCCTATTCGGGTTCCCTTTCTAACTTGGGTATTGTGGAACTTCCTCCTGTCTTCGCGGCGGAGGTGCGCCGTTTTGGATTTTTGCCCGCCCGATCAAAGACCACGGGGGCTAACGTGGGGGTTATGACCTGGAAGGGGGACCTCTATATTTTTATCGGCAGCATGGTTGCCCGACCGGACTTTGAACGGGTATTTTTTAAGACCCTGGCTTCCCATGGTTGCCGGATAAAGGTTGAATCTAATCAGGAGCTAATTGAGACTGTGCCGTAACTGTTGGCGGTTTTTAACTGGTTTACGTACATAAAACGGTTAATCCGCCAAAATCCGAGTACAGATAAGGGTAATCCGATACCTAAGGGCGTTATCGGGTTACCCCAATTTGATAAAGCGTGGAGGTTTTTGTATGGCCTATTGCGTGCATTGCGCTGTGATTCTGGCGGACCAGGCAAAGCGGTGTCCCCTCTGCGGAAGACCGGCCCACGAAGGTCTTCCCCCTGCATCCTCCGTACCGGGGGAATCCCTACCCGCCGATTCGCAGACCGATGAGGCATCTCCCCTCGACAATACCCTGACCCACGAAGAACGCCGGCATATCGCGGTGGAATTAATTTCCGTGGCCCTGGGGATAGTTCTGGGGGTAACTATTTTAGCGGATCTATTTACCCGGCATGGATTAACCTGGTCCCGCTATTCATCCGTCGGCCTGGTGGCCCTGTGGTTTTTTACCGCCATGCCCCTTATCCTTCACCGTCACCCTTGGATACTGTTCGCTATTCTTTCTCCCCTGCTAATCGCTTTAATTTTTCTTGTGGACGCCTTTGATGGTCGTATTACTTGGTTCCTGGGTTATGGATTACCCATTGGACTATTATTTGAAATTTGTGTCACCGGGGCGGGAACCCTGGTAGCGGTACTTCGTCGAAGGGGGCTCAACGTTATCGGAATTATTTTATCCTTCGTATCCCTCTTTTGTGTCGGCCTGGAGGGGATCATCAATTTTCAAATTAAGCACACCCTGTCCGTCCGGTGGTCCGTTATCGTGGCCTTCGCCCTCGTTCCGGTGGCGGCCCTGCTCTTTTATATCCATTATAGGATTATGCATCGAGCTTCCCTGCGGAAGCTTTTCCGTTTGTAGGGACGCCATAGATGGCTAACAATGGTAAGAGGGTTTATAAGCCCTATAACCCCCGGTGGTTCAACCTTATTCTTAGGCATACCGTGGGGTTCTATTTAAAAATTCGGTACCGGATCGGTACCCAGGGGACCGAATTATTTCAAAACCTTTCTCCTCCCTATGTGATTCTGCCCAATCATGTGGCCATGATAGACCCCCTGATGGTGGCTTCCTTTGTGCCCCAACCGGTGTATTGGATCGCCAGCGACAGCAATTTACGTTCCACCCTTATGCGCAACCTTCTGCGAATCGTAGGGTCCATCCCCAAGTCGAAGTTTATCCCCGACGTGGAGACGGTCCATACGGTGGTCAACGTGATCCGAAAACGCCGGGGAGTGGTGGGTATTTTTCCCGAAGGAACGGCGAGTTTTGACGGCCATACCCTGCCGCTGATTCCGTCGACGGCTAAACTAATAAAGCTTCTCAAGGTTCCGGTAATCAGCGTGGTTTTAAAGGGGGCCTACTATTCCATGCCCCGGTGGAGTTGGTTCCACCGGCGGGGGCGTATCGAAATCCATTTTAAACAATCCCTCAGCGCTGAAGAAATAGCCCAGTTGTCCACCGAGGAAATTTTTAATCGATTAGAAACGTCGATTCTCCACGACGAGGGTTCATGGGAAGCGGCTGCCCGCATTCCCTTTTTCCGAAGGGCCCTGGCGGAAAACCTGGAGACCGTGCTTTTCCAGTGCCCCCACTGCGGGGACATCGGTTCCATGAAAAGCTCCGTCCGTGTTTTTCGCTGTACCGCCTGCGGGGTTTCGTACCACATGGATCGATTTTACCGGCTTCACCGAGACGAAGCTGAAAACCCGCAACCGGTAACCATCCGGGACCTGAGCCTTCTGCAGGAAAAGTCTTTTCCTCTTTTTTTAAAACAAAAAATAGAGCAAAAATCCGCCGCCTGTCTGTTTTCGGACGCCGGGGTGGTGGTCTTGCGGGGTAGAAAACTCCGGCCCCTCAGCCGTTTTAGGACCGGCAGGCTGGCCCTTTTCCCGGATCGTATAGAACTGCGCCCCCTTGCGGGGGGGCGCCTGGTGTTCCCCCTTTCGGAGGTAGAAGGAGAGGGGGTGTTTCAGCGGAATAATTTGGAGTTCTACCATAACCGGATTCTCTATCAGGTCCGATTCGCCAATCGAAGCGCCTCGGCCCTTAAATGGCTCATGGCCATCCAGTTTCTCCACGGCGCTACGGTTTGACCCACATGGATCGCCCCTGTTCCCAGGCCCGTTTTCGGGCTAGCAGGATGTAGCCGATCAGGGTAAATAAGAGATAGGCCGTGGAGATGCCGACCATTATCCAAAAATAGGTCATATTGCCCGTTTGTCCCGACTTTGCCGGTAGGTTGATACCTAAAATAAAGGGGATGGCCAGCAGAAAGGTCAGTCCCGCGGACACCATATAGTCCGACGCTACAGGGCCCCGGTATTCCGGATCCAAAATTCGCAGAAGGGCCAGCCCCGTGGACAGGGTTCCGGTAGAACAGCCGTAGATCATCAGCATCCGCTCAAAACGATAATCCTTAAACATCCGGGACGCCATCCAGGGGACCGAAAGGGTGGTGGCGATTCCCCCAAGGGTGCTGATGACTAGGATTTGAACCCAGAAGGTACTGACGAAAACCAAGGAAATTGCCGCGATAGCGCTGACCACCATGTAATCCACCGAAAAACCCGCGATCCGCGAAAGGGTTTTATCGTCTAAAATCCACTGATTTCCCGTCTTTTGCAGTATAAACCGGACTATTTGGGCGACTAGGGCGGAAAAGATAAAGTTAATACCCCAAAGGTTGTTTCCCAGCTCTTTGCCCCCGTTCCCCGCGAAGGAAAGCCCCCACACGAGGGCGCTTAAGAAAAGATAGGAGAGAAAATAGGTGGCCGCCACGATGGCCCCGTGGAAACTGAGGGAATCGATGGCTTCCGATTCGGTGGTCAATTCTCCGCCGGCGACCCGTTTTTCATCCTTGGCCACGAGCCCCGTCATTAGTTTTTTATTGGAAAAGATTGCCATGGTTTCTTCGCACATCCAACCCTTACGGACCCCGTAGTAGATCAACGCTACCCCGGCAAAACAGGCCCAAAGATACCCAATGGCCGCGAAGGTCAATCCGATAGAAGCGGCTCCCCCAAAACCCATGGCTTCCCACCCCTTGCCGATGGCGTACGCTTGTCCCGGCCCCAACGCGAAACCCAGGGGTAAAAAGAGGCCAAAAGCCGGCGAAAGGGAAGGGGATAGGGTGCTTATAAATAAAAGGGTCAACAAAAGACCGATGATCGCCTGAATAGCGTACTGGGAAAGGATCCCCACCGTGGTACCCACAACCCCGCCGGACTTTCGCCGAATCGTGGGCGGCGGTGAACGCAGGGTCATGGCCACAAAGGAAATATTAAGGAGGTGGTAGACCAATTCCCCCAGTCGGTGGGTTCCGTAGCCCAGGATGGGCAAGGCGAAATTGTACAGCGGTAGGAGCAGGAAACCCGCGGTGATCGCGTTGGGAATCATAAACCGTTGAAAAAATTGAAATCGGCTCCGAATAAGGGTTGCTACGATAAGGGCCAGCGAAACGGCCCCCGCGTCGATGACTATTTTCCAAGAAAAATCCATGTGGTCCCCTTTTTAGAATAACAAGGAAAAATGGGGTTGTACAGGGCAAATTGTGTGTAGTGTCACGAAGATTAGGGAAAAAGTAAACCAGTGTGCTACCCTATTCGACCCATGGGGAGATGGCGGGTATCCCAAAGTCCCTCATCAAACGGATGCGGGACACTATGTTTGAGGAGCGGGCGTTCCTTTCCCAACTTCATTTGAATATTCTCGATCAAAAAGTTTGGATGAAAGTGATCTACGATCGCTTAGCCGGTTCTCTTACCTATGGGTATCTACCAAAGGTTGCTTTAGCATGATGGGTTCCGCTGAAACTCAAAGAAAGCATTCCCTAATCTTCGTGACACTATTGGAACCTTGAAGGTTAGGGCCTTGATCGGGTACAATCAGCATATCCCGTAAGAAGTTGCGGTTTATGTTGGTCCCGTAAGGGATTTGTATTTCCGCTGAACGATAAACCATAATTGGATAACCCATTAGGAGTCCGCAAAATGCTCGAGCGAATGCGTAATATTGGTATCATGGCCCACATCGATGCCGGAAAAACCACCACCACGGAACGGATTCTGTATTATACCGGAAAAAGTCACAAAATAGGCGAAGTGGACGATGGCGAAGCGGTGATGGATTGGATGGAACAGGAGCAGGAGCGGGGAATTACCATTCAAAGCGCCGCTACCACCACCTATTGGCGGGACCATCAAATTAATATAATCGATACCCCCGGTCACGTGGATTTTACCGCCGAGGTGGAACGATCGCTCCGGGTCTTGGACGGCGCCATTGGAATTTTTTGCGCCGTCGGCGGCGTGGAACCCCAAACGGAAACCGTATGGCATCAAGCGGATCGCTACAAGGTACCCCGCATCGGCTTTATCAACAAGATGGACCGAATCGGCTCTGATTTTTTTGGGGTAATTGAAGAGATCAAGGCAAAATTGGCCGCTAATCCCGTGGCCATTCAACTGCCCATAGGAAAAGAAAGTTCCTTCGAGGGGGTCATTGATCTAATCGAGATGAAGGAAATCCGCTGGGATGCCTCTACCGACGGGGAGGAAATGATCTACGCCCCCATCGCGGCGGAACGGGAAGCCCTGGCCCAGCAATGGCGGGATAATTTGATCGATGCCCTCTCGTCCCATAGCGAAAAAATTACCGACCTGTATCTTAACGGCGAAGAAATACCCCTGGACCTGATTCGACGGGAATTACGGGCTATGGTGATCGCCCGGTCCATCGTTCCCATCCTATGCGGCGCTTCGCGACGGAATATGGGTGTCCAACCCCTTATCGACGCGGTGGTGTACTACCTCCCTTCCCCCAACGAGGTTATTCCGGCTCTTGGGCACCATTTAAAAAAAGAAGAGGAGGTTTCGGTACCCTGCGATCCAAAAGGAACTCCCCTGGGTTTGGTGTTCAAAATTCAGTATGATCGGGAGGCGGGAAGTCTCTGCTATGTCCGAATGTACTCCGGCAGTATCAAAGTAGGTTCGGTGGTGTACAATATCGGCAAAAAAAAGCGGGAACGGGCCAATCGAATACTGCGTATGCACTCCAATAAATCCGAGCCTATGGACGAACTGGCGGCGGGAGATATTGGCGTTATCATTGGCATGAAACTGGCTCAAACCGGTGACACCATCGGCAGTGAAGGTTGGCCCGTGGTCTTAGAAAAAATGCAGTTTCCCGAACCGGTTATCTCGGTGGCCATTGAACCAAAAACCCTGTCGGAACAGGAAAAATTAAAGGATGTGCTTGAAATTCTGGCCAAGGAAGATCCCACCTTTACCACCAAGGAGAACGAAGAAACCGGGCAGTTGATAATTTCGGGGATGGGGGAACTTCACTTAGACGTTCTCGTTACCCGGATTCTTAAAGAATACAACGTGGGAGCCAAGGTTGGAAATCCCCAGGTTACGTACCGAGAATCGGTTTCCAAGACGGTGGAACACACCCAAACCTTCTCTAAGGTTATCGCGGGTAAGGAAAACAGCGCCACCCTTACTCTGCGGGTAGAAAGCCTGCCCCGGGGTTCGGGGAACCGATACACCAACGGGGTAAAGAAGAATCAGGCTCCGGAAGGGATCTTTGACGCCGTCGAACGGGGGGTTAATTCCGCTTTTCCATCGGGCATAGTCCTTGGGTACCCCTGTATCGATATTGGGGTCACCCTGATCGATCTTCAATATTCCGAACTCACGGGCACCGAACTAGCCTTTGAAGCCTGCGCCAGTATGGGCTTTGACGAGGCCTGCCGAACAGCTAACCCCATACTGTTGGAACCCATTATGGCGGTTAATTTAATTTGTCCTAAGGAATTCGTCGGTGATGTGATCAGCCTGGTGATTCAAAGGGGAGGGCTTGTACAAAGCCGGGATTCCAAACTTACCATGGACTACGTAAAAGCCCAGGCTCCCATGGCCAAAATGTTCGGCTTTATGACCGCCCTCCGCTCCGTAAGCCAAGGCCGCGCAACCTTCTCCATGGAATTCTCCCACTTCGAGAAAAAGTCAAACTAAAACTACCAAGCCCCCATAACCAGTTACCGTGCGCGGC
>CAYRLW010000002.1:10189-64750 GCA_964425215.1 uncultured Treponema sp.
GGGCGGCCACGGATGGCCGCGGGGGAAACCCGCGGAAAAGGCTCTGCTTTTTCCGTCGCCATGGACGGCGCCGCAACCTTCTCCATGGAATTCTCCCACTTCGAGAAAAAGTCAAACTAAAACTACCAAGCCCCCATAACCAGTTACCGTGCGCGGCCTTGGGCGGCCACGGATGGCCGCGGGGGAAACCCGCGGAAAAGGCTCTGCTTTTTCCGCCGCCATGGACGGCGCCGCGACGAGGGGCACCCCTAATTCAACAGGGGGTTGTACGGGGTGGTCGTTGAATTTCCGGAAGGATAGGCGTTATTACCCGATGAATTGGAGGGGGCTCCGCTCGGGAGATTCTTCAGGTCCAACTGGGGCATTTTTAGCTGATCCTGCAGGCCGGTGGTATCGATATGGAAGGTATCCTGTTTCATTAATTCTAGGGCTCGGTTCGTTTTGGCTTGGTTGTTTTCGTGGATATCGCAGTACCGCGACGGCTGGGTACCCTCAAGGAACGTTAGGGTAACGGTTCCCTCGTCGCAGTACTGGGTGGGTAAAAGGCCCGAAACTGCGCAGACTGTTACGTCTATCAGCCCCGTGGCGGGACGGACAAAATCTCTCATGGGAAGACCCTGGTGGATTTCCCGCATGTAGTCCGCCCACGTGGGTCCCGCGATGGTGGCGCCGGTTTGGGTTACTCCGAGGGAGTTCCCCGGACGGTCGAACCCAAACCACACGGCGGTGGTATAGTAGGGGGTAAAGCCTACCGTCCACGCGTCGGCCCAGTTTTGGGTGGTGCCCGTTTTCCCCGCCGCAGGAATGGTGAATTTATTGCCATTTTTATCTTTATACGTAAATTTTGAACCGTACCCCGCCGCGTAGGCCAGGGTACCGCTTTGTACGGTTTTTTCCAATAGGGTGGTCATGACGTAGGCGTTTTGGGGGCTGATAAGCTGGATAGCCGAACCCTTTCGCTTCTGTTGTAATCGCAGTTCTTTTTCCGGATCCAGTATAACCCGTCCGTTTCGGTCTTCCACCGTTCTAATGGCTATGGGCGTCACTTCCCTTCCCTGGTTCGCGAAAATAGAAAACGCCCTAGCCATTTGAATGGGCGCTACGCTGATGACCCCGAGCCCCATGGGGTATACCCGTGGAAAGGTTTGACGCTTTACCTGGGGATCATCTATTCCTAAAAGGAGGGCCGCCCGGTCGATGGCCGCGTCGAAGCCGATACCGTCCAAAACTTTAAGGGACGGTACATTCATGGAGTGGGCTAGGGCGTACCATAAGAGGACGGGGCCCTTCCATTCGCCCTTAAAATTAAGGGGTATATAGGGGGTCCCATCCTCATTATAAAAAACCACCGGAGCGTCGTAGATCAGCGTCGCGGGGGTGAACTTTCTGGAATCGATGGCTGCCGAATAGTACAGGGGCTTAAAGGAGCTTCCGGGCATAATTTGACCCTGGATCGCCCGGATCAGCTGGTTCGATTGGTCGTATTTGGACCCCCCAATGAGAGCTTTGATATATCCGGTATCGTTTTCGATAGAAATAAGGGCTCCTTCGACGGTGTTTTTTTCGGCGATGGTTTTAAGCTGTCCGTAGGCTCCGTTGGTTAGGGTTTTAAGGTTGTCCAAACCAAAAAGAAGGGCCGCCGTATCGACGATGGGGTTGATATTTTTAATGTACTGGGATCGGGAGTTCTGTTCCGTTTGGGTCTCCGAAGAAGCGTGGATGGTATCGATATCAAAGGCCAGGGACAGCATATCCACAATGGGGATGTAAATTTGTTCCGCCTTATCCAAACGAACGTTTTGGGTTTGCTTGTATTCTTCGTTGGCCTGACTTAAGCCCCGGGCCATGTACTTGTTCGCCGCGTCTTGAAAGCTTAAATCCAGGGTCGTATGGACGGTAAAACCATCCTTGTAAATATCCAGGGACCCGTAGAGCATATTTTCCAGTTGCCGTCGGACGTACTCGCTGAACCAGGGGGCCTTATCGTCCCGGTTAAAGTACGCCGAGCTGGATACCCGGGTATAATCGTAATTATCCCAGTATTGGTTGAAGGAAGCCTCCGCCTCCGCTTTCGTGGCGTACCCCAATTCTACCATCCGGTCCAGCACCGCTTTTTGCCGTTCCTTGGCCACGTTGGGATTATCCAGGGGGTTATACTTCGCGGGACTGGAAAGTTGGATGACCAGGATCGCCGATTCCGCCAGGGTTATATCCCGGGCGCTGTGGCCAAAGTAGTACTTACTGGCCGCTTCCACCCCGTAGGTTCCCGCTCCCATATACATTTTATTCAGATACAGTTCCAAAATTTCATTTTTAGTGTATCTACGTTCCAATTGAAGGGCCCACCACAGTTCCCGTAATTTGCGGGTTATCGATTTGTCCGATCGATCGGCGTACAGGGTGCCGGCAACCTGTTGGGTTATGGTAGAACCCCCTCCAAGGTTTTTTCCGATCAAGCGACCCAGGACCGCCCGGAAAATAGCTTTAACGCTAAATCCATGGTGTTTATAAAAATCCGGGTCCTCCCGGGCTAACACCGCGTAAATTAGATGTTTTGGGAGCTCGTTTATGGATATCAATTCCCGTTTTTCTTCCGCAGAAAATTCGGTTATCAAATTATCGTGGATATCTAATATTTTAGTGGGCAACGCGGGCGCAAAATCGGTAAAATTTTCTTGATTTTTAATATTTACCGTCTCTGCCAAAGAAAGTCCCACGGCTACGCCAATTAACACCGCCGCGATAATGGTGATGAGCGCTACTATACGGATGATGATAGACTGTTTTTGCGGACGGACCATGTTGAATGCCATGGCCATGAGCCTACGGAAGGGCCGTCTTTTTGTCAAGCGTAGAGCCGATGAGAATCCCAGCAAGCCTGGAGTGTGCCGGACTGGTCCGTTGTATAGGAGAGCAGACTGTTTGATCCCCAATACGCCGCGGCAACAAAAAAAAAGGCCGGTTCGCACCGGCCCGCCCTTGAGGCATATCGGAAGTATAGCAATTTGGGAGGGGAACTATAGGTCCGACATCATCAATATCGGTTTTTATCGCCCTTCCTTGAGAGATTTTACTCAGTCTGCCTAATTTTTCTCCGTTACCGTCACATCAACGGTTAGGGATACCTGATAATTCCGGCCCCGCTGGATGGTAAGTTGCTTTACAATAGAATAATCGCCCACCTGGAATAGGACTTCGTGCTCCCCCGGTTCGGTGGGTTGGTATTGACGAGGTTTTTCTACCCTTATCTTATCAAAAAATATAATCGCGTTTTCCGGTCCCTCAAAGGAAATTAAGGGGGTTGGATCCTGAAGATTAACCGAAATTTCCAGAACCTTACCCCGTTCTATAACAAAGGTTCGGCTTTCGTTCCGGTACGCGTCGGAAACGATCGTTAGGTTATGCTCCCCTTCCTTTAAAATACGTTCCTTTGCGGGATCTTCTACCACCGCATCGTCGATTAACAACGTAAAAGGCTTATCCTTTAACTGTTCTGGATAGATGATTTGGGTTTTTAAGGCCCCTTCGTTGGCGATAAGGCTCTTTGCGCTCAATTGAAACACCATGGATTCAATTTCATCCCCCAGGCCCTTAATAACCGGCATAAGACGTACCAGTATGGGGAAGGAAGCGGGCGAAAGCACCGCCGTGGGGATGGAAACGTAGGGGGACGCCTTTAAGTCCGCATCCAGCCGGAGTGGAATTTGGTAGATCGCCTGCAACTTATTGGGCAACAGTTCAAACCCGACCCGCTCGGCTTGAATATCCGCCACACCCTTGGGGGGGACCGTTTTTAAATTGGTGTAAATAGAGATGGCTAAACTGCCCCTGTATTTAAAATAAGCCTGGGGAATTTTAAGATCCAGCTCGATTCCCTTGAGGAATCGGCTTCCTTGCGCTAATTTGACTACCACCGAATCCACATAGGATAACGAGAGGGGCTTCTGTTCGGAAGCTTCTACCCCCAGTTCCATCGAACCTGCCACAATGGTCCGGAAATTCTCTGCCATTACAGGCATTCCGAGGACGAGCGATAGGAGCGCCGCACCGTACCTGCGTTTCATCGTTCTATTCCTCTGGTGGGTAGTACATTTGCCGGGTTTAGGGGTTTTCCGTTTTGCCGTAACTCAAAATGCAAATGCGGTCCCGTAGATTGTCCGGTAGAACCCACTCTCCCCAATAGACTACCGGATTGGAGATTCTTATGCAAGACCGTTAAAACTGCGGATAAATGTCCATAAAGGCTGGTCCAGCCGCCTTCGTGTTTTAAAAGAACATAATTTCCATAAATAGCGTTATAACCAATCTCCTGAACCGTTCCTTCCCGACACGCGTAGACCTCCGTTCCTTCGGGGGCCGCTAAATCCAGGCCTTCGTGGAAGACCAAATGTCCGGTTACAGGGTTTCGGCGGATACCGAAGCCGCTGGTCACATGAAAGGCCGGCAGGGGGTACCGGAACGCCGTATTTAAGAAAAACGCCCGCTCGGTGGGGGAAAAATCTTCCCCCGGGAAAAATAAAAATCGTTCTGTTCTGGTATTTCCGCGAATGACCACCGGGATACCCTGCCGGTCTGATCGGGCGGAGAAAAGTAATCGTTCCAAATCCGTGGTGGGATGTTCGCTAATAAAAATGCCCTGAATAGTCGGGAGCAGTAAAACAGTACCCCCTTCTATGGTGTCGGCGGCGTGTATTCTATTCACCGTGGCTATGGTTCCGTAGGGAACGTTGCACCGGGCGGCTATATCGAATAAGTCCTCGTCTTTTTTGGCGCTGTATTGATAGACGGTTAGGGAGTCCATGATTTTTTCAAGATTTGAACCCACCTGTTCCAGCTGGACTACCTGTTTTCGTCCCTCTTCCACATCCCCTTGAAATTGTAGAAACTCCACATCCCTGTTGTTCAGCGTGGTGATGGTGGGATAGGTACCAGCGGGAGCGTTATCCTTTGCCCAAAGGGGACTGAATAGGAACAGGAAAAGCGTTAAAAAGGAAAATCGAAATTTCACCATGGACTTCCGATTGTACTACGAAAAAAAAGGCAAGGGATATCCCTTGCCTTTTGAGGGTTTCGCAAAAGTCTGTGACTTTTACGATTCCATACGAAAAAGACTAGCCCGCGATGATCGCGTCGGTCGGACAGGCTCCCACACAGGCGCCGCAGTCCTGACACTTATCCGGATCGATCCATCGCGCTCCATCTTTTTCTGAAATCGCTTCTACCGGGCATTCGCCTTCGCAGGCGCCACAGTTGATGCACGCATCGGTGATTTTATAAGCCATACAAAACCTCGCTAAAGTATATTTTTCGCCTGGAGGATAGCACAAGCTTTCTAAGAAACTCAAGTGGTACGGGGTGTAAAGAAATAATTTTACGGAGGCTTTTTTAAAAGTCTGTGACGTTTAAAAAAACCTCGTACATCAAAGGTAGCTCTTTTAAACTCCCTGAGTTTTGAAAGAGCCTCTCTGGTATAAAAAATCGGGCAAGGCGGATTCGAACCGCCGACCCCAAGTCCCCCAGACTTGTACGCTAACCAACTGCGCTATTGCCCGAATAAAAGCTATGGTATTTCGGTATCTTTTTACGCTACCGAATAAACTTCCGGAGCCTTTAAATCCCGAAAGCAAAAGGAACATACCACAGCGTTAAAGTCTCTGTCAACCTCCCGATCCAACCATTTTTTGGTTTTTAAGGCCTAGAAGAACCGGTGGGACCAGAAAATCCGAAACGTGCACCCTGCCTTATTCTTGCAGGACGATATTCACTTCTAAGTGGACCTGGGCTTTAATGGAATTAGATATAAGGCAGTTTTTTTCAGCCTTTTCAATTAATTCCTGGGCTTTTGAGCGGTCTTCCTCTGTTTTAACCACGATGGTGGGGCGCAGGATAATTTTTGTAAACGAAAAGCCCGTACTACCCAACTCTAAGGTTCCCTCAGCGTCGCTGTGGTATTCCAGGGGAACCAGCCCAGCCCTATCGATAAAGGCCAAAAAGGTGGTCATTAGACAAATGTTCACCGAAGCCACAAAAAGGTCCTCCGGAGACCAAATACCCTCGGGTCCCTTGAACTCCGGCGGGGTGGCGACGGAAATGTCCGTTTTCCCTGGGGTTGAAATAGTTCCCCGTTTTTCCCCTTCCCAGCGCAGTGAAGTTTTATACGTGTAAGTTTTGCTTCGTACTTCCATATAACGCCTCCTCTCATTACTATGTAATATAGTTATTTCAATCATAAAAGGGGAAGCAATGCCATCCCAAATTCTCCATTTTTTATTTTCCGAGGATCTTCTCCATCGTTTGGGACCCCGTGTAGGGTTTGACTTTTCCCCGATTTTGGGGCCCGCAGTCGAACCTATGGTTGCTTTGGGTAGTCAAGGACCGGATCTGTTTTACCATAGTCAACACACAAGACCCGTGGCGATCGAATACGGAACCTTGATTCACCGAAGGGATTTTGGTCTTTTAGCTACAAAACTGCTTTCTTTAGCCTTGGACGAGGAGTCGGAAGAAGACCGGGGAACCAACGTATTCCGAAGCTGTTCGGCTATGGAGCGCCGGGGCCGTCGACTTCTCAGCGAACGGGGGCTGTACGCCCTGTCCTTCGCCACCCACGCGTTTTTGGATCGGGCCGCCCATCCGTATATAGTCAATCGGGCTGGATGGGTTTCCCCTGCCAAACCAGAAACGGAACGGTACGCCCGGTGCCACGCTTTTTTTGAACGGATAATCGACGTTCTGATGCTCCGGTACCTGCGGGGAAAGGGCCAGGATTCCTGGGACCAGGAGGCCCTGTTGGCCCGTCCGTGTCGCAAGGCTTCTGAAGACCTTGTTACCCTTATACAAAGCGCGCTGGTGGCCTCGTATCCAAAACGGGCGGGATCGGATCAGCGGCTTCGGCAGAGGATCCAAAACGCCTTTAAAGACGCGGAGGGCTTTTATAGAAATACGGACCCCCGTAAGACGGCCCTCAATCTCCGATTAAAGGACGAATGCGTCTATTTCCGGGACCATCAAGACCGATCTTCCGTGGCCCTTGTGTACCCCGAAGCCTTTCCCCTGGGTATCGATTACCTTAATTTATCCCGGTCCCCCTGGCGCCACCCCTGCGGGGAAGGGGTTTTTGATATTCGATCCTTTCCGGAGCTGTACCAAAGCGCCTTCGCCAACGCCTTAGGCTACTTTGAGGCCCTTCTAAACCATTATTTAAAAACAGGGAAGATTATGGACGAATCTCCCTTCTGGCTGGGCAACGGGAGTCTATCGATTCAGGATGTTTCGGGTCGTTCCTGCGCTCCCCTCTGGTCCGAGCCCCTACCATTGGATCAAGTTTTAACCGACCAGTACCAGCGAAGACTGGCGTATATGAACCGTTGTGGATTATAGTTAGACTGTCAGTCCCTTGATATCTAGAAAATAGAGGAAACTCTTTCAAAACTCAGAGAGTTTTGAAAGAGTTTCCTTAGATGGACATGCAGTATTTTTGCTATTTTTATCATATACATATTTAGATTGATAATGCAAAAATACTGCAAGAGGTTCTTTTAAAAGTAATAGACTTTTGAAAGAACCTCAAAGGAGTGGAATATGAAGTTGCGATTAAAAATGACCATTTTGACGGTGCTCCCTATGGCTATAGGTATGGCAATTCTGAGCGTGGTCATAGGCCTCTCCGTATCCCAATCCGTGAATCAGACTGTTCTGGGTCTCGTGGAGTTGAATACCGATAGCCGGGCCGCCGAAATCGGACGGTGGATCGAGGGGCACCTGCGGAATATCGCCCGGACAGCGAAATCGGAGGACATGATGAGCGCTGACCCCCAGCGGATGCGGGCCTACATGCTAAGCCGTCAACGGAATCTGGTCCAAGACGTGGAGTATGAATACTACTGCGACCTGTCGGGCAACTATTTTACCTCCCTGGGGGCCACGGGCAATATTTCTGACCGGGATTATTTTAAAGCCATCATGGCGGGGGCGGATTATTTTGTTTCCGATGGGCTCGTTTCTAAGGCTAACGGGAAAAACATGACCTTTATAGGGGTTCCGTTAAAAGATAAAAGCGGAAAACTTATGGGTCTGGTCGCTTCGGGGGTAACGTTAAACACCCTGTCCGATATTGTGGCCCAAATTAAGTTTGGGCAAACCTACGCGGCTATTTTTGATAAAACCCTTCTGGCCATCGCCCACCCTAATAAGGACTATGTGATGAAATTGAATATTATGGACCCCCAAAAAATTGGGTACCGCAATTTAGAAAAAGCCATTCCTTCCATGAAGGGACAAAAAAAAGGAGCCCAGGAGTATTGGGACGATAAGGGGATTAAAAAAACCCTTGTGTTTTCACCGATCCCCGAATCGCAAGGGTGGATCATGACGATGATAGTCCCCTCGAACCAGTTGAGCGAGTCTACCATACACATCGTTCGACTCCTGATCGCCCTTTCACTGATAATTGTCCTTCTGCTGATCATCATTCTTTTAATTTCCGTAAGCCGGATCGTTCGTCCCATTCGACTGCTTTCGGCTATCAATCTTCGGCTTTCCCAGGGTTATTTAAGCCTTACCGAGGAACTGCGGTCCGATTTTAAGTCCGCGTCCCAGGGAAAGGACGAGGTGGGCGAGGCTGTGCGATCCACTGGAACGTTGATGGAAAACCTGGTTTCCACCATCCAGACTATTTCCACATCCTCTTCGGAGGTGGAAAAGGGGTCCGACGCCATCAACCGGACAAGCCAAAACTTGTCCAAGGGGTCCACCGAACAGGCCGCCAGCGCGGAGGAGGTTTCGGCGACGGTAGAAGAGATAAGTTCTACCATACGGCAAAGCGCCGATAACGCCGCTACCACCGAGACTATAGCCCGCAGGGCCATGGCGGATGCGCAAGAGGGGGCCGATGCGGTTCTCCGATCCGTGGAAGCCATGAAAGCCATCGCCGCCAAAATAGGCATTATCGAAGAAATCGCGCGGCAAACGAATCTTTTGGCTTTAAACGCGGCCATAGAAGCCGCTCGTGCCGGGGAAGCGGGGAAGGGCTTTGCCGTGGTAGCCAGCGAGGTCCGAAAATTGGCCGAACGAAGCCAGAACGCGGCATCGGAGATCCTCTCCATTTCCTCGGAAAGCGTTCGAACCGTCGATGAGGCGGGGCGGAAAATAACGGGATTTTTACCGGACGTGCAAAAGACCGCCGAACTGGTCCAAGAAATCAGCGCCGCCTCCCGGGAACAGAGCTCGGGCATCGATCAAATCGTTTCGGCCATCGGCCAGTTGGATACGGTGATCCAACAAAACGCTGGATCGAGCGAAGAGCTGGCCAGCATGGCGGAAGAACTGTCCTCCCAATCCCAATCCCTGCGGAAGGCGGTGGAATTCTTTAAAATAGGCGGTACAGAGGATGCGGTGCACCCCGGGAAGGATGGCCTAAAGCGGTCCACGGCTTCCAAGGGTAGGGTATCGGCGGTTCAAGAAGGGGCCCCGAACCGGCGACCACGGGACAGCGAAGCCGTACCGGGCAAGCCCGTTCCAAAAGAACCGATTCGCCGGGAATCGGTAAAAGAGGAGTCCCCCAAAGAAGGACCGGTACCAGAAAAAAAGACCCCATCGCCGGCCACCCGGGCTATAATACCCGCTCCCATGGCCGATGATGGGGACTTTGAGGAGTTTTAAGATTTCATGGTAAGGAGGGACGGGTCATAATCCGAAGGGGGAACTAGACCGAGCAGTTCGATGCACGTGGCGGCCCAGGAGCTTATGCCCAGACCCTCCTTCAGAGCCCTATCCACGGGTTCGGCCACGTATTCTCCCCGGTAGTCGGGATCGTAAATTACCGCAGGTACGGGGTTTAGGCTGTGGCTCGTCTTCGCCTTTGGAGATCCGTCGCTTTTATACACCACGGCGCCGGATTTTTTATCGTGTTCGAACATATCGTCCGAATTGCCGTGGTCCGCCGTCAGGACTAGGATGCCTCCGGCCTTTTCCACCACCTTGGCTAACCGACCCAGCTGGATATCCATGGCCTCCATTCCGCAGACCACCGCCTGGTACACCCCCGTATGGCCCACCATGTCGCCGTTGGGATAATTGAGGCGGATAAAATCGTATTTCCCGCTTTCGATGGCTTCCATCACGGCGTCCGTGATCTCCGCACATTTCATCCAGGGCCGTTGTTCAAAGGGAAGAACATCGCTTTTAATTTCCACGTAGGTTTCCAGCTTTTCATCGAATTTACCCGTTCGGTTACCGTTAAAGAAATACGTTACGTGGCCGTATTTTTGGGTCTCCGAAATAGCGAGGGTACGGATACCGCTGGCGGCTAGGTATTCTCCCATGGTTCTATCGATCGCCGGAGGACTGACTAAATACCGGGCGGGCACGTGGAGATCCCCATCGTATTCCATCATACCGGCGTAACAAACCTTGGGTCGGCGTATACGGTCGAACTTATCAAAGGCATCCTGCTCAAAGGCCGCGCTAATTTCCAAAGCCCGGTCCCCACGGAAATTGAAATAGATCACCGAGTCTCCGTCGTTGATCGTTCCAATCGGTTTCCCCTGTTCCGCGATGACAAATTCCTTAAGATCCTGGTCGATAATACCGGGAATTTCTTTGCGGTAGGTTTCTACCGCCTCTCGAGTCGTGGCAAATTGCCGACCCTGACCCAAAACGTGGGTGTGCCACCCCCGTTCTACCATACCCCAATCGGCTCCGTACCGATCCATGGTAATCCACATTCTTCCGCCCCCCGAGGCGATTCGAGCGTCAAAACCGCCATCGTTAAGACCCTTCAGGAAGGCTTCAAAGGGATCCACGTAGTCTAGGGCGCTGGTTTCTCCAACGTCTCGACCGTCAAAGAGCACGTGGACCCGGACCTTTTTAATACCCTCCGATTTGGCGTGGGTAATGAGCGCCTTCAGATGATCCATGTGGCTATGGACATTTCCGTCGGAAAAGAGGCCGATAAGATGAAGGGTTCCGCCGGATTTCGTCACCTGTTCTACCACCTCTTTCCAGGCCTTCCCCTGAAACAGGGCCCCCGTTTCGATGGACTTTGAAACTAGGGCCGCCCCTTGGCTGAATACCCGTCCGCACCCGATGGCGTTATGGCCCACCTCGCTGTTTCCCATATCCTCGTCGGAGGGTAAGCCGACGGCGGTCCCGTGGGCCTTAAGCTTTGTATGGGGATTTTTAGCCGTAAGCGAATTGAGGGTATACATTTTAGAATCGGCCACCGCGTCGCCGTCCTTGTATTTTCCGTAACCGACCCCGTCCATAATAACCAAAACGAGGGGCCCCTTCCGGCCCTTCCACGAGGGATTTTTCTTTAGAGCTTCCACCATGGCTGACTCCTTTGTAAAAATAGAGTAATGAGCCCACTCTAAAAACCAATTATTTTTACAGTGGGTTAACATAATTCCTTACAGAAATTACGTCTTTATCGTAACAAATCCAAAAATTTAAATTTTTGGATTTGACTCATAATAAAAGCATTTTCAAAGGGTTCAAAGCAGGGAGTTTTTTGAAAATGCTAGCCAAAAAACAAGAATACTTCTTGTTTATAACCCTAAACGCCCTGCATGGGAAGGGGTACAAGAAACGAGGAGTTGTGTACGACGATTCTTTAAAGATGAAATTCGGTTGTTTAGGTAAAACGAATATCCACCAAGGTTATATCATCGGCTAAGTGGGATTCGCCGATCCATTTATCGATTTCCCCACTCAGAATGTCGTTGACTTCCGAGCTGGGAACCTTATGAATATTCTGTAACAGTTCGGTAACCCGTTCGTCTCCGTAGCGTTCCCCAAAGGGGTCGGTCATATCCGTAAGACCATCGGAATAAGCGGATAGGCGCAGGCCCTTTACGATCGGGATTATTTGGGGGCTGTCGTTGACCATCTTATCTTCCAAGCCCAGGGGGGGAAGGTTAGGCCGGGCTAATTTACAGGAAACTTTTCGATCTTCCTGGGGTACAAAGGCAAAAACGGGAGAAAAACCGCAATTGTGAATCTCCACGGTTTGGGTTTTAAAGTCGATATAGAAGAGGACGGCGGTTACGAAGACGTCTCCGGGGTTGACTTCCCGAACCATGGCGTTGATGAGTCCCGTGGTAAGCCGAGGGTCCCCCGAATAGGCAAAAAGACGGAGGGACGCGAAAAAGGAACCCAACGCGATGGTCGCCAGGGCCCCGGAAATATTTTTTCCCGCCACGTCGAAACAGGCCACCATGTATCGATCTTCCCCGATTTTGGCGGCTTTATAAAAATCTCCCCCTATTTCGTAGGCCATGCGGTTGTAAAAAACTAATTTAAACCGGCTATCCTCTGGTTGAGGCTTACCCAGGATATATTTTTGTATCTCCGAAGCCCGGTTCATATCCTGAGAACGGAGTTCGTTCATGTATTCCAATAATTGCCGCAGGTTTACGATTCCCAAATAACTTCGTCGATGTTGAATGATATACCATTGGGGATCATCGTTGTCCGATTCCTTAAGGCCCTGGGCAACGATTCTATCCACGTAATCGGTGGCTTCTATGGTTTTTTTCGCGGGAATAATGTAGGCGTCCAGGTCTTTCTGCCAAAACCGTTTCCACGCCGATTCCATCAGTTCTTCCAAAACCTTTCGGGGAAGGACTCCTAAAACAGCCCCGTCCCGTTCTATGGGAAGCACTTCCAGTTCAGGCCGTTCCGAAAGGGTTTGCAATGCCCATCCCGCGTCGGAACCCGCGCTCAGGGGCTCCACGCAATCGGCGATGTACCCCACCTGAAGGGGTGTAAAAAGTCTCCCAATCTCTCTGGCTTTTGTGGCCATCCGACCCTCCGCTTACTAATTTAAAATACGATTTGTATAAAACCCACCAAACCTGACTTAGCACCCTATTATACCAGATTAATAGGGTGGGGACAATTTTTTTCTTTCAAAATTCCCTAAAAAAGTATAGAATGGCAAAATTACTGTATGTACATCTAAGGTAGCTTTTTCAAAACTCCCTGAGTTTTGAAAAAGCCTCTATGGGGAGGTGTTTTTTGGCCATTTTTGATGACCTTAAAAGGAAATTGGTGACCACTGTTCAATCTTTCTCCCGCAAAGCTTCCGTGGTCGTCCGATCCTTAAAGCAGTCAAGGAGTCCCTTAACAGATCGGTTGTTAGCGGAGGCCCTTCGTCTGTCCGAGCTTCCCTCTCCTTCCAAAAACGAAGAACAACGGGTAGGTCATATTTTAGAGCGCCTTTCTTCTCTGGGTATAACCGGCTATGTGGATGAGGATGGAAACGTCCTTGCCCGGCTATTCTGTCCAGAAGCTTCCGATCCGTCTCCTCTTTTGTTGTTCAGCGATCTGGGCTCCCGGCGTTGGCACCCCATACTCAGTCTTGGATCCGTTGACGCCGATTCCGCCCGGGGTGCCGGTCTGGCGGATTCCCTGGGACCAGCGGCTCTGCTTTCCGTAGCCGAATCGATCCTTTCGGGGGCCCTGGCTTGTAGAAAAAATATTGTTTTGCTCTTTGGGGCCCGATCCTTTGAGGATACGGAAAATGGGGTATTCCAGAGAATCGGTGAAGACCCGAACCAACGGCCCTTTGCGGCTATAGGACTCCGGGGGCTTCCCCTAGGGGCCCTTATGACGAAAACCCTGGGAACCTACCGGGTGGAAGTAAAAGTAAGGACCGACCTTTCGGATCCTAACATCATCGATGGCTCTATCCCCCCATCGGCGGTGGACGTGGTGGTTGCGGTGGCCCGAAAATTGGCGGGGGTTGTTTGGGATAGCGAAAGAACCACCCATTGCCGCATTCGGCGTATCGAGGCGGGGACCGGGTTTGGTCACGATCCGGTGGAGGGGGTCTTGGACATGGAACTTGAATCCTCCGAGGGTCCGCTTTTGGAAATGGCGATGAAAGCCGCCGTTGCTACGGCTCAAACCACGGGGGAGGAGCTAAAGGCAAAAACCCAGGTTTCCGTGGTAGGACACGTACCCGTTGGAAATAGTAAAGAAAGCGAGGGCCTACGAGAATTGGTCATGGGTATCATGAAGGAGCAACGTATTAGGGTAATTGAAAAAACAGAAGCGGACAGCGCGGCTTTTCTTTCGGTACAAGGAATCCCGGCTCTTTCTATCGGCTTGGCCCAAGGCCGAGAGGGTTTGGAAATGGATGAGGTTATTATCGAGTCGATAGAGAGGGGGCGTACGTTGTTATTCTCCCTGGTGGAACGGCTTTCTTTGGGGAGTATATAATGTCGGAATCGCGGAATTCGCTTTTACAACGGACCTGGCACCATTCTCGATTTTCCGATATAGGCCGTTTAGTGGATTTAAAAATGAAAAAGGGTCTTACCATTTCTTTGGCTTTTCCTACCCTTAACGAAGAAGCGACCATCGGAAAGGAAATACTTATTATCCGAACGGAGTTGATGGAACGGTATCCCCTGCTCGACGAAATTGTGGTTATCGACTCTTCGTCCCAAGATAATACCCGCCGAGTAGCCGAACGCTTTGGCGCGAAGGTTTATGAATCTAAGGATATTCTTCCCACCCAGGGTACCTATAGAGGGAAGGGAGAAAACCTTTGGAAAAGTCTTTATGCTCTCCGGGGGGATATTATCGTTTGGGTAGACGCGGATATTTCCAACATCGCCCCTAAATTTGTGTACGCCCTGGTGGGTCCCCTTTTAGAAAATGATTCCGTGGGCTATGTCAAGGCGTTTTACGAACGGCCTATCCGCTCTAGCGGAGGAATTGCCACCTCCGGCGGGGGTCGGGTTACGGAAATTCTGGTCCGCCCCCTTTTTTCTCTCTTTTATCCCGAACTTGCCCGGCTTATTCAACCCCTTTCGGGGGAATACGCGGGAAGAAGGGCCCTTTTGGAACAGCTTCCCTTTTCGGTGGGTTATGGGGTGGAACTGGGCCATCTGGTGGACATTTATCATACCGTTGGGATAGAAGCCCTTGCCCAGGTCGATTTAGACGTGCGAATCCATCGCAATCAAAGCACCGAAGCCCTAGGGCGTATGGCCTACGGGATTATAAATACCTTTTTTGACAGGGCTCGACGGTACGGGGATATGGAAATGGTAAAGGCCCTGGGAGACCGGCATATAGCTCTCCGGGTAGAGGGGGATTTCCACTCCACGGTGGAAACGGAAATTTCCTCTATCGAGCGGCCTCCCATGGTGGAGATTCCCGAATATAGACAGAAATTTGGGAAGTAGGAAAAGTCGTTCACCGCTCTACGATCCCGAATTCCCATCCGTTCGGGGTCTCCCTACCGGTACTCCTCCCAGGCTTTTATTTCCAAGCCCCTTTCGTTTTTATACGCCAGGGCGTCGATAAATTGCCGGGCAACCTTAATATTGGTGAAGAGGGGAATATCAAAATCCACCGCCAAGCGCCGGATCAGGTAATCGTTCCTTAGTTCCGTTTGCCGGTTGTTTTTGGGGATATTGATAACCATATCGACCTCTTTCTTTTTAATCATCGTTGCGATGTTGGGTTCCTTGGATTCCAAGGGCCAATTGAGGGCCCGGGCGTGGACCCCATAGGATTCCAAGAACTTGGCGGTTCCCCGGGAACCGTACAATTCGTAACCCATTTCCACTAATTTTTTTGCCGAATCAAGAAAATCAACCTTATCTTCGATGGGACCCGTGGAAAGGAGTATTCTCTTTTTGGGTATTCTATACCCGACCGACAGGAGCGCCTTTAGAAACGCGTCGTCCAGTTCCGATCCTATACAGCCAACTTCGCCGGTGCTAGCCATTTCTACCCCCGTAACCGGGTCCGCCCCGTGGAGCCGGGAGAAGCTGAACTGGGCCGCCTTTACCCCCACCCATTCCAGGTCCAACGCGGAGGCGGGAGCCCTTTGTACCGGTTCGTCCAGCATGGCCCTGGTCGCCATTTCTATCATATTGACCCTGCTCACTTTGGAGCAGAAGGGAAAACTGCGGCTGGCCCGGAGGTTGCATTCGATTACCTGGACCCGGTTCCGCTGGGCCAGGAATTGAATGTTAAAGGGTCCCGTAATATCCAGCGCCTGGGCGATATGGGCGGTAATTTTGCGGACCTGTCGTATGGTTTCGATGTAGAGTCGCTGAGGCGGCAGGACCACCGTGGCGTCCCCCGAATGGACCCCCGCGTTTTCTATATGTTCCGTTATGGCGTGGAACAGCAGTTCCCCCCGTTTTGCCACCGCGTCTATTTCAATTTCCTTGGAATTTTCTATAAATTTTGAGATTACCACCGGGTGTTCTGGCGATACGTCGGTAGCCATTTCCAAAAATTGTTCCAAGCTTTCATCGTCCCAAGCCACGTTCATCGCGGCTCCGGAGAGAACGTAACTGGGCCGGATAAGCACGGGGTAACCCACCTGGGCGGCGAAGGCCTTGGCCGACGGCCCGTCGGTTAATTCCTTCCATTGGGGTTGTTCGATCCTCAGGGTATCCAACAGGGCGGAGAATTTATGCCTATCCTCGGCCATATCGATGGAAGCGGGGGTGGTCCCGTAGATCAACGCACCGGCGGCGTAGAGTTTTAGGGAAAGATTGTTGGGAATTTGTCCCCCCATGGACACGATAAGGCCGCCAGGCTGTTCCCGCTCGTAAATATCCAGCACCCGTTCCAGGGTTAATTCCTCAAAGTACAGACGATCGCAAACGTCGTAATCCGTGGATACGGTTTCGGGGTTGCAATTTACCATAATGGTGTAGCGCCCCAAATTCCGGGCCGTTTGGACCGTATTTACACAGCACCAATCGAATTCCACGCTGGAACCGATACGGTACGCCCCCGATCCAAGGACCATGACTCCTCCCTTCGCTGGGGCCGTATCGTCGGAACTGACACCGCTTTTGGACTCGGCGGCCCCGTAGGTCATGTACAGGTAGTTCGTTTTGGCCGGATACTCGGCCCCCAGGGTGTCGATTTGTTTGACTGCGGGACGTATGCGGTATTCCTCCCGGAGAGAGCGGATAACATCCTCCGATTGGCCCACCAGTTCTCCGATCCGTTGATCGGAAAAACCTAGCCGTTTTGCCTGGGCCATCAGTTCCCGTTCCGGAAGTTTGGATGCGACGTTTTTTAGTAGCTTCTCCGTTTCCAAGACATTTTTAATTTTTCCCAGGAACCAACGGTCAATGTGGGTAATCCGATGGATCTTCTCTACCGTCCAACCTTCCTCCATGGCCCGATAGATGGCAAAAATACGCCTATCCGTAGGTTGGGCTAGGGCGCTTTTTAGGTCCTTAAAATCAAGACCTAGAAGTCGTTGGTCCCCCGAAAGCCCCGGGGCTCCGATCCCGGTCATACGAAGGGCCTTTTGCAGAGCCTCTTCGAAGGTTCTGCCGATGGACATAACCTCTCCGACGGATTTCATCTCCGACCCAATTTGGGGGTCCACGTGTTTAAACTTGGTCAAATCCCAGCGGGGAACCTTTACCACGCAGTAATCCAAGGCGGGTTCAAAGCAGGCCTTGGTGACCCTGGTGATTCGGTTTTCGATTTCTGTTAGAGAATACCCCAGGGCTAGTTTGGCCGCCACAAAGGCCAGGGGATACCCCGTCGCTTTGGATGCCAAGGCGGAACTGCGGGACAATCGGGCGTTTACCTCGATTATCCGGTAATCCTCCGAATAAGGATCCAGGGCGTACTGGATATTGCACTCCCCCAAAATGTCCAGGTGGCGGATCACGTCCAGGGCGACCCGCCGGAGTTTATGGTACTCCGAGTCCGTTAAGGTTTGGGATGGGGCTACGACGATGCTCTCGCCCGTATGAATACCCAGGGGGTCAAAATTTTCCATATTACAGACGGTAATACAGTTGTCAAACCGATCCCGGACGACCTCGTATTCAATTTCTTTCCATCCCCCCAGCCATTCTTCCACCAATACCTGGGGCGCGGAGGAAAAAGCCCGGTCACAGCGGGTCCGCAGTTCCTTTTCGTTCCGGCAAATACCCGAACCGGAGCCCCCTAACGCGTAGGCCACCCGGACCATGACGGGGTATCCTATGGTTTTTGCCGCCCTTAGGGATTCTTCCGTATTCGTGGTGGCCACGCTTCGGGGTGATTTTGCTCCGATTTCACTCAATCGTTGGACAAAACGTTCCCGATCCTCCGTATCTTCGATGGTTTTGATCGGTGTTCCGAGTACCTGAACCCCGTACTTATAAAAGGTTCCATCCTTTGCCAGTTCTACTCCGCAGTTAAGCGCCGTTTGACCGCCGAAGGATAAAAAGATACCATCGGGCCGCTCTTTTTCGATTACCTGGCGTACGTACTCCGGCGTAACCGGAAGAAAATAGGTAGCGTCCGCCATTCCTTCGCTGGTTTGAATGGTCGCTATATTGGGGTTGACCAACACCGACACGATACCCTCTTCGCGAAGGGCCTTTAATGCTTGGGACCCGGAATAATCAAATTCCCCCGCTTGGCCGATCTTTAGCCCCCCGGACCCGAGAACCAGAACCTTTTGTATAGCGGTCGGTGGATTATTCCGTTGCATGGTCTTCATTGGATCTCCCTCCCGAGGGAATCCCTCGTTTCTCCCGCCGGTAGCGTTGGTCTTGGTACCGGAGGATAATCCCCATACTCCCGAACCTGGTCAATAAATCGATCGATCAGGAATTCCGTATCCCGGGGTCCCGGACAACCTTCGGGGTGGAATTGCACCGCTTGAAAGGGGTGTTTGGTTGACCGAATACCCTCCACGGTTCCGTCGTTGGCGTTGACAAACCACGTATCCCACCCCTGGGGCAGAGTATCCTGGCGAACCGCGTATCCGTGGTTTTGGCTCGTGATATAGCACCGTTGGCTTCCCACCTCTACGCAGGGTTGATTTTGACTTCTATGTCCGTAGGGGAGTTTGTAGGTATCCGCCCCCGCGGCCAGGGCCATGATTTGATTTCCTAAACAAATTCCAAATATGGGCTTTTCATGGGCCATGGCTTTTCGGACCGTAGCGATGGTCTTCCCGCAGGCCTTGGGATCCCCCGGCCCGTTGGAAAGAAAGATCCCGTCGTATTCTATTCCCGAAAGGTCGTGGTTCCAGGGAAGCCGTATCACCTCCACGTCCCGGGCGATAAGACAGCGAAGAATATTCGCCTTGGCCCCGCAGTCTATCAGGGCGATCCGGGGCGAGGGAGTTTCCGAGGTGGCGGGATAGATTTTTATTTCCCTATTGGACACCTCCGCTACCGGTTGGGCTATGTCCCCCGAATCGAAGGTTACTTCCTTAGTTCCTTCCACCAGAATTTTTCCCCGCATAACCCCCTGTTCCCGTAACCGTTCGGTCAATGCCCGGGTATCGATTCCATAAATCCCCGGTACGTTGTTTTTTTCTAGCCATTGGGAAAGGCTGATGGTAGAGGAATAATGGCTCGGCTCTTCGCAGACCTCGGAGACCACGAGGCCCGAGACCTGAATCCGGGGGCTCTCAAAGTGTCGAGGTATGAGGTGGGAATCGTAGAGCACATCCCTAGTCTTGGGGTCCAGGGGGACCCCATAATTTCCCATAAGGGGATAGGTGGCCACCAAAATTTGACCCCGGTAGCTGGGGTCGGTTAAGGATTGGGGGTACCCCACCATGCCGGTAGTAAAAACCACCTCCCCCGCTTGGGACCGTTCCTTCCCAAAGGCCCAGCCCGAGTATTCGGACCCGTCCTCCAACACTAAGACCGCCGAAAGCCTGCGCTTTTTCATGTTTTTCTCCCCGGTTCTACAGTATCCAGTTAAAATATAAAAATCAAGGGTCATTATCAAAAATTAGGAATGAAAATTGCGATATTTGGCAAAAATATAATATTTTTACTAAATAATTTATTAAAATATAGTGTTACTATTCCTAGTAACAGTTTATAACGCTATTAATTTCACATAGAGAATTGAGCCTCTTTCAAAAGTCTGTTACTTGTGAAAGAGGCTCTTGCAGTATTTTTGCAATTTAAAAATAAATATCTATATGGTAAAGAATAGCAAAAATACTGCATGTACATCTAAGGTAGCTCTTTCAAAACTCCCTGAGTTTTGAAAGAGCCTTTAGTGACCAGGAATATTAAAGACCCTCTGGTATAGGTTTCCGTAGGTTTACCATACTACCACAAGCCTACGCGATGATATCCGCGAAAACAGCCTGGGCGGAACGCCCTAGATCTTCCGGGGCGATAAGCATCTGAAGGCCCCTCCGTCCGGCGCTTACGGAAATTTGGTCAAATAATTGGGCGGTTTCATCGATAAACGTGGGAAACTTCTTTTTCATGCCGATGGGAGAACAGCCGCCGCGAAGGTAGCCCGTCAGGGCTTCCAGTTCCCGGAGCGGTAGGGGCCGGACCGACTTATCCCCCGCGACCTTGGCGGCTTTTTTTAGGTCCACTTCGCAGGTCCCCGGGATAACGCACACCAAGGGACCCCGTCGTTCCCCCACCAGGACAATCGTTTTAAAAATGCGATCCCCCTCCATACCCAAAAGCTCTGCCGCGTGGAGGGCCGAAAGGTCCTCCTCGTCCACGGGGTAGGTCAAAACCTCGAAAGGTATCCCCTCCGCCTCTAGGAGCCGGAGGGCGTTTGTTTTTTCCATTTAGAGCGCTTTAATTGCCCGAGCTAATTCCCGACCTTTCTGTTCAAGCTCCGCCAGGTCTTCTTCCGAAGGAGCCCCGGCCCATTCTTTTGATTCGATGCTTGTCCATGTAAGGTCCCCAATAGTCGCCTCGTACTCCTTTTTTGCTCCTCCGACCCAGCCCCAGGAACCGATGCGAAGAACCGTTTTGTTATGGACGTGTTTTCGCTTAAAAATATCGATTACGTACGCCATGGGTGGGAACATGGCATACTCGTAGGTGGGCATGGCCAGGACGAGGCCCGCGCTTTTATACGCGTCGGCTAACACGAAGGATACGTTTTCGTTGGGGACCCGGTGGATAGAGTAGGGGATCCCTTCAGCCTCTATACCCCGGATCACTGCATCCAGTCCCCGTTTGGTATTCCCGTACATGGAGCCCCATATTATGGCTATCTCCTTTTCTGCGGGACCGTTCATATAGCTGGCGTAGCGCTGGTACCGCTTAATAATGGTTCCGGGATTGGTTCTCCACACGATACCGTGGCTAGGGGCTATACATGTAATGTCCAGGCCCTCCAATTTTTTTATGGCCCGTTCAACGAAAACCGAAAAGGATGCCACGATATTGGCGTAGTATCGGAGCCCTTCTTTTTCAAATATGCGGTGTTCTTCTTCGGTAAACTGGTCATCGAATACCCGGTCCCCCAATTTTCCAAAGACTCCGAAGGCGTCGCAGGTAAACGCAGTTCCCGATTGGGCATCCCAGGTAACCATGGTCTCGGGCCAATGGACATTTGGCGCTTCGATAAACTGGAGAACCCTTCCGCCGCCCAAATCCAGGGTGTCACCACTTTTTACCGCCCTCAGTCCTTCGGTCAATTTGTAAAATGATTTTACCAGTTCAATTCCCTTGGCGGTGGCGATGATTTCTATTTTGGGGTTTAGGGCCCGCAATTCCCGAAGCCACCCCGTGTGGTCCGGTTCCAAATGGTTTAAAACCAGGTAATCTAAATCGGTAAAGCGGATACCCAATTGGGCTAATTCGCTTTCCAGCTGTTTAGGAGCCCCGGTCCAGTCCCGAACTAAATCAATAAGGACGGTTTTTTCACCCCGGACTATATACGAGTTCAGTGAAACCCCGTGGGGAATAGGCCAAATTCCCTCAAAAAGATCCTCCGTTTCGATATCCGCGTGCAAACAAAAAACCGAATCGGAAATGGAAAATGCTTTCATATACTCCTCTCTTTACGATGGTCTGTGGTACCTTTGCGCTAACCGTTTATCCTTTTTAACTATACCGCACTAGCCGATAAATTGAAAGAAGTTGTCCCGTTAGGTATACTGATTTAGGGAGTTTCCATGGGTCACGGATCTGGTACAGGGGAAGACACAATCGATCAACTCAACCGAGGAGCCTGGGAGATAGCCCTATCTAACCCTTCGACGGCTAAAGAAATGCTCCTCCGGCTTCTTGATATGGCTGATCGGGCTGGGGACGATAAAAGAAAGGCCCAGGGGCTCCTTAACCTGGCCTGGTGCGAGTTTTATCTGTCCCACCTGGACGCAGCGGAAAAAGCGGCGTCCCAGGCGGCGGTATATTTTGACCGCTTTAACGATCTGGTGGGACTATCCATGGTTTTCCTTAATTTAGGGGCCGTGGAAAAGGAACGGGGTGAATTGGATAGGGCCTTGGACCGGACCATGAAGGCGGTGGAATTAGCCCAAGCGGTGGGTCGAAAGGATAGGGAAGCGGCGGCCCTGAACAACGTGGGCGAAGTGCTGATGGAATCGGGGGAAATCCAGGAAGCCTTGACCTATTTTATGCAGGCGGTTTCCGCTATGAGGGAAATTAAAGAAGGGGAGATAGATTTTTTTAGGCCCATAGAGTTAGAGTCCAATCTTTTTGCCAATATTGGTCAAGCTTTTATTGAAATTGGGGAAGATAAAAACGCCCAGGGCTACCTGGAGCTGGCTCGGGGTGCGGCGGAAGCGGCGGGGGACGTGGGAACGGAGATCCGTTCCCTCAAGGGCCTGGCCATCTCCGCCCGGCGGGCGGGACAGCGGGATACGGCTCGGGATCTCTTAAGCCGGGCCCTCGTGCGGTCCACCGAGGCATCCCAGGTAGCTTACTCTGTGGAAATTCAGACCGAAATGGCGATTTTTCAGATAGAAGAAAACGCCTACTCCCGGGCTATCGAACTGCTGGATACGGCGATTGGGGTATGCGAGCGGGAGGGCCTTAAAAGAAAATTGGCCGAATGTTACCGCTATCGTTCCCTCGCCTTCGAGGCTTCGCAAAAATATTCCGAAGCCCTCTTGGATTTTAAAAAATACCACGAAGTGATGGAGTCTATTTCCGCCGATTTAATTGCCCGAAGCGTCAAACACGCGGAAATTCGTTTTGATTTAGAAAAGGCAAAACAGGAAGCGGAGATCTATCGGCTTAAAAACGTGGAGCTGAAGGAACGGCAAAACGAGCTGGAACGGACTAACGCACGCCTTCAGGCGGTTATGGAAATAGGCAAAGTGATTACCGCCTCCTTAGATTTGGAAACCGTGGCCCATCGGATCCACGAAAGTATTTCCCAATTGATAGATACCACGGGGTTTACCTTGGTGGTCTATCAGGAATCCTCGAAAGAATTGGAATTTACCCTTTTTATCCAGGGGGGAGAACGGATCGAGGCCCTGCGCATTCCTGCCGACAGCGACGAAAGCTTTGCCGCCTACGTTATCCGGCATAACAAGCCCATACGGTTGAATGACGTGGAGCATGAGTACGGGACCTACATTAAATCCCGAGCCCTATCCTTTGGAACGGAAACCTCCTCGCTCATCTACGTTCCCCTTTCTCTAGCAGGCCGGATCGTAGGGGCCCTGGGAGTTCAAAGCGTCCAGAAGGGTGCTTATACGGACGAGGATGTTCAACTGCTCATGTCTTTGGGTTCCTTTATAGCGGTGGCCATAGAAAACAGCCGGACCCATGCCGAACTGGTACGGTTAAACGAGGAATTAAAGTCCGAAAAGGAATCTCTGGAAAAATTAGCCCGAAAGGTATCCCGGATTGCCAACCACGACGGTCTTACGGGTCTCCCCAATCGACTTTTATTGGGAGAGTTGTTGGAAAAGGCCCTCCATCGGGCTAAACGGCTTTCCACGTTGCTGGCGGTCCTTTTTATGGATTTGGACGATTTTAAGCCTATTAACGATAGATTTGGTCACCACGCGGGGGATCTAGCGCTGATAGAGGTATCCCGCCGCCTTAAATCGGCCCTTCGGGAATCGGACGTGGTCGCCCGAGTCGGGGGGGACGAGTTTGTGGCCTTTACCCAGGATATGGAAAATAGGGAGTCCGCACGGGTGGTGGCGGAAAAACTGGAGGAGACCCTTAAAGCCCCCATTATGGTGAACGGAATTCCGTGCACCGTAGGATTATCCATCGGGATCGCCGTATACCCCGGGGACGGGAAAACCGCCGACGATCTGCTTCGGAAGGCCGACGAGGCTATGTATAGGATAAAGAGAACGGGAAAAAACGGATATATTTTTTTTGAGGATATACGAACCTAAGGATATACGGACCCGGACCTAAGAATATACGGACAATAAAAAAGGTCCAGGGCTGGAAAACCCTGGACCTCCGTAACCCCTTTCTGACCAAGAGCTTCGCTTACCGAGACAGAACCGAAACCACCCTTTCTAGAACCTTTTTCCGGTCCAGGGGCTTAACAATATAGCTTTTCGCGCCCAAAAGGAGGGATTTTTTTACCACATCCTCCTTACCCAGGGCGCTTACCATAATCACCGTCGCGTTTTTATCAAATTCTAAAATTTTTTCCAACGCGCTCACCCCATCCATGACGGGCATGGTGATATCCATGGTAACCAGATCCACGTTGGGAAACAATTCCTTGTATTTTTCGACCCCCTGCAGGCCGTCTCCGGCGGTTCCGGCGACTTCGAAGCCCTCGGACGTGAGAATTTGACCAAGCTGTTTGGCGATGAACATGGAGTCATCGATAATAAGCACACGATAGGACGTTCCATCGGGTTTTTTCCCGTCGGGCGCCTTCTCGTTGATACTAGGCATATCGCTTTTGGCAATCATGCGGTATCCTCCTATCAACCGTTATAAACTAAGAAGAGGGATAATTCAAGTCGAATATACATTTCCTTAACGACAAATGTACCAGGCGCTTTGGGGTCCCACGGGGATCACCTCAATTTCTGAAAAAACTTCGGCTAATTCTTGGTGAACCGTTTTTATAAAGTTAAAATAGTCGCCCCCCTCTACATATTCGATGATGCTCGTTAAAATTCTACGATTTTCCGAATAATCGTGAAACAGGACCCTGTCCCGGGATATTCTTTTTGCTTCTTGAAAAAGAATCCTTCGGTCTGGACGCCGTAACCCGTGGGCTACGTAGGCGGCGGTAACCAAATCGTAGGACTTATCCGGGATTTCAAGGCCCTTGAGGACGTCGGAAACGGAACAGCGGAGCCCCGATTTCCCCGCTTGGGCTACCATCGCGTGGGCCCCGTCGATTCCTTCGGCGTCCCATCCTTCGGAACGCAGGGCGGCGGTAAAGGCTCCGGTACCGCATCCCATATCCAGGGCCCGTTTGCCCTCCGGATTCCCTAAGTAGGTGCGCCCTTGGTCAAAACAACGGGCGTAGGACCGGGTTTGACTCTTAAAAAACCATTGGTACGGTGCGGCGATCCGATTAAAAAGTTCTATATGTCGCTGTCGATGATCCATGGTTTGAATATACCCAGAGTAGTGATTTTATCCAAATACTGTGGTAGTTTACCCCCATGACCGCACCTTTTGTCCTAGCTCCCATGGCCGAACTAAGCCACCGCCCCCTGCGGGAGGTGTTGGAACGGTTTGGCGGTTGTGATGAGTACTTTACCGAAATGATCAGCGCTCCCGCGCTCCTCGCGGGGGGACCGTGGGAACGGTTTTACCTATCCGGGGAACCAAGGCCGGAGAAGGTGGTGTACCAGCTGGTGGGGGGAGAGGCGGATGACCTGGTTAAAGCGGCCCAAATACTGGACCAGCGGGCCTGCTTGGGGATCGATATCAACATGGGGTGCCCCGCCCCGGAAATTACACGGCAGAACGGGGGAGTCCGCTGGATGGCCGATGTAGACCAGGCCCGACGCTTAGTCGAGCGGCTTCGATCGGTAGTCCGTCACCGATTAAGCGTAAAAATCCGCCTGGGGTTCGAAGAAAACGCGGAATATTTGGTGAATTTTTGTACGGCCCTGCAAAACGAGGGGATAGACAGGATCACCCTGCACCCCCGTACGGCATCGGAAAAATTGCGCCGCCGCAGTCGTTGGGAATACGTGACCCTGCTCGGTTCGGCTTTAAGCATCCCCGTGGTGGGTAACGGGGACGTGGATTCGGTGGAGGATCTGATTCTCCGTTCCCGAGCCGCCCCCGGCGGCGTCATGGTCGGTCGGGGCGCCGTTCGGCGTCCCTGGATATTCGCCCAAGCTAAAAACGAGGCGCCAATGGTGGATATTCTGGAGGTAACCGATCTTTTTCTGGATTCCCTGGAATTATATCAACCACCGGAATTCTACCGAAGCCGTTCCCAGCGATTTTTCTTTTATTTTTTAGATAACCTTACCTGGGCTCACCATATAAAAACCCTGGTGGCCCGGCAAGAAACCCTAGCCGAAAAGAAAGGGGTTATAAAAACCTATTTGGACGAACACCCAGAGGATCGATACCCTACGCTAAAGCCATGGCGGACTTAAAGTTTAATACCACCTGTTCAACTGCGGGTCTGGCGTCCACATCGATCAGTTTGCCCTGGGACCGGTAGTATTCGATCAACGGGGCCGTCTGGGCCCGGTATACCTCGAGCCGTTTTAGAACCGCCTCTTCCTTATCGTCCTCCCGGGTGTACAGTTCCCCGCCGCAGAGGTCGCAGATCCCATCTTTTTTGGGTTTTTGAAAAATCACGTGGTAATTGGCTCCGCAATTTTTGCAAACCCGCCGGCCCGACAGTCGTTCCACCACCGACGAGTCGGGAATGTCAAAGTTTACAACCCGGTCCACCGTGGAAAAGGAGGCCAATGCTTCAGCCTGGGGTATGGTTCGGGGAAAACCATCCAGGATATAGCCCCCTTTGGTATCCGCTTCGGATAAGCGTTGGCGAACCAGGGCGATGGTGGTATCATCATCCACCAGTTTTCCCGCGTCGATGATGCTTTTGACCTTAAGCCCTAACTCGCTTTTGGCGGCAATGGCGGCCCGAAAAATGGCCCCGGTGGAAATATGGGGAATCTTAAGCATTTCCATCGCCTTGGCGGCTAGGGTCCCCTTTCCGGCCCCCGGGGGGCCGAGAAATATAAGTTTCATACGGCTACTCCTGTGATCCCCATTGTACCAAAACATACTTCAAAGGAACAGGGCTTACCTTGAAAAAGTCACCGATCTTGGGAAAACCCCGGGAGCCAAGAGATCGATCAGCTACACCCGGTGGTACTTCCGCAGGTATCGCATTTGAGGCAGACTCCGTTTCGCACCAGGGTAAAGAATCCGCACACCGGACAGGGGTCCCCCTCGTACCCCTTGACCCGGGCTTGGGCTATTTTAACCGCCTGGTCTTTTTCGGCCTTATTTTTAATCTCCCTGCCTAAATCGACCAAAGCCACCGCCTCATCCTTTGGCTCCGGCGCTGGGCTTTCTTGCGGGGTCTTTTCCGCCCTAATTCCTCCGATACGGATGGGGTTTTTAGCGGTTAGGGCCTCCGCGTTGGTCCCCGTAGCCAAAAGATCCTCCGGTTTTACCTGGGCCAAATCGTTCCGCTTTAGGTAGCTAATGGCCAGGTCCCGAAAAATATAGTCGATTACGCTGGTGGCCATTTTGACGTACTCGTGTCCCTGGACCATCCCGTTGGGTTCAAAGCGGCTAAATGTAAAGGCGTCCACGTATTCTTCCAGGGGAACCCCGTACTGCAAGCCCAGGGAAACGGCGATGGCGAAACTGTTAAGGAGGCTCCTGAACGCGGCCCCCTCCTTATGCATATCCAAAAATATTTCCCCCAGCTTTCCATCCTCGTATTCGCCGGTCCGTAAAAAAATCGAGTGACCCCCAATTTTCGCCTTTTGGGTATACCCCGAACGACGGTTTGGAAGAGAACGCCGAATTCCCCGCAGGGCCTGGGTCGTTGGCTTTGCGGGCTCCACGTTCGTATCCGGGACCCCGGTACCTCCCCCTGACCTTGACTCTGGGGTACCCGAGTTTGCTCCTTCATCCAAGCTCTTCTGGAGATTCATAATCGTATCCGCCAGGGGGTCGGTTCCCGGGGCAAAAGACGAAAGGGGCTGGGAAAGTTTGGACCCGTCCCGGTACAGGGCCACCGCTTTGATGGCGCTTCTCCAGGCGAGCATATACGCGCCCTTGACGTCTTCGTAGGTGGAAAGGTTGGGCATATTGATGGTCTTGGAGATAGCTCCGGAAATAAAAGGTTGTACCGCGGCGACCATACCGATATGGGCGGTCCAAGGAATGGACCGTTTTCCATTTTTTCCCGAAGGCGTGGCGGTATCGAAGACCGCCAAGTGTTCGGCCCGGAGTTCCGGGGCCCCTTCGACCCCCATGGTTCCGCAGGCGTACACCTCCGCCTCTTCGATTTCCTGGGCGCTAAAACCTATCTGCCGTAAAAGACTGAAGCCCGGCAAAGCCCAGGTAGATTCGGGAATTTTTAACGATTTTTCTATAAAATCGGTACCGATAATCCAGGGACTAAAAACCGCCTCCAGGGAGTAGGCGCTTTGAACGGCCGTTTCGACCGCCTGGAGAGCTTCTTCCGTAAAGCCTTTTGCGCGGAGCCTATCCAGAGAAATCCCCGGAGCCCCTTCCAAGGTCTTATGTCCCAGCGCGTAGTCTATAATCGATTGGATCTGACTATCCGTGTACCCCAGGGTTCTAAGGGCTGGGGGTACGGATTGATTGATTATTTTAAAGTAGCCGCCGCCGGCGAGCTTTTTAAACTTAACCAACGCAAAGTCCGGTTCCACCCCCGTGGTATCGCAATCCATGAGCAGGCCGATGGTCCCCGTGGGGGCGATCGCGGTAACCTGGGCGTTCCGGAATCCATGGGCGGTTCCCAGTTCTATCACCTGATCCCAGCATTCCCGGGCGGCTTTTAAAAGGTTTTCGGGACATTGCCGGGGGTCGATTCCCGGTGGAACGGTATGCACTTCCTCGTATTCCGACGGTTGGGCGTTGTAGGCCGCCCGGCGGTGGTTTCGCATCACCCGTAGCATGGCTTCACGGTTTTCCGGAAAGCGGGCAAAGGGTCCCAGTGCCTGGGCCATTCGGGCCGATTGGGCGTAGGCTTCCCCGGAAAGAAGGGCCGAAAGGGCTGCCGCCACGGCTCGACCCTGGACCGAGTCGTAGGGCAACCCCATCACCATCAAAAGACTGCCCACGTTGGCGAATCCTAACCCCAGGGTTCTATATTCGTAGGATAGTTGGGCAATTCGGGGCGCAGGAAATTGGGCCATGACCACGGAAATTTCCAGAATAACCGTCCAAATTCGAATCGCGTGCCGATAGGCCTCCACGTTAAAGGTCAGACTGGTCGGGTCGTATAGGGGAAGCAGATTGATGGAAGCAAGGTTGCAGGCCGTATCGTCCAGGAACATATACTCCGAACAGGGGTTGGACGCCCGGATTTCTCCCCCCGCGGGGCAGGTATGCCAGTCGTTAATCGTCGTATGAAACTGGAGCCCCGGGTCGGCACACTGCCAAGCCGATCGGGCTACCTTGTCCCATAGTTCCCGGGCTTTTACCGTTTTTACGACTTTCTTTTCGATTCTTCCCTGAAGGTTCCAGTCCTCATCTTCCAAAATAGCCTTCATGAAAGCGTCGGTAACCCGGAGGCTATTGTTGGAGGATTGTCCCGAGACGGTATTATACGCCTCGTCGTCCCAGGCGGTGGTAAATACGGCGGTATCCACGTGGTCATCCCCCTGCTCCAGCCGTCGGAGCAGTTGGTACACGTAGGTGGTAGGAATTTGATCCCTTAGGGCACCCCGGAGCGCAGAGGCCAACTCGTGGTTCCGGTTGACGTTAAATCGATCCTCGTCGGGGCCCCGGAACGATGAAAGGGCCCGTTTAATGGTGTCTAAATGTTTTTTTACGATGGAGGAACCGGTGGCCATGGAAGCAACCTTATGCTCCTCCTCGGCCTTCCAATCGATATACTTTTCCACGTCCGGGTGGTCGGCGTCCAGGGTTACCATTTTGGCCGCCCGACGGGTCGTACCTCCCGATTTGATCGCCGAGGCGGACCGATCTCCAATCTTTAAGAACGAAAGAAGCCCCGAGGAAACGCCTCCTCCGGAAAGCCGCTCGTTGATTCCTCGAATTTTGGAAAAGTTAGACCCCGTACCGGAGCCGTATTTAAAGAGCCGGGCTTCCCGGGTAACCAGGTCCATAATCCCCCCGTCGTTGACCAGGTCGTCCTCCACCGAAAGGATAAAACACGCGTGGGGTTGGGGCCGCTTGTAGGCGCTGTCGGATTTTTTTAATTTTCCTTCCTTCGGGTCCCAGTAATAATGACCCTGGGCAGGACCATCGATGCCGTATACGCTGTACAGGCCCGTGTTGAACCATTGGGGGCTGTTCGGCGCGGCAATCTGATGGGCTAACATGTAGCAGGTTTCGTCGTAAAAGGCCTTAGCATCCTCGTCCGTATCAAAGTAGTCGTTCTTTTTTCCCCAATCCATCCAGGTGTAGGCCAAACGGTGAAAAACCTGCCGGGCGTCGTGCTCTCCCCCGTCTTGGGGCAAGGTGAAAACTTCTCCCTTTTCGCCCACCCATTTTTTCCATTCCAAGGTTTTATGGGCGGGGACTCCGGCCTTTCTAAAATATTTCTGAGCCATGATATCCGTGGCGATTTGACTCCAAAAGGACGGGACGATCACCGTTTCCTCAGAAAAAATCAGTTTCCCATCGGGATTACGGATTTCGCTTTTTCTTTTTTCCCAGCGAATATCCCCATAGGGACCTTCGGCCGCGGTGGTAAATAATCGTTCTATTTTCATACACCCCATCCTTTTTATTTGGCTTTACACGAAATAGAGGAAGAAATCTCTATATGTAGTGCCATGATTGGTAGAATATACACCATAGGAAGCGGTGTTGTAAAGTCTATTTTACTGTTGCCCTAAGGGATAACTTGGGATAGTATTATGGATAGAGAACGAAGGGAAAACGTTTAGCAAGGAGCTGTAGGTGCGTATCGCGTTGGTTCATTATCATCTGCTCCGGGGCGGAGTTACATCGGTGGTTCGTCATCAGGCTCGAGCTCTGATCGACGGGGGGGACGAGGTTCTTGTAATCGCTGGAGAGGCCCCCCAGGAGACGTTTGAATTTCCCCTGGCGATTGTAGAAAATTTAAAGTACGACCAGGTTCGAAGAAACGGCGAAGGGGCAGATGCGAAAGAACGGGCCCTCATGGCCGAAGCCCTTGCCCAAGCGATATGGTCCGCCATGGAAGCCCATTGGGGCCACAACGCCGATGTGGTTCATGTGCACAACCCCCTGATCCGGAAAAATCGTCTTTTATTGCCGGCGATTCAGATTCTTCAACAACGGGGCCTCCGGTTCCTTTTACAAAACCACGATTTTGCGGAGGATTACCGGCCCGATGTGTACGTGGAAGAAGACCATTACCCGGATAATTGTCACTATGGGGCCATAAACAGCAGGGACTATTCATTTTTGCACCGTTCCGGTTTGGAAATCCAGGGACTTCATCTGATACCCAACGAAGTCGAACGGCTCCGGGCCACGGAAGGGTTGAATCGGACCAGATACGTGTATCCCGTCCGGGGAATCCGTCGAAAAAACATCGGAGAAGCTCTCCTCCTATCTCTTTTTATTCCCCCTGGCAGGACAGTAGCGATAACCCTACCGCCTACCTCCCCTCGGGACCAAAAAACCTACCAGTATTGGAAAGATATCGCCGTCGAAATGGCATTACCGGTGGAATTTGACCTGGGTCTTTCTACTTCCTTGAGCGACATTTTGGGTACGGCCCTCTGCGTGATTACAACCTCTGTAAAAGAAGGCTTTGGTTTTTCGTTTTTAGAGCCCTGGACTGCAGGACTTTCGGTAATCGGCCGTCGAATCGATTACGTTTGCGAGGATTTTGAACGTTCGGGGATAGGGTTTGATTCTCTTTATTCGACTCTTGATATTCCTATGGACTATTTACCTCCCCCTATTTTACGTAAAAAAATGGAGACGGCGTTACAGCATTCTTTTTCCGCCTTTGGCTTGACCATGCCATCCTACGATTTAAAAATGCTTTCCGACGACATTTTTTCCCGGGATGTCTTTGACTTTGGTCGATTGGACGAGGAATTGCAGACCGATATCCTCCAAACGGTGGCATCCAACGATACGGCCCGGCGGGATATTATGGACGCCAATCCTTTTTTAGCGAGCCTTGCCGAGTGGAGAAGCGATGAAAGCAGGATTGAGACGAACCGGGAACGGGTCCTCCGTGAATACAGCCGCGAGACTACCCTGGGGACGCTAAAGGGAGCCTACCGTTCGGTGATCGAGTATCCCGTAACCCATAGGTTGTCCAAATCCATCCTTTTGGAACTTTTTTTGGACCCCCTTAAACTTTCTTTGGTTGGAATGGGGTATGAATAGGGTTACAACGGAGCGCCTAATCGGGATTATTCAAAACGCGCCCCTTCCCCAGGGTCCTCAAGAACCGCCACCTTTACCGAAGGAATTCTCCGAACGGCTGTTTCCACAGTCTTTAGGACCCCTAACGGGAATTCGGGCTGTGTTTTTTGATATCTACGGAACCCTTTTGACCTCCGCAGCCGGAGAAATTGGCCTGGATGTTTCATCCTCTTCCCAATCCTTGGATGCCTTGGCTTTGGACGTAAAAGATAATTGTACCGGTGCAGACCTGGAAACATACTTTAAAAACGCGGTCCTGGAGGAACACCTGCGCCAATATCCCCAGACCCCCTACCCGGAGGTTCGGGTCGAAGAACTGTGGGCCGCCTTCCCCGATAACAAGATGGAAATCTGGGACCTGGCCCTTCGATACGAATTGGCGGTTAATCCCTGTGCTCCCATGCCCAAAGCGGCGGAAACTCTTGAAATTTTGCAGACCCATGGCTTGGTCCTTGGGCTCATTTCGAACGCCCAATTTTATACCCCCCTGGTAATGGCCGTTCTGTTAGGTTTTTCTATTCCCGCATTTTCAGATTCCTTGGATTTGCAGGAATCCTTGGGACCCTTTGAACCGGACCTGCAAATTTATTCCTACAAAGTCGTTCAGAGTAAGCCCTCGCCCTTGTTATTTCAGGTTGCCGAAAGGGCCTTGGAACGGCGGGGTATACAACCGGAAGAGACGATTTTTGTGGGGAACGATATGTTAAACGATATTTTTGGGGCATCCCAAAGGGGATTCAAGACGGTCCTCTTCGCGGGGGATGGAAAATCCCTGCGTTTACGGGAAGACAACCGACTCTGTCGGGGCCTGCGTCCTACCGCGGTGATCCAAAACCTGGGGGCTTTGCCAGCTCTTTTGGGGCTTTCCCAAACCGTTCCCCCCGGGAAAGGACGGCCGTAGATGGAACGGTCGGACTTGCTTTCTTTTTCCGTTTCTACCCTCTGTCGGGGGGTGGACGTGGTTGAATTGGACCGGCTTCTCTGTACGGTGCAGTGCCGTCTTGAATCATACTCCCGGGGATCCATCATCCTTTTAGCGGGCAGTCGGTACGACGAACTGCGCATTATCCTGGAAGGTACGGTCAGCGCGGAGATGAATCATCCCAGCGGAAAATCGGTGGTGATTGAAACGATTAAAGCCCCGGATCCCATAGCTCCGGCCATATTGTTTGCTCCCCGAAGGGCTCTTCCGGTGACCGTTACCGCAAATACGGATTGTCGGCTGTTGGTTCTTCCGTTGGAAACCATTTTGGACCTTTGCCAACGGAACCGCCTTTTTTTGATAAACCTGCTTTCGGAAATTGGGGGAAAACTTTCCCTTTTCGCGGAAAAGTTTAAACTGCTGGAATTTTCTAGTCTCCGTTCCCGAATCGCCGCGTATTTGCGCGGCCGATTGGAGAACGATAGGTACACGTTGCCGATTTCCAAGGAAAAGCTGGCCGAATTTTTATCCACCACCCGGCCAAGCCTATCCCGGGAGCTTTCGGCTTTGGTTCACGAAGGTATTATACAGGTGGAAGGCCGAACTATCCGGGTCATCGATCAGGGGCGTTTCAAAGCCCTATTGAATCCGCTCTAAGAACGGTTGGTTTTAAGGCGGCGAATGGTATTAGTCCGAGAAGCCTGGTTTATGCGGTCCCAGAGGCTTCTAGGGTAGGGGAGATGGACGATGATGTCAAAGGAATTGATGGATCTTTTGGTCCAAGTTATAACCTCTTGGCAGGTTATTTTTATTACCGTGGTCCTGATCCTTTATTTCTTTTTGGTATTCTACGTAGCCCGGTTATACCGAAAACCCCCAGCCCCTTCGCTGTTTTCCACCCCTCGCCCCCGGCCGAAAAAAAAGGCTCCAAAAGTGGAATCCACGGAACCGGAAATTGTGGACTAATAAGGCTTTTTCAAAAATTACAGACTCTTGAAAGAACCTCAACAGTCTATTATTTTTGAAAGAGCCCCTAGTAATAAAGAAACCGAGTTTTATGTGATTCCCTAGTCGGGCGCATCCTCGTAAGTACGCGAGGGTAACGGCTATTTAAAAGCCGTGGTCAGATGGTCCTTCCAAAAAAAGCCCTTTTTTGTTTTTAATAGGCCCCGTTGAAGCAGTAACCGTAGGGCAAATCGAACGTTATCTTCGGTCCACCGAAATTTTTGATCCGCCGCCAAAAGCTGGGCCGCTTCGTTAAGGGTGTACCGCCGACGGTTAGCCTTAAAAAAGCGGATCAACGAAGGAACTTCCCGCTCCTCCGCCCGGGCTGTTCCTCGGCAGACATCGCACGCTACGGGGCCGGGAGAACAGTACCCATCTTCTGCGCCCAAGAGTTTCAATAATTGATGCCTTCGGCATTGGGACCCGTCCCTACCGTACGAAAGAAGGGCCTCTACGCGGGCGCGTTCGGCCTCCGATGTGGGCCGTTCTCGGGTTCGCTGATCCTCGGGGCCCCAAAGGAGAATCGCCTCCGCCGCCTGGCCATCCCTGCCTGCCCGGCCCGATTCTTGAAGGTACGCTTCCACCGAGGGCGGACAGTCCCGGTGAATGACCGTCCGGATATTCCCCTTATCGACCCCAAGTCCGTAGGCGCAGGTGGCCACCAAAACCCCGTCGGGGCTTTGGAAAAACCAGGTTTCCACGGCTTTTTTCTCGCTCCGTTCTAAACCGGCGTGGTAGAATTTGAACTCCGTCTGGGGTAGTTCCACCCGAAGGTACCGGGCCAATTGGACGGTCCTGCTCCGGGAACCACAGAAAACTATCGCCGGTTTTGCGTGTTCCCGTAACAGATCCCGCACCGCCAGATCGGGAAGCAGGGTCCCCATGGCCGTGTAGTCGATATTGGGACGGTCGGGGTTTCCAATTATCGTGTGGGCCCCCGGGGGGCCAAAAATATACGACCGAATTTTATCTAACACCTCGCTGGAAGCGGTGGCGGTGAAGGCCGTCACCAGGGGAGCCTGGGATGCCTCCACTATTTCTTTAAGCCGTAAATAGGCGGGCCTAAAACTTTCTCCCCATTCGCTTACGCAATGGGCCTCGTCTATTACCACGTGGGCTATTTTAAGATCCCCCAACCTATGCAGCGTCCCTGTGGTCAGCAGAACCTCCGGATTGGCGATGATAAACTTCCCATCCCCCTGTTCCAAGCGGTTCCAAATTTTTTCCCGCTCCTCCCTCGTTTGGCCCCCCCGAAGCAAAAGGGGATTCCAGCCCCGTTCCATAAGCCGTCGATTTTGATCCGCCTGGAGGGAAAGGATAGGGAAAATAACCAGGGTGGGCCGCTGTAAAAGAAGCGCAGGAAGCTGAAAACAGAGGGACTTCCCCGCCCCTGTAGGAAGGATAACGATCTGACGACCTAGACTT
Organism: uncultured Treponema sp.; assembly: GCA_964425215.1. Lineage (GTDB taxonomy): Bacteria > Spirochaetota > Spirochaetia > Treponematales > Breznakiellaceae > CAYRLW01. The sequence continues at coordinate 45,812 of CAYRLW010000002.1, forward strand.
TCCCAGTCCTCAGCCTCACCTGTTTCGTTCCCTTCCTCCGGTACCGCGGTGTTCGGTTCTTTCGAAAGGGGCCCTTCCAAAGGGGCCAGCTCCGTCGGCCAATCAAGGGAAAGTCCCGAAAATCGGGCCCCATCCAAAATATGGGCTACCACAAGCCGTTGGTAGGGGTACAGGTACGAAACTCCCAGCAAGCGTTGGGCCGCCAAAACTACCGGATCGGGCTTTAATGCCGGTTCTTCGTGTTCATGTTCCATCATACCCTCTATACGGGATGGAGCATAAAAAAGCTTTAATGGAAATAGGCTCTTTCTATTTCGTCCTAGCCGTGGAACAGGAAATAATGAAACGCAGAAAGACAATCTATCTTTTTATTCCAGCTCCGCCGCGGCACGGACGGCCCGTTCAATGCCCTCGTAGCCCGTACAGCGGCAAATATTCGATTGAAGCCAATCCCGTATGGTCTCTTCGTCCGGTTTGGGATGGGCTTGCAAAAGGGCGTGGCTATTGACGATAAAACCGGGGGTACAAAAACCGCATTGGAACCCCTGATGATCCACAAAAGCCCGCTGTACAGGGGTATCGTGAAGCCCTTCCGCCGTGGCAATCCGTTTCCCTTCTGTACTGACCGTAAGGATCATACAGGATTTTACAGGCTTACCCTCCAGGAGCACCGTACAGGCTCCGCAATCCCCGTTCTCACAACCTATTTTTGCCCCCGTGAGACCCAATTGATCCCTAAGGGTGTACAACAGGGTATCCGCCGGACGGACGTTTATTTGGCGATCCTCGCCGTTGACGTTTAATATTAGGGAAACCATGCCCTCGTAGGTTTTCATCGTGTATACTCCGTGTTTGGGGTGGAAACGTTTGTTTGAAGAATTCCCAGTCCTTCTTGAAGAGCCTGTTTACATAAAAATTCCCGGTAGTCAGCCCCTGCCCGTTTATCATCGATAAAGTCCGTCGAAGCCGCTCTTACGATAGCGTCCACGCTTTCAGGCGCCAAGGGTCCGGAACCCACAGGGTCTGGCGAACTAGAAGAGGTTAACTCGGAGATTCGTTCGTTCAAGGCTCGTTCCATTTCCACGCTCCGTAGGGGATACCCAAAGGCTCCGGTGGTAGCAAGTCGGATAGAGGAACCGGCTTTTAAAAGGCAGAGGGTAACGATAGGGTAGTCTACGGATAAATCCAGGCGGGTTTTCCGAACATAGGCGTGGGCCGATTTGGTCAGGGCCTGGGGAGTACGAATATCCACCACTATTTCCCCCGGCTTGGTTTTAAACCGTTTGTCAAACATTTCCATTAACGGTTCTTCCCGTAAACCCTTCGCTCCGAATAGACGGATCCGCGCGTCGCTTAACAGAAAAGGTAACACTGTTTCCCGGTAGGGAAGCCGGCCCAACAGGTTGCCCCCCAAGGATAGTTTGTTACGAACCGTGTGGTCCACGATACGGGCGGCCTGTTCTAAAAGGGGAAATCGTTTGGCTTCTATAACCTCATTAAGGGTCAGAGCCGCCCCGTATACGTACTGATTCTCCTCCTTGGATAAGGCTAATAGGGGCTCTAATCGGGAAAGTTCGATTACCACGTCGGGATGGATTTTGTTTTGCCGTGCGTAGGTAACCGTTTCGGTTCCCCCGTTCAGGTACACCGCCGTCAGTCCCTTCCCTTGAGCGTCCATAAAGGCGGAATAGGCCTCTTCCAAGGACTCTGGACGAAGATACCGAAAATTTTTACCAATCATTTAGGAATTCTCCTTATGTTGTAGGGTTCGCCACAGGCTTTCTGGTGTCAGGGGAAGTTCCGTAAGTTCCTGTCCCAAAGCCCGGGAGAGGGCGTTCCCTAGGGCTCCTGGAATCCCGATAACCCCCTGTTCCCCCAGACCTCGCAACCCATAGGGTCCGTCTCCTTGGGGGGTCTCCACAAAGTCCACAAAATATTCGATCCCCTCGCCGAACCGGGGAAGCTTGAAATCCCTCAAATTCCCGTTGACGACCCGTTCCCTTTCGTCAAATTGAAAACCCTCCCGGCTTGCAAAACCCAACGCCATGGCCATGGCACCCACTATCTGGCCTCGGGCCAGGTCCGGATTCACCACCCGCCCCACATCCATGGCGCAGGCGGCTTTTAGGACTCGATACGTCCCATCTTGCAGGTTCACCTCTACCTCGACCCCCTCGGCTCCCAGGGTCCATTCCAATGCCGGGTTCCCTTTCCCCGTTTCCGGGTCCAGGCCCGTAAGGCCCCGGGCTATGTAATGACCCCGGCCCAGTACCTGGCCTCCTATGGCTTTTCCGTCGGCGTATTGAAATCCCAGGGCCACATCGGCAATCGGAAGGCCTTGGGATGGGTTATCCCGGATAAAGACCCGTCCCTGGGCCACCTCCAGGTCCTCGGGAGGACAACTCAGGGGCACACTTGCGGTTTGTTTTAATTGCTCGATCGCGTCGTCCGCCGCTTCCAGGGCCGAACGACCGGCCATAAAAAGGGAACGGCTTGCGGCGGTGGCCCAATCGTGGGGCGACCGATCGGTGTTGACCTCGTACACCACGTGGACTTTTTCGACCTCCATGTTAAAACGTTCAGCCACAATTTGAGCCAAACCCGTATGGGTTCCCTGACCGATTTCTACGATTCCCGTGGTTAGGTTCAGGCTTCCGTCTTCGTTAAACGTGATCAGGGCTCCCGCGTCCGTGTTGGTTGGCATGGCCGGGGCTTTCCAAAGACAGCCCATACCCTTTGCCCTAACCACCCGGTCCGAAACCTGTACGCGGGTCCCCTCCTGCCATTTTAAACGTTGGGCTACCCGGTCTATGCAGGTTCTCAGATCCCCCGTATTCAGATCCATTTCCTGCAGGGTGGGAGTGGTATCCCCCACTTGAATAGCGTTGATCTTTCTCAATTCCAAAGGGTCCATCTGGAGCCGCTTGGCTAAAAGATCCATTGTCCGTTCTATGGGGAAGGCCAGTTCTATATGGCCGAAGCCCCGGTAGGCCGTAGCGAAAGGGTGGTTGGTATACACGCAGAGAGAATCGGCTTTAACATGCGGGACCCGGTAGGGACCGGTACAGGCGATCGCCGCCGCGCGGCTAATATTGACCGCGTAATCTGCGTAGGCCCCGCTATCGAACAGGTACTCCAGGTCCATGGCCGTCAGGTACCCCTCGGCGCTGGCTCCTACTTTTACCCGGGCAAAAAGGCCAATATGGCCGGGAGAACTGACCAGGTCTTCTTCCCGTTGGTTCCTAACCATCACCGGACGACCCCCCACAGCTTTGGAAAGGAGGTAGGCCAGGCCTTCCAATTGTATACCCGCCTTGCCCCCGAAACCACCGCCCACCGGGGCCGCTATGACCGTAATATCCCCCGGAGGAATGCCAAAGAAAGCACCCATTAGGGCCCGGACGACGAAGGGGGCCTGGGTGGCCGATCGGATGGTTACCTTTCCGTTTCTGCTAATTTCTGCGATGGTAACCCGATTCTCCATGGCCCCATGATCTCCCGGTGGAAAGCTAAAGGTTTCTTCGACGATAACCTTCGCGTGGCTAAAGCCTTCGGCCACATTTCCCTTACGGATTTTTGTTCGGTTCGCCACGTTGGTCCCCGGTTCGGGCAAAATGGCGGAAATATGACGGTACTGGTCCATGGCGGGATGTAAAATTGGCGCGCTGGGGCGTAAAGCCTCCTGGGGATTCCGTACCACCGGCAGTTCCTCGTAGCTTACCTGGATTCGTTGGGCCGCTAAAAGGGCCTGATCCTCCCGATCCGCCACCACCGCCACCACCGGTTCGCCAAAATAGCGGACCACATCCTTCGCCAGGGGGTATTTATCCCCCAGGTACAGACCCAAGCGGATGGGGATGTCCTCGCCGGTTACCACCGCCCGGACCCCTGGCTCTTGGAGGGCCCTTTGGCGATCTATCCGAAGAATCCGGGCGTGGGCGTGGGGGTTGGTTACAAAGGCCGTATGGAGCAAGCCCGGAATTTGATAATCCCCCGTAAAGCGCAGGGTACCGCTGACCTTGTCAAGGGCATCGGGTCGGGGGACGGAATGACCTACCACGGTAAGATCCTTCAATTTAACGACTCCTTAAAATTCTAGTTTCCTTAACAAACTATGGAACCTGAAAAGGGTCTCTCGTATTATAATTCCCCCTTGTCAATTTAGCCAGAAAAATATACTTCCCCTGTTTCCCTATAGACATGAAAGGTTTGCATATGCTACTATCCGTTATCTTATTTTTGCGTAAAATCCCGCAGTTAGCGTAAGACCTGTGTTAAGTCCTGTCGGCCTATCCTGCGCTCCGTCGGGAAATTTGCGCCAAGGACATACATGACCACCGATACTTCTCTCTCCTTCGCCGCTTTCGGCCTTTCTGAGGCCGTACTCCAAGCGGTAAATCGGAAGGGCTTTACCGCCCCTAGTTCCATCCAAGCCCTAGCGCTTCCCCGGCTTTTAGCCGATGAGGGCCATTTAGTCGCCAAGGCTCGAACCGGTACGGGAAAAACCGCCGCTTTCGGTATCCCTTTGGTTGAACGGCTTTCCGTAAAAAGCGATTCTCCCCAAGCGTTGATTCTAACGCCTACCCGGGAGTTGGCTCTTCAGGTGTCCCAGGAAATTCGTTCTCTGGCGGGGGGGCCGTTCCCCCGAATCGCGGCGGTATACGGCGGGGCCTCCATCGGTCCCCAGCTTCGGGACCTTTCCCGGGGCGTAGAAATCGTGGTCGGAACCCCCGGCCGCGTGATGGATCATCTTGAACGGGGTTCCCTGGATCTTTCAAACATCCAATGGTTTGTACTGGACGAGGCGGACGAAATGCTCGATATGGGCTTTTTTGAGGATGTGGAGTCGATCCTTGCCAAGTCAAATGCCGACCGCCGGGTGGCCCTTTTTTCCGCTACCATGAGCGAACCGATTTTGCGGGTTATTAAAAAGCATATCGGACCGGTGGATATCGTGGAAGACGAGGCGGTGGAGGATGAAAAGCCCGCGATCGATCAATTCTATATGGTTATCCGGAAGGAAGACCGTCTGGAAGCCCTGCGGCGGGTGATCGATTCGACCGACGATTTTTATGGCCTCGTGTTTTGCGGGACCAAGGTTGAAACCGACGAGGTCGCCCGCCGTCTGGTGGAAGGGGGCTATACCGCCGAAGCCATACACGGGGACCTTTCCCAGGAAGCCCGGGAACGGACCCTCCGTCGGTTTAGATCAAAAATGACCACCATCCTGGTAGCCACCGATGTGGCCGCCCGGGGTATCGACGTGGAACGGCTTACCCACGTTATCAATTGGGACTTTCCCAACGATAGGGAAATCTACGTTCATCGAATCGGCCGCACCGGCCGGGCTGGCCGTAAGGGTACGGCTATCACCTTTGTACTTCCGCCCTTTAGGGGCCGGATGGTTCAGCTGTCCCGGAGCATGGAAAAGGTTTTAGGATCCCCCATCGTGAACAAACCGGTTCCTCCGGTAGCCCAGGTGATGGACGCGATTCGTCGCCGGGTGTTGGTATCCGCCTTAGCTTCCGCCCCTGGCTTGGAAGAAGATTCCGTTACCGGAAACGGGGAACCCAGATCCGTTGAAACCTTCGGTCCCGAGGATCCCCGCTCCCAGTTGGCGGGTGAACTGATCGAAAAATTAGGGGAACGGCGGGCGGTAGAGGCCCTTGTTTCGGCGGCCTACGGGACCATTTTAGATCCCTCCCGGTACGGAACCATCGTAACCGTATCCGATCGTCCGGAACGTCCCTCTTCGGGCCGATTTGAGGGCGGCTTTAGCCGTTCTAACCGGTTTGAGCGGCCCCAGCGGGAACGGGATACGGGACGTCGGGGTACCGGCGGTGATAGGGTGTACATCGGCCTGGGGCGTCGACACGGCGCCTCAGCCCGGGACGTGGCGGGCCTGTTAATGCGGGCCGGCGGAGTTCCCGGACGGCTTGTGGATAGCATTGAGATGAGGGAATTTTGCGCCTTCGCGACCATCCCCGCCGAAGCGGCTCGGAGGGCCTACGAATTTGCCCGCCGCGATCCGGATCATCCCGCCATTAAACCTGCCGATCCGGTAGAAGCGCGGTCCCCAAAAAAATATTAGTAACCGAGGGTTCTTTCAAACGTATCAGACTTTTGAAAGAGCTGCCCTTTCTTTGAAAACCTAAAAGCCCCAGACTTCCCTGGGGTTTTTAAAATTCACCAGTCCGACAGGCTCCTAAGAGTTTGTCGGACTAATCCTTTTTTCATTAAAAAAATTGCGGTGAACCGCAATTTTTACTTATCAAACTCCATTAGGAGCCGGGTTTATCGTAATTTTAATAGCCTAAGGGGTACGTTTAGGCTATTAAAATTCACCAGTCCGACAGGCTCCTAGCTTGCGTCATAGGCCCTGGGGCTTTATACTAGGGGTGTAACAACCAATGGAGGGTCCCATGGCCGATCTCACTACAACGTATCTTGGCTTAAAACTGCAAAATCCCTTTATCGTATCTTCGAGCGGATTGACCGCTTCTGTCGATGGGGTTCGAAAGGCGATTCAAGCCGGCGCTGGCGCGGTGGTTCTGAAATCCCTGTTCGAAGAACAGCTTCGCGCCGATGTTAGCGGCATTTCTATAGCCCCTGAAGACGGGGCCCATCCGGAAGCGGAGTTTTTTTTGGAACAGATGGGTATTCACGGGGGAGCGGGGGAGTACCTTTCCCTGATCCGGGACAGCAAAGCCCTTGCCGGTTCAACGCCTATTATCGCCAGTGTCAACTGTGTGGAAGGGGACCTGTGGGTGGATTTTGCCGAACAGATAGAAAGCGCCGGGGCCGATGCCCTGGAACTGAATATCGCGATTTTTCCGCCCTCTTCAAAAATTAGTTCGAAGGAATTGGAAGACCGTCTTATCGCCATCGTCCGTAACGTCTCGGTTCGGACCAAACTTCCCATCGCTGTAAAAATTGGTCCCTACTATACCAATCCCGCGGCTCTGGTGGACCGACTGGCGGGGGCGGGCGCTAAGGGGGCTATTCTCTTTAACCGGTTCTACCGTTTCGATTTGGATTTGTCCGCCCGCACCCTTAAGGCGGGGCCCGCCCGTAGCGGCGAAGCGGAATACCACGAAAGCCTGCGTTGGATCGCCAACCTGTACGGGGCCGTGTCCTGCGAATTGGTCGGCGGTACGGGGATCCATAACGCCGAAACGGCCTTAAAGTTTATCGCCGCGGGAGCCCACGCCGTGCAGATCTGTTCTTTGCTGTATAAATCCGGGTGGACCGCCATTCCCACGTTGATCTCCGACATGGATAAACGGCTCGACGCTTTAGGGATTTCTTCGCTGTGCTCGTTCCGGGGCTCCCTTTCCCGTTTAAATAGCTCCCAGGGAGAAAACTACGAACGGCTTCAGTATATCCGGGCCCTTACGGGGATAGCCTAATCCAATTCTTACAAAGAAATCGGACGGCGCCAGCTGGACTTCCAGCTGGGGTTCCTGGCTCCGTCCCCCGGTTCCGTGGATCGATCCCCTCAGGGGGCTATCTCAATGGTTCGGGGTGTCTAAAAGGCGTCCCCCTGTTCCAGTAATGGACGTCCAGAGTTCCAGCAGTTTTTCTCTTGAAGGGGCCCGTTTTTTCCAAATGATTGCCAAACCACTCTGGACGCTCCCGGCCCCGGTCCACGCCTGTAGGTTGATAGTGTCTTCTACGCAATCGACAAGGAGGGGTTCCGCGTCCGTGGGTGTGTAGATAAAGCCCTTTATTCTAAACGTTTCCGCTGAAAGGCGTTGTAAAAACAATTCCAATCGGGATTTTTCCACAACCCCGGCGGGAAGAATACTGTCGGTCCCAGGCCGCCCGCTAAGTCCCCAGGTTGCCCACTGGGGATCAAAGCTTTCTATCTGTTGTACCTCGGCGGAATTTTCATCGAAGGGCGGAATGATTTTATCCAAACCTACCGTTTGTCCCCGGCGCAAGACCCATGGAACTCCGGGCCGAAGGTTCGCAAGGGTATCGATCGTGTCTTTAAGCGTCGATTCGGAAACCAGGTCCGCCTTGGTTATGATAAACCGATCCGCGTACCGCACCTGTTCGTTCACCGCCAAAGCCACCGACCGGAGTCTGCTAAACCGGAGGGCGTCTACCACGCAGACCAAGCCCCGGTACTTGAGCCTACCGCCGCTCCGTTTTTCCGCTTCCCCGGCCAGCTCTCCCAGGGTAGCCGGCTTCGCCAAGCCGGAGGTTTCCACCAGGATCATGTCGGCTCCCCGATCCAGGAGCCGTTCCAAGGCCGAAAGAAAACTGCCCGATACGCAGGAACAGAATATCTGCCCCCCAGCGACTTCCACGATGCCCAACCCCGAAGGATCCCTTAGGAGGGACCCGTCGACGGGAAGTTTGCCCCATTCGTTTACCACCACCGCGACACGTCGATCCTTTAACTGGGCCAGGGCATCGTTTAAAACGGTTGTTTTACCCGAACCCAAAAAGCCCGTAAATAGGATCAACGGTACGCTGTGGTTTCCCATACATTACCCCTTTATTTTTTGTACCAATTCTTCGACCGCCGGGATAATCGACGAGTAGGCCAGTTTCCCGTTGATGTACAGGCTTGGTAGTTGTTTTACCCCCATGGCTCGGCACCGGGCGATGTTTTCCCTGCTGGTATACTTGTACTCCACAAAATCAACCTGTCCGGCTAGCCGTTGTACCGCATCCTTAGCCGCGGCGACCATGTACGTACAGGCGGCGCAGGTGGCGCTATCCAGCGTAAAGGCCTCTACCAAGGGCTTGGAAAGGTTGTCGTAATCCGGTAGGGTCCCTTCGAACTTTAAATCCGGGGCGGAATAGTTTGCCACCATCGCTCGAGTTTGGTCCGGTTGCCGTACCGCCTGCCCCGCGGCGACACAGTTTTCGATGGGGGTGTCGTAGGGCATGTCGCACCCGGGGGAACAGATCCAAGATTGGGGCGTCAGAGAATCCATAAGATCCAAAACCGCCTTCATATTATCCTGTTGGGTTCCCAAAAGCATGACCGTTGTCAAGGGGAGGTTACCGCCGATGACAATACCGTAGCGATCGGTAATTTCCTTTGCCTTGGCCAGGTTGACGTTTTCGTCCACGGAAATACAATCCGGTTTGGTTAAACACATGGGCTCGATATTCGCGGTAGCGTTGCCGCAGACAAAAAACGAGCTGAAGGCTCCAAGCTTTTTGATGTGGGCAAAGAGATCCGAGAAAGGCTCTTCCATAAATTCTTTAAAGTGGTCCGGGGATATTTGGCTGATCAACGGATCCACCACCGCGATGACGTCCATTCCCGCTTCTATGTAGTAGCCAGCCATGGTTTTGGCAACCCTGTTGGCGTAGGTCAACAGGTCTTGGACGTAATCCCCGTTATCCAGCATATCCATGAAAATTTCCGTACCCCGAAGGTGGCTTGCCAGGGTAAAGGGGCCGGTGATAAGCCCATACAGGGCCGTCGTATCCCCGACGGCTTTTTTCATCGCTTCCATGGTTTCCAATGCGATGGGGATACGTCCGTCAGTTCTTTGGGGAATGGTGTTGGGAATATCAAAGGTTTCCGCCAAAGGGTGGTCTGCCACCGACGGAGGGGTATCATCGGCCCAGAGCAGGGTACAGCCCAGTACTTCCGCCTCGATTTGTAAATCAAACAGTACCGGCTGACCATCGACCTGGTACGTTTTATTGGCCGCCAAAAGCGCCTTGGTAAGCAGTTTGGGGTCCCGCAACACGTCCCGGGCGTTTGCTCCGATCAATTTACCCGCGTGAACCCCCGCAAAGGGGACCCAGGGGGTCCGGGGAACGCTTTGATGGTTAAAAACAGCGGTGATAAGTTCTTTTCCGTTCATGCTAGACCTACGCGCACAGGGACGCGGCGATCTCCGCCGCCGTGGCCGCGTCTGCGGCGTACCGGTCCGCCCCGATGGATTTGCAGAAACTTTCGGTAACCGGAGCCCCGCCTACCATTATTTTTACGTGGTCCCGAAGTCCGGCGCTTTCGACAGCCTGGACCACGTTTTTCATCTGGGTCATGGTGGTGGTTAACAGGGCTGAACAGGCTATGATATTCGCGTTTTCCGCTTTTGCGGCTTCCACAAAGCGTTCGGGAGAAACGTCGGTCCCCAGGTCCACGATCCGTAACCCGGCCCCTTCCATCATCATGGCGACCAGGTTTTTCCCGATATCGTGCAGGTCCCCCTTAACCGTACCGATGACCACGGTGCCCCGGGCCTGTACCCCATCGGTTACCAGCAGAGGTCTAAGGAGCTTTACCCCCGCTTTCATAGCCCGGGCGGCGATAAGAACCTCGGGGACAAATATTTCATTTTTTTTAAACCGTTCGCCCACCACGCTCATCCCCGCCATCAACCCCTGCTCCAAAATATCCTTTGCGGCAACCTTTTCGTCGATGGCCTGTTGTACCAGGGCTTCCACGTCCTTGGCCTTTCCCTTTTGAAGATTTTCGGAAATCAAATTAAAATCTACCATACTAAAACTCCTTTAGTTTGAAGGTGATACCCCATTGTGGTCCTGATTGGAAAATCTGTATTGTATAATATTTTGAAATTATGGCGAGAATTTAACCTTCGTGGATTTCTTCGGCCTCGGAAGCCCAAGATCCCCCCATTTCTCTGTATTTGCCGGGACTTACGCGCATAAATTTTTTAAAGGTTTTAGAAAACCAACTCTGGTCCTCAAATCCGCATTGACTCGCGATTTCCGGTAAACTCAAACTCGTTTTTAAAAGTAGCAGAGAAGCCTGTTCAATTCGCAGACGGGCAAGATAGTCGGAAAAACCTTCTCCCATTTCTTGCTTAAAGAGGGTACTAAAATAAGCAGGAGAAAGTTCCGCCACCTGGGCAACTTCGGAAAGGGAAAGCCTGCGGGTATAATTATTCCGTACGTATCGTTCCGCTTTTCTTAGGGCCGAAGCGTGTTTGACCCGATGAAAGGTGAATATGGTAATGGAAAATCGTTCCACCATCCGATTAAGCAGATCGGTCAACTCTTCCATATTATCTGCCTCTAAAAGAGAGTGCAGGTAACGCCCTTGGGTTTCTTCCTGAGAAAAATTTTCCTCCGAGTTTTCCATGGCCGCCCGGGAAAGAAGCACCAGTAATTCGATGGCCTTAAATTTGATGTATTCAAAGTCTCCCGTATGGGAAAAAAAGATTAGCCCCAATAATTCGTTTAATATTCCCCGGGCGGTTTCCTGGTCTCCCCGGCGGAGGGCGGCTAAAAGGTTTCGCTCCTTTTCCAAAGGATAGGATTCATCAAACCGTGGAACACGTATTCTTTTTTTATTCTCGTGAATTTGACTGGAAAGACGGGATTGCTGTTCCGTAATCCTCCTGGACCCTTCAAAGTCTTCCCGGGAGTTTTTAGAAACATCCTCGGCGACGAGAGAAAGCATTTGTGCCAAGGCTTGGACCCTCGAAGGGGCTCCCCGGGGGATCGAGTCCACACACTCCTGTGCTTCCTGGATCGATATGGTTCCTTGAGAATTCTTAACAATAGAATCTACCGCGTCTTCCCAATCGATGCTGAGTATCGGTCCAGCCACGAAAAGTCCCACCAGTCTGCCCAAGGAGAGCAAAGGACTGGTCCAATGCATAAATCCTACAGGACAAAGGTAGATAAAGCTTCCCCCAAAACGCTGGGCCTGGGAAGCCCCGTACAGATGGGTATCCGCGCAGGGGTATCGGTTTTTCGGTTCCGCATCGGCCTTTTCAAATAGCTTACATTGGGCGCAGGTATGCTCTTGGGCTTCCTCCTGTAGTTTTCCGAACCTTCGCCCCTGGCAATCTAAAACCACGCACCCAACCCCGGTGGCTTGGCGGTACATGTCCGCCCTTTTTAGCGCTTCGTCTAATATTTCCCTATCCCCCGGAAGATTTACCGGGGGCCTATTGGCAGAATCCTTTTTCATAAGTCCTTAGGAACCCTCAGGGGCGGGGAAAAACATCTCTTCTATAAATTGATCCCGGAAGAAGGATGAGGTGGAAAGCTCGATGTACACAGCCCTTTGGGCTAGGGACTGTAGCTCCTGGGCTTCCTCTTTAAAGAGGAGTAAGCGCACCGCCCCGTGGCCCGCCGCGTTGCCCACCGCTTCGACTTTTGGTAATAGCTCCCGGGGAAAAAGTCCAATAGCCGCCGCCGATTCGGGACGAAGGTAACTTCCAAAGCCTCCGGCTAAAAAAACCTTATCTATATCCCCTATCGAGGCTCCTTTTTCCTGTAGCAGGGTAGCGATCCCCGCCGCTACCGCTCCCTTGGCTAGTTGAATTTGACGAATATCACCCTGGGTAAACCGTATGGGACCCCTAGCTCCGGGAGCCACAGGAAAACCTTCCTGATCGTACGGTTCCACAAGGGCCCCCGATTCATCGGCGATTCCCCGTCGCACCATGCAGGCGGCCGTATCGATAATCCCGGATCCGCAGATTCCCAGGGGTGTCCCCCCGCCGATGGCGGTCCACTTTAGGGTATTTCCCTCCCAATATACCGAATCGATGGCTCCGCTTACACCACCCATACCCTGGGAAATTGCCGCGCCTTCAAAAGCCGGCCCCGCCGCGGTGGCGCAGGTTAGAATTCCCTCCCGATTCCCCAGGGCCATCTCCCCATTGGTTCCCAAATCGAGCAGAAGTCCAAGTCCGGACATTTTTTCCATACCCACCGCCCGTATCCCCGCGGTAATGTCGGCCCCCACGTACCCCGCGATTGAAGGGCCCAGGATTATACGGGCCCCAGGGTACGCAAGCCCATAGTCTTCCGCTTTCCCCGTACGGGACTCGGTAAATACGGGGGTAAAGGGAGCCACGGCTATGGAAGAGGGGTCTACGGCGGCAAAGAGATGGAGCATGGTCGTGTTTCCCACCACCGAAAATTCTTTAATCGAATCGCCGGTTATGTTTATTTTTTTTAACAGTATTTCGGTTAGTTGGGATATATCCTGACGGATCAAATCGGCGAGCTGGTGGAGTTCCTGGGTACCCCGTCCCGCGTAATCGATCCGGGCTATTACATCGGAACCAAAGGCCCGTTGCCGGTTAAGGCAGGACGCGGTGGCGACCACCGAAGCAAGGGAAAAATCGATAAGATAGGCCGCCACCGTGGTGGTACCGATATCGACCGCTACTCCGTACAGGCCCTTTTCCGTATGGAGCGGGTCGGGCTTTCCTGAAAGGGGTGAAAAACTTTCCCGAATCACCGCCGAACCTGCCCGTTTTCCCAAGGCTACCGTTAATCCCTCCTGGGCCCTTACTCGACAGGCGAGACGAAGCCCCTGTGCTAAATCTTCGGGCCTGAGGTGCCGCCGTTCCTCTTGGGTAATGGAACCCCCATCACCGGAAACCACAGAAATACGACACTTACCGCAGGTTCCCGCCCCACCGCAGGGAGCGTCAATCAATGAGGGATCGACACTTCGAATTGCCTGGAGTACCGTCCATCCATCATCCATAGGCGCCAACACGGTTGTTCCATCGGAGGAGATAAGCGTAATAGTAGGGGACTTCACAAAAAACTCCTTTAATCCGGGTCCATCCCTTTCGGTGGGCCGATCATGGAAACTATATAGCGCTTATGCTACATTCGCTACCAAATAATTCTAAAAGTATTGTATTTTATTTAGAAAAATTAGTTAATATTTTGATGGTGAATGATGATAGGGAAAAAATTGTATTCTTTGTTCTACCTTGTATCTTCACCCCATTACCCCAACGCCGGTTTGTAGAGCCCTATACCACGAATAATACTTTCCAAGAAAATAGATCCGTCTTTTGTATCGCCCGTATGATCTTGTATTTGTATTTCCTTATGGTAGGTAAATCCCTTTTGACCTTCTTCGATTATCCGTTGGTCTAAAAGTTCCAGTACGTGGGCTTTAGCCCAATCCTTGGCTTCGTCTACATCGGCAAAAGATCGCCGTTCCACGGGCGAATGTACGATAAATTCGTCTATATTTGGTTCCAATACGGCTTCCACGACGATTGATTGGATTCCCGTAATGGCTCCTAAGGCGTTGGCGACTTCGGAATTTTCTGGAATGACTAATGGGGCACCTAGCCGCTGAGCTATGGCGGGTCCAAAGGCTGTAGCGGGGGCGCCGATGACGATGAGGGGGTTATCGTAACGACTTTGAAGGTGGAAGCCGAACCTGTCGGTTTGAGAACTGAGTAGGTTTAACAATACACAATCTTCCAGGTTATCCGAGAATCCCGTTTGGTATGGAGAATCTTCCGCATTCTTCTTTTTTAAGATGTGGGTAACCAACTGTTCTGTTAGGCGTTTGCTCAGGTTGTCTAAAATGATAGAACCGAGGGTATCCTCTTCAATTTTTAATTGTTGGGCAAACAAGCGAAGAGCCCAGCGGGAAGCTTCCCCGTTCCAACGGGTAAAGGTTCCCTGAACGTGCAGAATGTCCGTAGGTGTAAGGGTTGAACGTTGAAGGATTCCTATTTTTTCAAGTCGGTCGGTGGGAACCATGGATGGATCGATCATTCCCATCCGTTCCCCCATCTGATCCCTAGAAAGAGGGCCATCTTTTAGGGTTTCTAGGGCCCGTTTTTCAGAGTTTGTTATTTCTTTGGGCATACTTTTGGTTATAAGGCTAAAAAATTCTACCGGTTGGATAAGAGATGACCGCTTGTCCCGTAGCTCGTACAGGCGTTTCATCTCTTCTATTATTTTTGGCTGTTCGGTACCCAGCACGGCGACTGGCACGGCCCGTCGGGGTCCCAAATTAATTTCCCCATTGCGGGAGATGGATACGGTACTATCTCCCGCAAGCCCCACCGTATCGATATCGATGGACCGAACGTTGGTCGTCCAGTCGCCGATTCGAGCGCCATGGGAAGATAAAAGGGGCTCCCCATCCACGATAAGGGCAATATCGCTGGTGGTGCCGCCAATATCGATTACCAGACCATTTTGAACATCCGTTAGGAACCGGGCCCCCCAAATACTCGCGGCGGGCCCCGAGAGGATCGTTTCTACCGGGTGGAGCTTAGCGGTGGTTTCGGACATCAATCTGCCATCGGCACGGACTGTCATCAATGGGGCGTGAATTCCGAATTGGACTAATTTCTTTTTTATTGTTTCAAGCAATTCCTCTATAATAGGAAGGAGCCGAGCGTTCAGGATGGCCGTATTGGTCCTACGAATGGAATCCAACCGGTTGCTTACCTCGTGGCCGCATACCACGGGCTTGTGGGTCAGTTCTTCTACGATCTCCTTGGCCCGTAATTCCTGGGCTGGATTTTTTACCCCCACCATGCCACTTATAGCGTAGGCCGCCGGGGCTTCCTTTTGTTCCAAATCCTCAACTGTTCGCCGGAGACCTTCCTCGTCCAGGTCTTCCAACACGGCTCCCAAAATATCGGTTCGGCCCCGAACCGAACGGAGGGGCCTGTGGGCGATTTTATCCAAATCATAACGGTCAAACCCTAGCACTATGGCCCCCACCGTATTGCCGATCCCTTCGACAATCGCGTTGGTAGCCAGGGTCGTACTCAGGGCTACCAGGTCTACTTTTTGCCGTTGGTCCTGGGGCAGGCTTTGTATGACGTTAGAAATACCAATTCCCAAATCCTGTTTTGTGGTTAGGGCCTTCCCCTTGGAAATTATCTTTTGGGTCGTAAAATCGTAGATAACCCCGTCGGTGTAGGTTCCCCCAGCGTCAATACCTAAACCATACCCCATGGTTTGCTCTCCTTCTCATGTATTATCTGATATACACCGTTGAGGCTTTTTTCAAAAGTAACAGACTTTTGCAAAAACCTCCTTTTTTAAAAAAATATGAACCCCATAATCCTCGGCCCGCGTGACTGTTAAACGACTCCATTGTATAGCACTTTTACCCCACAGTATTGTATTTTTTCATGAAATTAAGAAGTTTATTTCGAAACCGGCGCTCTATTGACAGGCCCCGTAGGGTTCCGTAGTATAGCCTTCGATGGACCTATGGCCCATAAAGGAGTTCGGGTACTGAGCATGGGAGAATGCGAATTCATACAAAAATGTCCCTTTTTTAACGATAGACTCGATATAAAAAGCGACGATATAGAAAATCTTAAGAATAAATATTGTAGAAATAACAACCTTAACTGCGCCCGGTATATGGTGGCCCTTAGTTTGGGGCCGGACAAAATGCCTCCGAATTTATCCCCCCAAGAAAAGGAACGGGCTTACGAAGTAATCGCCCAAGGTTGAATCGGAGCTTTACGGGGCCCACCGTGCCGTGGTATAGTAGAACCATGAAATACTGCTGGTGCACTATTCAAGTTCGAGATATGAACGCGTCGCTTCACTTTTATCGGACCGTTCTTAATCTCCGCCTTAATCGGCGTTTTACCTCCCCCGATGGATCGGACATCGCTTTTCTATCCGATGGGGACGCGGCGGAAGTGGAATTAATTTACAGCGAAAAATCGGTAAAATATGAAGGCCGGGGAATCAGCCTCGGTTTTCAGGTCCCCGATCTCGCGAAAGCCCTGGAGGAAATTAAAAGCAAGGGTTTGGAAATCGCTAAGGGACCCTTTAAAGTGGGCGGGGGCACGGAATTTTTTTATATTAAAGATCCCGATGGGGTGGATATCCAAATCGTTCAGCCCGGTCACTAAAATAAGAGTATACTAAAGCTCTTTCAAAACTCCCTGAATTTTGAAAGAGCTTCTGCTTTTAAACTTGATTCAAGAAGAGCTTTCCAAACGAATAGTTTCGAAAAGGTTCCCTTAGATCCATAAAAAATTGTACATCCTGGGAGGTTTATATGTCCGTAAATCCTGCGGTTGACCTATGGCGAGATGAAACCCTCGGCGAAGCGGCGGTAAAAGCGTTGAAAAAGAACGGTTTTGACGCCCTCTACGTAAAGGATATTCAAGACGCGGCTAAAAAAGTTATGTCGTTTATAAAAAAGGATAATACCGTCGGGTTTGGGGGGTCTATGACGATTCGAGCCCTCCGCATCGCCGAACAGGCAAAGGATCTGGGGGCCGTTATCCTGGATCACAACGCCCCAGGCTTAAGTCCTGAGGAAAAAATGAAAATTCTACGGGGCCAACTTACCTGCGATGTTTTTGTTTCCGGTTCCAACGCCGTAACGTTGAACGGGGAAATTGTCAACGTGGATGGGAACGGAAATCGGGTGGCTGCCCTGAGTTTTGGTCCCGCTAAAACCGTGGTGGTGGTGGGGGTTAACAAGATCGTGCGCAACCTGGAAGAAGCTCAAGCGAGGATAGAAACCTACGCGGCTCCCATGAACAACAAACGGTTAGATCGTCCAAATCCCTGCGTTAAGGCGGGGGTTTGCCAGGATTGTTCCAACGAAACCCGTATTTGCCGGGCCTACCAGGTCCTTCGCCGAAGACCTTCGCTTTCCGATTTTACCGTGGTGGTGGTGGGCTCCTACTTGGGCCATTAGAAGACTGTTTCGCCTCTCCGATGATGCGTAGGGTCCATTGAAGACCCGAGGGGCTTTGGCTTTTTTTTTCAATCGTTCCTTTTAGTTGGCTTGCTAGGTTTTCCACCAGAAGCGTCCCGATACCGCCTTTTTTTGCGGGTCCAGATTCAGTTCCTTCCGGTAGTCCTACGCCATCATCGGCGACGGAAAGTATAAAGCCCCCATCCAAATCGTGTTCCGCCCGAATTTCAATGGTGCCCTTTCTGCCGTCGGGAAAGGCGTACTTAAACGCGTTGGTAAGCAGTTCGCTGGTTATTAACGCCAGGGGAACCATCTGCTCCAAGGAAAAATCCAGGTTCGAATCGTGGAAAAGGTTTACGGTAATCCGTTCTTGATTTCCGTAGGCTTCTTGAATTGTCCGGGAAAGTTCCCGTAAATACAGACCAAAATCTCGATGGCTTGTGGGAGCCTGGGTGTATAGAAGTTCGTGGAGTAATTCGATAGCCTGGACCCTATCGATGGCCGTTTCCAACGTTTGGGGGGCGCTTTCGGGGAATTCCCGTACCCTATCGTACCCAAAGGACAAGACCGTTTGAACGATATGGAGGTTGTTTCTAATTCGATGGTTCACTTCCCTGAACAGGGTATTCTTTTGATCTATCTGCTGTTGGAGTTGTAGGGTCGCTTGATCTTTTTTCCAAATTCGAATTCCCAACGTAAGAAGGATGCCGATAGCGAGGAACATGAGGAGGAGAAGAACGCCAACCATTCGGCTCCTCCGTAGCCAATCATCTAAAATCAAACCATGGTCAGCCGTTATGGAAAGACTAAGGGGAACCGTAGCAAGCCGGGTCCCCATGGTTTGAACGGTATTGGAACCGTTGGGAGGAGCTTCCCCCTGTTCCGTATCCCCAATATAGAGATGATTCCCCCTTTGATCGGTTATAACGAAGGACCTAAGGTATTTTGGCTTTAGAACCCCCAGTTCCCCCTGGATGGAGGAACTGGTAAAGATGACCACCGCTATGGACGATAGCGGGGGGGTCTTTGTTATCGGCTGAAAAAGAGCCAGAACCCTTCGTTCCCCGTTCCCCGATTGTTCCTCCGGGGCCGTTAATATGCGGTATTCTTTGGAAGAACCCTGCTGTAGCCTTTGGAGTACCTCGGGATCAAGGGCTAAACTAGGATGGTTCCGATTGTACGCCGTCTGGAGAACCCTTCCATTTTCATCGATGAGGTAAATATTTCGCGCATGGGGAAGTCGGAGGGCTGTTTCCCCTATACTCTCCCGCAAGCTTTTTTCGTCATTATCTACAATTTTTAACTCCAGGCTGGCAATTCTAAATAGGGCGTCCAATCGGGTCGCTGTTAGCTGGATACGATAATATAGTTCCTCCTGGGCCGAGTGTTCCACCGCTTTTTTATCGTTTAAAATAAACAAAACACCCAGGGTTCCCATGCCAATTCCAAACAATAAAAGGGCGCTTCCCAGCAAAAGCCGGGTCCATACCTTCATAGGAGGGGCCATCTAAGGATGCTCCCGG
>CAYRLW010000002.1:64850-136478 GCA_964425215.1 uncultured Treponema sp.
TTTTTTGGGCAGGATCTAATTTCCGCCAAAACCCCTTAGCCGCCAGGGGGATATAAAAGGGGTAGTACTCCCGATCCTCCAACGCCGTTTTTAGGCCGAAGGAATCCAAGCCCGCTGTATCTACCGTTTCGTAGGTGCTCAAAATTCCATCGATGAGATTCTGTTGGATATAGAAGGATACATCCGAAAGGGGGATAGGGATAGGTTTTCCCCCAAGAGCCCGTATACGTTCTTCGTTGGCCTTGCCTCCGGCGACACGGATCCGTTTCCCCGAAATATCGGCGGAAGACTTGATTTTTCCTTCAACACTGAAAATATGGCCGTACCCCACGTCTAACCAGGGGCCTAAAACCGTAGCGCCGGTTATGGTTTCAATTTCATCTGAAATCCGCTGTCCCAAGGCTCCATCCGTAAGGTTCCGGACCCAATCGATGTTTTGGGCGTACACTTCCGGAAGCATCCACACCGCCGTGTCGGGCACCGACGCGTCAAATTGCCAAAGTCCGGGAGCGGCGATTTCCAAGTCTCCCCGGGCCATGGCTCCCAGGGCGTCCCGATCTCTAAAAAGAGAAGCCCCATCGTAGAATTCCACCTTTAACAAGGTCCCCGATCTCTGGGTTAATAGATCCGCAAACCTCCGTAAAGCGCGGCCCTGAAAGTGGGTAGAGGGATTCTCGCTGGAAATACGGCAAAGAATTGGTCCTTGGGCGTAGCTTCCTGGAGCGGTAAAGAATAGGAGAATCGAAAGCAACCGTACCCACCGATTAGGAAGCCCCATAAACTCCATTCTAACCGGTATCTCTAGAAAAGCAAGGCCACGTACGGATTTTATCGGGTCTTTACGTTTCCTCTGACCGGTCCGTGGCTGGGGGCGGGGTAGGGGTAAGGGCTGAAAGCCGGGCGTATAACTCTTCCGTCATAGGGACCTCCGCCGCTTTCAATGCCGGTTCCAACTGCTCCATATTCCGTGCCCCGATGATGGGCGCGGTGATTCCCGGATGGGCGGCTACCCAAGCGATGGCTAAGGAGGCGGGGTGGTAGCCCCGTTGGTGGGCAAAGGCGGCAAAGGCCTGGGCTTGGGTCTGCAAATCCCCACCCCCGTACCGCTTGGCGTAAATTTCGTTCGCCTCTATCCGTCCCTTGGCCGCCCCATTGGTAGCTGAAGGGGCTGTATTCGGTTCTCCGGTTCCGTACTTTCCCGTTAGCATGCCCCCGCCCAGGGGGCTGTAGGAAATTACCCCCAGGTTTTCCGACTGGGCCAGGGGAAGGATTTCCACTTCCGCTTGACGTTTTAAAAGGTTGTACATGGGCTGAACCACCCGAAAGGGGGCCCAGCCGTTTTTTGAACTCAGCCCTAGGGCTTTTGCGATTTGCCAGGCCGCGTAATTGCTAACCCCGGGGTAGAGAATTTTCCCTTGAGAAACCAGGTCATCCAGGGCCCGCAGGGGATCCTCCAAAGGGACCGTGGGGTCCCAGTGGTGGAGGAAATAAACGTCCAAATGGTCCGTTTTAAGCCGTTTAAGACTATCTTCCACGGCCCCCATGATGTGACGTCGGTTAGCCCCCCGGGCGTTTCTATCGGGTCCCACGGGAAAGTACACCTTGCTCGTTATGACCAGATCGTTCCGATGCCCCTGGATAAGGTCACCCAAAATACGCTCCGACTCCCCTCCGGCGTAACCGTTGGCGCAGTCAAAAAAATTGATGCCCCCATCGCGACACCGTTTGTATAGGGCCGCCGAGGTTTCCCGATCCGCCTCTTTACCAAAGGTCATGGTTCCCATACAGAGCTCTGAAACCTGAACCCCCGTATTCCCAAGGTACTTGTATCGCATGATAACTCCTACACCGCCAGGTCGAGAATTTTCCTAACGGCGGTCCTGTCCAATTTCACGAAATTTCCCAGGGTCCGTTTGTTGCCGTCGGTACCCTTATCGGCCATTTCGTCCAAACGGTCCGTACCTACCCCTAGATCGGATAGTTTTGTTCCTAAACCCAGGGAATGGTAGAAAGCCTCCAAGCGGCGGATTCCTTCGCGGGCCGTGGCTTCGGCGTTCCAATAGTCCGTATCCACGTTCCATACCCGGGCGGCCCATTGGGCAAACCGGTTGACGTCGTGGTGGAGGGTGTATTTCATCCAGGCGGGGAAAACCACCGCCAGACCCGCTCCGTGGGCTACATCGTAAATCCCGCTGATCTCGTGTTCGATGTCGTGGGAAGCCCAGTCGCCAATTCGGCCCGTATTGAGCAGGTTGTTGTGGGCAATGGTTCCTGCCCACATAAATTCGGACCAGGAATCGTAATCCCGTGGGTTTTCCAAAACCCGGGGAGCCATTCGGGCTATGGCTTTCATGGTCGCTTCAAGAAGACGGTCCGTAAACTCCACGTGATCCACGTTGGTAAAGTACCGTTCCATCAGGTGGGCCATAATATCCGAGGCACCGCAGGCTACTTGGAAGGGGGGAAGGGTAAAGGCTAACTCGGGGTTGAGGATGGAGAAACGGGGATAGATCAATTCGGAGTTCACCGCCCGTTTAAGGAGCCCGTCGTCGTTGGTGATGACGGTTCCGGTGCTGGATTCACTTCCCGCAGCGGGAATGGTCAGAACCGTAGCCACCGGGAGTGCGGCCTTGGGTTCTCCTTTGCCAAGATAAAAATCCCACACATCCCCGTCGATCACCGAACCCATGGCGATGGCCTTGGCGGAATCGATAACGCTTCCGCCCCCGACGGCCAAAATAAGCTCCAGTTTATGTTCTTTGCACAGCTTAATACCCTGTCGAACCAAGGAAAGTCGGGGATTGGGAACCACACCGCCTAACTCGACCCATTGAACTCCCGCAGATTTAAGGGAGGCGGTTACCCGGTCGTAAAGGCCCGAGTTTTTGATGCTTTTTCCTCCAAAGTGGAGCAGAATTTTTTTTGCGTAGGCCGCCGTTTCCGTGCCTACCCGGTTTTCAGCACCCCGGCCGAAAATAATCTTCGTCGGATTCCTAAAATCAAAGTTTTCCATATTATCCTCCTATGGAATATGTAATGTCGCCGGTGGTTCCTCGAATCACCAGCGTTGGTTCCATTACCACGATCCGCTTGCGGGGCTTTTCTCCATTCATCAAACGGAGTAGCAGTTCCGCTCCCTGTTTGCCCATTTCAAAGGTTGGTTGGGCTATGGTTGTAAGGGGCGGATCCACGTATTGAGCCGCCTCCACGTCGTCAAAGCCTATAAGAGCTACGTCTTGGGGTACCCGGATTTTCCATTTTTTAAGGGTCCGCAGGGCCCCCAGGGCCATCATATCGTTGGCCGCGAAAATTCCATCAAAGCTCGGCTTTCCTCCGGTTTCCTGGAGAAGGGTATGGACGATCAGCTCACCGCTGGCGGCCGTATAGTTTCCGTGTCGGAGTACAAGGGATCTAGGGGGACCTGAACCTTCGTTCCACGCATCCTGTACCCCCAGGAGACGTAATTTAGAAAGGGCTAGATCCTCTGGACCGTTGATAAATAGCAGACGGCTTACCCCTCGTTTGATTAAATGTTCCGTCGCGATTTTCGCGCCCCGGCGGTTGTCCAAATAAACCGCTGCCCCCGCCTTCCTGGTTTCGATAATCCGATCCAAAAGCACGTAGGGGGTTTTTCTCTCGTCCAAAAGGTCCAACTGACAATCGCAATCCGAAATAACGGAGCTAAGAATAACCCCGTCCACCCGTTTTTCTAAGAGTGAACGAATATGCTCCTTTTCTTTTCCCGCATCCTTATCGGAATCGCAGAGAAGAAGTCCGTAGCCCCTTTTAAAAAGGATCGATTCTATTCCCCGAACCAGGGGCGGATAAAAGGGATTGGCGATATCGGGAATTATTAGCCCCACGGAACGGGATTTGCCGGTGGCTAAGCCCCGGGCAACGGCGCAGGGTTGGAAGGCCATTTCTTGAATTAACGCCTTAATCCGAACCCTGGTAGCCTCGCTGACCCCTTCGGCTTTTTCGTTGAGAACCCTGGATACGGTGGCCTTAGAAACCCCCGCTTTTTTCGCGATATCGTCGATCGTCGGTTTCATGGTAAGTAACCGGTTTACTAAACCGGTTACTTAATGTATCATTAAAAAAGAAATGGCGCAAGAGCCAGGGTTAAGCGTATTTTACAAGGAGGATTCCATGAGTATCAATGAAAAACCGTACCGTCATGTGGTGTTTTTCAAATTTCACCCCGAAACCAGCAAGGAAACGGTACATTCTATCGAAAAGGCCTTCCATGATTTTGCCGTACGGCTTCCCTTTGTGACGGATTACGAATGGGGAATAAATTCCAGTCCCGAGGGACTCAACAAGGGTTTTACCCATTGTTTTATTGTCACGTTTAAAAACGAAAAGGGAAGGGATCTCTACCTTCCCCATCCAGAACACCAGGCTTTTTGCCGTACCTATTTAGATCCCAATTTAGAAGACGTGTGTGTGGTAGATTTTCAAGTCGAAGGCTAGAAGCCTGCCGGACCGGTTGTTTTTAATGACCCAGGGGCCCCTTCGATTGACCCGGTAGCGCTTATCATCGTACACTAAAGCCATGGGGAAGGATCAAAAAACGGCAAGGGGCCTGGCCGCCTATTCACGGGTTATCGGTTCAACGGGGAAGGAGACTCAAAACGAGAGCCAAAACGAAACCTCGGAGCGGGATTCTAAAGGGCCTCTACAGGTAAAAGGGCCCGTTCCTACGGCGAAGGTAAAGCCGATTTCCACTCCGGCAAAGGACGTACCTCAAAGGACAAAACCCTTGCCGGGGAATGATGGGGGCGAAGTCCAGACAAATAAGGCCGGCCCTTCTGTTTCAAGCCGGTTCTCCCAAGAAAGGCCTAGTTTCCCTTCGGTTAGACAAACCGACGCCCCATCGGATAAACAGTTCAAGTCCTCATCGGATAAACAGTTCAAGTCCTCATCGGATAAACAGTTCAAGTCCACCGAAATACCTAGCCATAGGGCTTCTAAGCCCTCCGGATTTTATCCCGATCAAACAGCGCAAATTCCCCCTTCGGGTCTTATAAAAGCTACCGAAACAAAGGGGGACTCCAAATACCGCAAGGTAGCGAAACTTCTCGTGATCATCGGTCAGGACCAGGGGGCCAAAATTCTGGCGAAACTGGACAGCGATCAGGTGGAGGCCATTGCCCGGGAATTGACCACCATCCGGTCCGTGTCGGACCAGGAAGCCCGGGTCATTATCGCTGAATTTCGGGAGCTTTTTTCTTCCAGCCTGGCACCGGGAGGATCTTCGGAAGGGGGCATCGAGACGGCGCGCCGCCTTTTGCATACCGCCTTTGGGGAAGAGCAGGGGGAAGCTTTTTTACGCCGGGCTGTTCCGGAGGCCCGGGAAAATCCCTTCGCTTTTTTAGAAGATTTTACGGGAGAGCAAATCGCCTTTCTTTTAAAGGAAGAACAGGCCTCCACCGCCGCGTTGGTGCTCTCCCGGCTTTCGCCTAAAATTGCCGCCGAAACCCTTAAAATATTCGATGAAAAACGGCGATTAGAAACCCTTAAGCGGCTTGCGAAAATGGGTAAAACGGTTCCCGAGGTGTTGGAACGGGTGGCCGCCGCTCTACGGGAACGGGCCCACGCCATTGGACAGGTAAAGGCCACGGAAATCGACGGACGGGCGGCCTTAGCGGCAATTTTACGGCAGGTCGATCCATCCTTTGGGGATAGAATCCTAGAAGAATTAGAGGAGACCGATGGGGATTTGGGCCGGGAATTAAAGGAAAAACTGTACACCTTCGATGACGTACTTTCGGTGGATGACCGCCCCTTGGCGGCCCATTTACGGGGCATGGCCGACCGGGATATTGCTATTCTGCTTAAGGGCCGGTCCCCGGAATTCATAAAAAAAATTAAGGCTAACCTTTCCTCAACCCGCCGGGCCATGGTGGAGGAAGAGGAAGAATTGTTGGGCCCCCTTCCTCGTCGGGAGGTGGAACAGGTGGGGCGAGATTTCATGGCCTGGTTTCGACTGGGCCGGGAACAGGGCAGAATCATTTTATTGAACGATGAAGATGTTTTATCATAAGGAGTTGGACCGGTGAGTGTGAAAACCGCATTAAAAGAAGGTCAAAAAATCGAAGGGTTTGAAATTGTTACCGTTCTTCCGCTGGAAGAATTAAACGCCCTGGGGATCTATGCTCGGCATACGAGTTCCGGAGCGGAGCTATTTCATATACTAAACGAGGATAAGGAAAATCTGTTTGCCTTCGCGTTTTCCACCCCCAGTATGGACTCCACGGGGGTAGCCCACGTGTTGGAGCACTCGGTCCTCTGCGGTTCCCAGCGCTATCCCCTCAAGGATGCTTTTATCGTCCTTGCCCAAGGTAGTTTGCAGACCTTTTTAAACGCCATGACCTATCCGGATAAGACCGTGTACCCAGCCTCTTCTACCAACCGGAAGGATTATTTTAACCTGATGTCCGTATACGGTGACGCGGTTTTCCATCCCCTGTTGGAAGAATGGACCTTTATGCAGGAGGGACACCGTCTTCAGTTCGACGAGCCCGGTTCTACCAATGGAAGTACCAGTTCTAGGGTTTCTAAACTATCCCGGTTTGGGGTGGTCTATAACGAAATGAAGGGAAACTATTCCTCCATGGATTCCATCGCCGCCGATTGGACCTTTCGATCCGTTCTTCCAGATACCCCCTACGCTTACGATTCGGGTGGAGATCCCGACGAAATTCCCCAGCTGACCTGGGAGGCCCTCCGGGCTTTTCATAAGAAACAGTACGTGGGGTCCAACTGCAAAATATTTCTCTGCGGCGACATACCGACGGAAGAGCAGTTGCGATTTCTTAATGCGGAATTTCTAAAAGACTTGAACCGGGGTACCCCGGTGGCTCCCATCGCGAAGGCTGAACGGTGGTCCGAACCTCGGCGTCTGTCGGTGCCGTACCCCGCGGCGGAGGGGCAAAAGTCCACGGTCTTCGTCTCCTGGCTCTGTTCCGATTCCACCGATCCGGTAGAAACCCTGTCGTTAGCGGTGCTGACAGAAGCCCTTTTAGGCCACGACGGATCTCCCTTAAGCCGGGCTTTGGTAGAATCCTCCCTGGGCGAGGATATTTCTCCAGTTACGGGCTTGGAAGGGGAACTGCGAGAAACCGTTTTTTCCGTAGGATTACGGGGTGTGGAAGGAAAAAACGCGGAAAAGGTGGAACAATTTATCTTTAAAACCCTCTTGGCAATTAAGGAAAAGGGAATTCCCGATGAAGAGGTTTCGGCGGCTCTGCTTTCTTTGGAATTTTCAAACCGGGAAATTAGAAGGGCCGGGGGGCCCTATTCCCTGGTATGGATGCGCCGGGCCCTTCGATCCTGGCTCCATGGGGCCAACCCCTGGGACAACCTCCTTTTTGTACCCACGTTTACCGAGGTTAAGCGACGGATAACCGAAGATAAACGGTACCTGGAGGGGCTCATTCAAAAATACCTGCTTGCCAATCCCCACCATTCCTTGGTATCCGTGGATCCCGAAGTAGGGCTCTTAGAAAGAAAAGAAGAGGCCCTGCGCTCGGAATTGGATCGAATAGAAAAAAGTCTATCCCCTGAGGAACGGGAAAGCATACTTGAAAAATCTAAACTATTGGAAGCGATCCAGTCGCAGGGGGATAGCGAGGAAGCCCTAAAAGCGATTCCTCACCTTTCCCTCTCCGATCTTTCCCGGGATGTGGAAACCCTGGATCGACGATTTATTGATGCGGGAATGGCCCTGGTGGCTCATGATCAGTACACCAACGGGATTACCTATTTTGATTTCGCGTTCCCTGTGGATATTTTATCCGTCGAAGATTACCCCTGGCTTCCGCTCCTATCCCGTACGATTCCCGGTCTTGGTTTGCCGGGGATGGATTACGGTAGCCTTTCAAGTCTTTTAGCCCAGACGGTTGGGGGCTTTTCGGCCCTGCTCCATACTTCCTCCCTCGCTCCCGGTTCCAGCCGCTCGGTGGTCCTTCCTTCGGGAATTCTTGATTTGGCGGGGCGGGATTGGCTTATTTTCCGGGTAAAGGCTCTGGACGAAAAGATCGAGGCCGCCTTGGATTTATCTCGGCGCATCATCCTTACTGCGGACTTTTCCGATCTGCGTCGTTTAGATGACCTTATTGGGGAATTCAAAAACGATTTTATGTCCTCCATAGCCCCTTCGGGACATTCCTACGCCCTTTCTCGGTCAAGCCGCTTGGTAAGCCGTGCTAAAGCGGTGGAGGAACTGTGGAACGGTCTATCCCAGTTCGATCGGGTCAAATCATTTGTAGAGATGGATCGGGGGGAGATAGCCCGTACATTAGCTTCCATTCGGGATACCCTGGTACAACACGGCGGTATAATCATCAACGTAACCGCCGGCGGAGAAACCCTCGATACCGCCGTGGCCCAGGTAGTCTCCCGCTTCGCCTCCTTCGGCCTGCCCCGGACCCGAAACCGGGGAACCGAAACGGCGGAATCCTTCTATCCCCTGATTCATCCAAATCCATCGGAAAAGCCCAGTCAAAACGAGGTGTACGGTTCCACATCCCTGCAGGTGGGCTTTGCGGCCCTGGCTATTCCCGGGGCTACCTTTGCCAGCCGGGAACAAGCGGCGGAACTGGTGTTGGCTCACCGGCTTTCCACGGGCATTCTTTGGGAAGATATCCGGATGAAGGGGGGGGCGTACGGGGCCTTCGCGTACCCCGATGGTTTGGAACCCACGTTCCTTTTGGCCACCTACCGGGATCCAAACCCCACCGTGTCTCTGGGTGCCCTCAAGGAAGCCCTCCGGAAATCGATGGTTCCTCCATCGAACGAGGAATTGGAAAAGGCTATCATCGGAACCTATTCTAAGGAAGTGCGTCCCCGGACCGGACCGGAAAAGGGGATGACCGATTTTATGCGGCTCCTTACGGGGATTACCGATCCGGCGCGGAAGAGGAAACTCGATTTTATGGTGAGCCTAAAGGATACGGATATAGTTTCCGCCGCCCAGCGGTTGTATGAAAATATAAACCGGGCGAACGCCACGGTTCTCGCGGGTCTTGCCCAGGCGGAACAGGCGGCTCAGGTTTTGGACGTCCCTGTCCGTTCGTTGGAATAAAATTCCATCGATAAAAAATTATTTTAAGACCCATTTAATATTGACATTAATTAGTAGTTGCAATATTATGCAAATAAGAAATTGCTCCATAGGAGCAGAACATCATCCTTTTTAGGAGTTTGGTATGGCCGCGAATTGGTATCCTATCGTTAACGAAGAAACCTGTGTGAATTGTAATTCCTGCGTAGACTTTTGCAGTCACGGGGTGTATCAGTCCGATAGCTCCGCCCCTAAGGTCGTAAACACGGGAGCCTGCGTGGAATTTTGCCGGGGGTGTGCAAAAATATGCCCCACCGAAGCGATAACTTATTTTGGTGACAACTGATAGTTTCCGTAGAGATTCGAGGCTCTTTCAAAGCTCTCTGAGTTTTGAAAGAACCTCATTCGTTTGAACAGTACCGATTCCGCGGTAGGCGGAAGATACGTCATTTTTTAGGAGTGGTATATGGCTAAAAAGGGATTATTATTGTGCGTCTGCCAGGGCAACTGTCCTTCGTTTCAACAGATGAATATTTTTGACGTAGGAAACTCTATACGGCGAGAAAAATTGATCGATTACATGGCTATCCATCCCCAACTTTGCGCTACCGATGGGGATAAATTTCTTACCACGCTTTTAACGGGCGGAGAAACAGAGGATTTGTACGTGGCGGCCTGCGATCCCACCATGCAGGTAAAAATGTTCCGGGACGCCATGGAAGCCTCTGGCTTTTCCAAAGAACATATCCACGGGGTGGATATCCGGAACATGAGCACCGAAGAAGCGGTTACCTCTATCAAAAAAATGCTGTCCGAATAGGGGAAGCCCTTATGGAAACCGTAATTACCGCCAAGGGTGCCGGGTTGGGAGCCTGGGTGGATGAGGATTTTGCCAACTGCCGACAAATTGTGGTGGTCCATGATGACGGCACCTTTGACGCGTACCCTAACCCGATAACGGAAAAAAACCAAGGCAGGGCCTTGGCCGATTTTATCCTTTCCACCGTTACGCCTGTGGACTGTTTAGTTACCGGTCAAATCGACAAGGATGCCCTGGCAAGCCTTTCTCGCGCGGGGGTTAAGGTCTATTCCGGCCAAAAAGGGTCCGTGTTGGAGTTGGTCGAGGAAGTTAAAAATCAAAAACTCGCTCCGGCGAGTCTATAGATTCCTATTTAGCGGGCTTCAGTAATCCGAGGTTCTTTCAAAAGTCTGTTACTTTTGAAAGAACCTCTTGCAGTATTTTTGCAATCTAAAATAAATATATATAGTATAAAGAATAGAAAAAATACTGCATATACATCTAAGGTAGCTCTTTCAAAACTCCCTGAATTTTGAAAGAGCCTCATCCTAAAAAATTTTTAAGCCCGCGTTACCATAATAGGTCGTAGGAGTTAAGAGGACCGTAGGAGTTTGTCCGACCGGTCCGAGAGGCTTTTTACTCGGATAAGAATTGAAAATTAACGCGTATTTCGCTATATTATCGAACATTAGTATAAATATACCGGTATATAAACGAATATCGCAAAAACTCTAATTCATACGTTCTATTTGCCGAAACGAAATTTCCTTCGTATTTTATACGTATGGACTACGATAAATTTACCATCAAAGCACAGGAGGCGCTCCAGGAGGCCTCCTCGATCGCCCAAAAAAACGACCAACCCCAGGTCGAGTTGGAACACATTCTGCTCGCATTGCTGGAGCAGGAGGGCGGAATTGTGGCGCCGATCATCGAAAAAATCGGAGCCAACGTGGAAGCCCTGGTGGCGGAAACCCGTTCCCAGGTGCTGGCAAAACCCAAGGTGTACGGAGAAGCGGCCCAGCTGTACTTTTCTCCCGCCGTATCCCGTGTATTAGCCAAGGCGGAAACCGAAGCTTCGGCTTTAAAGGACGAGTTTGTCTCCACGGAACACCTGCTTCTTGCCCTTTTGGGGGCGGAAGGCAAGGCCACGGATTTACTAAAAAAACACGGGGTCACCAAGGACGGTGTTCTGACGGCTTTAAAAACCGTCCGGGGAAACGCTCGGGTTACGGATCAAAATCCGGAACAAAAGTATCAGGTTTTGGATAAGTACTGTCGGGATCTGACAGCCCTCGCACGGCAGGAAAAGTTGGACCCCGTCATCGGCCGGGACGAGGAAATTAGACGGGTGATGCAGGTGCTTTCCCGGAGAACCAAGAACAACCCCGTACTCATAGGCGAACCGGGGGTTGGGAAAACCGCCATCGTGGAAGGGCTGGCCCGCCGTATCGTGGCGGGGGACGTTCCCGAAGGGTTAAAGGGAAAAAAATTGTTGGCCCTGGATATGGGCGCCCTCGTCGCGGGGGCTAAATTCCGGGGAGAATTCGAGGAACGGCTTAAGGCGGTAATCCACGAGGTGCAGGCGGCGGCGGGAAATATCATCCTCTTTATCGATGAACTCCACACCCTTGTCGGCGCGGGGGCGGCGGAGGGGGCCACGGACGCTTCCAATTTGTTAAAGCCCGCCCTTGCCCGGGGTGAGCTTCGATGCATCGGGGCCACCACACTGGACGAGTACCGGCAACATATAGAAAAGGACGCCGCGTTGGAACGGCGTTTCCAGCAGGTCTACTGCGCCGAACCTTCGGTGGAGGATACCATCGCGATTCTTCGGGGTTTAAAGGAGCGGTACGAGGTTCACCACGGGGTTCGGATTCGGGACGAGGCGTTGGTCGCGGCGGCTACCCTGTCTAACCGGTATATAACGAGCCGTTTTTTACCCGACAAGGCCATTGATCTGGTGGACGAGGCGGCGAGCCGCTTAAAAATGGAGCTGGATAGCCGTCCAACGGAATTGGATAAACTGGAACGGAAACTTTTACAGCTTTCCATCGAAAAACAGGCCCTACAACGGGAAGAGGATGGGGCTTCGGTGGAACGGCGGGCCAAGCTGGAAAAGGAAATAGCGGACCTTACGGCCGAACGGGATACCATGCGAGCCCGATGGGAAAACGAGAAGCGGGATATCGAGCAACTTCGAGCTTTAAAGCAGAAAATAGAGGAACTAAAGATCGATGAGACCCGCTACGAACGGGAAGGCAATTTAGCTAAGGCCGCGGAGGTTAAGCACGGCCTGATACCGGAAACCCAGAGAAAATTAGCCGAGCTATCGTCCAAAATGGAAGCCAAACGGGGAGAAACGACCCTGCTTCGGGAAGAGGTGAGCGACGAGGATATCGCTTCGGTGGTATCGTCGTGGACCGGTATTCCGGTCTCTAAAATGCTTTCCGGGGAATTGCAGAAGTATCTGGAATTGGAAAAGGTCCTGGAACGGCGGGTGGTGGGTCAAAACGCGGCGGTGGAAGCGGTGGCCGATGCGATCCGGCGGAATAAGGCGGGACTTTCGGATACCGGCAGGCCCCTGGGATCGTTCCTCTTTTTGGGACCCACGGGGGTTGGAAAGACCGAACTGGCAAAAACCCTGGCGGAATTTCTGTTTAACGATGAAAAGGCCCTAACCCGAATCGATATGAGCGAATACGGGGAAAAACATACGGTCAGCCGTTTAATCGGTGCGCCCCCCGGCTATGTGGGGTACGAACAGGGGGGCCAGCTGACCGAAGCAGTCCGACGGCGACCCTACAGCGTGGTGCTTTTTGACGAGATCGAGAAGGCCCATCCGGAGGTGTTCAACGTATTTTTGCAGATCCTCGACGACGGTCGGCTCACGGATGGTCAAGGTCGGGTGGTGGACTTTAAAAACGTCATCATTATTATGACCAGCAACTTGGGTTCCGATTTGATTCTCCAAGCGACGAACGCCGAGGAAATTCGTGGTGCCCTGGGCGAGCTTTTAAAGGCCAGTTTTAGACCCGAATTTCTTAACCGTATCGATGAGACGGTGATCTTTAACCGGCTGGGTCAGGGAGAGATAGCTAAAATTGTGGACATCCAGCTCGAGCGCCTGCAGAATCGTTTGGAGGATCGGAAGATAAAGCTACAGCTTACCGAATCCGCCCGATCTTTCCTGGCCGAGCGGGGCTACGATCCCCTGTTTGGCGCCCGACCCCTAAAGCGTACCATCCAGGCGGAGCTGGAAAACCCCCTGGCCCGGCTTATAATCGCCGGTCGGTTCAAGGAAGGGGACACGGTTACCGTAGACCGTATGGGAGAGGGGCTCTCCCTTTCGTAGGATTTTTACCCTTGGCTCTTCTCCTGCCGAAGGCGGAGGGCTAAAAGGGTGGCAAGGAACATGAGCAAAGCCATAAGGATGGCCGGATAGCGGGGTCCCAATTCAGCGAGGAATCCGGAAAACCACCCAAAGGGGGCGGAAAGACCGAACATCATCGTATATACGATGGAAAGGGTCACCGCCCTTGTTTTTTCATCCACCGAATTGGCTAAAATGGCGTCTATAACGGGGCCCGAGACCCCCATACCTACGGCCATAACCAGGGTCCCGATTACCACCGAGACCAGCGCCGCGCCGAGGCTGGTCTGAAGATCCGGAGCTACAAAGAAAATGATGTTTCCCACCGTGTTTATTAAAAGGGTAATGGTCAGGGCCTTGCGGATGTTTGTAATCCGGGGGATGACCAGAAAGTATACCATTAGGGTTACTCCGGTGGCTAAAAAGGGAAACACCGCGATCCACGCCGGAGGGAGCCCGATTCCCCGGGTCATAACCACGGAAAGGAAATTATTGCGGACCTGAAGGTGGATATTCGAAAGGAGGGCCAATAAAAAAGCGATAACGGCGCTTCGGTTCCCTAAAAATATCCGAGCCGCGACTTTGTATTCCCCCCAAAAGTTGTGTCTCCCTGTCTCCCGTATTTCCCTCATCCGTTGTATCCCTATGGTGGTTTCTTTGACCTTCGCATTACGGATCCATATCATCGACGTCATGGCTACAAACGCGAAGCCGTAGAGTCCCCGGGTCGCGCTCACCAGGCCAAAACGATCCACAAAAAAACCCGCCAGGGGCGCGAAAAAGCCCGAAAGGGTTCCCGCCACGGACATCCAGGTGTACAGCCGAACCCGCAGATCCACCGGCGCATCTTCTATAAAAAGGCAGGACCAGGAAACGTGGACCACCCGAACGGCGGCGTTAAAAATTCCTGCCACTAAAAACCACCTAAAATCCTGGGCGAAGGCCCACAATAACGTGGGAATGGACCACGAAAGGGTGTCAAAAATAAGGGAGGTCCGGCGACGGCCAAAGCGGTCGGTGATAATGCCCGCCGTAAGAGACCAGAGGGTCTGGAGGATCATGGTGACCGTGGCTATAAGACCGATACCTACAGCGTCCACCCCCAGGGCTAACATATACAGGGACGTGTAGGGGACGAAAAGATTGTAAGAAATTCCCCACAGGGGTTCCACCAGAATGCAGGTCCGGGCGTTTCCTTTAAAGGATCGAAGGCTTTCTACCACGGGTACAAATACCCCTAGGGGATTCCATGGGTTTTTAAAAATAGATGTTTTCATGCTTATTCCAACCGAAACCTTTCTAAATCCGGCGAAGGCTTTTTCGGATTTATTTTTAAGAGAACCATAGATGGGGGACAAAAAGCAAGCGGTTAATAGGGTCACGAAGATTAGGGAAAGCTTTCTTTGAAGTTTAGAGCGATCCATCATGCTAAAACAGACCTTGGAGGGACCTGGGGATACCCGTCATCTCCCCATGGGTCGAATAGAATAGCACCGGGTCTTTTATGCGGAACTTTTTCTGATACTTATGATACACCGGGTACCCGTAAAAAATGCAAATCCTATAAGGATTTGCCCAGGCACCTCTAATAACTAACCGAGTTATTAGAGGTGAGCGATTTATAAAGATCCTTCGGCGTACTGCCATATAGAAAAAGGAACCACATAGTGGTAAGAAGAGAATTTATTAGGATAAAAGGGAGGGGTACGCTGGTGTTGATTTTGTATAGAGAAATGCCCTCTATACGGATTGTCCCCTTCTTTGCTTTAATGAGGTTCTCTCAAAAGTCTGTTGCTTTTGAAAGAACCTCCGGCAGTATTTTTGCAATTTAAATATAAACATTTATATTATAAAGAATAGCAAAAATACTGCATATACATCTAAGGTAGCTCTTTCAAAATTCCCTGAGTTTTGAAAGAGCCTCTAATCTATTTTACTTTTTCCCTAATCTTCGTGACACTTAGGGAGCTTTGTCGATGATAGAACCTGATATTTCTAATCTTTGTACAGCCCTCTCCCGTCGTATCCTTCATGGTCTTCCAGGTCCTTCTGCTCAGGAAACCATGCTCCCGCCGTGGAGGACGGGACGCTTAGACCCCCGCGTCGAATACCGGTCTGCGGCGGTTTTATTGCTCCTCTTTCCTCATAACGGACACATTTTGTTTCCCCTTATCCGTCGAAGCGAACGGTTAAGGAACCACCAAGGGCAAATCGCCCTTCCCGGAGGAGCGCTCGAAGAGGGGGAGGACCCGGTTTCCGCGGCCCTTAGGGAGTCGGAGGAAGAATTGGGCATTGACGGGAAATCCGTACGGGTTCTGGGTTCCCTAACGCCCTTTGCGGTAGATGTCAGTAAATTTATCGTGTCCCCCGTGGTGGGAGCCGTTTCCTTTCTTCCCTCCTTTAGACCATCCCCCGACGAAGTGGCGGACTATTTTACCGTATCCCTTTCGGAACTCCTGGATTCCCGTTCTGAAACCACCATGGAGTTACAGCGGGATGGGCAAATCCATAGGGTCCCCTGCTTTTCTTTTTCCGGTAATATCGTCTGGGGCGCCACCGCCATGGCCCTGGCGGAGTTTAAGGCCCTCTGTGAATTGACCAATTGGCATATCGAAACGGATCGGTCTACCTAATCGATACAATGTAACTGGTCGTGGAAATTTAAAAAAATACGATTTTGCTAAAAATAATTCTCGCTATATTGTAATATCTATATTAAAATACCCTATCGGAGGAACTATGGGAACCCTTAAAACTAACTGTATGGGCCTGGATCTTGAAAGTCCGGTTATCGTTGGGAGCAGTGGAAAAACCAGCACCGCCGCATCGGTGGCGGAACTTACTAAAGCGGGCGCCGGGGCGGTGGTCTTAAAATCACTTTTTGAAGAGCAAATACTGAATATGGCGGCCCAGGACGCGCGTCGGGGCGGGATCGTGTACGGTCACGAGGACCTGGATGGGTTTATTTCCTATTACGAACGAAAACACACGGTGGCTGAATATTTACAGCTTATTCGGGATAGTAAGCAGTCAAGCACCATTCCTATTATTCCCAGTATCAACGCCGTGAGCGAAGGAGAATGGGTAAACTTCGCCGGTGAATTGGCCCTGGCGGGGGCGGACAGTATTCAATTAAACCTGTTTATTCCCCCTTTGGCTTCCCATAAGGATTCACAGACGGTGGAACGCCAGTACGTGGAAATCCTTCGCCGGGTTAAGCTGGCCGTCCGGATCCCCGTGGCGGTTAAAATTGGGCCCTATTTTACAAACCTTCCGGCCATGGTCCGGACCCTCGAAGACGCTGGAGCCGATGGGATCGTTCTTTTTAACCGTTACTATTCCCCGGATATGGACATCGATTCTCTTTCTATTAAGGGGGCGGTTCCCTGGAGCAGTCCCACGGAGTTTACCCAGGCTCTTCGCTGGATAGCCCTGCTTTCTAAGGATGTAAAAACACCCCTTATAGGAGCGACGGGGATCCATGACGGAACGACTCTGATTAAATTTCTCCTTGCCGGATCCAGCGCTGTGGAAGTGGTGAGTGCGGTGTACCAGCGGGGCCTTTCGGTTTTAGGAGAAATGAACGATACCCTTTCCCGTTGGATGGCCGAACACCACTACGGAGAGATCGACCAGTTCCGGGGTACCATGGCCCTGGGGCCCAAAAGTTCAGAAGCCCAACGGGCCGCTGTAGAACGGTTCCAGTACATGAAGACCTTCGGGGACCGGGAAGATTAGGGAATATGAGCTTCTTTCAAAAGTCTGTTGCTTTTGAAAGAACCCCTCGCGTCAAATCCAAAAACCTCGGTTCTTGAAGTGGATTCAAGATAGAGGACGTTTTGACGGGCGCTTTCAAGGCTATCTAAGTTTTGAAAGCGCCCCGTTTTTTAAAAATAACACCAAATTGAAGAATATTTTTCTTTACAGACAGAAATATCCATGATACTGTACATATAAAGTTAAATATATATAGATACATGTATTATTTTAGATGCGTATATAAATATTTTATGGGGGTACCATGAAAGTGAAAAGCGGATTACCGTACCTGTTTCTCGCTCTGGTGGTCGTCTGGCTGTTGGTTACCGGAAGTTTCCAATGGGACGAACTGGTGGTGGGAGTCCTGGCGGTATTGGTTATCCTACTGGCGGTCCGAAAGCTTTCGGATCTGTACGGCGGTTTTCGTCCCACACCCCGGGCTTTGCTATTTCTGGTGGTGTACGGGGCGATTTTTTTACGGGAATTGGTAAAGGCTAACCTGGATGTGGCTTTTCGCGTTCTAAACCCCGCGTTACCGATCCGTCCGGGCATAGTGGAGGTCAAAACCAGGATGAGCTCACCCATGGGGAAGCTTCTTCTGGCCAATTCGATTACCCTTACACCGGGAACCTTGACGCTGGACGTGAAGGGGGACCGGATGTTTATCCATTGGATAGACGTGCGCGCCCAGGATGTCGACCAATCCACCGAAATGATTGTGGGCACCTTCGAAAAAACACTCCGGGAGGTGGTGGAATGATGTTGACCCTCTCTTTAATTTTGATGGGTTTAGCGGCCCTCTTAACGGTAATCCGTCTTCTGCGGGGCCCTACCAGTTTTGACCGGCTTCTCGCCTCGGACGTGTTGGCGGTAATCTCCACGGCCTTTATCGCGGTCTACAGTATCCTGGGGAATACGGTCTTCTTTATGGATGTGGCCATGGTAACCATGATTTTGGGCTTTATCGGCGTGGTGGTTATAGCCCGGTTCCTGCAGGGGGTGTTGAAATGAACCTGGTAGGTCAAATTTTCATTTTGATTGGAAGTTTTTTCCTGTTTTTGGGAAGTCTGGGGCTTATCCGGATGCCCGACGTGTATAACCGTCTACAAACGGGGACAAAGGCCACCACCCTTGGCGCGATGACCGTTCTGGTAGGCCTTGCCTTTGTGGTTCCTTCCCTTTGGACCAAGGCGGTGCTTTTAATCGTTTTTATAGCCCTGGCTAACCCTATTTCTTCCAGCACCATCGGCCGTAGCGCCTATAAAGCGGGGATTCCCCTGGCTAAAGAAAGCGTTCGGGATGACCTTAAGGGAAAGGACGGCCTCTTATGACGGTGTGGATAGTCGTTTTTCTATCGATTCTTCTCGTTGTGATGGCCCTGGCGGCGGTTCTTGCCCGTTCCCTGGCTTCTTCGGTGATTATCCTATCCGCTTTAAGCCTTTTTACGTCCCTCCTCTTTATTATGGTGGCGGCCCCCGATGTGGCGATTACAGAGGCGGCCATTGGGTCCGCGTTAACCACGGTGATCTTTGTCTTAGCCCTCTACAGGACCAGAAACGCCGACAACGCCGGTAAGGACGCTCCCAAAAACGCGGCCGACGAAAGCTCCCTGGCCCTGCGTTCTCCTTCGGAGGTGGATCGTGCGTAAACTCATCGGTATTCTCTTGTTGGGGGCCTTCGCGTTCTACCTGGTCTCCCTTATGCCTTCCCTTTTTAGCCCCCAATCCCGGGATCACCTGGAAACGGTAGGGAAGCCGATCATTGAATCGGCGGAACAGGTCAGCGGTTCGGCGAACGTGGTCACCGCCATCGTGGTGCAGTACCGGGGTTTGGATACCCTGGGGGAAGTGACGGTCCTCTTTGTCAGCGCCCTGGGGGTTGCCCTGTTGGCCACGTCTTTGCGGGACCGGGTGTTCCAGTCCATGTTCGCCGATGACGATGGGGGTTTTATTCTGCAGATGGGCGGTCGAATCCTCCTTCCGTTTATTGTGCTTATCGGTGTTTACATCGTAGCCCACGGGCACCTGTCCCCGGGGGGTGGATTCCCCGGTGGCGTGCTGATCGCTACCGCGATTTTTATCCTTCTGTTGACCGGACAGGTGTCGGTCATGCCCCACGGCCTTTTAAACGTGTTGGAAGCCCTGGCGGGTTTAGGTTTTATAGGCCTAGGAGCCCTGGGCTTTATGGGAGATAACCCATCGTTTTTAACGAACGTCCTCCCCAAGGGCCAATTTATGACCCTTTTTAGCGCCGGTTTTATCCCCTTTATCTACGCCATGGTGGGCATTAAAGTGGCCAGTGAACTTACCACCGTGGTATCCAGTCTAACCGAAGAAGTCGAGGCTGGCAGGCCTAAGGAGAACCACGAATGATAAGCGTCCAACAAATTCTCTATATCACTTCTTTTTTGCTTATCCTTATCGGATTGTACGGAGTCTTGGCCCAACGGAACCTTATCCGGATCGTCATCGCCCTTAACGTGGCCGACGTGGGGATTAACCTTCTTTTGGTAACCCTGGGGTACGTGGATGGGGGAAGGGTTCCCATTTTTACCGCCGGTGTAAAGGGTGCCCAAATGGTCGATCCGGTACCCCAAGCACTGGTTCTGACGTCGATCGTCATCGGTTTTGGGGTTACCGCCCTCATGCTGACCCTGGTAATGCGGATCTTTGCCCAACGGGGAACCATCGACGCTTCCCGTTTAAGGGGGCTCAAATGGTAAGCCCCATGCTGTTTATCATCGGACCCCTGGGGGCCGCTTTTCTTATGATCCTGATACAACGGCGCGTCGTATCGTTGGTCCTGGCCCTCGCAACGGCCCTGGGTTTGGGCGTCCTGGCCTTTAGCTGGCTCCCGCTCACGGTACAGGGGCCACAGCCGATGGTGGTGGCTTCTATTCCCACTCCTTTGGGTATTCCCCTTAGCCTGGACGCCCTGGGTGCGGGGATGGCCCTAATCGTCGCCCTCAGTGCCCTCTTGGTAATACTCTACTCGTCTTCGTACATGAAGGACGACCACGCTCCGGTAACGTATTACGCGGTGGTGATGCTTCTCCTGATGGCTTCCTTCGGCCTGGTTCTTACCCGGGATTTGTTTAACCTCTTTGTGTTTTTCGAGATCCTCTGTATTTCCAGCTACATACTCGTGGCCTGGGAACAGAACAGCTCCGCCCTGGAGGCTTCCTTTAAATACATGGTCCTAGGCTCCATCGGTTCTACCTTTATGCTGGTGGCCATAGCTCTGGCGTACCGGGCCGCGGGAAGTCTTGCCATGGCCGATATCGCCAAGGCCTTTTCCCAGGCCGACCGGGGCGAGGTGATCGTCGCGGCGGTTCTGTTCCTCTTTGGCATGGGGGTAGAAGCGGCGATTTTCCCGGTGAACACCTGGTTGCCCGATGCCCACTCATCGGCCCCCAGCTCGATCAGCGCGCTCCTTTCGGGCTTCGTTATCGAGCTTTCCCTGGTGGTGCTTTTCCGTCTGGGGGGCACCGTATTTGCCCATCTGAACCTGCTCCCGGTCCTTCAAGGTATCGCCATAGCGGGAATCCTGGTGGGCGAGTTTTCCGCCTTCGCCCAGCGGGAGGTAAAGCGGACCCTGGCGTATTCCAGTATAGCCCAGGTGGGTCTGATGCTGTTCGCCCTATCCCTGGGAACTCCCGAGGGAGCCCAAGCGGGCCTAATGCAACTTTTGATGCACGCGGCGGCTAAATCTACCCTGTTTCTCGTGGCGGGCTATTTTATCCTCCGTACCGGAAGCCGATTTATGGAAGATTACAAGGGTTTAGGCCGAAGCATGCCCCTTTCGGGTCTTTTCTTCGGTCTAGCCGCCCTTTCGCTCGTCGGGGTACCCCCATTTTTGGGATTTTTTACCAAATGGGGCATACTGCAGGCGGCGGTGAGCGTGGGAGGGCTTATGCCGTGGATTGGGATAATCAGCATCCTTTTGGGAACCACCCTGGAGGCGGTTTACCTGTTCCGGATTTTCCAAATCCTCTACGCGAAGGGAGAAAAGGAACGGACCGTGGAAATGGAATGGCCCGCCGTAACGGCGGTGGCGCTTTTTGTCCTGGTGGTGTTTCTGGGGTACTTCCTCCTTCCCGTCCTTAACCCCGTGGCGGTTTCAGCGGCCAAAGCCCTGACAAACCTTTTCTGATGGAGGCATGATGAATACCCTTTGGCTTTTGCTTGTTCCGATCATCGGCTTTTTGGGCAGTGTTTTTTTGGCCGGTAGCGCTAAAAAATACCCCGCCGTGATGAAATCCTGGGCCTTGATAGTGTCCGTGGCCCTGATACCCCTGTCTATTTTGACGTTTTCCTCCATTGGAACGGTTATCCCGGGACCGGTTGTTTTTGGAAGCCCCCTGCTTTTGGGACTTACGGAACTTTCCTGGTACTTTGTGCTGATGATCGTCGGCATAACCGTGTTGACCATTTTCTTTTCGGTGGGGGCCCTCAGGTCCATGGAGGACTTTCCCCTCTACTACGGCTGGCTTTTCCTTAAAGTAATGGGGATGATCGCCGTGGTTCTCTCCCGAGATTTACTTTCATTCTTTATTGCCTGGGAAATGATGAGCTGGGCCACTTTCTTTTTGATGCGTCAGGGTGATGAACGGGTCCAACGCTCGTCCCTGGGATACCTGGTCTACGCGGTGGTCGCGGGGATGATTCTTTTGGCGGGAACCCTCTATATCCGAAACGCCCTGGGCACCCTAAGCTTTGCCGAGCTTTCCCAGCGCTTCGCCGGTGCCGATGTGGGGATCCTGGTGGTAACTGTTATTTTGATGCTCCTCCCCATGCTGATAGAAGCGGCGGTGTACCCCTTCCACAGTTGGCTACCGGACGCCTACGCTTCCACCGAGACTTCCATCACCGCGTACCTGGCGAGTATATCTACCCGTATCGGCATTTACGCGCTGACCATTTTCCTCTTCGCCATCCTGGGAATTCAGGTGGTGGACCGTCTGGGCGTTTCCAGCCACTGGAACCTGCGGATGGTGCTTTTGGTGTTGGCTGCCCTGACCGCGGTGCTTCCTACCTTTACAGCCCTGTTTCAACATGACGCGAAACAGCTCGTTACCTGGCACTCCATCGGTCAGGGGGGGTACATGCTCCTGGGCTTGGCCAGCGCCAGCGCCCTGGGAACCGCCGGCGGTCTGTTCCATGTTTTTAACCATCTAACCTACGTTTCCCTCATTATTTTCAGCATCGCCGCGGTGGAGTACCGGACCGGAACGACCAATTTGAACAAGCTTGGCGGACTCATCACAAAACAGCCGGTTGCGTTTTTGGGTATGCTCTTCGGCATTATTGGTCTGGCGGGTATCCCGCCGATGAACGGCTTCGTCTCCAAATGGTTGATCTACCGTTCCCTGATTCTGGGGGGCTATCCCTTTATCGCCCTCTGCGCCTTTTTGGCCACCATTGGAACCATCCTTTCGGTATACAAGCTGATTCACAACACCTTCCTGGGCCAACTGCGACAGGAGTACGAGGGAATTAAGGAAGTGGGTTTTTGGATGCAGGTCCCCATTTGGATCCTCATGGCCGTGGTATTGGTCACCGGCGTTTTCCCCGGCCTTATTCTCCAGTGGATAGCCCGGATCCAGGCCTCTTTAGGCCTGGAGGTCCTGGCGTATAACCTTGGGGGGGTCAGTCCCGGGGAAGGGAACTTGAATATGATAGCCGTGATTATCCTGTTCCTGGCCACCTTTGTGGCCGCCTGGCTGTTGTTCCTTACGGGCAGTCGAAGAAGGATCGTGTCCCAATACGATAATTACGCGGGTGGACATTTCCTTAACAAAACCGTGCCCTATAACTTTAACTACAATTTTTACAGCGCCTTTGATCATATTTTTGACAAACAGTACCAGAAGGCCCCGGTGAAAAAAATCGAACGGAATTTTGGCCGGTTTATCAGTTCCATGGCGGATTACACCCGGCGAATCTTTACCGGACAGATCAACACCTACGCGGCCTACGGCCTTATTGCCATGCTTGTGGTTCTCATTGTTTTAAGGGAGGTCCTATGAACGCCGGAGTCGGCCTTATCGTCTGGATTATCGTATACCCCCTGGTAGCTTTTTCCCTTGGGGTTTTATTAGGGGGCTACGGAAGGAAATTTACCGCCCGGGTTCAACGCCGCGTGGGCCCCAGCTGGATTCAACCTTTTTACGACGTGATCAAGCTGATGGGAAAAAGAACCAACATAAGCCACGGGTACATGCACGACGTTTCCATCATCCTTCTGTTGGGTGGTACGGTGATGACCCTGTACTTTGTTCCCGTCCCTGGCTACCATTTTTTTGGCCAATTCGGCGATTTTATCGTGGTCATGTACCTAATTTTGATCCCCTCCCTGGGGATGGCCCTGGGGGTCGGCCAGACGGCCAACCCTAACGGAAGTATCGGTATTTCCCGGGCTCTCCAGATGCTGGCGGGGTACGAGCTGACCTTTATGCTGGCCTTTATAGGTCTGGCGATGAAGCACCACACCACCAGCATGTACGATGTCATTTTAGCTCAACAGGCTGGGGGAATTGCTACCTGGAGTATGGTGACGGATCCCCTTTTGGGAATCGCCGCGTTATTCGCCCTCCAAGGTATGCTGAACGAAAAACCCTTCGAAGTAATTATGGCGCCCCACGAAATTGCTACGGGTCCCATGACCGAAATGGGGGGTAAGTATTTGGGGATGATGTTTATTCAGCACCTTATTCTTCTGGTGATGGAATTAACTTTCTTTATCAACCTCTTCTTGGGGGGGGCTTTGAACTGGTTTGAATACATCATCAAATTATTCGCGGTCTTTACCGTCGTGTTAAGCGTGAACGCGGTGTACGGACGCTTTAGAACCGATACGGCCCTCCGTTTCTTTTGGAAACTCCCGCTTCCTTTGGCGGCGTTGGGAGTGCTGGGTATTCAGTTTCTTGCGAAGTAAGGGAGTTGGAATAACATGGCTGAAGAAAAGTTGTTAACCCAGCGGAACGCCTGGGATAGGGTTTTGGCAAGTTTAAAAAAACGAAGCCTCTGGATGCTCCACTATTGTACCGGTTGCGGAGCCATAGAGCTTCCTCCCACCATGACCGCCCGATACGATATGGAACGGTTTGGCATCATGCCCATGGTTACGCCCCGGCAGGCGGATATCCTGCTTATTACGGGGTATTTAAGCGTAAAAACCCTCAAACGGGTCATTCTTATTTATGAACAGATGCAGTCGCCCAAGTACGTGGTGGGTTTTGGGAGCTGTACGATCAACGGGGGTATGTATTGGAATAGCTATTCCACCATCAAAAGTCTGGACCAGTACCTGCCGGTGGAGTTATTTCTCGCCGGCTGTATGCCCCGACCGGAGGCAATTATCGCGGGCTTTAACGGCCTCATGGACAAGATTGACCAGGGTACGGCGAACTCCTGGGAAGATTACTATAAAAATTATGAGTTTTACCGGAAGAACCAACAGCATGCCTTTGGGGATATAGAAACCTATCACGATATTCCCTCCGATGGAGCCTATTTTGGAATTGTGGAGGTGGGAAAATGAACGAACCAATAATGGATCGGCCTGTTGTTCCCGGTCGTTCCCCCTCCGCAGTGGGCGAGAGCCGGAGCTCCTCAGAACTACTGGCTCAGCTCGCTGAACAACTGGGTGTAAAAACTTTTTTTGAAAAGGCTCCCCGAAGGATCGAGGGAACCGTGGCACTGGAACTGCTTCATTCCTTCGCCGCTAAATTGCAAAACCAGTTGGGGGTAGAGCACCTTTCGGCGATTAGCTGTGTGGACTGGATAGACCAGGGGCAGTTTGAGCTGGTGTACCATTTTTGGAGCTACCGGGACAGCACCCTTATCTCCGCCAAAGTCCGGATCGATCGGGCAACGGCGCGGATGGATACCATCACCGACCTCTGGCAACCGGCCTCGTTTTTTGAACGGGATATCCACGAAATGTTCGGTTTGTTTTTCCAGGGAAACGATGATTTGGAAAAATACATCCTTACGGATTGGAATGGTCCGCCCCCCATGCGAAAGGATTTTGTTTCCCGGGACTTTGCCCACGGGCATTACGAGTTTAAAACCTACGATGTTCCCTGGGATGAGCGAATTCAGGGGGGCTACTACGGATCCCGGAATGGGGAGGATAAATAAATGGACAGCCTAATTACCGCTAACGACGGGCGGGATCTGATGCCCGGGGCCCGGGCGCTGGAAAATCGGGAGTACAACCTTTTTATAGGCCCAAACCACCCGGGAATTGAGGGAAACTTCGCCTTAAAATTGACCCTAGAAGGGGACACCATAGTAAAAGCAAAGACCGAGGCGGGCTTCCTGCACCGGGGTTTTGAAAAGCTCATGGAAGAACGGCTCTTTATGCAAAATATCGCCATCGTGGCCCGAATTTGCGTCCCCGATCCGGACCCTAACGAGGAAAATTACGCCCGGGCCGTGGAGTCCATCGCGGGGATCGAGGTTCCCCGGAGAGCCCAATTTATCCGAGTTTTGGTTTTGGAGTTAAGCCGCATGGCTAGCCATCTGTTTACCTTTGGCGGTCACGGGGGAACCATTGGGCTCTATACGATGCCCAACTGGACCGTCTCCGATAGGGATAGAATTTTAGACCTTTTCGAGGAACTAACCGGGGCCCGGGTGTACCACCTGTACAACATCCCCGGCGGGGTACGGCGGGATCTTCCCCAGGGTTTTGAAAATAGGGTCAGAGACGTACTCGCATTTATTGAAGATCGGTTGAGGGAGTACGATGATCTCTTTTTCAACAATCGAGTCCTTTTGGAGCGCTCGGTGGGGGTCGGTATCTTGCCCCCCCATCGGGCTTTGGAATGGGGCGCCACGGGGGCGAATCTTCGGGCCGCAGGCTATCCCTACGACGTGCGGAAGAACGATCCCTACGAAGT
This sequence comes from uncultured Treponema sp., assembly GCA_964425215.1. Lineage (GTDB taxonomy): Bacteria > Spirochaetota > Spirochaetia > Treponematales > Breznakiellaceae > CAYRLW01. The sequence goes on from CAYRLW010000002.1 coordinate 90,757, forward strand.
CTATGGGGAACTGGAATTCGACGTCCCCACCGCCACGGACAGCGACTGCTACTCCCGCCTTATCGTCCGACGGAAGGAATTGGAACAATCGATTCGGATTATCCGTCAGGTCTTGGATAAAATGCCCCCGGGGCCCGTTTGGAACAAACAGCCGAACCCGCTCAAATGGAGGGTCCCCGCGGGGGATGCCTACGTGCGGACCGAGAGCAGTAAGGGAGAGTACGCTTACTATATGGTGAGCGACGGGGGAGTCCGGCCGTACCGGGTCCACGTCCGGGGGGCCAGCGTAACCCATGGGGTTCATATTTTGGAGCACATGCTGATCGGGGCGCGGATAGAGGATGCGTCGCAAATCATGTTCAGTTTGGACGCCTGCCCCCCCGAAGTGGACCGGTAGACCTTCCCATAGGAGAAAATTATGGCTATCGATAGGATTGGAAGTATTTTAAAACCCTTTACGGCTCTAAAAAACCTGGCGGAAAAGCCCGATACCCTGGACGTCCCTAAAAAGTACCGTCCAGCGGCGGAGCGGTACCGGGGTTTTCATGTAAACGATTTGGATAAATGCATAGGGTGCGGGACCTGCGCGGAAATTTGCGATAACGACGCGATCCGTATGGTTCCGGTGGTGGGTAAAGAGGCGGGGGTAGGGAAGACCCAGTATCGGCCCGCTATCGATTACGGCCGTTGCTGTTGGTGCGGCCTTTGCGTGGACGTCTGTACCACCAACTCCCTCAGCATGACCCGGGAGTATATTCACATCAGTTCGGATACGAACACGTTTTTCATTCTCCCCGACGAAAAGGGAATGCACCAGAAAACCTTCCCCACGGGGTATAAGGCCGATAAGGATATCAACCTATTGGATTTACAAAGGACGCCCATGGCGGTGCTCCCCGCGTCGGAACGGGGGGATTCGTTTATCGAGATGGTGAAGGGCTACAGCAAAGAAGAGGCCCTGAAAGAGGCCAGCCGCTGTGTGGCCTGCGGTCTCTGTACCGCCACCTGTCCCGCCCATATGAATATCCCCGAGTATATCGACGCCATTTGGAAAGACGATATCGACGAGGCGGGCCGGCAAATGTACAAAACCAACCCCCTGCCGGATATTTGCGGCCGTATTTGTACCCATAAGTGTGAAAGCGCCTGTAGTCTCGGAGTGCGGGGCGAACCGGTGGCTATCCGCTGGCTTAAACGGTACGCCATGGACCAAATTCCCCAGGAACAGCTGGCCGCTCTCACGCAAAACCGGGTGGTAAAACCGGGAAATCAGAAGGTAGCCATAGTCGGCGCGGGCCCCTCGGGACTTTCGGCGGCCTATTACCTGGTCCTCATGGGCTATGGGGTTACCCTATACGAAAAGTATCCCCAGGCTGGCGGTATGATGCGCTACGGCATGCCCGAGTACCGTCTGCCCTACGATATTCTCGATAAGGATATCAATTTTATCGTTTCCCTGGGGGTGGAGTTAAAGACGAATACCACCATCGGAAAGGATGTAAGCCTAGAAACGCTCCAAAAGGAAAATGACGTGGTCATGCTCGCCACGGGCCTACACGGGGGGCGGAGCACCCGGGTTCCCGGTACGGATCATAAAATGGTTTTCCAGGCGGTGGATCTGCTTGCCCGTATCACCAAGGGCGAGGATTTCCCCGTGGAACGGGAGATAGTCGTCATCGGCGGGGGCAACGTGGCCATGGATATCGCCCGAAGTCTTGCCCGCTTGCAAAAAAAGAAATACGGCCAGGTAAACCTGATCGTCACGTGCCTGGAGACCCGGGACATTATGCCCGCGGACGATGAGGAAATAGAAGAGGGAACCGAAGAGGGAATTACCTTTTTTCCCGGTCGGGGACCCGAGGAGATCCTTATCGAAAACGACCAGGTTAGGGGCTTAAAGACCAGCCGTTGTACCCGGGTGTTTAACGATCAAAAAATGTTCGCCCCCGAGTTCGATAAGGCCGATATCCAAGTTTTCCCCGCCTCCATGGTCGTGGAAGCCATCGGCCAGGCCCCCGAATTTTCCTACTTTGATCCCTACAAGGACCAGGTGGAGATGAACGGCCGCCGTATAAAAGTGGACCCCTACTATCAGACTTCCCTTCCCTGGCTCTTCGTGTTAGGGGATATTATCAAGGGTCCCGATGTAATCAACGGTATCGAAACGGGCCACCAAGCCGCCCTGGGAGTGGATTATTACCTTACCCACCGGGAGCACGATGATGTCGCCACGATTGACGATATTCTAAAAATTGCCCGGCAGTATCAGCAAGCCCAGGTAGAACGGCTAGACAACCTGTTACATTCGAGCTCTGCTATACCCGAGGCCCTGCGCGCTAGGCTTTCCGCCTCGAAAGAAGCGGCCATGACCCAACTAGTCCGCGTGGATGAACTACTGGCCAACAAAAACACCCGAATTCATCTGCGGCAGGAACTTCCGAGGGTTCAGCGGCGCCGGGACTACGAGTACGCCCTTAGGATTCCCCCGATTTCTTTGGCTTCGGAGCTCGAAATAAAACGGGCCCTGGCCGAAAGTTTTTCCGCTGGATTCCGTTTGTACAAGGATCTGCTGTTCTTAACTAAGAGTAAGGAGATGGAGTTTACTCTGGATAGTCTGGCGGAAACGAGCAAAAAAATGGAAGTCCTCTGGACTGAATAGGGATAGCGCTACGCTACGGAGTTTTTAGGCCCCCCGCGCTTTATGCAAGGGGGGCTTAAAAAGTAAGGGATAGGATGGAATCGCTGGGGACGATTATCACCCGGCCCTGTTCAAGTATTTTTCTATTTTCTTCGGAGGACAATAAAAGGAGGGCGTCGTTTTTGTTTATTATGGGATCCGTAGGCCGTCTGCCAAAGACAGCCTGGGCAAAAATACGCAGGGGTTTATCGCCCACCAGGGTCGTAATATCCTGGTTTTGGCTAAACCCAAGAAAATCCAACACCGTTTTTTTCGATACGTAATGAACGATCCCCGATTTTTTCGCCACCTCAGGGCTGACCATATTTTTCTCGTAAATTAAATTCATATCCGAATCCCAAATTTTTGGGAAAAAACAGGGCAAAATATACGATCGTTCCCTCTTTCCATGGATGGGAAGTTGTCCATCGGCGATGATGATAAGTCCCGTATAGGAGGTGCTGGGGACCCTTACCAAGGGTTCCCAAGCCCGTTGGGCCGTACGGTGAAGAATAAGATCGGGAAAAATAGAAAAAAGCCGTATCGTATACACCGCTGAAATAGAAAGGGTGTCCGCTGACAAAAACGACGAACCCCGCTCGGCACCCTCTATAAGGCGATCAAAATCGACCATGGATAGGTCGTGTCTATCAATAAGATCCCCCATCCGGGAAGCCGAGTCCACCGGGAGGTCCAATAGGAGGGGTTTTATTAGCCGAGGAAACTCCATATCAAGGATTTCTTCGCCCTGGGACCTGCCGGTGGGTAGGCTGAGCCCTGCGGAAGCCAAGTTCAAGGTCGTGGTGGCGGTAATGTCCATGCGGTCCCACCGGAAAAGGGCGGATACCTTGGTGGCATAGCTTTGTCCAAAAAGGGGAACGGTAAGCAGAGAAAGGATTACCGCTACAATTTTCATTGGACCTCCCCGGAATTTATCGGCGTTTTTAGTATCCGGCCTTCCCGTAAAACGCTATTTAAATCCATATTGTTTTCCTGGGCTAATAGTTCCGGATCAACGCCGTAGGCGAGGGCGATGGACCAGAGGGTTTCTCCTTTTTTAACCAGGTGGGTTCCGTTAAAGGATAGGGACGGTCCGTTGGAACTTCCCGTGGCCTTTGGCGTTCCCCTGTAGGGCTCCACGTCCTTTAGGGCGGGTATAACAATTTTACTTCCTAATTTTAGGTAACGGACCTGAATTCCCGGATTGGCGGAAACGATCTGATCGACCGAAACTCCGTAGTACCGAGCCAGGGTGGAAAGGGTATCCCCGGATTTTATAACGTAAAAATAGTACCGAATAAGTTTTAAATCCCGATTCGCCAGGGTGCTTAGGACTGGCTGTTCGTCTTCCGAACGGACCTTTAGGTGATAATCCGGCTCCGGAGGGGTTACGTTATAGTACAGTTCCCGGTTAGCCATTTTTAGAAACCCCTCGTCTATCCCCGCGTTTTTTGCCAAAAGCCCCAGGTCCACCGATTTGCCCACGGGAACCTGCTTCCACTGAATATCCTCGGGCCAGCCGATATCCAAACCGTACCGTCCAGCCTTGGAAAGGATTGTCGCTATGGCTAAAAATTTAGGGACATAGTTGATGGTCTCGTTTTTTAATAGTTTTTTATCGCAGAGCACCCAATAATCCTTAATCCCCGCTTTTTGAACCGCCCGTTGCACCGCCCCAATTCCCGCGTTGTAGGCGGCCAACGCCAAGTCCCAATCCCCAAAATATTCGTAATTATCCTGTAATTTTCGTAAGGCCGCCGTGGTGGTTTTCCAAAAATCCCGCCGTTCATCCATCCATTCGTTTATCCGGATGCCAAAGGGACCGATGCTGTTTTTCATAAATTGCCACAGACCCACGGCTCCAGATCGGCTTACCGCGGTAGGAAGAAAGGCCGACTCCAGAACCGGAAGATACACCAGCTCCTGTGGCAGGCCTCTTTTTTCCAGTTCCTTTCGAATAAAACCCACGTAGGGATCTCCCCGGCGGATGACGGCTTTCAACCACTCTAAACCTTCGGGACTGGAATACTCCGCTATATACCGTTGCGTCAGGGGTCTGTCGACCCCCTCTATAACGGGCATCATTTCGGTACTACCGTGCCACATCCAGGATCTTGACCGTTCCGGGGCGTTCTCTCCGTTTACGGTGATGGGATTTTCCTGCATGTTTCGCAGGGGCCTGGAAAATTGGAGGGTATCTCCATCGGCGGAGGGATCCGTACGTTCTCCTGTGCGGGCCTGTTCGTGGGGTATTTGCGGAAAATTCGTCTCCTGAGCCCAAAGGCCCATGGCAATCAGCCCCAACAGGGCCACCCTAAGGGTACGGGATCGTCTCAAAATTTCTCTCCGTAGTACACCCCCGCCCATTCCCAGCGGCCGTGAATGTCCGGGTCCGCGGGGAAATTGATTTTACGGAAGTATAAATACCACGTGGAAATCCTTTGGGACCAACCCCAGGTTTTTAGGTACGCTTCGTTGGCGTTGGAACTCGAATCCACGGTGGGCGAGTACCGAATTCGGTTACCGCTCATAAAATCGGAAAAGTTAAATTCCGTCATATTGGTAGTATCGGTATTTTCCTGTTCCCAAGACATGGCAAAAAAGTTAACCTTTGCCCTATATTTATTTAATAATTTACTGCTTCCCGCGTCCAAAGCTCCCTGTATGGCCTTTACCAAATCGTCAAGGGTTTCAAAGGACCAATCCTTGGGGGAGTTGTAAAAATCCACGATTTTTTTCGCGTATCCAAAGGCGTCAGGAAAGCCGGGAATTGAACTATTATAGTAGGGCAAAAATTTCGTGTACGTTTGAACCGCCGCGTCCCACGCTCCGATCTTTTCGTAGGACTGGGCGAGCATGAAATACGCTACCCCCAAGTCGATTTTATCGGGAAATCGGGATATGAGTTCCTGGTAATACCAGATCCGTTGTTCCGGTTTATTTACCAGTTCTATCAATTTATTAAGACAGGCCAGGTGAATTGATTCCCCCTGGATCATTAAATCGGGATAATTTTTTACGATCCTATTAAAGTATAAGGCCGCCACCGGTTTGGCGTCCTCTTTAAGGTACGTATAGGCGGCCATCAGTAAAAGATACCCATCGTAGGGATCTTCCGGATGTTTATCGACCCATTCGGTCAAAAAATTGGTTAACCGACCGTAATCCTCTAACCTAAGCAGTTCGTTACCAATTTCCCTAACCACGGCGAATTGTTCCTCTCCTCCTTTAGTTTCCAATTCCAGAAGATGAAACAGGTCCGAAAGGGTTTCCTTATCCTTTGATGTTCCCACTATGTAGTAGGAATCCGAATTAGTTACCTTAAAAACAGAAGAAAAAGGAGAGGGTAGGGCACAAGAAAAAAATAGCGCCGGTATGGTTAGGATGAAAAAAAACGTTCCCATGGGGAACCCCATCCCGCGCCGGTCCCTCCAATTAGGGCTTAAGAAACTACTAAGCATTGTTTTTTATACTATCATAGGCCTATCCCATTGGCAAGGGAAGGGTTCAACCGCTATAATCTACAGGGTATGCATGATAAACCAATACGCAAGCTTGCGGCGGAACTTTCATTTATTTTAGCTTTTTTTTTGATGCTGTTGGGAAGTGTTCTTTTAATTGGAACCCTGGCGGGGGCCCCACGTATTGCGGTTCTCCCCGCGTCTTTGTGCATACTGCTGGGAAGCGTGTTTGCCATTTTTGCTATAAAACTATACCGTCGCGCCCTGTATCTTTTTCTGTCCGCTTTTTTTCTCCAGGTGGGAATCCTTTTACTCTTGGTTTCCCTTCACGCCGTCCCTGCGTCGATAGTCCGCCTATGGCCCTTTATATCCCTTTTCGCGGGTACCTCCTTGCTTCCTGCGGGGTGGCATCAATACGGTGGTCCCTCGAGCAAATACCTGGTCCCCGCCATAGCTTTTGTCGTTATTGGATCGGTTCTTTTGGTGTTCTCTCTAAAAGTTGTTTCCTTTTCGTTTAAAAAATTTTTTTTGGATTGGTGGCCCCTTTTCCTGGTTATAGCGGGGCTTATTTTAACCCTAATTTCAGTCGCTCCCCGGGATAAGGGGGAGGAGCCCCCTCCGTGAGTCCTCATGGCGCTTCTCCTTCGCGAGAAGCCCCGGGGCTGATTTTTTTTGGGCTTTCGCTGTTCGGTTTATTTTTGTTAGCGAGTCTCGGTTTGTTTTCCTGTTCCGGAACTCCCTCGGTGCGGGAGACCCCCATTTCCACAAAGGCCCCTCCGCTGGATACCCCTTCCGCCGACCGGGGGGGAGGCGTGGCCGATGAAATTCGCCGGCTCGTGGAATTAGGAACCCCTCCTTCCTTGCTTCGAGCTTTGGACCTTATTCGAAGCCGGGATTTGGGAACCACCGATTTTGGACGTACCATGGTGGCCGTGGATACGGCCTTATTAAAAAATGTGTACCCCGAAATAGCCTTTGATTTTGGCCCCTCGGATCCTCCCCAAACCCAAATCTATACCCGAATTTTACGGGACGCGGAAAAGGGCGCCTATACCCCCTCGTCCTCCAATTCCCGGGACTATTTGGAACTTACCCTCCCTTTTATCGCTTTCCTTTCTGAAAAACGGTCCGAACGCCTGGCCACAGCCCTTCCGGACTTAAACCGGGCCCTAACGTTGAATAGCCAGTCGGTTCTGGCCCCCTATTTTTTGGGCATTTTGAACGAACGGACTGGGTTTCCCGATCGGGCCCTTAATTTTTATACCTCCGCCTATGCCCTTTCGGCGGACTGTTATCCCGCCGCGTTAGGCCGTGCCCGGCTCCTTTCCAGCGCCGGTAAAAGCGAAGAGGCGATTCAACTGCTTACGGACCTGGTCCCCCGATACCCCGATAACATGACCGTTAAACGGGAATTGGCCCTGGCCTATTATAGGGCCGGCGATTGGTCCCGCGCCGAAGGAGCTCTGGCTGAACTTTTACAGAGAAACCCCAAGGATAGCTCTCTACTCCTCATGCGGGCCCACGTATTAATCGAATTGGGCCAATTCCTTCAGGCTCAGCCCCTGTTGGACGCCTACGTTGCCGTAGAACCCAATAATTCTAACAATCAATTGTACCTTTTTCTCCGGGCCCGGCTTCAAGCGGAGGGTTATAAAAATAGGGACGCGGCGCTTACCTATCTTCGTTCCATTTTGCGGTTGGCCCCTCAAAACGAAGAAGCGGCGGCCTATTCGGCAAAACTGCTTATGGAATCCCCGAGGCCGGAGGATCAAACGGAAGGTCGAAGCCTTTTAACAAAACTCCTTCAAAATCCCAATCCATCCATTGATGTTCTGGATGTGGCGCTTAAGGACGCGATTCGACGGCAAGCTTGGAAAGAGGCCCTTCCTTTTTTAGAAATTCTTCTACAGCAACGGCGTTCCTCTTCGGACTTGCAAAACGCGTATTTGGCGCAACAGGGCCTAGGAAATCCCGGTGCCGCCTTGAATTATGCCAAGGAATTATTTGACCGAAACAGCTCCGACGAAAATGGAGCCTTTATCTATATTTCCGCTTTAATCGGCGCGGGGAAGCAGGATGAGGCGGCAAAAATGATCGACGGACGTCTTCCTACCCTGCCGGGGGGAAACCTAAAAAGCCGGTACTACTACCTGCGGAGTCTCTTAAAGACCGACGAGGAGGCGAAAATGAACGATCTCCGTTCCAGCCTTTTCGAGGACCCCCGGAATTTGGACGCCCTGATTTCCATGCTGGATCTGTACCATGCTCGAAGGGACGATAGACGGGCGGTGTATTATCTAAAACAGGCCTTAGCTCTGGCCCCCGATAATCCTAAGCTCAAGGCCTACCAAATTGAATACGCGGCTAGCCTTAATGCGAACCCTTAATCGCAATTCCTTCGAGCCTGCCGGTCCGGTTGGTTTTTGATAAAATACAATATTCGTTCCGAATATCATAAAAAATCTTAAAATCTATTGCATTTTCTAGAAATTGAATTAGAATATACGGGATGGATAGGGGCTAGGGCTCCTGCTTCATCAAAAATATTTTCAAAGGAGTAACCAATGAACTCTTTAAAGGGATCCCGGACGGAAAAGAACATCCTTACGGCGTTCGCGGGGGAATCGCAGGCCCGCAACCGTTATACTTACTTCGCCAGTAAGGCGAAGGAAGAGGGATTTATTCAAATTTCTCTCATTTTTAGCGAAACCGCCGATCAAGAAAAGGAACACGCGAAACGGCTATTCAAATTTCTTGAAGGCGGGGAAGTCACCGTACAGGCCGCGTTCCCCGCTGGGGTAATCGGTACTACGTCCGAAAATTTGGCCGCGGCGGCGGGGGGAGAAAACTACGAGTGGAAGACCATGTACCCCGATTTTGCCAAAATCGCCAAAGAAGAGGGCTTTTCCGCAGTGGCCACGGTATTTGAATCCATCGCGGTGGCGGAAAGACAACACGCCAAACGGTACGAGAAACTGAAAGCAAACGTAGACAGCGGAAAGGTCTTTAAAAAGGATAAACCGGTGGTGTGGCGCTGTACGAACTGCGGCTACCTGTTTGAAGGAACCGAAGCCCCAAAAGCGTGCCCTGCGTGCGCCCATCCCCAGGCCTATTTTGAAGTCCTGGGCGAAAACTATTAAAAGGAGTCTATGATGGCAGAACGGTATCAGATCTACAAGTGCGAGGTGTGCGGTAATATCGTCGAGGTTCTCCACGGCGGTGATGGCGAGTTGGTTTGCTGTGGCAAGCCGATGAAGCTCTTTAAAGAAAATACCAGCGATGGGGCCAAGGAAAAACACGTTCCCGTGGTTGAGAAAACTCCTGACGGGTACAAGGTAACCGTGGGGTCAGTAGCCCATCCGATGGAAGAAAAGCACTATATTGAATGGATTGAATTGATCGCCGACGGGGTAACCCACCGGAAATACCTTAAACCTGGCGACGCTCCCACGGCTACCTTTGCCGTAACCGCCAAGTCTGTGACCGCCCGGGAGTATTGTAACCTCCACGGGCTCTGGAAAGCCTAGGAGCCTATCGGCCGAGCAGGTTTTAACCGTCCAAGGAACTTTCTTGAACGGTTAAAACCCCTGTAAAAGGGGTTCTTCGAACCTTTCGTATAATTGAGGCTTTCCCGTAAATCGGGAAAGTTATCAAACGATTAAAATTGAGGTAAATCCAAAAACTTCAGTTTTTGGATTTTTTCCGATAAAGACGTAATTCCTGTAAGGAATTACGTAAGCCTACTTTAAAAAAATTGGTTTTTAGAGGGGGCTCAAAATTAGGAGGAGTAGATTTATGCAGAAGTATGTATGCGACGTGTGTGGTTATATTTACGATCCCGCCCAAGGGGACAGCGATGGGGGAATTAAACCGGGTACTCCCTTTGATAAACTGCCCAGCGATTGGGTTTGTCCCATGTGCGGCGCTTCTAAGGACGATTTTTCTCCCGTGGATTAACGTAGGTTCGCGTCGGATAAGGCAAACAAACTCCTATCAGGGTTAACATTTTTTTTACGACCCCTATGAAAAATATGGGTTTCCTGGGGGTTTCGTGAAGGAGAAAACCTTTGCGAAACCCTCTTTATTTATAAAACGATAGCCCTTTTAACGTCGGTTTTGATGACCCCAAACAGCCGATCAAAGGGAAAATCGGGGCCGTAGTTGGTGTGGGCAAAACGGTTGTACGTTTCTATGATAATTTCCATTTCCTTTGGGTCCCCAGAGTAGAGGGCCGAACTATAGGCGGCCCTAAAAAGGCCCTTTTCCGCCAATTCTTGGGTGCTTAACGCCCCGTAGCGTCGCTTAGACCTTCCATCGACAACCGCGGCGGGCCCATCGTATCCAATGGTAAAAATAAAATCTTCTCTAGACAGCATACGAAAGGATCCTCCCTCGACTAACCATCCCAATAGCCTAAAGGCCTATGGAATCCTTGTCAACCGTCAAAATCTTATATTTTGCGCCTTGACCGACTCCTTTCCCTATGGTACTTTACGGGTAACTATCTACTAAGGATGTTTCCGTATGAATACACTTTTTTCCTCGTTCTTTCATGGAGCGCCCCTACTTATGGGTGCTCCGGATCAAGCCGGCGCCGCTGGGGGTACCACGGCGTCGTTGATTTCCACGTTTATTCCCTTTGGCCTTGTAATTCTGATCTTCTATTTCCTTATTATTCGCCCCCAAAACAAAAAACAAAAGGAAACTCAAAAAATGCTTTCGGCGTTAAAAAAGGGTGACCGGGTTGTTACGGTCGGGGGTGTTCACGGGACAATCCAATCGGTAAAAGAAAGTACCGTTATTCTTAAGGTGGATGAATCCACGAAAATGGAATTTTCCCGGAGTGCTATTTCTTCAGTCATCGAAGTCGCCAAGGCCGAACCCTCCAAAGCGGACACCCAAAAGGCGAACGACAAGGAAGAAAAAGCCATTTCCGAAACCGAAGAAACAAAAAAATAAAACGTTCAACCCGTGGCGGGGTAGATTTTTTTATTCTGCCTAGGGGGTTTACTATCAAATTATTGGAGCAACGGCATGAGTAAACGGTATCGGTTCTTCATCGTCCTTGCCACGGTCGCGGTAGCCTTTGCGTTTCTGTATCCGACCCTGCGCTGGTACTTTATGGTTCCCAAGGAAGACAAGGCCTTAGCCCTGGGCTCCCGGGAACAAATTAAAATTTACGCGAACCAAAAAGCCCGGGCGGATCTTTTAAGTTTAAAAGAGCTCGCTCGCACCGGTGGAGACGTTCCTTCGTCCCTTTCTTTTTTAATTTCCACAGCCCAATCGAATTATCGGCTCGCCAAAATGCCCTCTCCTGCCAAGTGGGACGCCAAAGCTGTATTAAGCGCCTTTACGGGGGAACAGGAAGCCTTAGACGCGATCGAATCGAGGTACCGGGAACAGATCCTGTCTCTAAAGGATCTACACTCGAGCGCGGTTCAATTGGGTTTGGACTTGTCCGGCGGTATGAGCGTGATCATTCAGGCGAATACGGATTCTCTGAAGCAAAGGTTAGGAAGAGACCTAACCGACGCGGATAAGGAAGACGCGATGAACCGGGCGTTGGAGGTTTTGAACAGCCGTATCGATAAGTTTGGTCTTACCGAACCGGTTATTCGTCGGCAGGGAAAAGATCAAATTTACGTCGAAATTCCCGGCGCGGCGGACCCGGAACGGATCAACTCGATTATTATGGGCAAAGGTAAGTTGGCGTTCCACATCGTGGATGAGGAGGCTACCAATACCTTTCTTTCATATTATCGGGCTCACCCAACCTCTACCTTTGATAGCAACGGAAACCTCCTGGATCCGACCATCGTTTCTCCGGACGTGATTATTCGGGGCGTGTACGATAAGGACCGCTACGGATTAGACCAATTTAAAACCTACGTGGCCTTGAAGAAGGAAGTGGGCCTCGACGGTAATCATATTAAAAACGCCGTGGTCGATAAGGACCAGATTACTGGGCGCCCGGAGGTTACCTTTCTATTGGATCCGGAGGGGGGTGATTTATTCTATAAGTTAACCTCCGCCAACGTGGGCAAGTTCCTGGCTATTGTGATGGACGATAAGGTTAAATCCCAAGCGCGTATCCAAGAGCCCATCCGCGATTCGGTCCGTTTAACGGGTTTTGGGGCTGATGAAGCCAACAATATAGCCCTGATACTCCGAACCGCCGCCTTGCCTGTGGAGTTGGAAGTGGTCAACCAGCAGGCCATCGGAGCTTCCTTAGGTGAAGATACGATCCGTCAAGGGTTGAACGCCCTGCTCGGGGGGATCGCAGCGGTCTTTATCTTTATGCTCCTCTACTACAAGGGCGCGGGGGTTAACGCGATCGTGGCCCAGGTGTTGAACCTTTTCCTTATGTTCAGCGTGCTTTCGGCTTTTAACCTTACCCTAACGCTTCCCAGTATTGCCGGGTTTATTTTGACCATCGGTATGGCCGTGGACGCTAACGTTATCGTGTTCGAACGTATAAAAGAAGAGTTGCGGCTTGGAAAGAGCAGAAAAGCGGCGGTCGACGCGGGCTTCGATAAGGCCTTTTGGGCGATTATGGACTCCAACATTACTACCTTTATCGCTGCCCTGTTCCTTTCCCAGCTTGGTACGGGGCCCATTCAAGGGTTCGCGGTCAGCTTGGCCATCGGTGTAATCTCCTCAGTCTTTACGGCCCTTTTCGTTTCCCATCTTATTTTTGATTTTGGGACCGAAGCGTTGGGACATAAAAAGCTCTCCATCAGCTGGAGGATTAAATAAATGAAGCGGATTCTTCAATTTTCTAAGTACTTTCTTCCCGCGATTATTATATCGACCCTGATTACCGTGGGCGGTATCGTGGGATACTTTGTCATGGGGGGCTTTAATCTGGGGGTGGATTTTCAGGCGGGGCTTATTCAAGAAGTTCAGTTTGCGCCCTCGGCGTTTAGTTTGACCTATACGGGTAAGGGCGTGGCGGCGATTTCGATGGATAAAACCAAACTGGATATCGTCGTTTCGGGCTCTGATGTGGAAAAGGCTACCCATTCCTTTCCCTACGCCACGTACAGCACCCTGGGTTCCCTGGTGCAGGGCCTGGCTACCGTGGAGGGGCTCAACGTTTCGGCGGTCGCCGATTCTTCCGTTTCCACGGTAAATTTAGTTCAAAGCGCCCAAGGGAATCCCCAGTTGGGTACGGATCTGTACACGGTCCACTATCTAAACCCCGGTTCCACGCCTATTCCCATTAAACAGGTCCGGGACGCCGTTTCTTCTGCCGGGTCCGTTTCTGTTCAAAGCCTTGGAAAAGACACGGATAGAAGGTTTATGATTCGTGTGGAGGATAAGGGGACCGAAGCGGGCTTTGCAAAAGCCGCCGCTAACCGGGTCGAATCCGCCTTGGCTAAAGCTTTTGGTAACGATCAGGTAGCTATCGCCCGCACGGATTACGTGGGGGCCCGGTTCTCCAAGCAGTTGGCCAGCCAAGCGGGTCTATTGATGGGCCTAACCCTGCTCTTGATCCTTATTTACATGGCCTTCCGGTTTAAGTTCGACTTTGCCTTTGGAGCGGTTTTAGCGACGGCCCACGACGCGTTTATAATGGTGGCTTTTATTGTATGGACCCGGATGGAGTTCAATACCACTACCATCGCGGCTATTTTGACGATCCTGGGGTATTCCATCAACGATACGATCGTTATCTTTGACCGTATACGTGAAACCGTTCGCCTTCATCCCGATTTACCCTTCGAACAAAATATGAACCAGGCCATTACGGACACCCTCAGTCGAACCTTTATTACGACCCTAACGACCATGTTGGCAGTCTTTTCACTCTTTATCTTTACCACGGGTTCGATGAAGGACTTCGCTTTTGCCCTTCTTATCGGTATGACCAGCGGTGTATATTCCACCATCTTTATTGCCTCCGCGTTTGTCCACTATTGGGAACGGGGTGAGAAAAAAAGGGCCCTAAAGAAAACTTTGGCGTCCTCTTCCCCGGTTCCTAAAAAAGCGTAAAGCTGGTACCAGGGCTCCTTGAAAAATTATAGGGCTTCCGTGAAATTGATTTTGCGGAAGCCTAGGGGGCTTGTAAACGGCTGAATATATGGGGATTCGATGAAAGTTATTCGAGCCGACGTTTGTGGCTTTTGTACGGGGGTTAAAAGGGCCGTAAAAACGGCCCAACAGGAAGCGATAGAAAAAAAATCAAAACGAGTATTTTCCATGGGCCCCCTCATCCACAATCCTCAGGTTTTAGAACTTTTACGATCCGAAGGCCTGGAAGTTTTAGAGGAAGGTTCCATTCCCCAGAGCCTGCGGGATTCCACGGTGGTTATTCGGGCCCACGGGGTTGCTCCCCACGTAGAAGAGTTATTAAAAAATAAGGGCGCCCGGATTGTAAACGCCACCTGTCCCCGGGTCATTACAAGTCAAAGGAAAGCCGCAACCCTGCAAGCCGAAGGCTATAGGCTTTTTATCGCGGGAGATCAAAAACACGGGGAAATTGAAGGTATTCTAGGTTACGCCCCCTCCGCCGTGGTGGTAAAAAGTCCCGAGGAAGCCCGGGATTCGGCTCTGGCATTACTGAAAAAAATACAAAAAGAGAAAAGCTCCGGTGACGAAAATAGGGAAGTGCCCGTGGCCCTGCCCGTGGCCCTGCCCGTGGCCCTGCCCGTGGCCCTTATGGGACAAACCACCCTTTCTCGGGAAGAATACGACGCCATCGCCGGCGCTCTAAGGGAAGTATTTCCCCAATTGAAAGTAATAGATACCATTTGCGGCGCCACAAAGGATAGGCAAAGGGCTTTAAAAGAACTATGCGTAAAGGTAGAAGCCGTGGTGGTCGTGGGGGGAAGAAATTCCGCCAATACTAAGCGGCTCTATACGATAGCCCTGGAAGAGGGAAAACCCGCTTGGTTTATAGAACGACCGGAGGAAATCCCCTGCGACCTTGCCCGCTACTCGGTGGTGGGCCTTACCGCCGGGGCATCCACCCCCGATAGCCTGATCGATGAAGTTCAATCCTATCTGGAATCCCTATAAAAAAGTATTCAAGCTCTTTCAAAACCCCGAAATCTTTAAAAGAGCCTAACCTCATTGCACAGTTTTTTTCGATACGTTAATATCAGCGTAGGCCAGATTTATCGCGTTTTAAGGAGTCAAGGATGAGGGCTATTGAGCTGGAAAAGGCGTACGACCCAAAAACATTCGAAGACCGGGTGTATGCCCAATGGAAGGATGGGGGAAGTTTTAAGCCCCAGACCGCGCCGACGGAAACCGCAAACGATGGCACAAACAAAAAAAATAAAAAACCCTTTGTGATCGTAATCCCTCCTCCCAACGTTACCGGCGTTCTTCACATGGGCCACGGCCTTAATAATTCTTTACAGGATATCCTTGTACGATTCCATCGCATGCGTGGGGAGCCTACCCTGTGGGTTCCCGGGACGGATCATGCGGGGATCGCGACCCAAAACGTGGTGGAAAAGCGACTGAAAAAAGAAGGCAAAAGCCGTCATGATCTGGGGCGCGAAAAATTTATCGAAGAAACGTGGAAGGTTAAGGAAGAACATCACTCCATAATTTCCCGGCAGTTGGCTAAAATAGGGGCCAGCGTCGATTGGAGCCGGGAACGCTTTACCCTGGACGCGGGACTGTCCCAGGCGGTTCGTGAGGTGTTTGTCACCCTGTACGAGCGGAACCTGCTTTACAAGGGAAACTATTTGGTCAATTGGTGCCCCTCCTGCGGGACCGCCCTTTCGGATGACGAGGTGGAACACGAGGATACCGAGGGTGTTTTGTACCATATCCGCTACCCCTTGGATCCGGCTTCAGAAGATTCCGGGGACCTTCAATGGGTGGAAGTCGCCACCACCCGGCCGGAAACCCTTTTGGGGGATACGGCCGTGGCGGTCCATCCGGAGGATGACCGGTACACCCGCTTGGTGGGAAAAAAGGTGGCCCTGCCGTTGACGGACCGCCTAATCCCCATGGTGGCGGATACGTACGTGGATCGTCAATTTGGTACCGGGGTGGTCAAAATTACCCCGGCCCACGACCCCAATGACTGGGATTTGGCCCAGCGGCACGGCCTTCCCATGATCAATATCCTTACGGCGGATGGAAAATTAAACGACCAGGTCCCCCAAAAATATCAAGGTTTAACCGTCGCTGCGGCTCGAAAAGCGGTGGTGGAAGATCTTACCGCCCTGGGACTCTTTGTGAAAGAAGAAAAGATTCATCACGCGGTGGGGCACTGTTACCGTTGCCATACGGTGATCGAGCCGTTCCTTTCGGAACAGTGGTTCGTTCGGATGAAACCCCTGGCGGAAAAGGCCCTGCGCTCGTGGAAGGACGGGGAAATCGTCTTTTATCCAAAAAAATGGGAAAACACCTACGAACACTGGTTAACCCATATTCGGGACTGGTGCATCAGCCGCCAGTTGTGGTGGGGCCACCGGATTCCGGCCTGGTACTGCAAACATTGCGGAAAGACCGTGGTGGCCCGGGAAGAACCCCTGGAGTGTCCCTACTGTAAATCCACCGAGTTGGAGCAGGATCCGGACGTACTGGATACCTGGTTTTCCAGCTGGTTGTGGCCCTTTAGCACCCTCGGTTGGCCCAAGGATACGGCGGATTTTCGGAAGTACTATCCCACCACAACCCTGGTGACCGCCTACGATATCATCTTTTTCTGGGTATCCCGGATGATAATGGCGGGTCTAGAGTTTACCGGAAAGGCTCCGTTTCGGGACGTGTACATCCATGGTTTAGTCCGGGATAAGCTGGGCCGAAAAATGTCAAAAAGTCTGGGAAACGGTTTGGACCCCCTGGAGTTGGTGAACGAATACGGAGCCGACGCCCTGAAGTTTACCCTGGCTTTTATGTGCGCCCAGGGTCAGGATATCCTTATCGATAAGGAATCCTTTAAACTAGGTTCTAAGTTTGCCAATAAGGTTTGGAACGCCAGCCGGTATATTTTGATGAATTTGGAGGGAAGAAATCTAATAGAAAACCCCGAGCTTCTCCCGGTGGATCGGTGGATCTATTCCCGTTTGGACTCCGCGTCCCGTTTTATGACCGACGCGTTCACTTCCTACAGGTTTAACGACGCGGCTCAACGGGCCTACGAGTACTTTTGGAACGAATTTTGCGATTGGTACGTGGAAGCCACAAAAATTTCATTCCGAACCGGGGACGATAGGGAAAAAGATAGGGCTACCACGGTCCTTTTGGACGTCCTCGCCGAATCCCTCAGGCTGATCCATCCCCTCCTGCCCTTTGTTACCGAAGAAATATATGGCAAATTACCTAACGTGGAGGGACTTTTAATCAACGCTCCCTATCCGGAACCGTCGGCGGACCGTTCAAACCCCTCTTTGGAGGAAGATTTTTCGGCGCTCCAGGAGTTAGTCCGCTTGGTTCGAACCCTTCGCAGTGAATGTACGGTAAGTCCGGAGAAAAAGGTTGCTCTAGTCGTCCGGTTGGAGCCCTCCTTTACCCGTCGACGGGTTTTTGAAGAAAATGGAGAAATCCTTCGGCTTCTAGCTGGGGTGGGTGAATATTCCCTGGAAACGATGGAGTCCCCCAGCGACGGCAAGACGAAACGAAAAGCCGGGTCCATAGGGCTGGTCGGCCGGGGCTTTGAGGTCCACGTTTTTATCGCCGATGCGGTGGACCCGAAGGTTCTCCAGGCAAAATTCCTTAAGGATGTGGAAAAGGATAAAAAGTTCCAAAATTCCTTGGAGGTCAAGCTTGGAAATCCTAACTTTCTACAAAATGCCCCTCCCCAATTGGTGGCGGAGGAACAGGAGAAGCTTGCGGAGGTCAGGAACCGGATAGGCAAGTTGGAATCCTATATTAGAGATTTGGCATAGCCTATGCATCACATGAACACCGATCAAATGCTACAGCTAAAGGGGATGCATATCGCCCCCTATATTCAGTTGGCCACCGCTCTTATCGGGAAAACCCGAGAGGGCGGAGGAAATATGTTTCGTCATCAAATCGATACCATGGCCACCCTGATCGATTATGGATACTTTGATTCGGTGCTTCTAAAGGCTTCGGTGGTTCACGACCTTATCGAGGATCTACCGAACTTTAACCACAACCTGTTATTATCCGTGGATTTTGAAAGCCCCGCGGTGTACGATTTGGTTTTGGAAGTAAGTCGGAGCAGGGAAGAAACTAAGGGAGAGTTCCTTACCAGAATACGAGAAAAGGGCTCCCATCAAGCGAAGGTTCTTAAGGTTGCCGATAGGATATCCAATATGATTTCCCTGGGTTTTGTAACCAACGTGGAGTTCATATCCCGGTATACCGACGAAACGGTAAAATATATTTTTCCCATAGCCCAGGAAGTCAACGCTGATATGCTGGGAGAATTGGAAACCCTGGTGGCCAGCCGAAGAAAGTACCTTTTAATTGGAAATACGTCCCATTTATAAGAAAACCTTTCGGCTGGTTGACTCTTTTTGAAATTTTGCGTACTGTTTAGGTACTAAATTAACGAATGGGGGTACTGTATGAAAGTAGCGATTAACGGCTTTGGCCGCATTGGCCGCCTGGTTTTCCAAGCCATGGTCGATCAAGGGGTACTTGGAAAAAATAAAATTGACGTGGTTGCGGTGGTCGATGTGGCCACCGACGCTAAGTATTTTGCCTATCAGCTGAAATACGATTCGGTCCATGGTCGCATGAAGGCGGATATTTCTTCCAAGAAAAGCGATCCTTCCTTGGCGGAAGACGATATTCTTGTGGTAAACGGCCACGAGGTTAAGTGCGTAATGGCCGAGAAGGAACTGAAGAATCTTCCCTGGGCAAAAATGGGCGTCGAGTACGTTATCGAGTCCACGGGCCTCTTTACCAACGAAAAAGCCTGGGGTCACCTGGAAGCGGGGGCTAAAAAGGTAATCATTTCCGCTCCCGCCAAGAGCGCCGATGAAACCAAAAAGATTCCCACCTTTGTCATGGGGGTAAACCAGGATAAATACGACGCTTCCAAACACGACGTGGTGTCCAACGCTTCTTGTACCACTAACTGTATTACTCCCCTGGTTCACGTGATCATGAAAGAGGGCATTGGCATTGAAAAGGGCTTGATGACCACCATCCACTCCACCACCGCTACGCAGAAAACCGTAGACGGGGTGTCTAAAAAGGATTGGCGGGGCGGCCGCGCGGCGGCTATCAACATTATTCCCTCCACCACCGGCGCCGCGAAGGCCGTGGGCGAAGTAATCCCCGAGACAAAGGGTAAACTGACCGGCATGTCCTTCCGGGTGCCCACCGTGGACGCTTCGGTCGTGGACTTTACCTTCACCTCCGTGCGGGATACCTCCATCGAGGAAATCGACAGCCTGATGAAGAGGGCTTCCGAAACCTACCTGAAAAACATTTTGGGGTATTGCAACGAAGAATTGGTTTCCACCGATTTTATCCACGATCCCCGTTCTTCCATTTACGACAGTCTGGCTACCAAGCAGAACAACCTGCCCGGAGAAAAACGGTTCTTCAAGATCGTATCATGGTACGATAACGAATGGGGTTATTCCAACCGGGTAGTCGATCTGCTCCGGCACATGGCGAAAATGTAGGTATCTTTCCGGCATCATTACGTATGGCCTGCGAATGATAGCCCTTGGCCCCGTCCGTTTTTTGGCCGGGGCCTTTTTTTTATGGAGGTAGAAAATGATTAAAACCGTGAAGGATGTGAATCTTAAGGGAAAAAGGATTATCATGCGGGTGGATTTTAACGTCCCCATGAAGGACGGTAAGGTTCAAGACGATACTCGAATCGTTGCCGCAATTCCCACTATCAAATATATCCTGGATCAGGGGGTAAAGACCCTAACGCTGATGAGCCATCTGGGGGATCCGAAAAAGGACATGAAAAAGGCCAAAGAGAAGGCCGAAAAGGATGGGAAACCCTTTGACGAAGCCTCCTATATCGCCGGTAAACACCGGATGGCCCCGGTGGCGGCGTATCTGTCCCAAAAGTTAGGGAAACCGGTGGTTTTCGCGGGGGAAGACTCCTGCTTTGGTAAAAAAGCCTTTATCGATTCCCAGAGCCCGGGGACCATCATCATGTTGGAAAATACCCGTTTCCACAAGGAAGAGACCAGCGAAGACCCGGCGGAACGGGATAAGCTGGCCAAGGAATTGGCCTCCTACGGGGATGTGTTTGTCAACGACGCCTTTGGGACCGCCCATCGGGACCACGCCAGCACCGCCTCTATCGCCAAATTTGTTCCCGTTTCGGTGGGAGGCTTTTTGATGGAGAAGGAAGTCAATTACCTGGAACCCATCGTTACCAACCCCGTAAAACCCCTGGTTGCCATTATCGGCGGCGCCAAGGTATCCTCTAAAATCGCGGTTTTGGAAAGCCTTTTAAAGAACGCTTCCGCCTTAGTCATCGGCGGCGGTATGGCCTATACGTTCCTCAAAGCTCAGGGTCATACGGTGGGAAAATCCCTGGTAGAGGATGACCAGATCGATACCGCGAAAAGTATCCTTGCAGCGGCAAAAAAAGCGGGGGCCGAAATCGTACTTCCCGTGGATCACGTCTGCGGCACTACCTTTGACGCCGGTACTACTCCGGTGGCGGTAGATTCTCTCGATGTTCCCGAAACCCTTATGGGCCTCGACGTGGGACCCAAAACGGTGGCTAAGTACAAAGAAGTGCTGGCAAAAGCCAAAACCATCGTTTGGAACGGTCCTGTGGGGGTCTTTGAGTTTGATAATTTCGCCAAGGGTACGGAAGCTTTGGCCAAATTGGTCGCCGAAGCCACGGCTCGGGGCGTCATTACCGTGGTCGGTGGCGGGGATTCGGTGGCCGCGGTGAATAAGTTCGGTTTAGCCAGCAAGATGAGCCACGTATCCACCGGAGGCGGTGCTTCGCTTGAATTGCTGGAGGGTAAAAAACTTCCCGGCATCGAAGTGTGCCGCTAATACAAAAGGAGAATCCTATGCGCAATTATTTTATCGCTGGAAACTGGAAAATGCACAAAACCCGTTCCGAAGCTACGGATTTGGCCAAGGCGCTGGTTCGAGACCTTAAGGATGGGAAGCACAAGTACCTGGTGGCCCCTTCCTTTACGGCCTTAGAAACCGTGGGGGCCATAGTGAAGGGAACCAACATCCTCTTGGGGGCTCAAAATATGGCTTCTGAAGAGCAGGGCGCCCATACGGGGGAAGTTTCCGTACTCCAGCTGAAGGATTTGGGGGTTCAGGCGGTCATTTTGGGCCACAGCGAACGGCGGCATATCTACAAAGAGGACGATGCTCTGATCAATAAGAAGGTCCGGTTAGCCCTTCAGCACGGTCTGGAAGTGATCCTCTGCGTGGGGGAACTTTTGGAAGAACGGGAAGCGGGCAAGGCCGAAGCGGTATGCGAACGCCAAACCGTCAAAGGGCTCGAGGGTGTGTCTGCGGGGGACCTTAAGCGGGTAACTATCGCTTACGAACCCGTTTGGGCCATCGGAACCGGTAAAACCGCCACCCCCGAGGATGCGGACGCGATTCACGCCTATATCCGGAAGGTGGTTGCGAAACTATACGGCGATGGGGCGGCTCAATCCCTTTGCATTCAATACGGCGGTTCGGTAAAACCCGAAAACGCCGCCCAATTGATGGGTAAACCCAATATCGATGGCGCCCTGGTCGGAGGCGCGGCCTTGAAGGCTGAAACCTTTACGCCCATCGCCAAATTTGCTTAAATTCCCGTACCCGAGTCCCAGAACCGAGACTCGGGTACGGCCTTTTCCTCCCCTCCTTATGAAAAAATCTATTGGATAGGGGAGGTTTTTGCAAAAGTCTGTTACTTTTGCAAAAACCTCTTACAGTATTTTTACAACAACAAGATAATTATTTACTTAGTATAGAATAGTAAAAATACTGCATGTACATCTAAGGTTGTTCTTTCAAAACTCCCTGAGTTTTGAAAAAGCCTCGTTTAATAATATATTTATATAAAGTATAGAATAGTAAAAATACCGCAGCTACGTCTAAGGTAACTTTCTTAAAACTCTCTGAGTTTTGAAAGAACCTCCTATGGGTATCTTTGTTTAAAATACCTTGCATAAGTATCATCCCTTCGATACAATAAACAAAGGCTCCGCTTTTAGTTTGAAAGCGGCTATCGACGGGTATATGGAGTCTAGAAAATGGGTTTTATTGGCATTTTACTTTTAGTTGTTTTTGTCATTGTGTCTGTCCTGTTAGTCTTAATGGTGCTTATTCAAAATGAGGATGGCGATAGTTTAGGGGGAATTTTTGCCGGCGGAAGTTCCTCCGCTTTCGGTTCCCGCTCCGGGAATGTGCTTACAAAAACCACCTCGATTTTAGGGGCTATTTTTCTTATTACCAGTTTTGGACTCGCGTTAGTCAACCGTACCCCCGGGGATACGGGCGTTGAAACAGCGGCGAAACAGCTGCAAACGACTACACAAACCGGCGCTCCCAATAACGAATGGTGGAACCAAGATACTTCTAAAGCGACCAGTCCTGACACCGCGACCCCAGCGACAACCGTCCCCGCGCAGGGGCAAAGCACCGGCGGTACCGCTCCGTCGGGAAATTAATCCAGGGAGGTTCGGAGTGCTTTTACACGAAACGTTTCCGCCCGATTTTATTAAAGTCGATTTGGAAGCGGAAGATAAGGATGAAGCGTTCGAGGAATTGGTTGACTTTTTTTGTCAAGCCGCCCATATAGATTCCCGTTCCGAAATTTTAACGGCTATTAAAGATCGGGAATCTAAGATGTCCACGGGTATAAAGAAAGGGATCGCTATTCCCCACGGAAAAACCAACGCGGTGGACCACGTTTACGGAGTTTTAGGAATTTCCAAAAAGGGTGTCGATTACGATGCCCTGGACGGTGAGCCGGTATATTTGCTGTTTTTAATGTTGGCCCCACAAAAGGATTCGGAGATCCATCTTAGACTTTTAAAACGGTTGGCCGAACTGTTGGATAACCCCCAGTTTTACACCGAACTAGTCGCCCAAAAGGATCCCCAGTCGGCGTATGGAGTTATTAAAAAATATGAGGAAGTATTAATCGCGCTAGATAGGTAGGACCCTATGGACGAACAGGATGTGTTACAGCATTTGTTACAGGTAGAGGCGTCCGCAACCTCGTTGGTAGCCGATGCGCAGACCGAATCGGACAACCGAATCGCGGAAGCGGAAAAACAAAACCGGCTTACGTACAACGAAGTATACGGTAAAAGGGTTCAAGAGTTAGAGGAAGACTACATTAAAGTAGCTAAAGAAATAGAAAATACCTATTCTAAACTTTTACAGGAATATCACGTACAGTTAGATTCCTTGCCCGTAAACCGGGAAGCCTTCAATTTAGCCGTAGCGGGGTATTTGTTCGGGGACCAATAACATGACCGCCATGGGGGAACGGGCGTACACCTACGCTAAGGCCTGCGGTATTTTGGGAAAATCCTATGTGGGTCCCCGATTAGCCCAAATCAATACCATTTCCCATCTTAACGAATTAGACCGCCTTCTTTTTCCCGATAATCCGGGGAACCTGCCGGAAAAGCAGTTGTTGGTTGATTTGGAACAACGGATCGCCAACCGATCGGCCCGTCAAATTATTAATTTGGTTTCGCATTTTTCAAAACCCCCGGAAGTTTTAAGTCGGCTTATTCAAAGTTATGAATACGCCGATTTAAAGGCTGTCTTAACGGCCCTGGCCGCGAAGGATACCCATCCTCCAAAACCCGTGGATATCGAATCCTTTCAGAGTATACGCTTTTCTCTGTACCCCGATTTAGAAGCCATGGTAAAAAATACGGAGTACCAGTGGGTAGCTCAGGAGGTTTCCCAGGACCCCATGGGGTTAAAATTGATCGATACCCAGATGCGGTTGGATCAGCGGTATTATATATCCCTGTGGGAAGCCCTACAAAAGGAAAAAAAGTCCCAAAGGCTTAATTTCGAAAAACTGTTGATCGAAGAAATACGGTTAAAAAATATTATTTGGGCGTTGCGCCTCCGGGTATACTACGGCTTTTCGGCGGAGGACATAAAAAAAAGTTTGGTGGATATTTCCATAGGGTCCCTTTCCTTGATTGAACCGGCCGTAAAAACGCTAGATTTTTCACCGGACCAGCGGTCAGATTGGCGAAAGTGGAGCGAAGAGGGGCTCCTGAATCCCGAGCAGTCGGGTCAGAGCTGGCGTCTAGACCCCCGGTATGTTCAAAACGCCGCCGCTGGCCGGTTGTACCATTTGGCCCGAACGTATTTCCACCGGCGGCCCTTTACGCTAGATACCACCGCCTGTTTCATCAAATTAAAGCAGTTTGAAGAGGATGTGTTGACCAGTGTGGCCGAAGGTCTGATCCTGGGCCTTCCAGCCCGAGACGTTATTTCGATGTTGGGGGTACATCCATGATTCGACCTCGAAAAATGAAACAAATCGAGTTGACCGTCTTAAATAGAGATGTGGATCGGGTGGTGGAATACCTGGGCCGCTACGCTTTGATGCAGTTCACCACGGAAAAGGAAGCGGTCGAACGGGTAGGGGAGGATGAGGAAAACCGTCAAAACCGTGGGCCCTTCGAAAAGGACGAAAAAAAATCCGCCGACCAGGTGGAATACGAAAGAATTAAGGAAATAATTCAGCTCTTATCCACCCAAGCGGCATTTTTGGGCGTTCCCCTACCTAAGGAAGCGGATCCGGATTCGGAACTTCCAACGGAAAAGGAAGAAGAAACGGTCAAACTGATCATCGAGCGAATAGCCGAACTGAGCCAAACCCAAGCGGGCTTGGTTCAGGAAAAGCGTAAGGTGGAGGAAGCTTTAGTGGAAGCTAAATCTTTCTCCAATTTAAAAGCTCCCTTTTCAGAGCTGGACAATCTATCGTATTTAACCCTTCGAATCGGCCGCCTTGACCCGGTAAAGCAGGCGGACTTGAATAAGAATTTAGGGGATAGGGCCATTATCGTTCCCCTGGGGGAGGGGGACCGGGTGTTGGCCGCCGCCTCTAGAAAGGGGCGTTTTGCCCTGGATAGCGAGCTGAAAAAAGCGTCCTTTACGCCCCTGGCCGTTCCCGAGGGCTTCGTGGGGGTTCCTTCGG
The DNA here is from genome assembly GCA_964425215.1 of uncultured Treponema sp. Classification (GTDB taxonomy): domain Bacteria; phylum Spirochaetota; class Spirochaetia; order Treponematales; family Breznakiellaceae; genus CAYRLW01. Next base: position 115,967 of record CAYRLW010000002.1, read on the forward strand.
AGCTGTTGTCGGGCTTGGAAACACGGCTCGCGGAGGTTCAAAAACAGTTAGAGGAAGTGGAAAAACAACGGTCCCTGTACGTTCAAGAATACGGACCAATACTTAAAAAACTTACCGCTTCTTACCTCATGGCCCAGGCCATTGGGGAGTTAAAGAGCCGTTTAGTGGCCACTAAAAACGCGTACCGGCTGACCGGTTGGGTAATCGCGGCTAAGGTAAATTCCCTGGTCGTTGAATTAGAACGGATCACCGAAGGGCGTATCGCTATCCGATCTTTTGACCCCAACGAAATTGAACAAGTTCGGGATGGCACTGAAAAGGTTCCCGTTTCCCTGGAACACGGGACCTTTGTTCGTGGTTTTGAACGGGTAGTCTTTTCCTACGGGGCTCCCCTGTACGGGTCTATCGATCCAACCATCTTTGTGGCTATTTTTTTCACCCTTCTGTTCGGTATAATGTTTGGGGATGTGGGACAGGGGTTTGTTTTGCTTCTCCTGGGGCTTCTGACGAAATACGCCAAAAAAGGGTTTTTTGCCCGTTTTAAACGATTTTCTATCCCCTTAATGGCCGTGGGTTCCGCGTCCATGGTGATGGGTTTATTGGTGGGTTCCGTTTTTTCCAACGAAGAACTTCTGGTGGAACCAACCCGTTTTGTTACCGCCACCCTTTTCGGTCATCCCATCGATAGGTTCTTAAAATTGATGCCCGAACGGGGAAGCCTGGACAAACTCTTTATGTTTTTTGGTTTTACCCTGGCGGTCGGTGTGGTGATCAACTCCGTCGGCTTGATTATCAACATAATTAACAACTACGTACAAAAAAACTGGGAAAAGGCTTTTTTTGATAAGACCGGTCTCACGGGGGCGGTGTTTTTTTGGTACGCCCTCTTTATGGGGCTTCGCATCCTTTTGGGCGGAAAGTTTGCATGGTTTGACCTTGTGGGTCTCCTTTTACCCTTGACGATCCTGTTTTTTAGCAAACCCCTGGGACGCTTGGTGATGGGAGAACGGCCCCTTTTGGAAAACGGACTTATGGTGTTTTTTATGGAAGGGTTCGTGGAAATCCTGGAATCGATTTCTTCGTATATTTCCAACACCGTCAGCTTTCTCCGGGTGGGTGCCTTTGCCCTATCCCACGCGGTTCTTTCGTTTATCGTGTTTACCCTTTCGGCCATGGTAGCAAAACCCGCCTTCGTGGGACCCCTGTTTGGCATTACGGTGATGATCATTGGAAACGTTATTATCATTCTTCTGGAAGGGATGATCGTGGCGATCCAGGTTGTCCGTTTGCAATATTACGAATTTTTCAGCAAATTCTTTACCGAGAATGGGGTTGAGTTTAACCCCTTCCGTTTCCGTAGGGAGGTGTAACTATGAAGCGTCTGTTTTTCTTCGTCCTATTAGCCCTTGGGGCTACGTCGGGTGCCCTTTTGTTCGCCCAGGGAGCCCCTGTCGCGGCGGGAGCCGCCGCTGCGGCTACGAGCCAATGGAAGTATATCGCCGCCGCCATCGCCGTAGGCCTCTCGTGTATCGCCGGGGGAATCGCGGTAGGGCAAATTGGCGCCGCGGCCATGGGGGCCATGAGCGAAAACCCCGAATTATCGGGAAAAGCGCTCCCCTACGCAGGGTTGGCGGAGGGTATCTGCCTGTGGGGATTCCTGGTAGCCCTGTTCATCCTTTTGATCTAAACCGTGGATTATTATTTTATCGGCGACGCGGAACTGGTTACGGCGTTCCGTTTTGTCGGCCTTGAGGGAACGGCGGCGGATACTCCAGAGTCCGCCCTGGCGGCCTTCCGCCGTCTAACCCAAGGGTGGGTACAAGACGTAGACGCGGTACTTCCGGGGGAGCTTTCCTGTAGGGTGCTCATCGTTACGGAAGAGGTGGCCGATTGGCTAGGGGATGATTTGACCGCGTGGCAATTATCGGGAAAGTATCCCCTGGTGGTGGATATACCGGGACTTATGGGAAAGCTGGAGGGTCGAAAGACCCTGGTGGACGCTATCCGGGAAGCCATCGGTGTGCACGTATAGGATGTTTTTGATATGGAAGAAATACGATCGACCGAGGCGCTGGATCGGGAAATATTAGAGGACGCCCGTAAAAAGGCGGACCGAATTCTTAAGGCCGCCGAACAGCGTCTGGAATCCGATAAAGAGACTTGGAAAAAGAAGACCGAAAGCGACCTGGCCGAGTTGGAGCGTCTACACGTCCAAAGGGTAGAAAAGCACCGGCAAGAGGTGATGGCCCGACTTCCTTTGGACAAACGAAGAGCCCGAGCCGAACGTTCTGAACGGATCCTCAACGGGGCCATGGAAGAATACCTGGCGAAATTGCCCTTGGAAAAACAGCTGGACCTGTTAAAAGCTGAACTAGAAGACCGATCGTCCTATTTGACCCCTGGCCCCGTTACTATCGCCTTTCGAGCTTTGGATACGGAAACGGTCACCCGCCTGATGAAGGAAATTCTGCCCCAAAGTCCCTGGACCGTCGACGAAAACCTTTTAACGGACGACCAGAAGATGGAAAAATTGCCCCTTTTGGTGGTGAACGGGGGGGCCATTCGGATAACCGCGTCCCTTTCGGATTTGGCCCAGGATTTACTTTTACAGTATCGAGCCGAATTGGCCACCGTGCTTTTAGGAGAGGGGGCGATCAATGATTGAGGGTAAGATTAAACGGATCTCCGGTCCTATTATTCGGGCAGATGGCCTAGGCGCGGCGGGCCTTTTTGATGTGGTCGAGGTGGGCGAAAATAAAATTATCGGTGAAATTGTCCGCTTGGAGGGCCACGACGCGATAGTCCAGGTCTACGAGGACGATACGGGCCTAAAGGTCGGCGCGGATGCCCGGTCCATCGGTCGGCCCCTGTCGGTACTGTTGGGGCCCGGGTTGATCGGTACGATTTACGACGGCATTCAACGTCCCCTGCGGGCCCTTTTTGAACAGATGGGAGCGTTTTTAGCCCCCGGAGCCCGGGGCGAAAGTTTGGATACAAAAAAGCTATGGCATTTTGTCCCCGACCCCGAGGTGGCTTCCCAGGTAGCCTCCGGTAAAAGCGTGGACGTAAAACCGGGCTTGGTCCTGGGTTCGGTTAAGGAAACCGAAAGCGTGGTTTGTAAAATTATGGTTCCCCCGGATTTTCACGCCGGTGTCATAAAAGACCTGGTTTCCGAGGGGGATTATACGATTGAAGCGGTGGTAGCCCGCACTTCTTTGGACCAGGATATTACCCTGGCCCAGTGGTGGCCTGTTCGATTGCCCCGCCCTTCGCTCCGTAAACTTTTTCCCGACCAGCCGTTGGTAACGGGGCTTCGGGTAATCGACGTGTTTTTTCCCCTTTCTAAGGGAGGCACCGCCGCCATTCCCGGGGGCTTTGGGACGGGGAAAACCATGACCCAGCACTCCATCGCCAAATGGTGCGACGCCGATGTCATTGTCTACATTGGTTGCGGGGAACGGGGCAACGAGATGACCGACGTTCTTACCGAGTTTCCCCAGCTGGTGGACCCCCGAACAGGCCGATCCCTCATGGAACGTACTATTCTTATCGCCAACACCTCCAATATGCCCGTGGCGGCCCGGGAGGTTTCCATATACACCGGCGTAACCCTGGCAGAGTTCTACCGAGATATGGGGTACCACGTGGCCATTATGGCCGATTCCACCAGCCGCTGGGCCGAAGCCCTGCGGGAACTGTCTGGCCGGATGGAAGAAATGCCCGCCGAAGAGGGGTTCCCCGCTTATCTGCCCACCCGTTTGGCGGAATTTTACGAGCGGGCAGGGCGGGTTTCCACCCTGTCGGGGGGTGAAGGTTCGGTTTCCATTATCGGTGCGGTTTCTCCTCCGGGGGGCGATTTTTCCGAACCCGTTACCCAGCATACCAAACGGTTTATCCGTTGTTTTTGGGCCCTGGACCGGGACCTGGCCAACGCGCGGCATTACCCCGCCATCAGCTGGATCGATAGCTATTCCGAATACGCCGACGAGGTTCGGGAATGGTGGGAACGGGTAAACCCCCTGTGGCCCCAGGTCCGTCGATCCTCCCTGGATTTGTTAAAACGGGAACAGAGGCTCCAAGAGATCGTTCGACTCATCGGTCCCGATGCCCTGCCGGACGACCAGCGTTTGATCCTCCTGACCGCAGATATTATAAAGAACGGCTTTCTTCAGCAAAATTCCTTTGACGACGTGGATATGTTTTGTGTTCCCGAAAAACAGGTTCGTCTTTTGGAACTTATTATGGAATTCCACGAACGGGCCATGCGGTGCGTTAAGCTCGGCGCTCCCCTTATTAAAATTACCAGTCTTTCGATCGTGGAACGGCTGTCCCGTTTAAAAAGCGACGTCCCCAACGATAAAATGGGTCAGCTCGTGGATTTTGAACGGGAGATGAGGGATGCGCTGGATGCCCTGGAACGGAGCTACAAAACGAAGGAGACCCTATGAGGGGAGTCGAATACAAGGGACTTTCTCGAATAGAAGGGCCCGTTATTATTACCGAACGAAGTAAAAACGTCGGATTTGGCGAGGTTGTGGCGGTATACGGCCGGGACCAACAGCGCAGGCTGGGGCGGGTGGTGGATCTAAGCTCCTCCTACGCGGCTATTCAGGTGTTTGGTTCCAGCACGGGGCTTTCGGCGGATGATACCCGCTTAGAATTCCTGGAACGTCCTATGGAAATCCGGGTAGGGCCCGGACTCTTAGGCCGGGTGTTTGACGGCTTGGGGCGTCCTACCGACGGCTTTGGGGATATTTTTTCCTCCGACCGCCGGGATGTTAACGGGCTTCCGATCAATCCGTACGCCCGAACGTACCCTAGGGATTTTATCCAAACCGGCGTTTCGGCCATTGATGGGATGAACACCCTGATTAGGGGTCAAAAATTGCCGATTTTTTCGGGAAACGGCCTGGCCCACAACCGCTTGGCCGCCCAAATCGTTCGGCAAGCCAAAATACGCAGTGCCGACGAATCCTTTGTGGTGGTGTTCTGCGCCATGGGGGTTAAGTACGACGTGGCGCGGTTTTTCTTGGATGATTTTGAAAAGTCCGGGGTATTAGCCAATGTGGTGGTGTACCTCTCCCTGGCCGACGCCCCGTCCATTGAGCGGCTTATCGCTCCCCGGTGCGCCCTAACGGCGGCGGAATACCTGGCCTACGAACAGAACATGCACGTGCTGGTGGTGATGACCGATATGACCAACTACTGCGAAGCCCTGCGGGAAGTCTCTTCTATCCGGGGGGAAGTACCCAGCCGGAAGGGGTATCCGGGGTATCTGTACTCGGACTTGGCCTCCCTGTACGAACGGGCGGGAAAAATTTCCGGGTCCACCGGTTCTATCACCCAGATACCGATTTTAACCATGCCCAACGACGATATCAGCCACCCTATCCCCGATTTAACCGGGTATATCACCGAAGGGCAGATAGTCCTGGACCGTGAAATGGCCCAGCGGGGCATCTATCCTCCCGTGGCGGGGCTTCCCAGCCTGTCGCGGCTTATGAAGGACGGCATCGGTCCGGGGATGACCCGGGAGGACCATAAGGACGTGGCGAGCCAGCTCTTCGCCGCCTATTCCCGGGTTAAATCGGTACGTAATTTGGCATCCATTATCGGAGAAGAGGAGCTGTCGGCGGCGGACAAGCGGTATCTGTATTTTGGGGAACGGTTTGAACAGGAATATCTTTCCCAAAGCGAAACCGAGGATCGGAGCATCGAAACCACCTTGGATTTGGGTTGGAAGATCCTATCTATCCTTCCGAAGGAAGAACTCCTCCGGATTAAACGGGAACTGATAGAAAAGTACCTGGATCCGATTTTGGCAAAACAGGGGAAAGGTTCGACCGAGATACCGGTGGACCAGTCGGATATGGATAAAGAAGAACCCGAGGACTCTCGGATGCGGGGGACCGGCGGGCGTACGGGACGGTAATCCATGGCAAAAGAGAACATCGCTCCGACCAAAAGCAACCTTCTCAGAGTCAAAGAACGGCTCACCATTGCCCAAGAAGGGTACGACCTCTTGGAACAAAAACGGGAAATATTGGTCATGGAGCTGATGCGGACCGTGGAACAGGTAAAAATCCTGGAACGGGATTTAAATAAGCGGATAGAAACCGCGTACCCCGCGTTAAAGAGAATGTTGATCGTCGCCGGCCGGGAAAGGGCGGATAAACTTTCTAAAAACGTCCGGTACCGCTTCGATATTGAGGAAAAAAGGGTTTCCGTGGCGGGAATGAACCTACCGAGCTTGCAAGTTCACATGCCTTCGATAGAATTAAAGTATTCTCCCGCGAATTCGTTTGCGGAATGCGATGAAACCGTGGTAGAATTCTTTGAACTGCTTAAAATTCTTACGGAGCTCGCGGCCGTCAGGACCATCGCATGGCGTCTGGCCCGGGAGGTCCGTAAAACCCAACGGCGGGTAAACGCGTTGGAAAAGCAGGTAATTCCAACCGCTCGGGAAACTAAGGTTTTTATCGAAGCGGCCCTGGAAGAAAGGGATAGGGAATCCTTTTTTTCCAGTAAGCTCTTAAAAAGGAAGGCCGGTAAAGAATGATGAAGCCCCTGTTTTCTAATATACTCGTGGCGATTTCCGGTACCGACGCGTCCATCCACGCGGCTAAATACGCCATTATGATGACCAAACAGTACCATTGTCGGCTTACGGCGGTTTATGTGGTGGATACCGCTACGATCCGGCAGTTGGCCCTGAGTAAAATATTCGTGGAAGAAGAAAGTTTGGATTACGAAAAGAGCCTGGAGGCCAACGGTCAGCGGTACCTTTCGTTTGTAGAAGAATTGGCCCGCGCTAAGGGTGTTAAGGTGGAACGGGAACTGGTCCGAGGGGCGGTGTATACGGAAATTCTTGCGGTGGCGGACGAAAAAAAGGTCGATCTAATCGTTCTGGGGGGGTGGGAAAAAGATAGGAGCTCCCGGGATATTATTTCCCATTGCCATCGGGAAGTGATGGTCAACGCAAAATGTTCCGTCCTCGTGGTTAAGGAACCCAACATCGATCAATTGTATAAACAGGCGTAGGAGTAAAAGCCCATGAGAATCGCTATTGTAAGCGCCCCTCGTCAACGGGGCGGCGCGGTGGATTGTGTCAAAGCCCTGGGCCGGGGTATGGAAGCCATGGGTCATAGGGTGGATATTTTTGATATATGGACCGAAGACGGAAGCCGTTTACCCGGCTACGAGTATATAGCCGTGGTAGCAGAAAGCGCTTCCCTTTTTCGTGGCCGGCTTCCCTCCGCCCTTTCAAAGTTTTTTTCCGTTTCTAACGGTCTGGTTGGAAAAAAGGCCGCCGCCTTTCTCCATAAAACTTCCCCCTTTACCGCCAGGGCCCTCTCTAATTTAATGAAAGCCATGGAAAAAGAAGGTATGTGGGTCAATTGGTTCGATACGCTTATCAACCCTAGTCAAGCGGAAAGCATCGGGAAACGCGTCGGAGCTTAGAGAATTTCCTTGGAAAATCACTATCAAATACTCGGCGTCTCCCGGGAAGCGACTACCGCGGAAATAAAAAAAGCCTTCCGGGAACGGGCAAAAAAAAACCACCCCGACGTGGCCACCGATGTTAGTCTGGATGCGGCCCAGGAGGAGATGCGGAAGCTTATCGCCGCGTACGAGATCCTTTCAAACCCCGAACGGCGGCATGAGTACGATAGGGCCTACGGACGTTTTGTCCATCCTTCGGAATTCGATTATAGGAATTTTCTCTGGGAACGCCGAAACGAACCGGAATTCGGGGCAAAACTTATCTTTTATGATTTTTTACACCTGGAAGATGATGAGGCCCTATCGATATGGGAAGCTTTGGGGGGCCTGGATTTTACCTTGGACCGGTATTTGGATCGGGAAGATTGGATGGATTGTACCTTTATTCTCGCGGAGGAACTGTACAAACGGGATCGCTCCTACGAATCCTTTATACTTCTGATCGATCTGGTTCGCGAAGAAAACCGGAAGCCCTATTTTCGGCACTTTATGGGGGAAATCCATCGCTTACTCAAGGAGTTAGTCCGGATAAAACTTCCTCGGTCGGTGGATGACGAAACCCTGGTGGAATGTCTGGAAGAACTGATCGATCTGGGGTATTCTCGAAAAGAAGAAGGCCGGTGGCTTAGGACCATGGCGGAAGCCCTTTTCCGAATGGGGGATTTATCGGGGGCCGAAGCGGCCCTCCGAGAGGCCTTAAGACGGGATCCCGCGTTGCCTAAGACCGCCCACATGCGAAGAAAACTAGGAGTCTAAAATGATCCGATTAAAGAATACAAAGCAGATCGACGGTATTCGCGCTTCCTGTAAAATGCTTACGGCCATGTTTAACGAGTTGGTTCCTCTGGTGCAAGTAGGGGTAGAAACCCGGGATTTGGATCGTTGGACCCAGGAATGGATTAGAAAAGCGGGGGGGAAACCCGCCTTTTTAGGGTACGGGAGCGATTCAAACCCCTATCCCGCGGCGCTGTGTGTTTCCATTAACGAGGAAGTGATCCATGGAATACCCTCAAAACGGAAAATACTGTCCGGAGATTTGGTTTCCCTGGATTGCGGAATCGATTTGGGTGGTTTTTTTAGCGATAAGGCCATGACGGTGGAAGTGGGGAACGTCAGCGATACGGCGCGGGAGTTGAATAGGGTTACCAAGGAATGTTTGTACAAGGGGATAGAACAGGCGGTGGCGGGTAACCGGGTTTTGCAAATAGCCCGGGCGGTGTACACCCACGCCTCTTCCCATGGTTACGGGGTGGTCCATCAGTACTGCGGCCATGGGGTGGGGTTCTCTCCCCACGAGGACCCCCAGGTTCCCAACCTGGCCAGGGGGCCCAACCCCCGGATGACCGAAGGCCTGGTAATCGCCATCGAACCGATGATTAACCTGGGTACCGGGGACGTGGATGTACTGGACGACGAGTGGACCGTGGTGACCGCGGATAGAAAAATTTCAGCCCATTGGGAACATACGGTGGCTATTTTTAACGATCATACGGAAATTCTTACGGCGTAGGAGCCTGTAAAAATCCTGTTAACCCAGGTTTCCAGGAATCGGTTGAAGATCGAAATCGGGGCTCTTCTGGTACGTTTTTCATCAAATTGTAACCATTTGCGGTACATATTTATTATTATATACGTAAACGATGACCCGGGAAATTACATGGATATCCATAGAGGTAAGAAGCTCCCTCGGAACGCTTTTAGGTCACAATAGGAGACGGATATGAAACTCAGCGAACGGTTGTTTTCAAAAAAGTTCTTTATTTTTAATTTGGTTCTTTTAGGCACCCTTTTTGGGTTCTCTTTAGCGTTTGTATCTTTTTCGTGCTCCACCGGGGCGACGAAAAATACGATCCACGCGGAAAGTCCTTCGGCGAATATCCCCACCGATTCTCTTGCGGTAGCCGAAAGCCTTCAAACCGCGTTCCGCTCCATCTCCGAAAAGGTGCTTCCGTCGGTGGTGGAAATTAAGGTGGTGGAGATAAAGAAACAGCAGGTACCCCAGATGGATGGAATTCCCTGGGAATTTTTCTTTGGAACCCCTCCCGATCAAAATGGAAATAATAATCAGCAGGAGTACCGGTCCCAAGGATTGGGTTCGGGAATTATTGTCCAAAAGAACGGGAATACCTACTACGTTTTGACCAACAATCACGTGGCCGGCGACGCCAGCGAAATTAGCGTGGCCATGAACGATGGAAGGGAGTTCCCCGCTAAACTGGTAGGAAAGGATAAACGCAAGGATTTAGCGGTTATATCCTTCCAATCCTCCGAAAACTTCCCCCTGGCGACCCTGGGAGATTCGGATACGGTTAGGGTGGGCGATTGGGCTATCGCGGTCGGGAATCCCCTGGGGCTGATGTCCTCGGTAACCATGGGTATCGTTAGCGCCGTTGGTAGAACCGGGGGGCCCGCGGGGAATATCAACGATTTTATCCAAACCGACGCGGCGATCAACCAGGGTAACTCGGGGGGCGCCTTGGTGAACATTCGGGGCGAGGTGGTGGGTATCAACACGTGGATCGCGTCTCCCTCCGGTGGGTCCGTGGGTCTGGGGTTCGCGATCCCCATCAACAACGCCAAAAACGCGATGAATGAACTGATAAAAACGGGTCAGGTTAAGTACGGCTGGCTGGGTGTTTCCCTGGTCGATGGGGATAAGGACATTATGAAGGATCTGAAGATCCCCGAAAATCAAAAGGGCGCCTTGGCTTCTCAAATTTTCCTAGGTTCCCCCGCCGAAAAGGGCGGCATGTTGCCGGGGGATTATATCATCAAGTTGAACGGTAAGAACGTTAATAGCCGGGATCAGCTGGTGCTTGCGGTAGGGGATCTGAAGGCGGGAGAGAAGGCCACCTTCGAAGTTCTTCGGGAAGGTCAGCAGAAGACCATAGAAGTCCGAATCGATGAACGGAAAGACGATGTGGCTGCGGAAAACGCTAAGCTGTGGCCCGGTCTTATCGTGGTTCCCCTGACCGAGGATGTGCGGAAAACCCTAAATCTTGACGCCTCGGCCAAGGGCTTGTACGTGGCGGAAGTGATCGCTAAGAGTCCCGCTTCGGTTGTGGGGGTTCAACGGGGAGACCTGGTGGTTTCCGTGAATGGGAAAACGGTGAACGATCTTCTGGGTTTCTATAGGGCCTTGAATGAAAAAAATACCAAGGAACTCTATTTTGAGGTTCAGCGGGGAGATCAGAAACTGGAAACCATGAAGTTTAAAAAATAAATTGATTCGGGCCCCCGGCATCGCCGGGGGCTTTTTTAAGTAACTGAAGTTTTTTCAAAAGTCTGTTGCTTTTGAAAAAACTTCTTGCAGTATTTTTACAAATTCAAAATAATTATTTACATGGGATAGAATAGTAAAAATACTGCATATACATTTAAGGTAGCTCTATCAAAAATTCTTTGTTTTGAAAGAGTCTTAAATCCGTAGAAAAAAAATTAAAAATACGGTACACTAGGTGGATGAAGAAGGAATTTCTACCCTACGATCAAGTGCGGAACAACGCTCTAAAATTAGCCCACCGGATTCATGTGGATGGTTTTATACCCGACGTGATTTATGTTTCTCTCCGGGGGGGCGCGTATTTAGGGAATATAATCAGCGAGTATTTCAAGATTGTTCGGGCCGATGAACGGCCCATTTATTACGCCGCTGTGGTGGCCCGGTCGTACACGGACATTCGAAAACAAGAACGGGTTATGGTAGACGGTTGGACCTACGCCCCCGAACACCTTAGAACCGGCGATAAGGTTCTGCTTGTGGACGATATCTTCGATTCTGGAAGGACTATCAACCGTTTAGCCGAAATAATTCTGGAAAAAGGAATACCTCGGCGGGATCTAAAGATCGCCGTTCACGATTATAAATATTTTACCGATAAGGTGGACCAGCTACCGGTTCAGCCGGACTATTGGTGCCGTAAGCACGACCTTTCCCTGCTTGACGAGGACCATTGGATCCACTATATGAGCCACGAATTGGTGGGGCTTACACGGGAAGAGTTGGAGCGCTATTACTATAAGGATGATCCGGAATTGCGGGACATATTAAACGCGATAAAATGAGGCTTTTTCTAAACTCAGGGAGTTTTGAAAAAGCTACCTTAGATGTACATGCAGTATTTTTGCTATTCTATATCATATAAATATATATTATTAGATTGCAAAAATACTGCAAGAGCCTCTTTCAAAAGTAACAGACTTTTGAAAGAGGCTCAAATAAAAGGCGCCTTTCGGAAACCTGAAGGTTTTTGAATGTCCCTTTGCCAACAGCCGGGGGGTTCCATGGGATATGGCCGTATATCTTTTGTTGTAACAGGTCTTTTCTTCATACTCCCAATAATGCTTCCGAAGGTTTACGCGGAGACCCAGGCTACGGAATCATTGATCCGTACAAACGCCCAGGGGGGCCTTTATTCTAAGGATCAACAGTGCTGGTTTTCTGTCCCAGAACAGGATCGTTTGCGTGTACGCCTAAACGACGAGCTCGTTTACCAAGGTCCTGGTCCCGCTTCTGTCCTGCTTTCGGTAAAAAAAGGTGAGGAACGGCAATTTAAACTTATCGCCGAACGTCGTAGCCCTCCGCCGGAAGACAGCCTTTTAGAATCCCGGGCTTTTATGTTTTATATAGACCGCAAAAGCCCCCCGGCCCCCCGGCTCTCCCTAGTCGTTCCTACTGGGGGCCCTGGATCCAGGACCCTCGCGGTGGAAACGGAACCGAATTCCCGGGTGGACGCCATTGTCGATAAAAATGGGACCCTTCAAACCTTTCAGGATTTAAGAACCGGTGTCCCCTTTACGGGACCACGATGGTCCTTAATAGCCTGGGCCAAGGATACCGCGGGTAATTGGTCGGCCCCCTTGGTGACCACCCTGGAGGATCTACGGCTAGACGTGGCCAACCCCGCCCCGGGTACGTGGTCAAACCGCCAAATGCTTATCCTTTCGTCCCAGGGGGGCACAACCCCTCGATGGACCACCGATGGAAAGGACCCCCTCGGTCCCACAGGCCAGAATTATACAAAACCCCTTTTGCTGGATTTGGTTGGAGAAGTTACCCTCCGCCTAGCGGTAACCTCTTCCGACGGGAGACGGCTGGATAAAACGATTTCTTACCGGGTCGTTGAACCTTCGGGTGTTCCCCTTCCTCCCGAACTAGGGGTGCTGGAGAGCATGCAGAATAAACCCATCGAGAAGGATACTCCCCTGGGGATGCCAAAACAGTACCGCTGGGCCGTGAGCAGTATGACAGTGAACAATCCGTCCCGGAGGCCGTTGCCGCTGAACAAGGCGCCCGTGGAAGGAAACTGGACACTGACGCTCCGCCCGGTTCCAGGACTAAGCCGTCCCGTCGCTCTGGAGCTGGGCGCGGGGGATAGGCGGTTCCGTTTCGCCTACCAGTTAGGTACGACCGCTACCGATCCAGCCCACCGGCCCCTTTCGCCGCCGCTTTCTTCGGTTCCACTTCCCCGGTCCTCGGAGTCCCCGGTTTCATCCCAGTCCACGGTGGCTCCTGCATCATCCCAGTCCACGGTATCCCCGGCCTCCGCTTCCTCCGGCCCTGAGACCGATAAGCCGGAAAATGCGGAAAGCCCGCCTACGGTAGTACGAGCGGGAACCGCCCGCGTAGCCTTTTGGCCCGCCGGGGGGGATGAAATCCGATATACCCTGAAGGCCCAAGATGCTTGGAAAACCGTCGATGGCCCTATTGCCCTCCCTCCTTCGGCGACTGTTCTCCGGTGGATAGTCGAGCGGTCCGCCGCCATTTTGGGGCCCTACGAACTACCGCTTCCCGCGATAGCGGACCTGACGGAAGACCAATCCTCCGGTATCGATCACGTGGAATTTCGGGACCACGGGTCTTCCTCCGAAACATGGAACTATGCGGCCCTGGACCCATCCTCGATGCCCCGGGAGTTAAAGGCCCCCTCCGTGGACGTGTGCGATGGGGAAGATTTGGATATCCGCCTGGTGGCCCCTGACGGAAGAATTGTAACGACGGCACGGCTGGATCGCCGGGCCCCCGAACCGCCGGTTCTTTCAGCGCCGGCGGAGGGTTCGTTTGTAAGCGGTGCCCCCACTATCGGTCTCTCCCTTAGCGCCTCCGACGCCCAGGACGGGGAGGTCCGACCCTACCTGCGGTTGGTAAAGACTTATAATACCGGTAAAACGGTGGAACTTCGTACGGAAAAACCCATCACCTTGGATCGGGAGTTGGGAGCGGTGTATACGGTTTCCTTAGAAGCCTACTCGGAAGATCAGGCGGGTAACCGGAGCGATCGAATTACGCGAAATTTTACCGTGGATAACGAGGCTATTTACGTACTTTCGGGGGCTTCGGGGGGCGATGGAAGCCGAAGTTTCCCCCTTTCTTCCCTCGATCAAGCCCTGGCTCTGCAAAAAAAAGATGGAAGAGGGGTGATAAAAATAGCCGGAGACGTTCCCCTGCTTTCCCGCTGGACCTTCGATGGTTCCCTTACTATTCAGGGGTCCTTTGATAGGTCTTGGAAGTCCGGTTCATCCGTGGCCACCGTTCAGTACCAAAAGGGAGCCGGATTGGATATTACCCAGGGGGAAACGAGCCTCCTATCCCTCCGCTTTATTGCCTCCCGTCCTGCTACCGTGGTTCCAAATTCACGGCCCCTTATTACCCTTTCCTCCTCCGGTTCTCTGAACCTGGACACGGTGGAAATGTCTGGAACCACAACCCTAATAGATAACATTAAGCGTTCCCTGAACATGACCAATTCTCTTTTAACCCTCCAAGGAGAACCGGGACTTTCCACCTCGGCCCTACGGGTCCAGGGCGGAAACGCTGTGGTAAACGCTAGTCGCATAGAAGTGTCCGGTGATCGCACGGTGGCTTGGGAACAAACGGGGGGAGAACTGCGGATTAGGGATAGTTATTTTGTCGTTCGTTCGGATAAAACGGCTACCGGTCTTTTACTGCGGGACCTTCACGGAAACATGGAAGACCTTTCGGTTCAAGCCACCGGGGTCGACTACGGTAATATTTTGGATATGACCGGCGGAACTTTGGTTTGGAAGGGGGGGACCCTCCAGGTTAAGGGGCGGGATGCGGTTAGTTTCCTTTTGGATGGGGTGCAAGGTCTGTTCACGGGCCTTACGGGAACGATAGATTCCACCTTTGTGGGCCGGGGCTTTGAGATTTGGAAGGAGTTTCCCCAGGTTCATTCTTGTATCTTCACCTATGGAGGAAGCTCTAAAAAATCGGAGCTCTTCTCCGCGTCCCATGAAACCACTTCCATCGATCCTCCACCGAAGAGTATTACCGGTAATACCATAAAAGGGTTCACTAACCTTTTGGATTCCCGCTTTTTAGGGCGACAGGCCGCTTCCTTTAACGATCGTTACGCCCAAGGGGGAACGAAGAACCTCGTTATTCTGGAGGAAAACGCTCCGTGAGGATCCTTTCTATTTTTTTTCTTCTCGTTTTGCCGGGGTTGTGGGCGGTGGCAGAAGATCCTTCCTGGTTGAACCTCTTTAGCCGGGCCGAAAAGAAGACCCTCACTTCCTATCTAGACACCATCCATACCCAACAATCCTCTTTGCGGGAGGATTGGAAGGCTTCGGAAGGGGCGTATAGGGAATATCGAAGAAACGCTCAGATCCTGGCCTTAGCTTTGGACCGGTACCGGGGGGATCCCCCGCTCCTTACCCAACAGGTATCCCTCGCTGGCCTGGGAGCTCTGGCCCCAGAAGCCGTGGAAAAGGAGCTTTCGGTGAACCGCCTGCTGGAATTACAGCGGGCCCAGGATCTAGCTTTTCAAAGGTACGGTCATCCGGGGCCTCGAGGTTTTATTAGCGCTGGGACTACGGAAAAGGAGCTGGAAACCCAGGGCCGAAGTTTATCCCAATACCTGGGGAAACGAATAACTAAGTATTCAAAAAAATCCCTCACTCCTATGGCTTTGTATTTTGAAAAGGAATTGGCGTCCCTTCCCGATTGTCCCTCCGTGGCGTTTAAGGAACTAGAAACTCGGGCGGCCGCCTTAGACGCCTCCCCGTACCGTTCCTGGATTTTGGCCTTGGCCCAGGGGAGTAATCGGAACTTGGCTCACGAACCGCCGGTGGGCGAGGGAAAGGGCGAAGCCCTGGTGTCGTTTCGGGAAGCCTACGGGAACTACGTTAAAGATTATGAGCTAAAGAACAACCTTTTAAAAATCCTTCCCGCTTTAGCTTCCGCTTCTACCCGTATAGATTCCCTAACCCTGTCGGAGAGGGATAAACAGGTAAATTTGGCGGACCTCCACGATTTTATTCAAACCCTGGGTAATGGGTCCATCGATAGGGAATCATTTAGAAGGGTCGTCCTGGGGGAGGTCGCGCTGTATCGTCCCTTTGTGGAGTTTGGCCCCCTGCTATGGATAGCCTACACCCAAATGGGGGATACGTTTGTTTCATCCCTGGGCCTGGATGAAGCCACGGTCCGAAGGGCTGTAATCAATCTTTACGAGGTTTTTCAAACAGGGGAACCATCCGCAGGGGTCGCTGTTCCTTTGGATACGGTTGAAGGTAGCATCGAAGGGGTCGTGCTTTCCGATGCCTTCGCGGAGCGGGTTCTTAATAGCACCGATCCGATGGGTGTAGTCCGCGCGTATTCCAGCTTTTGGTCCGATGTCCGCGCCCGAAGCGTTTTTTTCCATAGTGATCGTTACGCCGAGGCCCGGCAAGCCCTGATAAAGCATTGTTTAGCAATTATCCAACCCTTGATTTCTCCGGCGGAAGCCTTGGTGGAATGGGGAGGCTCGGAGGAATTAGTCCTTTCGGCTCGCCAGACGACGGGTTCCCAGGGGGAACACTCAATGGAAAAAACGAAGACCCCCGAAACCGTAACGGACAAAACCGTAGCTGACAAGGCTGTTGCGGACAAAGCCCTAGGGTCAGAAGAGGTTGCGTTCAAAGCCGTAGCGCCCAGGGATCTTTTAGCATCCTTAAAGCCCCTTCGTTTTCTTATCGATCCGGGAATTTTGATAGTGACCTACCCCAGTATGCGGGCCCTGAAACCCTTGGAACCGAACGAGTGGGCCCTGGCGTACGATGGAGCCCCCGTGGAGTCCCTTGCCATCCCATCGGAAAAATGGAACCAAGAAAGTCTTGATGCCATGAGCCGTCGCTACGGTATTCCCCCGTCGTTTGCCGCTCCGCCGCCCGGGGAGACTCGGTACCCCGCGACCCTCCGGTACGCATTAATTTCGGGGACAGCGTTACGGTTGGGGGAATACTTGAATAGGGGGGACGCACCATGAAACGCTTTCCCCTTTTTACGGGGCTCCTGCTCCTTCTTCTGGAAGGGCTTTTGACCGCCTGTCAGCCCCCGCAAAAAAAGATGGAGGTAACCGAAGAAAAACCCGTGGCCCCCCCGGTGTTGGCCGAATCGGCCGATTCTCAATTTTATTCCTTTGCTGAAAAACTGGGGGAAGTCTCCATCCGCGGGACAACGGTTTCTCCCTCCGATCCGTTGATCCCGGAGGATTTAAAAACCCCCATCGCGTATATGGGTGCCTTTAAATTCCTCTGTCAAGGAAAGGAGCTCCTGGTTTGGAAACGGGATACCCTTTCCTGGCCCCCCCAGGAGGGGGATAACTACGGTAGCGAACCCTTGTTCCGTTACCGGGCCAACGAACGGATTACCGCGGGACCCCTGGTGTTTCAAGATGTGGTCTTAATCGCCACGGCGCGGCCAGCCTTTGTGATCCTGGATAGACACGACCTTACGGTTCAAAAGACAATCCCTGTGGACGACTTTCCCCTGGGCCCTCTGACCTATGATTCCGAAAAAAAACAAATTTCCGTTTTTCTGGGGGATGGGTGGCGGGGTATATACACCCTTCAAAGCGGAACGGGGGACATTACGATAAAGGAGTCCGTCGATCCGGTGGACCTTTTAATAAAACCGGCTCCCCAGGCGCTTTCCAAAATCGTTTCCAAGACCGCTCAACTGCTTTCAAAAGAGGGGGCCTTTGAATTTTCCCGCTATGCTCCCTACCGGCCGGGGTTACCAGTGCCTCCGGATACGGCCCTGCTCTGCCGGTACGAAATGAACGGTGGGGAACAGAAAAGCGCGGGGGAAACTATTCGGCTTTACGTGGATGGGGCTTCCGAGCGTCCTTACCTTATAGCGCTTTTTTCCGACACGGGAGAATTGATGGCGTCGAATATAGAGTATGCGGTGGCCAAGGTTTTAGAGGCCCCCATAGACGGCCATCGGCCCTATTTTGTGGCGGTTTCCTATTTAAATTTCCCCGAAACAGGTTCTCCGGTACCTTCCGGACGTCTGGTTATAGGACCTAAGGGGCCCTAAATGCTGTGCGGATTGGACGAAGCCGGACGGGGCCCCCTGGCGGGACCGGTATGCGCGGCGGCGGTGGTTTTGCCGGTTGACTTCCCCGTTGAAATATTGGGGGACTCAAAAAAGATGTCAGCCCGTTCTCGGGAAATCGCGATGGCCCGAATTTATGCGGAGGCCCTTGCCTGGGGGGTGGGTTGGTGTTCCTCCGTGGAGATCGATAGGATCAACATTTTAAAGGCCAGCCTTTTGGCGATGCGGAGGGCCTATGAAGAGCTGTGCTTTCTCTTTCCCCAGGTTAAAGTCGAAAGGGCCGTGGCGGACGGCCTCTACTCGCCTGTTTTATCCATCCCCTGCGAAGCCCAGGTAAAAGCC
Source organism: uncultured Treponema sp. (assembly GCA_964425215.1). GTDB lineage: Bacteria > Spirochaetota > Spirochaetia > Treponematales > Breznakiellaceae > CAYRLW01. The sequence goes on from CAYRLW010000002.1 coordinate 134,154, forward strand.
GACAGCCGAATCGCTGAAGTTATGGCCGCTTCAATTTTGGCAAAAACAGCCCGAGACCGGATGATGGACCGGTACGGCTGGTTATACCCCGAATACGGTTACGAACAGCACAAGGGCTACCCGACCAAAACGCACTTTGATCGGATAGCCCGGTTTGGTCCCTCTCCGATACAGAGAAAAACCTTTGCCACAGAAAAGATCCAGGGCTTGCTGTTCAATTAGGAGAGGGAGCGACCACCAAAATTCCTAGTCCCGTGGATTATCCTCCCTCCGTTTTACCGATCGGACCTTCCGTTTGTTTTCCCGGTGAAAGGGTTTTTCAGTTTTTTCTTCGGGGCTTCGTTTTTTTATAAATACCGATTTCTCCGGCCGTTCATTGTGTTTTTTATAATCCCTAGGTTCGTTTCGCTCGGCCGATCGTTCTTCCTTCCGTTTCGGTTCCCCGGTTTTACGCTTTTCTCGTTCTTCTTTCTCCAAAACCCGAAGCGATTCGTCAAAGCCCTTTAAAAAATCCTGCAAGTCATCCGCGAAGAGGACCACCGATTGCCGTTCAAAGCCCCCCGTGTCCTTATTTTTGCTTTCCACAATATTAAGGTACAGGTCGCCCATGCGGTTTTCTTTTACATTGAAAAAATAGGTTCTGTTTTTCAATATTACTTTTGTGGAGTACAGTTCTCCCCGAATTCCCATAATTCCTTCCTTCCTTCCGTATCCTGTCGTTCCCGTTAACCGACCAGGTCCGCTTCGGGATTCGACGTTATCGATCATTGGAAGCCATGCTGTCCGCTTCCAAAACCATGCGACTCTGCCATTGTAACAGTTCCTGTTCTTTTTTGATATCCGTTCCCTTTACGTCCGCCATGATCCGAAACACCGGTTCGGTTCCCGAACCTCGCATCCATATATACGCGTTAGGATGTCCCTCCCGATCAAAAAAGAGTATTTTAAGGCCTCCCCGACCGGCAGAAGAGAATTGGGACACCTGGTGCCTTTCTTCCAAACCGTTGTACGAACGCCCTTCCCACGAATAAATATTAAAGCGGTCCGCCAATTCCGCTTTTCGAACTTCCCATTCCCTAAGAAAAATCTCCTGGTACCGCGCTTTTAGGATCCCGTGGTCTTCTGTTTTGATTCGAAGGACCGCCTCGGGTGTGTACGCGCTGGTAGTAGTATAGGCGGGGAGGGTGGCTATGATGTCCGAAAGGGTAAAATCGCTGGTATACAGTTCGGCTTGATTAGAAAGGGCGCACCATAGCTCAAAGAGTCCTGGTTTAGTTTCGGTACTTCGGATGCAAAGAAGTTTTAGGAGGGCAAAAACCGTATCGATGGGGTCTCGAACCGCCGATGGATGGGTAATATTTCCCCCCGCAGCGCCCTCTCCCAGGATGCGAACCCTATACCCCTGGGTCCTTAGTTTGCGGGCTAAACCCACCACGTTGGCCTCTCCTACCTCGGCCCGGAACACCGAAACGTCGAACGCCTGGGCTATCGCGTCGACCCGCAGAGACGTGGGATCGTTGACGGCCACGGCAACCTTGTCGATAGCGTTCCCCTTGCGGTCGTATCGCAAAGCGTCGGTCCACACCAGGTGGGCTAATTCGGCTACACAACAGAGGGAAAAAACTTCCTGGGCTTCTAAAGTCCGAGCTTGCTTAAGCCTATCGTCCCAGACCACCAGGTTTCCCCGGTCCCCATCGCAATCGCAGACATAGCCCAGGGTAAACGCCGCTTCTTCTTTATGCTTTTTTTCCAACTCAAGCCGGCAGGGTTCCAAAGAAACTCCCTCGGGTACGATGCGGTGGACAATTTTTCCCGGCGTTTCGTTCATCCCATAAAATCGGATCCCCAGGGTGGAAAGAATATCCCCGTCCAACGCTAGGGTTCTGGCGGAACCGTTAAAATCCGCTACGATTCCCAGGGGCCTTTCGGTTACCCCTTGGGCGATTACGTCAAATATTTTGTCCTGTTCCTTCGGCTCTGAAAAGCCGCTGACTACCTCTCGGGTAAAGAGAAGATACGTCGAGTTGGACCGTCGTTTAATATCCCTGGTTTGGGTGTAGACGCGGCTAATCTCTTTGGGTGAAGGAGCTTCCATCAGTTGGACAGCCTTTAAAACCCTATCTTTATCCGCCATGGCGCGACGAAATTCATCGATTAAAATTTTCGCTTCCTCTCCCGATAGGACTCCCCCGTCATTTCTGCCAAACTTGATGCCGTTATGCCCTATGGGATTATGGCTGGCGGATACGTAAGCAAAACCGTCGGCCCGTTGCTCCCCCTCGGTTCGATAGCCGTAGGCTGTATAGGCCATAATTTCCGGTGCAC
>CAYRLW010000002.1:136578-140753 GCA_964425215.1 uncultured Treponema sp.
ATCCCGGTTTCAATATGCCGAATACTCGCCATGGAAGAGTCTCCTTTTAGTGGGTTGTGGGGGGTAGACGGCGGGATCGAAGCATCATCACATCCCCAAAGCCGAAACGCTTGGCCCATTGATCCGCCATCGTCTTTAGCCACCGTGGTCCTATTCCCGAGGCCAAACCTCCCCAGGTAACGGTTCTTTCTATCAAAAAACCTTCCTGTTCTAGCAAACGGGTCAGGGTCCTTTTTGAAAATAGATACAGGTGGTCGAATATGGCCGAACGCCAACGGCTTCCAAAAAGGCGCGCCTGAAATCCGTCGCTGTTAGGGGTGGTAATAAAAAGATAGCCCCCATCCCGTAGAATACGATGGGACTCCCGTACAAAGGATCGGGGGTCGTTCAGGTGCTCGATCAAATGGGAAGCCAGCACTACATCAAAGGATGAATCGGGAAAGCGGGCGGACTCGAGGGTAGTGTTTAAAACGTTTAAACCCCGGACTTCCCGGGCGTACTTGGCCGAGGGGCTACAAAGTTCAACCCCCGAAACGGTCCACCCCTGTTCCCTAAGGCGCTGTAGCAGGGCCCCCGTGGCGCACCCCACATCCAGAACCGTTCCCTTAGGCAGACTGAAAAAGTCCACATCTTTCAGAGCCAACTCTTGCAGACGGAGAAACGGAGCCTCGTTTTCCAATTCGTAGGCCAAATACTCGGCCCCATGGTGTTCCCTGTACCGGGCGGAAACCTCATCCGTTTCGACCTGGGGGTTGGACTGTATAAGGCCACAATCGGCGCACCGAACAAAGGAAAAACCTTCGCAATCCAGGGCTTTTCTAAAACGCCTTCCTCCGCAGAGGTTGCAGGGTATGGGCTTGCTTTTCTGTTGGGACACGGGGGTAGACCAGGTTTTGTAGGTCCCCTGAAAAGGTCTATTCATTCTACGGTAAGTTGATAGGTAATAGTCCGCTCATTACCCGCCTTATCGCGGATAATAATTTCTACGGTAGCCCTGCCTCGGTTAAAAAGGCCCGTTCCCATATCGATGGTCTGATCGTCCTGGTAAACCTGATCGACCGCTTTCTTTTGATCTTCCGTCACCATTCGCTGTCCGTTTTTTGTTTCCAGGGTTTCAAATAATAAAAGTCCCTGGGCTACCCCGTTGATATACCATTGGGTTCTAAGGGGCACCAGGGCGTAGGTTTTCGAAGGCCCCTTAGATTCCCCAAAATCCACGAACAGACGGTACGATCCCTGCCGTATTTGTTTGGTTTGGGCCACGTTGATTCTCGCTCCCTCGGGGTTTACCAGGTAGAGCCCCCGAAGGACCGGCGGCCGCTCGTTCGGATTGACCGTTAAAACAAGACCCGGGTTTATCCACTGCTGTTGTCCCCTGTCGTATAGGGAGAAATAAAAGCCCGAAGCGCCGGACCACCCGGTTTTTCCCATGGTTCCCAGAATTGCTCCCTTTTCCATGTGAATCGGGGCCTGGAAATCCATCTGATTTTCCATTCTACCGTAAATTCCCACGATCCCGTCTCCCTGATCCACGGCTACCCAGGTTCCGAGGGGGGACGGCAATCGATTTGCTAACGTGGATGGATCCTGTTTAAAAATAAGTTCCCCCCCCTCGGCCGCGTGAACCGGTCCGGTACCGACGAAAGTTTCTCCCACCGAAGCGGTTCCACTATCATTGGACCCAAAATCTCGAACCAGTTCTCCCGTTTGGGTCGGCCAATCGATAGCAAAAACCGGAAAACTTAGGCCTTTTCCCAGTAATAGTAGGACCCATCCAATTTGTAGAAATTTTTTATACACGATGGTTACCTTTTAATAAAATCGAAGGCCGCAAGCAGTTTATCGTTCCCAAGGAATAAACGATTTTCCCGGCGATCGATGAACGCGGTGGATCCCCTAAAGGATGATGTAAGGATAACCGTATCGGGAAGTCCAATACCGATAAGGTTAAAACGCCCGTCTTTTTCTTCGGAAGTTAAAAGAAACAGCCGGTCGGAGCTTCCTTCCTCTTCCATTCCCACGATAGAACCATCCAGGGGAATGGTATAACTTTTACGGTGGCTTATATCAAAAATCCCCAGGCCCTTTTCCCGTTCAAACGCGACTGTCCGGCCCCGGTCGATAAAAGTTAAAAAAACGGGACGTCGGAAGCCCGCAGTTAAATACTCATGGTAGCTTACCTTATACGGAACCCCCGAACGTTCAAGAAGGATAAACCGTTGCCGATCGATCCCCGAAATAAGGGCGATTTTTTTCCCGTCCCAGGAGAGCCTTGCTCCGACAATTACGGGGATCCGGGAGCCCCCCGCTTCAAAAGAAAAAATTGATTTGCCCTGATTATTCAAAACCTCAATGGTCCCGTTTAAACCGCCGATCAGAACCAAGTCCGACTCCGCGTCCAAGGCCGTTATAGGGGCGCTGAAATCGTATTTCCAAAGGACCTTTCCCGAATTGTCGACCGATTCCACGGAATTTTGTTCATTGCCGACAATGAATATTTTATTATCCGCGAAGAAGGGATATCCGTGGGGGTTTTTAAGGTGGATAATCCCGTCATCCTTGAAAGAATGAACGTCGATTTGATCGTCCTGGGAACCGTACTCGGCCCAGAGGGAGGAGGAAAGGGAAACGTAGTTGTCTATGGGCTGATTAAAAGCGAAGTGCCCCTCCGGGTCAAAATAGCCAAAACGATCGGCAATCTTAAAGGGTATCCACGTGCCCGTGGAGGCGGGCAGAACTTTTTGGTCCCGATTCTCCGATCCAGCCTGGGGGGTTGAAACTATCCAGCGATTTATCAGAACCGTTTCTTCTGGTATGGGAGAAGAAGCAACAAAAAGGTAGACGATAAAAACGACAAAACTGAGAATAAGCCATTTTTTTCGTTTTTTTTCCGCCACAGGGACCTCATTTTTCCGCAAATTGTTTAAATTATGGTATATTCTATTAAGACATCTGTCAATCTTGGAGTTTTTACAATGGATATGAAACAGCTCTTTACGATGGCCCAAGAGGCCGCTTTAGCTTCCTATTCTCCCTATTCTCACTTTAGGGTTGGCGCTGCCCTGCTCTGCGAGGATGGTACGGTTTTTACGGGGACTAACGTGGAAAATCGATCCTTTGGGCTTACAATTTGCGCCGAACGAAGCGCCGTGGTTTCCGCCGTCAGCGCGGGAAAGCGGAAATTTGTAGCCTTGGCTATTTCCACCCCCGATTCTCCGACCCCGGTGGGGCCCTGCGGCGCCTGCCGACAGGTTATCAGTGAATTTATGGATTCCTCCGCTCCCGTTCATTTTGCCGGGGCCTCCGCCGACCGGGTGGAAACCACCGTAGGAGCACTGGTTCCCTTTGACTCCCTGCATAATTTAGGTTCAAAATAGTAAAGAAATTATTACTTTCACTTGACATATTTTACGGTACATTGCAAAATAGTAGCGTATACCTAATTTGCTTTGCTAAGGGAGTTGGCATGATCGAAGACGATATTCTCACCATCGAAGAGGTGGCTAAATATTTACGGGTATCCGAAAGAACGGTTTATGATTGGGCCCAAAAGGGGGAAATCCCTTCGGGTAAAATCGGTACCGTTTGGCGCTTTAAAAAATCGGAAATTGAAAAATGGGTTAACGATCGGCTAACGATGAATCGGATGAGCCCCCAATTCGCGTCGGTCCAAATCGAGAATATCGTTTCTCCTGATCGGATCTTATTTTTAAATTATTCCACTAAACGGGATTCCCTCCTGGCTCTGGCGGATAACTTGGCCACCGCTCCGCAGGTAAAAAACCGGCAGGAATTGGCCTCCGAAATTATAAAGCGGGAAGAATTGATGAGTACGGCCATCGGAAGGGGTATTGCTATTCCCCACGTACGGCTTTCCTCGGTAACCGACCTGGTCGTTTCCGTCGGTATTAGCCAAATCGATATTATCGACTTTCAAACCCTGGACGATCAGCCCGTACGGCTCCTCTTTATGATCGCCGCAGCCTACAACCAACACGCCTATTATCTGCAAACCCTCTCGTTTTTTAGCGCCAAGCTAAAGGACAAAGACCTGCGGCAGGCGTTAATGGCCGCCAAAACACCCCAAGAAGCCTACGCCATTCTAGTAGGCCAAAAGGCCTAGGTCTCCATGGCCAAGGGGGGGGATGAGGAAACCGCGGCTTTTTTAAAAAGTC
>CAYRLW010000003.1:0-137339 GCA_964425215.1 uncultured Treponema sp.
GAATTCCTTCCATTCCCTCTGGTAGCTTATCATCGGAATCGGTGGCAGGTTTGGAACGGAATATTCACTTTCAAAACTCAGAGAGTTTTGAAAGAGCCTCTTGCAGTATTTTTACTATCATTTAAAATAGAAACATTTATATTGCTATTGTAAAAATACTGCATTTGCGGTGGGAAAACAGCCGTAGTACGGGGTAAAAGCCGGATTTCTGCGCAAAACCACAAAATTCTCGAAATGACGGTTACTGCCATTTAACTACAAGTAGTTCAACCAAGCCACGCTAGAATCTACAGTTGCGGACCATTGCCTATATCCATTTTGCCGGCGTAGTATCTTTTTTTGATGCCCGGGGATTGAATGATAAAGTTTTCCACTCCAATTCTTTTGATGGTACACAGGTTATAAATTTTCATGTTGTGGGGAAGAACGTCCGCGCGATTCGCGCTGGGGTGCAATTTATCACACGGAAAGTCAGGGCATTCATAGCAATATTGCACCTTGCGCGTTTCTACGCACTGCCAGGTTTTGCATTCTCCTTGAATGACGGGGCACTTGCCCTGTACGGAACGACAACCAGCGCAGGGAATACTTTCAGCGGGAATCCCTTTGCTAAGAAGAATCTGTCTTAGTTTTTCGTCTTGCCCCGCTATATAGAGTTCGCACAGGGCACAATCGATACCGCAGGGGGCGACCATATTAATTCTTGTACTATCTTTCATCGCATTCCTCCCGATCTTACTATTCATTTATCAACGGAAATTCTGAAATTAAATATATAAAAATTTATCGAAATAAGTCAAGTCTTCCTCTCCGAATCCCCCAGACGGGTAGGGTGCGAAAAGGTCCTCCGATACTCGGCCGGGGAAAGGCCGGTGCATTTTTTAAAAACCCGGGAAAAATGGAAGGGGTTCTCAAACCCAAAGAGGTCGGCCACGGTTTTAATGGTATGCCGCGTATCCACCAAAAACGAAGACGCGGCTTCTATTTTTAGGCGGGAAAAATACTGAAACGGCGACATCCCCAGGCTGTGACGGAACAGGCGGATAAAATACTCCTCCGAAAGTCCCAGCCGGTCGGCCAGTTCGGCGGTGCCCAACTTTTCCCGGATAGCCTGTTCCATAATCGCCAGGGCCCGTTTAACGTGTTCGCTACCCCCGTCCCCCGGGGCTCCGGAACCCCGCGCTACCTCCGGACCCAGGTCTTGGGTTGCAGTTCCCCGAAGGTCCCTGTCCTGGCTTCCGTACCAGCGGTAAATAAAGCTCAGTAATAGATATTCGGCGGCCCGATGGCTGGCCTCGGTGGTCCCGTGGAAAAGATGGAACAACTCCTCAAAGAGGAACCGGTCCCTCCGTTCCACCGTGATAGGCCGGATAGGGACCGATCGCTTACCCCGAATCAACGAAAGGGCCCCCCGGTCCTCGGGCAAATCGGCATCCGGTTCAAAGAGAACCGCGTAATAGGTGATGGGCTTTTCCAGGGCGTCCGGGAGGATGGAGTGAAATTCCCGGGGACGGGTCAAAAAAAGCCGATTCCCCTCTATCCTTTGGCGGGATCGGTTCAGTAAAAACGCCCCCTGGCCTTCCAAAAAATAGTGGAATTCGTAATCCCCCGCCTCGTGGGTATGGTACCGGCCGTGCCACGCCAGCCGGTCTCCCCCCACCAGGCGGTAGACGTAAACCGCGTCCTTTATCCTCATGGAATAATTATGTCAATAATAGATATGATACGTCAATATTTCGTATGGTTTTTTATCAAGCTTCCCCCTATTCTAAAGACAAAAGGGGGAAAATCCATGAAAACCCTGTGCGGAATCGATCTGGGGACCCAAAGTTGTAAGGTGGTCCTGTACGATTATGAAAAGAAAACCGTTGTTGGCCGGTCCAAAGCAGACCTGGATATGATAGCCCGAAACGACGGAAGCCGGGAACAGGAGGCCCAATGGTACGATACGGCCTTGGCCGCCTGCTTCGCCGCCCTTAAACCGGAACTGCGGAGTACCATCGTCGCCCTGGGCGTTTCGGGGCAACAACACGGGTTTGTCCCCTTGGACGCCCAGGGAAAGGCCCTCTACCCGGTAAAGCTCTGGAACGACACCTCCACCGCCCAGGAGTGCCAGGAGTTAACCGCCGCCGCTGGCGGCGAAGCGGCCCTGCTCAAGGAAACGGGTCTTTTAATGCTTCCGGGCTACACGGCCCCCAAGATCCTTTGGCTAAAAAAACATAAAAAAGAAGCCTTTGCCCAACTGCGGCACGTCCTGTTGCCCCACGACTATATCAACTTCCTGTTAACCGGCGACTATTTTACCGAATATGGCGACGCCTCGGGGACGGCCCTCTTCGACGTCCGTAAACGGGATTGGTCCGATAAAATTTGCGGTATGATCGACCCCTCTCTGCGAAGCTACATGCCCCGTCTGGTAGAATCGGACCAGATCGCCGGCCGGGTCAGCGCTACGGCGGCGGCCAAGTACGGCATTCCCGAAGGAGCCATTGTTTCCTCCGGGGGGGGAGACAACATGATGGGCGCCATCGGGACCGGCACCGTCCGGGACGGGTTCCTCACCATGAGCCTGGGTACCTCAGGCACCCTGTACGGCTATTCGGACACCCCCGTCGTCGATCCCGCGGGAAACCTGGCGGCCTTCTGTTCTTCCTCCGGCGGCTGGCTACCCCTGTTGTGCACCATGAACTGCACCGTGGCCAGCGAACAGTTCCGCACCCTGTTGGGCTTGGACGTTAAAGCCTTCGACGCCGCCGCCGCTACCGCCCCCATCGGCGCCGACGGTCTCGTGGTCCTGCCCTTCTTTAACGGCGAACGGATCCCCAACCTGCCCAACGGCCGGGCCAGCTTGAACGGCGTTACCATGGCCAACTTTCGGCCCGAAAATATCGCCCGCGCGGCCCTGGAATCGGCGATTTTCGGCATGCGCATCGGCCTGGACTCGTTCCGGGCCCTGGGCTTTAAAACCCGGGAAATCAGGCTGATCGGCGGGGGGTCCAAGAGTCCCCTGTGGCAAACCATCGCCGCCAACGTCACGGGTCTTCCGGTCCGGGTCCCCGCGGGGGACGAGGCCGCGGCCCTCGGCGGGGCTATCCAGGCCCTCTGGGTTATGGAGCGGGCCGCGGGCCTTAAGACTACGATCGGCGAACTCTGCGACACCCACGTGGCCCTGGAAGGGGGTGTCACGATCCGCCCCGACAAGGGCGCGGTGGCGGCCTACGACCGGGCCTACAGCGAGTACACCAAATACCTAGCGGCCCTCGGTCCGCTATACAAATAAGATCCGGGGCTTCGCCCTAGCGCGGGCCCGCAAAATTGTTTTAGGAGGCTCATCATGGCAGACTATTTCGTAGGGAACAAGGAATACTTCCCCGGAATCGGTAAAATCAAGTTCGAAGGACCCAAGAGCGATAATCCCTTGGCCTTTAAGTATTACGACCCCAATAAAAAGGTGGGGAACAAGACGATGAAGGAACACCTCCGTTTCGCCGTCGCCTATTGGCACAGCTTCTGCGGCGACGGTACGGATCCCTTCGGCGCCGCCACCCACCCGCATCCCTGGATCGTAGACGCCAAGACCCCCATGGAAGCGGCGGAGCACAAACTCGACGCGGCTTTCGAGTTCTTTACCAAGCTGGGGGCCGAATACTACGCCTTCCACGACCGGGACATGGCCCCCGAGGGCGCTACCCCCGCGGAGAGCGAAAAGAACCTGATGACCCTGGTCGCCAAGGCCAAGGACCGTCAGAAAGCTACCGGCGTCAAGCTCCTCTGGGGTACCGCCAACCTCTTTTCCCACCCCCGGTTTATGAACGGCGCCTCCACCAACCCGGAATTCAAGGTGGTCGCCCACGCGGCGGCCCAGGTCAAAGCGGCCATCGACGCCACCATCGAACTCGGCGGCCAGGGCTACACCTTCTGGGGCGGCCGGGAAGGCTACATGAGCCTTTTAAACACGGACCTCAAGCGGGAAAAGGACCATCTAGCCCGGTTCCTATCCATGGCCCGGGATTACGGCAGGGCCCGGGGCTTCAAGGGAACCTTTTACATCGAACCCAAACCCATGGAACCCAGCAAGCACCAGTACGACTTTGACGTGGAAACCGTCATCGGCTTCCTCCGCCACTACGGCCTGGACAAGGACTTCCGGCTGAACATAGAGGCCAACCACGCGGAACTCGCGGGCCACGACTTCCAGCACGAGCTGGAAACCGCCGCCGCCGCGGGCTTCTTCGGCTCCGTGGACGCCAACCGCGGCGACCCCCGCAACGGCTGGGACACCGACCAATTCCCCAACAGCTACTACGAAACCACCCTGGCCATGCTTACCATTCTCAAAATCGGCGGCTTTACCACCGGGGGCCTTAACTTTGACGCAAAGATCCGCCGCAACTCCGTCGATCCCTCGGACCTTTTCGAAGCCCACATCGGCGGCATGGACACCTTCGCCGTCGGCCTCGAAGTCGCCCACCGCATCATCGCCGAAGGAAAGTTCGCCTCTTTCATCAAGAACCGCTACGCCTCCTTCGACTCCGGAGAGGGCGCCCAATTCGAAAAGGGCAACATGAAGTTCGAAGACCTCGCCGGCCTCGTCAAGGATTACGGCACCGTCGGCATCACCAGTGGCAAGCAGGAACGCCTGGAAAACCTGTTGAACCAGTACCTGCTACAATTGTAAAACTAAGGGGGGGACACCCCGTCCCCCCTTGTCGCGGGCGGCATCCCTGCCGCCCCCTCCGCTTCAACGACATCCCCACGGTCCCGGTCCCCCCTCGCTCCAGAGCCCTTCGGTCTCTTCCGCTACCCCCCGGGCCTGGTATAGAAGTTCCGTCATTTTTTTTAAACTTAGGGAAATAACACAGACCTAAGGGGTTTTCCATTCGGTTATATCAATAAGGCAACCGCGAACGATTATACCCCGTCCTTCCGCGTCTCGGCGAATAACACTACCTTTTACGTTGAGCCAATGGATGAATGTATCGGGGAAAATAACTCGAAAATCAAATTCGTAACGATCCGGTCCTCCAGGCGCTACAGATTTTTGTATATATTGGTTTGAAAGTTCCCTATCCTCGGGATGGGTGGCGTTAAGAAAGGTGTTTATATCCCAATGGCCTTGGGGAGCTAATCCGTAGAGGGCATCATGGTTTTCCGATCTGGTCATACTATTCGATGTAAAGTCGTATTCCCATACCGCGATCCCCGCCATTTCTGTCGCCAGACGAAGACGTTCTTTTGTTTCGAGCAAAGATGCCTGGGTTCTTTCTTGTTCAGCGAGCAGACGAGATTGTTGAATCGATCCATAGCTCATGGTTGAAATAATTTCTGCGAGGCGGGAATAAAATCGCATGCCCGATTCCACCGTTTGCTTACTAAAACGAGGAACCCGCTTAAGAGCTTCAAGATACGCTGGTTCGTCAAAGTTAAACCGCCTTGCTTGGGAGCGGAATAATTCAATATCCGGTTCTTCATCTTCAAAGATAAATTGCCCAATAAATACATTTCCAACGTGCCTTTCCCCGATAAACAATGGCGTGACCATATCCCACATATTATTTTTACATCGATACAACTTAAAGCTTTTCGCTGGGACTCCTTGGGTAAGGATAGTATCGCTTTCCAAACAATTTTTAAGAGATTCGGGATTACAGCGATGGAATTTGGTACAAATATCTTGCCACCCTACGGCAATTAAAACCTTTCCCGAAACGTCGAGTATGGCCCCTAGAATCCCGGTCAATTGATGAAAATCCTCTAAAAGGGATTGCAAAATTTCCGTATCGACAATGTCCGAAAGTTCTAAATCTCCCAAATCGCCATCTATTTCTGTTATAGCCTTAAGTTTTTTTCGAATCGACGCCTCACTTTGAATAAGACGTTGTTCCGAATCCATCAACTCCTCATTGGCGACCTGCATCTCCTCGTAAGCGGCTTCAAGATCCATCCTTTGGGCTTGAATACTTTGTTTAGCTTGAAATAGTTTAAAGGCCATTTTGATCGACGCATCGAGGACCGTAATTCCCGAATTTTTAACCACATACCCATAATTGGTAATCTCTTCGGTTTTTTGAACAATATCTTTTTCGGTGTGGGAGGATAGAAAAACTAGTGGAATGTCCAATATTTGTAAAATTTCCGCCGCCGCTTCGGTACCATCCATCCCATCGCCAAGATTTATATCCATTAAAACAAGGTCAATTTTTGTTTGTCCGTTTCGTATTAGTTCAATCGCCTGTTCTCCCGTGGGGGCATGAACAACCTTGTAGCCTTGTTGTTCCAATTGGCGCTTTTCCATCAATGCGATAATCATTTCATCTTCTACAAGGAGGATAGACTTGCTTTCTAGGTTGATCATAATTTCTCCTTAGATAGATAGTATCGCCTCTCCAAAGGCTTCCTGTAAAATTTATGGTTATTAAAAGAATACTATATACCTTACCCTAGCACAAGAATTGAATCCTCCCGAAATTAGGAATGGTAGCTCTCGCCCACGCCGAGGAATTTCTGTTTCTCACCCATGATTTGAAGTTGTCCAAGTAGGGGCTTACTGAAAAGCAACCAAAAGATTTCCTAGCAAAGAAATATATGCTATACTAATCCAGTAAGGAGGACGGGAAAATATAAAAACCTTAAAACCCGTGCACTTTGAGATGGTGATGTACCAGTTGGGCCTCTTAAAAAGTTTCGTCTCAATTATCTTGATTTAAAGTGACTGAGCAACAATTTTTAAAGGATTTTAAAATTATCTAGACAGCAGTGATCTGAATTATAATGATTTTAATATTTATTCATAAAATACTCTTACAACTGCCTCGATCAATAAGTTGTTGTTTTATTTTTAATACATTACTGTTCTCCGGTGAACTTTCAAAAATATTAAACATCATTTCTGCGCTGAATTTTCCTAGTAATTCTGGACTTGTACTCATTGTAGTTATTTTTGGAATGAAAGGTTCATTATAATCGAGGACTTCACCTCCTGCAATTATACTTATATCTTTTGGAAAAAAATAGCCAAGATCATTAAGAATGCCAATTGAATGGATAGCTAAATAATCATCAATAAAAAATATAGCTGTTGGTTTATTCTCTTTTTGAAAGATGTTTGTAAATTTTTCTTTAATTTCGTTTTCATCATTAATGTTTAAATGAAGTTTATTCATTTCTGGATTATCTATATTGTGTTCTTTCATTGCCTTATAAAATCCAAGGTATCGGTCGCTCAAAGTAGATGGCAATTGATAAATGTCAAATTCAGCATAAATTATATTACGATGTCCCAATTTTAAAAGATACGATGTTGCTTCATAACTTCCTTGAAAGTTATCTGCGCAAACTGTATGAAATTTTGTTTGGAATTGACTATTTATAATAACAATAACAGGAATTCCCAGTTTTTCAAACCTAGAAAATAATTTCTCCCTCCCAAAGTGCATAGAAAAAACCGCGGTTGCTCTTGAATTTATCACTTTTTCTAAAATTTCATCATCGCTCATGTCAAAAGTAATTGGTATTAATAAGGTCAAATAATTCTTTCTATAGAGATGTTCTTGAAGTGAAAGCGTTACTTGTCTAAGAATATTCCATGTATGAGCTAAGTTATGATCAAAATGAAAAAGTATAGCAATGCTGGGTGATTTAGCTTGTTTACTATTTTGCACAGGCCTATAGCCTAAATCTTCCGCGATAGCTTTGACTTTAAGTTGCACTTCCTTAGAAATTTTACCCTTTTGTGAAAAAACTAAAGATACTGTTGAAGGTGAAACACCAGCTTTTTGAGCTATATCAAACAATGTTGGTTTCATAAATTAATTTCCTATTAAAAAAACCAAATAACTTTCGTGTAAAGAATATAACACTTGTTTAATAATATACCATAGTATTAAAATATGCAATATTATTTAATAAAAAATATATTACTATTTATTAAATATTTTGTTGACAAATTTAGAGGTGATGTTTTATAATTAGTGTAGGAATTGAATATATATTGCTTTTAAATCGATATTTTTCGTATTAATGCAAATGTATTCAATATTTTATTCATTATTATGTCAATGTTTAAGTAAATATATTTAAATATTGACAAAAAGGAGAATGCAATGAGGATAAGATTTAGAGGGTTTTCATTCTTATTATTAACGATGGCTGTTATTTTATCGGCCTCAGTTTGGGCCAATGGCGCCTCAGAAAAGAAGACAAAGTTTACATTAGGTATGGTATCTATAACGGTTAATGATTCGAGCAATGCTAGATTTATTAAGGGCGCGACAGAAACCGCTAAAAATCTAGGATGGGATACGGTCGTGATTGATGCTCATGGTAATGCTGATGAAGCTAATGCTGCATTTCAAAATTTATCACTTAGAGGTGTTAATGCTATCATAGACTTAGTGTTCCCTGTTACTTCTCTGGGTGCCGGACTTAAGGCGGCTCATGATGCGGGGATTGTGGTAGGAACTTGGGGTGGTGGATTAGGTGATTATGTTGCGGCCACAAATGGTACCGGAGGAATACAAGCTCAGCCAATTGTGGAACAGATGGTTAAAGATATGGGTGGTAAAGGGTCAATTCTTGCGTTAACCTATCATGCTGGGCAAGTCGCACGGGAAAGAGAAAATGTTCTTGATTCAATAGTATCTAAATATCCCGATATTAAAGTGACCAAAAACGAGGTTCGAATTCCTGGCTACCTGCAAGATGGTGCTGAATTTGCTTCGGCATGGCTAGCTTCTCATCCTAAAGGAAGTGAACCTCTTGCGATTTGGGGTTCATGGGATGATCCAGCTCTTGGCGCTATTTCCAGTCTTAAGCAACAAAATCGATCTGACGTCAAAGTTTACGGGCAGAATGGAAATGTTGATGCGATTGTAGCAGTAAAAGAAGGGTGGATGACCGCAACTGCTTGGGCAGCTGTTGAAGAGGAAGGCAAAGTGATGGTTCAAACAATTGCTGATGCTGTAAAAGCTGGTGCTTCATGGAAACCGAAAGCTGTTGAAGTTCCTGTTGTAGTTGTAAACGCTCAGACTATTGGTGATTTTCTTAAACAACACCCAGATGCGGCTGGCACGTCCGGGAAATAATTAGATTATTTATAATTCTGTCTTGAAGTATATTCTTTAAGACAGAATTATAGAAAAAGCAGGAGATTCTAATGGTATATGAGAATAATTACAAGAAAAAGACCGTCTCGGTACCATTATTACGTATTGATAATCTTAATAAAACTTTTGGCGGTGTTCAGGCCCTTTCAAATGTTAATCTAGAAATTTATCCTGGAGAGGTTCATGGCCTTATTGGATCCAATGGTGCAGGGAAATCTACTCTAATCAAAATATTATCTGGTGATATTAATGCAGATTCAGGACAAATATATCTGGAAGGACATCCACTTGAAATTCATAATACCCAAGAAGCATATAAGCTTGGATTTAGCTTTATCCATCAAGAACTCAATTTAGTTCCCAAATTTTCAATTTTAAAAAATTTAACATTAGGAATGAAGAAACCAACTAAATTTGGATTTATTGATTGGAAAGCAGTCAAGCATAGTGTTAAAAATGTAGTGGAAAAAGTTGCTTTAAATAAACCACTTGATACCCTAGTAGAAGATTTAAGTGTAGCTGACCAATGGCTTGTTACTATTGCTCATGCTTTAATGCGGAATATAAAATTAATATCAATGGACGAACCTACCGCTTCACTTTCAGCCGAAGAATCGGAAAGACTTTTTAAAGTGATTGCTGATTTAACTGTTGACGGTATATCTGTTTTGTATGTTTCCCACCGGTTAGATGAAGTTCTAAATCTATGTGATGTTATTTCTGTATTCAAGGATGGGAAATGTGTTTTAACTACAAACCGACAAAAAGCGACCAAGAATGATCTTGTTAGTGCTATAGTAGGTACTGAGATAAATGAAGCAAGGCAATTAAATAGCAAATATATCGAAAATAATGAAGAAGTATTACGGCTACAAAATATTAGTAAAGGGAAAAAAGTAAAGAATATTTCTTTTGCTTTACACAAAGGTGAAGTATTAGGAATAGGAGGTTTAGTTGGGTCTGGTCGCACTGAACTAGCAGAGTTAATTTTTGGTGTTGAACGTCCAGATTCTGGTTCTATGTACCTTGAGGGAAAGAAATATGAACCTAAAAATATAAATTCCGCAATTAATTCCGGGATAGGTTTAGTACCAGAAGAGCGGAGATCTCAAGGTCTAATTCTTAAAGATACTGTAGACTTCAATGTTAATTTGACTAATTTATCAAGATTAAGGTTTAAAAAGAATATATTTTTATTAGATAAAAGAAAATTTGCTGAGATCTCAAAGAACATTATTAATTTATTAAGAATCAAGACACCTTCAATCTATACGTCAGTTATAAATCTTAGTGGGGGTAATCAGCAAAAAATTGTAATTGGTAAATGGTTATCTAGGCAATTAAAAGTTTTAATTCTTGATGAACCCTCTCGTGGAGTGGATGTGGGTGCTAGAGCGGAAATACATGAACAAATACGCTATTTAGCCAAAAAAGGAACAAGTATAATTGTAATCTCATCTGATAATGAAGAACTACCACATATATGTGATTCGGTTTTAATAATGTCTGACGGTAATTTAGTTGCTGAGTTAAAAGGAATGGATATTACGAAAGAAACAATACTCTATAAGAGTTATGAACATATATCTTAATTATTTGAGAAATTTTTTATGAAAGGATATCCATATGGAAATTTCAAAGGATAGAATGATAGGCAAACGTGTTACTCTATTAGCTATCAGTAAATATGGAACGATTATTGGTATGCTATTAATGTTTATCGCTTTTTCTATAGCTGTACCAAATATTTTCCCAACCCTTAGAAATATTGTTAATATAGCGAACCAAGCGACTTTATCTGCTATTATATCTGGTGGCTTAACCATGGCCCTAATTGTAGGAGAAATGGATCTAAGTATTGCGAATGTCGCGAGTTTTTCTGGTGTATTAGTAACGGGCCTTATGGTACAATCAAAAATGCCTGTCGGATTAGCTGTTGTTGTTGTTATCCTTATTGGCACTTTAATAGGTGTTATTAATGGGCTTATAATTACTAAACTAAAGGTTAATTCTGTTGTAGCTACATTGGGTACAGGCAGTATTGTAATAGGTTTAAATTATGCGTACGCACAAGGTGTTCCAATCGCTTCTGGATTACCAGAATCTTTTAAAGAAATCTCATTGGGCAAATTTGTGGGAATACCAAATAACATAATTATTATGGCTATCGTTCTTTTAGTTTTATGGATATTTTTAAATTATACAGAATGGGGTGTTCAAATTAGAGCAACCGGTGGAAATCCATTAGCTGCTAGATTATCAGGTATTCGAGTTGATAGGATCAAAATATTAGGTCTTGCCATTGCATCATTATGTGCATCAATTACGGGAATATTACTGGCTTCTCTTATTGGATCTGGTACATCTGGCGTAGCTGATGGATATTTGATGCCTGCTTTTGCAGCTGTCTACCTTGGTTCCGCAACTTTAAAAGACGGAGATTTTCATATAGTTGGAACACTAATTGGAGTTTTCTTTATTGGAATTGGTTTCAATGGTTTGGCGATATTTGGTGTTCCAACGTTTTTTCAATATTTTTTCCGTGGTGGAATATTAATTCTTGCCGTAGGTTTAAGCTCTGTTGCTAAAATACTTGCTACAAAATAACAATATATCATACTTGTTTCTATGGAGGAAAATTTGATGGAAAACTATTCAATCTGGTTATTAGAGTATGGTTATTGTACAAAACAACCTATATCTAGTCTAGTTTATAGTAAGCATAACCAAGGAATAACAACAATTCCTTTTAGTTTTATGATTCTTAAAGGGAATGGACATGTTATTGCTGTTGATACTGGTTATTATGATCAAGGTTACGGCCATGATCTTACTGTTAAATTTGGTGTAGATAAAATAATTGATATAGAAAAAGTGATGGGGGAAATAGGAGTATGTAAAACCGATGTTGATACAGTAATTATTACTCATGCTCATTATGATCATCTTGGTGGTGTTAAAGCTTTTCCAAATGCTCATTTCTATATGCAACAAAGAGAATTATTAGAATGGCTAAAAATAATGGCTTTACCAAAGAAATATTCTTTTCTTTCCGTTGCTATAGATCCACTAGATATTAAAAATGTTATAGATTTGATTGCGCAGGGAAGAATGACACTTGTAGATGGATATATTGAACAAGTACTCCCTGGTATTTCTTTAGAACCTGCCTTTGATAGTCATACATATGGAATGCAATTGGTTACAATTGATAAAGTTAATAATGATAAGGCAGACGAAAAGTGGGTGTTTACTAGTGATGCCTGTTATTCTTATGCAAATTTTGGGGATAATCCAGAAACAGGGCCTTATTTACCTGTTGGTTTTGGTGTTGGTAATCTCACTGAAATGGTAAAAACATTGGATAAGATACAACAACTAGCCCAAGGTCGTATGGATCGATTGATTATTCCACATGATTCTAAAATGTGGGAAATATATCCCTCCATGGTAACTTCTGAAGGAATGCATATAGCGGAGATTCAGTTATCAGAGAGAGAAAAGACAAAACTAAGTTAAGTATGATATTGTTTTAGAACTGATTATTACGCATCCGCTTTTTAATATCTCATATAGTTTTACCTTTCTAAAGGCATAAACTATCTTGATTTATTTCCCCCCCCTTTCCATCGTCCATACGACGTTGGTTCCCCGCTGTTCCAGGGCTAAGGTTTTGAAGCCCCTGGTGTCAGATAGGCGTTCTGTTCCCAGGTCGCCTACGGCGGAGATACCTTCGCCGATAAAGAGGGGGCTGATGTCTAGGATGATTCGGTCCGCCAGGTTGTCCGCGAGAAAGGCGGTGAGGATGCCGGCGCCCCCTTCCACAAAGAGGGTTTCCACACCCTTCTGCCGGAGGACCTGTAATACGGCGCCCAGGTCTAGTTTCGGATAGGATTTTCCTGTTGCGGGGGCAAGGGGTACCGTGATGATGTGAATCCCCTGCTCTTCCAAAACGGATCGGCGTTTATGGATTTGGACCCGATCGGAGAGGGCCTCTTCGATGGGGGCGCCGATTACGAGGACGGGGGACTCCAGGGCGGTGGCGGCCAGCTGGGAATGGATGGGTGTCTGAAAGCGGGAGTCTAGAACCACCCGGAGGGGTTGGTGGCCCTTAGGATTTTTATCGGGCCCTAAGCGGCAAAGCAAACGGGGATCGTCCGCCAAAACGGTTCCGATACCCACCAGAACCGCGTCACAGTCCCGCCGCAATTCCTGCTGAATTTCTAAACTTTCGGGGGATGAAAGGTACTTGGAATCCCCCGTTCGGGTGGCTATGCGTCCGTCGGCGCTCTGGGCCCAGCTAAGGATAACCTGGGGAAGGGGGGCTGGGCTATTCATGTAAGGGCTTCAGCTTCGGGGATCTCGAAAACCCCTTCTAAAATGTGCCGGGGCCGGTACGCGAAGGTGGCGATATCCTCGAGCCGGGTAACTCCGGATAAGACGAGAACCGTTTCGATCTCCGCTTCCACCCCGGCCACGATGTCCGTATCCATCCGGTCTCCTATGATGGCGGTTTCTTCCCGACGGGCGTTCAGTCGACCCAGGGCCTGGCGCATCATCAGAGGGTTGGGTTTGCCGACAAAGTAGGCCTTCGTGTCCGTGGCTATTTCAATCGGCGCTACCAGGGCACCGCAGGCAGGAACCAGGCCCTGTTCGGAGGGACCGTTTCGGTCCGGGTTGGTTCCGATAAGCCGAGCCCCCTGGGTGACTAGGCGCACAGCCCGTTCCAGGGCTTCTAAGCTATACCCCCGGCCTTCCCCTACCACCACGTAATCGGGGTTCTCGTTGTTCATGGTAAATCCTGCGTCGTACAGGGCGGAAATAAGTCCCGGTTCGCCGATCACGTACACCGAACCTCCGGGCATTTGGGTTGCTAAAAAACCCGCCGTGGCCAAGGCGCTGGTGTAGAAATGCTCCGGTTCCACCTCAATTCCTAAACGAGCCAATTTTTGTGAAAGTTCGATGGGGGACCGCTCGCTGGAATTGGTCAAAAAAAGAAACGCCTTATCGTGTTCCTTTAACCAATCCACGAATTCCGAGGCGCCCCGCAAAAGTCTATTCCCATGGTAGATGACCCCGTCCATATCAACGATAAAAGCCCGTTTTGAACGGATGGTTTCCATATCTTTTTGCATAGGCCTATTAGGACATGGAAATCCTGCCGAGTCAATGGAGGGTGATAAAAATCCGCGTCCTCTCCAAAAACCGGGGGCTTTGAAGAGGAGCACGTTCCGTATTAGTTCATGTTACCGGAGACCTTTAGTTTCCTTTTTAAAATTCCGTATACTCCTATTGATTTTTTTCCACCGTTCTTGTTCCGCCAATTCGGCCATCCGGTTTCCGCGGCGTTCCAAAAAAGCTATTTCCCGTTGAAGTTTTTTCCACGCCCCAAATCGGTCCTTGGATAATTCTCCGCTTTCAATCGCTTCTCGGACCGCGCACCCCGGTTCCTCCTCGTGTTTGCAATCCCTGAACCGGCACCGTTCGGCCAGCGAATCGATTTCGGGGAAGGTCTCCGCCAAGCTGTCTTCGTCGGACCAAAGCTGAAGCTCCCGTAAGCCTGGGGTATCGATAAGCAGAGCCCCCGAGGATAGTCGAAACAGGGTCCGGGCGGTGGTCGTGTGACGACCCCGTTCATCATCCAGCCTAACCTCCTGGGTCCGCTGAAGTTCCTTTCCCGCCAGGGCGTTTAAAAGGGTGCTTTTTCCCGCTCCCGAAGAACCCAATAGGACCGCTGTTTTCCCTGCCTTAAGGAAGGCAGAAAGGGCGCTCATATTTTCTCCGGTTTTTGCGCTTAAGGCTATAACGGGGACTCCCGGCGCTACCGCTTCGGTTTCCCGAACCACATACTCCCGGTCATCGGCCAAATCAATTTTTGTGATAACCACGATCGGCTGGGCGCCTGACTCCCAAACCAGGGTTATATACCGCTCGATACGCCGTATATTCCAATCTTGTCCCGAGGCGCTAACCACCAGGGCCACATCGATATTCGATGCGATGACCTGTTGATCTATCCGGTCGTGGGCCGTATCCCCTGGGGCTTTTCGTGAAAACTGTGAACGGCGGGGTAAAATGTGTTGAATAATCGCCGGACTATGGGCATTTCCGTCGTGAGAAAGGAGTACCCAATCTCCGGTAACGGGCCGTTTCGCCGCATCCGCCCCGTGGAGCCGAATATCCCCGTTCCCCTGGGCCATCAGTTCCTGTAGACCCGTCGCGCTTTCCGCGATCACGGTCCAGGTGGTCCGCTGGGCTTCTAAAACCCTGCCCCGCAGAAGACCCGATTGCGTATACGGTTGTGCCGCTTTTTCCATCGCGGCGGACCATCCGTAGTCTTGTAACGTCATTGTATCGTTTATCAATTTTTATTCTCCCAAAACGCCTGTTAGGGACTTCTGACAAATTGTATGTACAGAAGTCTTTCATTTCGAGGCTGTTCTACAACTCTTCTGAGTTATCTGATAACCTCAACGTGCATTGAACCTAATTTTGATAAAAACGGCGGGCGGGAGTGAAGGATAGGGAACAGCGGTTGTTCAAATGAACAAACCAGAGCTAATCCTATACATATCGGAGCCTCTTTCAAAAGTCTATTACGTTTGAAAGAGGCTCTTGCAGTATTTTTGCAATGTAAAAATAAATATATATAATAAAGAATAGCAAAAATACTGCATATACATCTAAGGTAACTTTTTCAAAACTCTCTGAGTTTTGAAAAAGCCTCATGGGATTATTTTTAAAGCATCAAAATAGTAGCGGACTACAATTATTTTGATACTGCCTTACCCGATCCTACTCCGGAGCCCGTCGTAGAGCACAATTCCCCGTTGTTTCATACATAGACCTCCGAATGTTCAAGATGGGCAGGTAACAAAATACCTACTAAGACCAAGATTACATAGGTATGGTTGTTTTGTAAAGTACCAGGTTCTTTCAAAAGCCCGTTACTTTGCAAAAAGCCTCTACAAGAAAATCGTAGGAATCCGTACTCCGGACGCCACTGCTACAGGTGGGTGGAGCCGACGTAGGGGAAGAACTTTTTATCGTCCGTGAGCATGTGATGGACGATTACTTCGTAAACGAGAAAGTTTATCAGCTCTCCCGGCGAAAGGTTGTCGTTCTTGTATCTTTCCAGTACATCCTGGGCTTGGCCGATCAGTTCCCTATGGAGTTGCGCGTGTTCCTCCAGCTGGGGGTACGACCGTTCTTTTAGAATGGCTTCCTCATGGTTAAAGTGGGAAATTACTTCTGCCAAAAGGTTTTCCATCGAAGGGATAAGGGTTTCTTTTCCGTTCCCTTGGAGGAGTAATTCTAATAAATCGTTAGAATGGCGGACCAATTGTTGATGTTCCTGGTCGATGAGAGGATGGAACGAATTATCGTTGGGATTCCAATAAAGCCGGAGGAATTGATGGCCCTTCTCTTGGTTCAGCATATCCTTCTGCACCAGCCTATTCCTTCCCGCTTTTTTCGCTTCGTACAAAGCTTGGTCCGCCAGGGCTACGATCTGTTCAGGTGTTTCCTGATCGGAGGTACGGAGGGTGACGACCCCCACACTGATGGTTACCACGGGGGCCGCGTCGGACGTGGCGTGGGGAATCTTTAAATCGATGACGGCGCTTCTCAGTCGATCCGCTATAATAAGAGCCCCCTGGGCGTCGGTTTCCGGCATAATGACGGCGAATTCCTCGCCCCCGTAACGGGCCACCGTATCGTGCTTTCGGCCCACCACCTGTTTTAAAACCTTGCCGAGCTGTCTAAGGCAATCGTCCCCCGCCAAATGCCCATAGGTATCGTTATATTTTTTAAAGTAATCCACATCCAACATAAGGAACGAAAGGACGCCGCCGGTTCGTTTAAGATGAAAAAAATCGCTCCGGAGGGTATCGTCAAAATGACGGCGGTTGTACAACAGCGTCAGCTCATCGGTAATAGCACTTTCTTGGGCGTATTTTTTTTCTACTTCCAGTTGTTGGAGCAGTTCCCGTATTTTGCTTTCCGTTTCCTTTTGTTCGGAAATATCTACGATAATACCCCGCAGTCCCACGGGTTTCCCATCACGAACGATGGTGTTGGAATGGACCAACGCGGGAAAGGTCGAACCATCCTTTCGGATAATGCGGTACTCGTTGCTTCCCATGGGCTTTCCCACAATGCGGTTTTGTATGTTCTCCATCGCCCGGGCCCGGTCTTCCGGCGGGTAGAACGACAGGGTACTGACTCCTATCAAATTATCTTCCGGCGAATATCCGCACTGCGGATAGGCCTGTTTGTTCACGAAGGTTAGGTTTCCCTGCGCGTCGGTTTCGAACACGATCTGGGGAAGCATATCGGCGAATTCCCTAAATTTAGCTTCGCTCTCCCGAAGCGCTTGCTCGAATTGTTTTCGAGCGGTGATATCGTGGGTGACGCTGATAATATGGGGTTGCCCCTCCATTATAAAGGTCCTGGCGGAAACCATCCCGGTAAAAGAGCTTCCATCCTTTCGATGAAAGGTAAATTCCTCGTTTTCGCAGGACCCCGTTTCCTTAAGGATTCGGGTAAACCGATCCCGTTCTTCGGCGTTCTGCCAAATACCCAAGGTAAGGATAGGCTTTTTGATCACCCCGTCTTTCGGGAAACCCGTAATTGCGGTAAAAGCCGGATTGGCGGCCACGATCAATCCATCCTTGAGCCGGGTAATAACTATCGCGTCGGGGGTCGTTTCAAAAATAAGTTCAAACCGTTGTTGGGTCTCCGCCTCCTCTTGGTTTAACCGTTCGTTGACCATCAAAATGAACATAAACGTGTATACGTTGCCCAGTATTATCCCCGCCCCGTAGAAAAAACTCTGAGAAAAGGAGGGATTAAAGATAGAAGAGAATTGGGCCGCGCCGGTAAGGGCGGAAAACAACCTTAAGAGAAAAATAAAAGAGTAGGCTATAAAAATAGAACCCAAAATTCGCACGGAGGATTTAAAAGGTTTGTTTTGGTGAAAGAGAAGGGCCAAAGCGGTAAGCAGGTTGATTAAAGCGGATACCAGAGCTAAATTAACGACCCGGATGGGCGTACTATCGTGGATAAGGGAAAAATAAAGGACCACCAGCAAAAAAAGACCGTAGAGAACCCAAATCCAAAATAAGGGAAGTTGAACTTCTATAAAATGGAGGATCCCTATAAAAATCAGAATCATCCCCAAAACAATAAAGGCGTTGCTTCCCAAAATTGAAAAAAGAGTCCAGGATGGAATATTTCGCAAGCTTAAAAATAAGAAACCCAGGGCTTCTACCCCGTTACCCAGGGCCACCCAAATTTGACCTGCATAGGTTTTGCTAATCCGATATTGCACAAAAAGAACCAGGGTCTGTACGATAAAAAGCAGACCTAACACCATGGTCAAGGTCTGTATATCTACTTTCATGAATGCTCCTGGTTTATACTATTCACATTTTTCGTGGTCCCGCAAGGTAGTTTTGATAATGTTTATTACTTTCAAAAAGTAATTCACCACCCTTCCCGGTTTTTTTCCGTCAAATTCTTCCAGTATTTTTTTGGCATTTTATTCCTTTGCAGGGTTTCGTTTTTTCGTTCTTCGATGGCGATGGTATCAAAATAAAGGCGCCAGAAGTTTTGGATTTCCCGTTCCTGGTTCGACACGGGAAGTCCATGATCGTCCGTTGTACGCGGATCGGAAGGTCGGTGGCCTAGAATTGAGAAACCTTTCGAAATGGTCCAGGGCCCGCCGCTGGGATGGACCAGGGCTTTCTGCCGTCCTTCATCGTAAATGGCAAAAGAATAAGAGTTAAAGCGTTCGCTAAAATGGTCGGCGATTAATACCAGGATATCACAGTCCGGTTTGATGATCCCGTATAAGGAACCATCGGCGAGTTCTTGAAAGCGAAGTAATCCGCAGAACCTGTGCCCCTCTTCCCGAGCTCGTCGAGCGGCTTTTTCGACCCCAATTCCTTCTTTGGAGGATAGATCCTGTAACGCGGAGGGACCTTCTTTCCAGAGGCGAATCACCATACGGGCGATACAATTATCCTTGTCCGGATAGTCCGAAAGGTAGGCTTCCAGGATGACGCGAAGGGCCGCCTGTCCGATTCGTTTTTGTAACCGTTGCCACAATCGGGCCGCCCGTTCATCGTCCCGGTGGATGGGGACCCGTTGGTCAAACAGGGAACGTTGTTCATTTTTTAAAACCACGCTGGAACCCTGTGGAACGGTTTTCTCTGATAGACCACAGCTCTCTTCGTTAAGCAATTCGGCGCAGGCGCACAGAAAGGCGGGGAAGCTTCCATCGTATTCGTATATCATGGTCCCTCGGTCCAATCAAACTCCCGTTGCAAGGGCCTTAAAATATCCATCGCCCCATCTCTTAGAATAGATCGCAGGAGGGTTTGGTTTGACGTACGGTTCTGCCACTGGCGGAGTTCCGGCGAAGCCTTCCCGGAACAGGTGATAAAATAGAGTGCCCGCTTCATCACGACCCCAAGAGCCTTGAGTCCCGTAAAAGTTATGGTTCCCTGCCTCCGGGCTTTTAAAATACGGGAAGCGGAGGTGGGACCGATTCCGGGGACCCGAAGGAGTTCCGTATACTCTGCGGTGGTTACTTCCACTGGAAAAAAATTCAAGTGATTCAGAGCCCAGGCGGTTTTAGGGTCCACATCGGCTTCCAAAAAGGGATGCGTTGGATCGATGATCTCTTCGGCTCTGAATCCGTAAAACCGAAACAGCCAGTCCGCTTGGTACAGCCGGTGTTCCCGCAACAGCGGCGGACCGGGCAGGGCGGGAAGCCGAGGGTCGGCACCGTGGGAAATAAAGGCCGAATAGTAGACCCGGCGAACGTCGTAGGCTAGGTACAAATTTTGAGCTAGGCCAAGAATGGTGGCGTCGGATTCTGGGCTCGCTCCGATCACGAGTTGGGTCGTTTGTCCCGCGGGTATCCGGACGTTTTTTGAATTTCGGTACCGGGATTTTCTGGCTTCCCAGACCGAAAGAAACGGGGGCACATTCCGGAAATTTTGCCCCCCTCGCGTGGCGGGGCTGTCGTAGAGGGGTTTTGGTTCCGCGACCACCGACGCGGCGGAACCGGACGGTACGTCTGCGGAACCGGATGGTGGACGGGCGGAATCGGATGGTAGTCCACTGGTATGGGCCGGTACGACCGAGGTAGCCGGGAGCGATGGTTGGGCGGGGCCGGGTATTCGTCGAACCTCAAAACCGCTGGCCTGAGCGAGGGTGCGCATGACGGAAAAAATAGAAGCGGGTGTTTTATCCGGGGCAATGCGGGTAAGGCTTTCGGCGCTGGGAAGCTCGATATTTACCGACACCCGGTCGGCCCAGCGGGCGGCTTCGGTGACGAGTTCGGGAGAAGCTCCGGGAATAGCCTTTAGATGCAGATAGCCGTTCCACCGTTCCCGTTCCCTGAGGGTTTTAGACACCAGTATAAGCTGTTCCATCGTATGATCAGGTTTACCGAGGACGGCGGATGAGAGAAAAAGTCCCTCGATATAATTGCGTTTATAAAAATCAACGGTTAGCCGAACCAATTCTTCCACGGAAAAACTCGAGCGGGGGATATCGTTAGATCGGCGGTTGACGCAATAGGCGCAATCGTAGGCGCAGACGTTGGAAAAAAGCACCTTAAGCAGGGAAACACAACGCCCATCGGCGGCCCAGGCGTGACAAATTCCGCCTAACGCCCCATTTCCCAGCGCTCCCATTTGCGCTGGACGCTCGCTTCCCGAGGAGGAGCAGGAAGCGTCGTATTTTGCGGCGGCGGATAGGATTGCAAGTTTTTGAGCCGTATTCATCATCGTGATAATGAAGAATACTATACAAAGGTGTAGTCGTCAACGACCATTTTATCCCTTCACTGCGCCGGCGGTTAAACCAGCCACGATGTACTTTTGGAGGAATATGTAAAAAAGGAGCATGGGTATCATGGAGATGGTTATGAACGCCATGATAAAGTTCCATCCGCTGGTGAATTGGCCCTGGTACTGCATAACTCCCAGGGGAATCGTAAAGGTCTTCTTATTATCCAGTACGAGCAGGGGAAGCAAAAATTGGTTCCAGCTCTGGATAAAATTGATGACCGTGACCGTTGAAATAACCGGTGTGGATATGGGAAGGAGAATTTTAAATCCAAAGGTTCCTATGCCTCCCCCATCAACTTGGGTAGCATCTTGAAATTCCTGGGGGATTTCCCGGAAAAAGCCTGTTAAAATAAAGATACTGGTGGGAAGCCCAAAGGCTACCTGCGCAAGGATAACGCCGCTCAAGGATCCTATCATCCCCAGGGACCGAAGTTGCAGGTACAGGGGCAGAATGGCTACCGTAAGGGGGAAAAGCATGCCCATGACGAAATAATTATAAAACTTGGCGTGTCCTGGAAACCGTAACCGGGATAAAGCAAGGGAAGCCATAAAAGCGGTAATCAAAATAAGAAAAATAGTACCGATTGCGACAATGGAAGAGTTAAAAAAGAACACCCAGAAATCGGCGTTTTTGGTTAGAATCCCCACGTAGGCGTCCAAATTAGGCGGCGCGGGAAGCGTGAAAGGGGCGGAAAAAATCTGCCCGTTGGTTTTGAAACTGTTGATCAAAACCGCGTAGATTGGAAACAGGGTTACCACGGAAATGAGTATGCTAATCCCGATTTTTATGTTTCTTTGAATATTTTTTCTATCGATACTAGAGAGTCTATTTTTATCGAAGGCCATCTTTTTCTCCAACCACGTACCGTTGATAAAAAACGTTAAAGATAAAACAGATCACGAAAAGGATTACCGCGATCGCACTGCCGTATCCAAAATCGAAACGTCTAAAACCATAATTATAAAGATAGGTAACGATAGTTTCGGTGGAATGAATCGGTCCTCCCTGACCCATGGCCCAAACGACGTCAAAGACGTTAAACGAACCGATTACGGAAAAGAAAATAGATATGATAAAGGTTCCCCGCATGGAGGGAATGATGATCCGCGTAATTGTCTGAAACCGATTTGCCCCATCCACCAAGGCCGCCTCTTCCAGTTCCGTGGGGATACTTTGGAGACCCGCGATGTAGAGGATCAAATGGAAACCGATATATTTCCACAAAACCACCACGAGGACGGCGTTAAAAGCCACCTTCGGATCCCCCAGTAATCCTATCTGATGGGGTTGTCCTGTGGCGAAACTCCATAACAGGGTGGGAATCCCAAACCGGGGATCGTAGATAAAGCGCCAAATAATTCCTATAACAATTTCCGCCACGATGTAGGGGAAAAAGAAAATACCCCTAAAAAGCACTTCCCCTTTAAAGCTTTTTCGTCCAATTAAAAGAGCCAAAAGAAACGCGATGGGCAATTGGATAAAAAGCGACGCGGCTACGATTTTTATATTGTTGATGAGGGCAATATGAAAAACTTCATCCCCAAATATTTTGGTAAAATTACTAAAACCTTGAAACGAACTGAGGGGTCCCATTCCATTCCAAGAAAAAAGCGAATAGTACATGGCCTGGATTACCGGAACTACGACAAAAACGGTAAACAGGATAAAAGCGGGAGCCAAAAGGATTGCCGCCTGGGGAATATTATTTTTTTTTAAATCCGATAACTTCCATCTCATGGTTCTATCCTTTCGGGTTCTAAAAAATGACCGGCCGGAGTTTAATTCCGGGCCGGTCTAAATCTTATTTTTTAATTATTTCTTGGTTCGTTCTTTTTGCCAAGCGTCGTCCACCATGGCCGCGCATTGGGTCGGATCGAATTTACCGGCCAGCAAGCCGGCCACCGCGTCTTTAACCGCTTCGCCTACGGCGGGGGGCAGGTATTGATCGTAGTAGAGCTGATAGTAGTTGGCGTTACCTACCGCTTGGGCGATGGCCATGGAATTGGCGTTCCCCTTTAGGCCTTCTTCGGCGCCCTTAACCACCGGTATAATCCCTTCTACTTGAATCAACTGTTCGTTGTATTGCTTTTGAAGGAAAAACTTCATGAAATCTAGGGCTTCTTTGGGAGCGTTCTTGCCGATGACGTACCCGTTACCGCCGCCCATGACGTCGGTCAACTTCCCCTGGCCTCCTGCGAACGCGGGGAAAGGCGCCCAAGCTAGATTGTCGCCGATGCCCTTGCCGGAGGACGAGTCGGAAGCTTCGGTTGCGGGGGCCCATTGGCCCATCAGCTCCATGGCCGCCTGTCCGTTACCCATCAAAGCCGCTTCATTATCGTAGGTATCCCCTAGGAACCCGGTTTGGAAGGGGGTAAGGCTATTAAGTTTAGCTAACAACTCGCCGGCTTTTACAAAGGTCGGATCCTTAAAGGACCCTTGACCGCTGTACGCCTTGTCAAAGGCTTCCTTACCGCCAAGCCGCATGGCCAAGTATACCCACCAGAAATGGGCGGGCCATCGGTCGCCGGCGCCAAGGGCTATGGGAACGTACCCTGCGGCTTTAAGCTTGGGAACCGCCGCTAAAAGGTCGTCGTAGGTCTTTGGAAAGGTTACGCCGGCTTTTGCGAAGGCTTCTTTGTTATACCAAAATCCCACGGCGCCCATATCGTAGGGGGCTCCGTAGAATTTGCCCTGGTACCCGTACACTTCCAAGGCACCTTTCCCAATTATGGGGGACAAATCGCTTTGAACAAAACTGGTGATATCCTTCAGCATCCCGGCTTTGGCGTATTCCACCATAACTCCGCCGCCCCAGGAATGGAAAATGTCCGGCGGTGTTCCCGCTTGAATGGCTACCTGTACTTTCTGCTTAAACGCTTCGTTTTCCAGCATCACCAGATCGATCTTGACGTTGGGGTTCGCTTTTTCATAGTCCGCGATTACCTGTTTGCGGAAATTTTCCCGGGGATCGTTAGCACCGCCGCCGCCCGATAGGGCCCACCAGCTGATGGTAACCTGTTTAGAGCCGCTGGGGGCTCCCGATTGGGCCTGCTGACCCGAGGCGAACAGCGATCCCGCCGCAAGGGTTAAGCCCGCGATAAGGCTTGCCACGAGGGACATCTTTCTCATACCTACCTCCTATACCAGGGGTTTTAAACCCCTTTTGATTGATCGTTCTATCGTACTAGCTCTTATGGAATCCCGGCATAGGGCTAATGCCGTATTCTAGCCTAGGACGTTTTACCTATCCCGAAGCCCAGTCTGGCTGGAACTTCTGGGGGGCTTTAACCAAAGAATGGACGTGACCAACCGGGGATACAAACGGGAACCCAAATCCCGACCGTCCCGGGAATCTACTTGATCGGTGGCGGCCCATTGGGCGCTCCCTTTGCGTAACCAACGAGCGTGAACCCCATCCCGTTGGGTTCTTTCGTCCCGAATTCCTAAAATTTCTTCCGCCACAAATTGGTTTAAAAATATTTTTGAAAGCCACGTGTTTTTGCTGGTGGAAGATAGTTTCCATCCCCCCGAAATGGGATCTAGACAGACATCGGAAACTAAAACAGTTTGCAGATGTTTTTTTAGCGTTTGAATTAGTTTGCCGTAGGGTCCCTTTTCTTGAACCGCTGAAGGGGCACCGCAGAGGAAGGGGTACGCTAATCCTTCGATGGCGGGGATGATTTTTGATCGATTCCCATTTTCAAATACCGCGGGGATATACCCTTCGCTTTCTATAAAATGGGAAACCAAGGTTTCGGAAGCTAACTCGGCTCCTTCTTTTGCCTCGGAAGCCCACGATGGGTTCTCTTTTTCAAACCGTGAAAAAAGGGATTCTAAACTGACCAGGGCCCCCCAGGTTTTTACTCCCAGATAGAGGTTGTTCCTCGCCTGTCCCAGGCTGACATCCAGGGAATCGTAGGTTGTAATTTCCGCGCCGGCGGCGCAGCGATCCGAATCCGTATCCATGATCCCGTCATCGTTTCTATCCCGGGCTCGGATAGAGGACACCAATTGCCCAAAAACTTCCCTATGGGCTGTGTACCAAGAGCTATCCCCGGTAGTATGGAGGTACAGGCAAGCGGAAAGAGCCCAGTTTAGGGTCTCCTCAAAGCTCATGTAACTAAAACACTCGGAAAGCAGGGGGAGTTCGTAGACCGAAGAACCGGGGGGCGTAAAGCAATCGGCTACCCCCTGGTCATGGGAAAAAGCGAGCCCATAGGCGTCGTTGTAGGATGAGTAGAGGAGTAAATTATCGAGCTCGTTGCGAAGCGTCCAGGGTGAATATTGAAGTTCAAAGAAGGCCTGGTCCACGGTTAGATCCAGGGTGTTCATCATTTGATATTCCCCTTCGTTGACGACAAAAACCGCTTCCCCATTTTCCGCTAACAAAAGCTCCGTGTTGGCGCAGTAACTGTGAACCCCGTGGGCAAGCAGAAATTTCCTATCCTCCGAAAGGGAGGATCGATCCAGCTCCGTATCCAAAGCCTTAGCCCGCTCCAGACCTTCCCCCGCGTTTTCCAAAGCGCACTCCAACACATCCTCTAAATCGTGAAAAAGGCTCGTGTGGTAGGCGTGGGTACGCCGCCCCGAGGTAATTACCCCGTCTCGATACACGCCGATGGCGATGATGTATTCCCGTTTTTCTCCCGCTCCGACCTGAAAACGGAGGGCTCCTTCCGATGCCAGGCGTCGAATCGGCCGGTTAGCGTCAAAGGCCGCGTCGATAACCTGCCAGTCCATAACCTCGTCGATCCCCTTGCCAGGGAGGGTCGCGAAGCCCCAATCGGTTCCATGGGCAAACCCCAGGAGGGTCCCCTGCTTTCCGTCGGAAAGGCATCGGCGGATTCCCTGCATGCCAAAAATTCCAACGAGGCCTTCGGTCCCTTTGGAATTATCAAAAGAGAGCTTTACGTAAACCGCTGGCCGTAAAAAAGCGCGGGAACTAACGGGATCGCTGAACGAAGGGTCGGGTATGGGACCAAAAAATGAATAAACCGACAGGGAAAGAAGGCCCGCGTTCCAGGTTTCGCCGCTAAATGAAACAATCCGTTCGATCTCTCCGCTTTCAAAAAAGCGGTACTCCGGAGGCGGCAAACTGGGCCGAGCGGGTGTGGTTGGGTCGATATACGAATCGGCGGTTAATCCCACCTTTCGATTAGGAACAAAGGGAAGCAGTTGAGGTAGTTCCCGTCCCCGGCGGTAGCCGACAAACAAACCCCGTTCGGGGGGTTGTACGTTTCCTACCACCACCCCCGCCCCTTGGCCAATCCGGCCTAGGACAAAGGACGCATAGGCTCCCCACATACCGTGGAGCGAGTAATAATCAATTTCAGAAACCTGGACACCCATTTTTTCCTCCCCTATCACCGTATACGTGGATTCATTGATCGCCTATCGGACAGGATGCCGATTCGCTTATCGGTCATTTTACCTATGGGGAGGGAAAATAAAAGTTCTGGTAGAATGAAAACATACAATAGGAGCAAAAAAAGCGGATTATCGAAGCTTCGGACCGGGCCCGAATCCCTGGACTGGACTTAGAACCCCGGACAGAGCCCGGAGCGCTGGCCCAAGCCCGAATTCCTTGACTGGGCTTGTATCCCCGGGCCGGAGCCCGAAACGCTGGGCCGGGGCTTACTTTTTATCCTTTTCGGCTACCCATTCAACCGCGTAACGTCGAAGGTTAGCCGCCGATTCAAGGTTCAATTTTTCCTTAATATGATCCCGGTACGCGTTGACCGTTTTAACCGAAAGGTTAAGCAGGTCCCCGATCTCCGCCGCTCCGTAGCCCCGGCCGATAAGCCGAAAGACCTCCAATTCCCTGTCCGAAAGCCGGTCCACTGGATCGCCCTCGTGTCGGCCCCCCACGATACCCGCCAGCATCCGCTCCCCCAATGCGGGGCTTACGGCGATTTTTCCCTCCAGAACTGAACGTACCGCGTTCAACAGGGTGGCAGGGGCCTCGTGCTTCATCACGTACCCCCGGGCTCCCGCGGAAAGGGCCCGTTCTCCGTACAGGCTTTCCTCGTGCATGGAAACCACCAGGACCGCCACGGAGGGATATTCATTTTTTATTATTTTGACCAACTCGAGGCCGTTTTTTTCTGTCAGCGATATGTCTACGATGGCTAAGTTCGGTTTTTTATCCCGTAACAGATCCAACGCCTCGGGGATAGAGCCCCCTTCGCCCACGGCTTCCAGGTGAAGTTCCTGAACTATCAGGGTAACCACCCCGTGTCGATACAGGGGATGATCGTCTATAACGATAAAAGTAGGTTTTAGAGACACCGCACTACCTCACGATTCTGCAGGACACACTGGTCCCTGGATTTCTAGAGTTGATCCTCAATTCACCGCCAATGACGCTGGACCGGTATTTCATAATTCCTAAACCCATTCCAAGGCCCTGGCTTTTACCCTGGGGCATACCGACTCCGTTGTCCGCGACCTCAATTTGAATGTTTTCCCTATCTATCCGAAGGGCCACGCGGATCTCCGAAGCTTGAGCGTGGACAAGGGAATTGTTCAGGGCCTCTTGGATAATTCTATACAGATGGAGAGCCTTTTCCGAGTCCTTGATAAAAAATCCCGGTTGGACTTCGAAGATGATGGGGATGCCCGAACGCTCTTGTGCCGCGTGAACCAAATCTTCCACCGCCCGAACCAGACCCTTAGCCTCCAATTCCGCAGGGTACAGCCCCCTGGCCATGCTCTT
The DNA here is from genome assembly GCA_964425215.1 of uncultured Treponema sp. Lineage (GTDB taxonomy): Bacteria > Spirochaetota > Spirochaetia > Treponematales > Breznakiellaceae > CAYRLW01. Next base: position 27,685 of record CAYRLW010000003.1, read on the forward strand.
GGCTTGGGCCGCGGTTTTGCTTGCGGTTTCCGCGATGAGGGCCGCGGATTGGGCCGCCGAAGCTTCTTCTCCTGGGTCTGTACGGCGGAGGCTTCCCTCCAAAGCGGCGGCCATGAGGGCTATCCCCGCGATATTTTGACATAGATCGTCGTGGATATCCCGGCCGATACGGGCCATAATATCATTGGAAATATCCAGCAATTCCCGTTCCAGGGAACGGCGCCGCTCCACCTCTTCCCGAAGCCGTTCGTTGCTGGAGTATAACTCCAGGGTTCGAATTCGTACTTCGTGTTCCAAACGGCGCTCCCTATCCCGTTCCGCGGCCATTAACAGCGCTCCCTTAATCGCGCTGGATACCTGGTCCCGCAGGGCCTCGAAGACCCGGCGGTCCTCGCTATCGGCGGTACAGATAAGGTATCCCAACCGTTCTTCCCCAAAGCGGAGGGGTTCGCACACGTAGGCTTTCCAACGTTGGGGAAGCCCTCCGGGTATCAATTCTGTGGTTCTAAAGCGGATCCCGTAGGGCGCTAATATTCGTTTTTTATTTCCCTCGGAAGCCAACAAAAGACGGGCCCATTCGGGGGTGTCTCCCTTGGACTCGAAGAGGGCCAGCCAACAGGCGGAAATCCCAAGGGCCTGGGTGCCCCGGGCGACCTCGGATAAAATATCCGTCAAGGCAAATGACGCTACCAGGGATGACTCTATCTCCCGAAGTACCGTAGCCCTTCGTTCGGCGGATCGCCGTAGCGAAGCCTGGTACCGGGCTATTCCCTCGGCGATAATCAGCATGGCCCGGTCTTTCAGGGGCGAAAGTTCAGCCCGCAACTTTAAGGATGCGGGATTTTTCCCCCGATTTAGGGCCACGTTAACATCCTGGGCCAGGATAGCCAGAGCTTCGTTTGTTTCGATTCCCCGTTGGGACGATGGTCTTCCCGGTTCGTCGTGCGCTACGGCGGGACAGCCGCAGGACTCCCGAATGATGAAGGAAACCCGGGCTTCTTCCAGGGGCTCCCGCTTTGAATCGAGGAGGCCCAAATCCCGGCCCAAGGACCGGATCGCTTGCCTTCCCAACTCGTAGGCTCCCTGCCGTACCGTGGTAAGGGGGGGAATACTGAAGCGGCTGTCCTCCGTATCGTCGAAACCGGTGACGGAAACCTCCTCCCCTACTTTAACGCCCGCTTCCGCCAGGGCCCGCAGGGCCCCCATAGCCATGAGATCGTTGGCCGCCACCACCGCGTCAAAGGGCTTGTCCTTAAAAAAATACCGGGCCGTGGTCTCCCAGGCTTCATCCTCCTGAAAATTACAGTACTCGACCACGCAGGTATACTCGGTCCCCAAAAGGCGCCCCAGGTGGCCTATAAATTCCCGTTCCCGGGCGATGGATTCTCCGTGACGTTGAGGTCCGGCCAAAAACAAAAAACGGCGCCGTTTATGTATCCGGACCAGATGATCCGCCACGGCTATCATCCCCCCGTCGTTATTGATATGAACCCCCCGGATCCCCGGAACATCGATGCCCACCGAAACAAGGGGAACCTTCTCGAGCCGTTTTAAAAAGGAAAAAAGTTCATCCTTACTCAGATACGTACCGATGACGTTGGTCATCACCGCGAGGGCCGCCACCTCGCTCCGGGCCGCTAAGTCAAAGGCGATATTATCCAAGGCCTCGAAGCCCACGGGGCTTCCCACCCGCTGACCTCCAAAAAAGACGACCGTTGCCCCCAGTTGTTCCGCCTCTTCCTGGGCTCCTGTCCACACGGCGTGTTGATACGGTTCGTCTAAACGGGCGGCTAAAAAGCCGATACGTAGATTATTCATTTTATTTTGTGTATAGTGTACACGATTTTAAACTTTTTCAAACCCCAGGGTGTTTTGAAAAAGCGACAGATTTTATCAATTTTTCCATCTACAATACCATATCCAACCCAGGAGGTGTTTTATGTCAAAAGAGAAGGCCCTGGAAATTATTAAGGCCGCCGGTCATTGTTTCGCCGCTACGGCGGTGGATAACCAGCCCCATGTTCGGGCTATGAAATTTGTGGTAACCGATGATTTTAAATTTTGGGCAAGCACCGTAAATGTCAGCGGTAAGGTAAAAGAATTTTCCCAGAATCCTAAAGTCGAACTATTGTGGTTAACCCCCGACGGTACCGAGTTACGGGTGGAAGGTCGGCTCGATATTACCGGCGGTCCAGAAAAAAAGCGAAAACTCTTCGAACTCCATCCGGGAATGAAGGGGCTGTTTAAGGATGAGTACGATCCGAAGCTCGTCCACGTGGAGGTCGTTCCTACTCGGGCCCGCTGGAAAAGCCGGGGGTTCCACGATTATCAGGAAATTCAACTGTAAAAGCACCAAACCTCATCGGTCTGACAATTCCCCGGATTCGATGAAAAGAAAAGGAGCACCCCGTGCGAAGATCCGACAGAGAATGTACCGATAGGGTTGAAATCGACGGTATCCTGGATTCAGCTTCGGAACTCCGCCTGGGTCTCTGGGATGGCCAGGAAGTCTACGTGGTTCCCCTTAATTTTGTCAGGATCGATGGGGCTCTGTTTTTTCATTCCGCAACCCAGGGAAGAAAGATTGATATTTTAAAAAAGAACCCCCGGGTCTGTTTTGAGGTTACCGGTCAACGGCACATAGAAGCGGGAAAAACCGGCGGTGATTGTACAACCCGCTACGAATCCGTAATCGGCTGGGGTTCCGCGTCCTTTATCGAAACATCGGCGGAAAAGAACCGCATCCTTTCCGCGTTAAATAAAAAGTTTTCCGCCCCCGAAGGCCCGTTTCCGGAAAACCTGCTCGCGCGGACCATGGTAATCCAAATCCGCGTTGACCGCCTTACCGCGAAGGTTAACCGGAGCAGTATGTAACAGCCCTACCGCTTCCTCCTGCGGGACGGGAGGGCAAGCACCAGGCCCAGGAGCGCCGTGGCGCCCCCTGAAATCATCAAAACGATGGCCCTCTTTTCTCCGGCGGATGTGCCGGTGAATATTTTTGATATTTTATCTCCCAGGTTCTGATGTGCCGCGTTGTAATCGTAAAAACCGTATACTAAAACGGCGATCCCAGCGATAATAAGAAGTATCCGAGGCTCTTTCAAAACTCAGGGAGTTTTGAAAGAGCAACCTTAGATGTATATGCAGTATTTTTACTATTCTATACTATGTAACTAAATATCTTGTTAATGTAAAAATACTGCAAGAGGTTTTTGCAAAAGTAACAGACTTTTGCAAAAACCTCATCCCGATGCTTTTAATCATCTCTTACCCCAATACCTTTTTGGCGAATTCCCCAAGGCGGCGTTGTTTTTCCTCGGTGGTGGTTTTTGAGCGGATCCCCTCGAAGGCGGCGAGGGGGAAGAATTCCGATTCGAAGGCGGTCTTTAGTCGATCGATGGGACTGCCCATATAGGACGCTAAAAGGGCGATCTTTTTCCCCCCCAATTCATCCCGATGGGCTTGAAGCCAGGTCCGAAGGGGCGGTACCACGGAGGAGGCCCAAATGGGCTGGACCAAAACCACGGTTTCCACGGAGCTTAGATCCGCGTGGGGATCCTCTATGGGTGTGGCCATTTTTTTCGAAGCCTGGGCTCCGGAGCGGAGCCACCCGATAATACCCGATCGGTTGACCAGGTCCTTAATTTCGATGACCGGGAATGAGGTTTGCTGTCCCAAGAGGTCGGCCAGCTCCCGTGAATGCCCAGTCCGGCTAACGTACACGATGATTCCCTTACTCATGCTCCCAGTATACCACGGTATAATCTCCCTTGCCAGGAGGCGGGATGTTTCCTATACTCGGTTTTTGTATTAGGTTCGCTTAATAAAGGTTTTTTTTAAAGGAGCTGTGCGGTGGGTGTATCAAAAAAAGGCTCCGGTGTTCTTCTTTCCTTTAACGCTTTTCTTGAACGGGCTATGCCCATCCTGACTCCCCTGGGTGTGGTGCTGGGATTTTTGTTTTCCCCCTTCCTTTCCCCCCTCCGGTCCCTGGTCCCCTGGCTTTTTGCCGTGATGACCCTCTCGGGGGCCCTAAAACTCCGGTTCCGGGAAATCGGCGCGGCGGTGTCCAATCCTGCTCCGGTGGGTATCTTTTTCTTTTTCTCCCATATCGTCATGCCCCTGACCGCGCTGGCCCTGGCGCTCCTTTTTAATCCCCGCGGGCCGGATACGGTGGCAGGCTTTGTCTTGCTCTTCTCCATCCCCACGGCGGTTTCGGGTTTTATCTGGGTTTCTATTTTTCACGGCGACGGCGCCCTTTCGTTGGCGTTGATCTTGATAGAGTCCATCGTTGCGCCGGTGGTGGTTCCCTTGACCGTATCGCTCCTTTTGGGAAAAAGCGTGGCCCTGGATATGGGGGGTATGGCCCTTTCTCTGGGGATTATGGTGGTACTTCCTACCTTGATCGGGGTGGGGACCAACGAACTGAGCCGCGGCAGGGCGACCCTCCGCCTTTCCCCCCTGCTGGGACCCCTGTCAAAGGTCTGCCTTATGCTGGTCGTTTCCATCAATTCCGCTGTCGTGGCGCCCCAGGTTGATTTTAGGGGCCCCGCAGTCTGGAGCATCTCCCTTCAGGCCATTGTACTGAGTTTTGTGGGCTTTGCGATGGGGTGGCTGGGGGGCAGACTGGGAAAGCTTTCGCGTCCCCAAAACGGAACCCTCGTGTTCGCGGTGGGTATGCGGAATATCAGCGCCGCGGCGACCTTGGCGATCGTGTTTTTTCCCCCCGCGGCGGCTCTGCCGGCCATTTTGGGGATGGTGTTCCAGCAGACCATCGCCGCGCTGGCGGGCAAGCTGTTCATCCCCCGCCCTTCGGCCGATCAACCCGTGGCTCTTCAATAGGCTATCGGTGGATACTTGAGTATCCACCGACTGGTTACTCAAGTACCCTTCTCTATACCCTTCCCGGGGACAGGGAGGACCTGTACCCTCTGTTTTTTTACGAAAAATACCCTTAAAAAGGGGGTTTGAGGTTCTTTAAACGTTGATTACTTTTGAAATCGCCTCGTTTTTATAACAATTTCAGCTTGGCATGGTAATTGCTTGTACATGGTCGGTGGTTTACCACCGTCGACTGTTCTGTAGGTCGGCACGTTATAAAAGGAGGCTACCATGAAAAAAAGGGTAACCATTGTTACAGCGCTACTCGGCATCGCCCTAACGGCCCTGCCCGTATTCGCCAGCGGAGCGAGAGAACCTGCTCCGGCGGCTAAGAAACAGGTGACGATCCTGTTTATGCCCGGTGTCGCGGACCCCTTCTACTTTACGATGGAAAAGGGAATGCAGGCCAAGGCCAAAGAGTTGGGGGTCAACTTAATCGTGGCCGAATACCCCAAGTCCTGGGGACCGGAAGCCCAGGTCCCGATCCTGGAGGCGACCATCCAAAAGGGCGGGATCGACGGTCTTTTGATCGCCCCGACCTCGGTGGACGCCCTGAAGGCGCCGCTGAAAAAAATCTACGATAAGGGTATTGAAATTATCACCGTGGATACCTTTATCGGCGACGGGGACTATACCAAGACCGGAACCGATTACGGTTTCCCCTTGGCGTACATCGGCTCGGACAACGAACTGGGGGGCAAGCAGATCGCCGAACACATGGCTAAGATGGTCGGCGAAAAAGGCAAGGTCTTCGTGGAAGCCACCAACCCCGACGTTTCTTCCGTCGCGGGCCGGGTTAAAGGGTTTACCGCTGGGGTGGCCGAGTTCCCCAACATGAAGCTCGTGGGCGTGGAATGGTGCATGGACGTCCAGCAGACCGCTATGAACCAAACCTTGGCGGCCCTGCAGAAGGATAAGGATATTGTCGGTATTTTCGGCGTGAACGTATTCAGCGCCCAGGGTGCCGCCCAAGCGGTCGTCAACGCCGGCCTTTCCGGTGCGGTTAAAATCGCCCTCTGGGACGCGACCTTAGCGAACATCGACAGCCTTAAAAAAGGCACCGTGGATCTAGTCCTGGCGCAAAAGCCCGGCGAAATCGGTTCCTTAGGTGTGGAGTGGATGTATAAATACCTGACCCAAAAGGCGCAGGTTCCGAAGAAGGTAATCCCGGGCTTTGAATTCTTTACCAAGGCCAACGTGGACGATCCGGCGATGCAACAGTTTATCTATCAGTAAAAAAAGAGATCCGAGGCCCCTGACCCCCTTGTTTTAACGGGGGACCCGGGGGCTATCGTTTAGTACCTGATAAGGGGAGTACTATTTTGCCGAACCAACTACGTAGCAACGCCCGCTCCTATTTTGAAAAGGGTGTCGGATTGACGTTGGCAAAAAACTGGGCGTTGTTCTTTCTTATCCTGATGACCACCAGTTTTAGTTTTGCCAGTCGGGGCTTTTTTGATATCGTCAATTTTCAAAATATCATTCACTTGGCGACCCCCTCTTTTTTACTCGGGGCCGCGGAAACCTTTGTCATTATCACCGGCGGTATCGACGTTTCCATCGGATACATTTACGGTTTAAGTTCCGTGGTTACCGCAAAAATCATGCAGATTTTGGTGGCTAGCCACGCTCCCTTCGCGGAAATTCTTCTGTTCGGCTGTTTGGCCGGTCTTCTTATCAGCCTTATACCGGGACTTATCAACGGAATACTGGTTACCCGATTTAAGGTCCCTTCGTTTATCGCCACCATGGGAATGTGGGGCATCTGCAACGGGGTAACCCTGTTTATATCCGACGGCTTTATGCCCGTCATGGGACCCCCCGAACGGGTGTCCCAAATTGGTAACGGGTTTGTGTTGTACATCGATCCAGGGAAAGCGGTCTCCTTCTTTCAAAAACCCAGCTATGTTCCCGACGAAAAGGTTCGGTTTTTACTGCGGCTTTTTCCCAATTCCCTGCTGTTAACCATCCTGGTGCTCGCTATCCTTATTATCCTTTTAAAATATACCAAGTTTGGCCGCCATACCTACGCGATCGGTGGAAGCATCGACGCTTCCCGCAGGGCGGGGATCAACGTGGACCGGCATTTGGTCATTATCTATACCCTTTCGGCTTTTATTTCCGGGATCGCAGGGGTATTCGATGTGTTCCAAACGGGGATTGGGAACTATACATCCTCGGGGGCCATGTACGAACTATTCGCCGTGGCGGCGGTGGTTATCGGCGGGGCGAGTCTGATGGGCGGAAAGGGCCATATAGGCGGTATGGTTATCGGGGTGCTGATTATGGCGGTCCTGAACACGGGTCTGCAGATCGTGGGCTTGCCTCCCTTCTACCGGTACATCGGCGTGGGGGTGCTTCTAACCCTGGCGGTCATTATCGATCAGCTTTTCCCGGATCTTAATTAGGGGGCCTACGGTGGAACAACGAACGGACGTGGAATTAAAATCGAGACAGCAAAAGGCGGCCCTGCTTTCCCAGATTGGAAAACGCTGGGTTCCCCTGTTTATTCTTATAGAAATTGTCTTTTTTTCCCTCAGCACCACGGGCTTTTTTAGTATCGATACGGCCCAAATGATTCTCTTTTACGGAACCGAAATCTTCTTTTTGGGGACCGCGGAACTGTTTGTGATTATCACCGGGGGTATCGATCTTTCGGTGGGCTTTGTGATGGGCTTCGCCACGGTTATCGCTTCCAAACTGATGGTGGCCTTCGGCGCTTTGGGCTTCTCGCCCCTGGCCAGCGTGTTGGCCGCTTCGGTGGTAACGGTGATTATCGGTCTTCTGCCGGGCTTTATGAACGGCTGGCTGGTGGCCCAACTGCGGGTGCCCGCGTTCATCGCCACCTTTTCCATGCTGGGGATAACCCGCGGTATTTCGGAGCTTCTGTTGGCGGGGAGCCCGGCGAAAAACCTGCCTGCTTTGGCGGGGGATATCGGGAATGGGTACCTGTTCTTTATTTCCAAGGGCGGCGTGTTCAGTTTCTTTAAACGGCCCCAGGTTCCCCGGGGGCAGTACGTCTGGTCCCTTATACCGGTAATCGTGGTGTTGGCGTTTGTCTTTATTTTGATCTTCGCCTTTATTCTTAAACGAACCCGTTTTGGCCAGCACGTCTACGCCATTGGGGGCAACAAAGAAGCGGCGGAACGGGCGGGGATAAACGTAAAACGGGACCTGATTTCGGTGTATATGATATCGTCCCTGTTCGCTACCCTGGCGGGTTTGGCGTACACGTTCAAGTACATTACCGGAAAAGCGGACGCGGGGTCGGGGATGCTGTTGGACGGAATTGCCGCGGTGGTCATCGGCGGGGCCAGTATGAACGGCGGTTCGGGGAGCGTATGGCGTACAATTTTGGGCTGTACGGTCATCGCGGTTCTGGAGACGGGCTTAAGGATTATGAACTTACAGACCTTTACCACCTACGTGGTGGTGGGGGTGATACTAATAATGGCGGTTATAGTGGACCAATCGCTCCCGAATTTTCACCGCTCGGAGGGTTAAAGCATGGCGTATTTATTGGAAACAAGGGACATAACAAAACGATTCGGGGGCCTTACGGCGGTGGATCACGTGAGCATGGGGGTTTCCGCGGGAGAGGTGGTGGCCCTGCTGGGGGATAACGGGGCGGGAAAGTCCACCCTGATCAAAATAATTTCCGGGGTCCATAAACCCGACGAGGGTGAAATATATCTGGACGGGAAAAAGATCGAGATCCAGAGCCCCATCGACGCCCTGGCCCAGGGTATCGAAACTATTTATCAGGATTTAGCCTTGGCGGAAAATTTGAACGTCTACTCCAATATTTTCTTGGGCCGGGAAAAAACGAAAAAAGCCCTGGGGCTTATCAACGTTTTGGATCACGGTACCATGGCAGAAGAATCGCGGAAGGTTTTGGACCGGCTGGATATCCATATCCCGTCGCTGAAGTCCAACATCCGTAACCTTTCGGGGGGACAGCGGCAGGCGGTGGCTATTTCCCGGTCCATCTACTGGGACGCCAAAATACTGATAATGGACGAACCGACGGCGGCTTTGGGTATCGCGGAACAGAAAAAGGTACTAAACCTGGTCAATTCGCTGAAAAACCAGGGTATCGGAATAATCATCATCAGCCATCAAATGTACGATGTGTTCGAGGTGGCCGACCGGATTATCGTGATGCGCCGGGGTATAAAGGCGGGGGAACTGGTGGTCAAGGACACCACCCCCGACGAGGTGGTCAGCTTGATAGTTGGAGCCGAAACGGTTAAAAAATAAGGGTTATGAAACTATTTCAACGCACCCTGTTATCCTTTGTGGGAATTATTATGCTCCAGGGCGCGTTGACCATAGCCTTTGTGACCAACCGGATAGAAAAATCCCAAACCGAGGATCTGTGGCGGGAGTTGGGCGACGAGGCCCTAAAGGTCTACGATAACGTTAACGCCTGGAAACGGTTGTTATGGAAAAATGTGGGGGATCTGCGGGAAGATACGAAGCTCGCGGAGCTGGTGGGGGCCCAGCGAACCATCGCCTTTTCTTCCGACCTGGATGGGTACTTGCAGGCCATCGCTCCCCGGACGGGGGCCGATTTTTTAATAGTCCGAAGCGGCGCTTCCCGTTACACCAGTATTATTTCCCTTTCGGACAAAAACCTGCCCGTTCCGGCGGAACGGTACTTTCAAAACAAACGAAACCATCCGTATATCGATACGTTTTTTTTAAACAACACCCTGTTTTTTGTGGGGACCCTCCGCATAACGGGGGCCAACGGGGCGTTTGTCGATCTGTTTTTAATCAAGGTGGTGGACGAGGGTCTCTGCGCCCAATTAAGCTTTAACCCCCGTATCCGGGTCCTGCTGTCGGTGGATTCCCGATACTCCGTGGGTTCCCTTGGGGCGTCGACCTTTAACGCCTGGTTGTCCTCCCATCCCTTATTAAACTCCTACTCTTCCATCGATTTCCTGGAACAGGATGGAAAACCCTATTCGGCCATCGTACAGCAATCCGGCATGTCCCGGTACTTTATAACCGATCGGGGCGAGAGCGATGAGCCCTTTTATATTACCACCTTCTATTCCCGCTCCGAGTATCGACAACGTTTGGTTTCAATCAATAACACCGTCCTCAGCGTCTCCCTGATTATCGCCCTGGTAACCATGATTATCAGCCTAATCCTGGCGAACTCCATCACCTCGCCGATCCGCCACTTGCGGAAGGCCATGTTTGCCATCAGCGCGGGAAATTACCAGACCGTGGTGGACCTCCGGGTTTCCGGCGAAATGGGCGACCTGTTGGGGGGCTTTAACGATATGGCCCGTCAGCTGTCCCAGGATCACACGGCTCTACGGAAGTATATTTCGGAAATTGTCCATCTAAAGGAGTATAACGATAAGATATTCAACGCGATCCAGGAGGGCATTATCGTGGTGAACGCCCTGTTTACCATCGAAAAGGTCAACCAGGCGTTCCTTCGATACTTCAACTTGGATACCCCGGGGGTGGAAAATAAAAATATCGACGATCTTTCGATCGAGCTGTTCGACGATACCTTCCACGCGAGCATCCGTTCGGTACTGTCCGGTTCGGTCCCCCTGGATACCCAGATACGGCGAACGTCCAACGGGCTCACCTACGAGATAAAAATGTACCCCCTATACGAAGAAAACGCCGAGGGGATAGACCGCCTGCACTGCATCATGATCATCGAGGACATTAGCCGCCGCATTGCCTACGAGGAGGGGATTTTCCAGGCGGAAAAATTGGCCAGCATCAGTATGCTTTCGGCCGGGGTAGCCCACGAGATCAATAATCCCCTTAGTTCCATTTTGATAAACGTACAGAACCTGATCGAATCGAGCCGGGATAAGGCGGCCCTTTCGGATTTACGCATTATAGAAGAGGAAACAAAACGGATAGGCCGGATTGTCCGGAACCTGTTGGATTTTTCTGCATCCAAGCCGGTGGAACAGGAGGGCCTGGATATCAATGCTCTGGTGGAGGAGGTTCTTCAGCTCATTCGGTATTCCATAAAAAAGGAAAGCCGTATCGAAATAGAAACCCATTTGGACCGTCGATTGCCCCACGTCGCTCTGGGTTCGGATGAGTGCAAGCAAATCCTGATCAACCTCATTAAAAATTCTTTGCAGGCTATCGGTAACGATGGTACAATCGTTATTCGTACCGGTGAAGCGGAAGAAAAGGGCCGGGTGGTTTTGGAAGTCGCCGATACGGGATGCGGTATGTCCGCCGATACCCAGAGCCGGCTCTTTGATCCCTTTTTTACCACCAAGGGGGATCGGGGAAACACGGGCTTAGGCCTTTCGGTGGTCTATGGGATAGTGAATAAGTACCACGGGACTATCACTGTGGAAAGCGAAGAGGGCCGGGGCACGACGATGCGGATAGAATTGCCCGCCCAGGGATCGGCGGTTACGTATGGAAGGTAAGGGAAAACGGTATAGCGTCGTCGTGGTGGACGACGAACCGGGGATTCTGCACGGGCTAAAGCAACTGTTCGAAAAGGAAAATTTTACCGTTTATACCGCCGAGGATAAACCGGGTCTGTCGGATATTATCGCCTCCAAGACCGTCGACATCGCCATCTTGGATATGCGGCTTAAAAACGGTCTGAGCGGGTTGGACCTGTTGACCCTACTGCGGAACTATGACGGCGATCTGCCCGTAATCATGGTTACCGGTTACGGGAGCATCGATACGGCGGTCCAGGCGATGAAGCTTGGGGCGGTGGATTACATCCAAAAGCCCATAGAGAACCGGACCCTCCTGGACGTGGTCCGCAAAAATTTGGAACTGGTGCGCCTTCGGAAGGACAATTCGTTTTTAAGGAATGAATTGCTTTCCCAGGTGTACCAGCATCGGATTATCACCGCCGACGGGGCGTTCCTTTCGCTGATCGAGCGGGCCGATAGGGTTAAAAACAGCAGTGCCACCCTTCTGTTGACCGGCGAAAGCGGGACCGGGAAGGAAGTGCTTTCCCGGTATATTCATTTTACCAGCAACCGACGGGATGGCCCCTTCGTGGGGATTAACTGCGCGGCCATTTCCGAAACCCTGCTGTTAAGCGAACTCTTTGGCCACGAGAAGGGTTCCTTTACCGGAGCCACGGAACGGCACCTGGGCAAGTTTGAGCTGGCCGACAAGGGGACCCTTTTTTTGGATGAAATCGGGGATATGTCACAGGCGGTGCAGGCTAAACTTCTGCGGGTTCTGGAGGAAAGCGCCTTTGAACGGGTAGGGGGAACTAAAAGGATCGAGGTTGATATCCGGCTCATCGCTGCCACGAACCGGGATCTGGGTTCCCTTATCCAAAAAGGAGAGTTCCGTTCGGACCTGTACTACCGCATCGCCGTGATGGAACTGTCCCTGCCTCCCCTGCGGGAACGCCGGGGGGACATCCCCCTGTTGGTCGACCACTTTATAGCCCTCTACGCCCAAAAGTACCGAAAACCCGTCCGGGGCGCCCTGGCCGAGGTGCTGGATTATTGGCGGCGCTACGATTGGCCCGGCAACGTGCGGGAACTGCAAAATGCCGTGAACCAGGCGGTTCTGTTGTGCCGGGGCGAATGGATCGATATGGAGACCCTTGGCCTCGGCTCCCGATCGGCCCCTGCTCCCTGCGCGGACCCCTTTCCCCTGGAAAAGTACCGAACCCTGGAAGAACTCCGCGACGCCGTTACCAGCCATTACGAGGGCGAAAAAATCAAACAAGTCCTGGCCCTCCACGACGGAAACCATTCCCGCGCCGCCAAAGAGCTGGGCGTAACCCGAAAGACCCTGGCGGCTAAAATGAAGAAGTACGGGATGTAAGAGGTACGCCGAAGGGATCCTCCCAGCGCTTATGCCGATTCTCCGTATGTCCACTATAAGTGAAGATAGTTACGACGAAACATTTTAAGAGTCCCAACTATCTTGACTTATAGTGATAGGCAAGGCGGGTTAAAGCGATTGTTAGAGCAATTCTTTGTATATACTTAGAAAATCAATTGGAGAATGGACAGTAATTTCGGAATATTTATAATCATCCACATTTCTTGTTACTATGAAATCACATTGATTCCGGATTGCAGCGTAATGCTGGACACTATCTTCAAAATCAGGCATTTTTGAACTTAAAGCATTGAGAATATCAGCATGTTCAACAGAAATAACCGTGAGATATTTGACGAGACCAGAAATAAACTTCCTGGCATTCTGATCACCACCAGCTTTTCTTAAAATGTAATAGATATTTGTAATCTCATTTGAAGTAATAAATCCTATGGCAATATAGTTCTCAAGTAATGCCAATACAAGTTTACTTGATTCGAGAAAAGGTTTGCGTGCTAAAGCAACATCAAGAATAATATCTGTATCAACAAATACTCGCTTAATCATGAATATTTTTCCGACAAAGCATCTTCTAATTGGCTTTTATAATCCTTCCCATTGTCTTTAAACATTCCGACTAAACTATCAGTAATTGGAGATTTTAACTTATCAGCATAGTCAAATCTTTCATTCCCGGTCGATATATTTCGAAGATATTCCTCAACAATACGGGAGACACTTTTATTTTTTTCATGAGCGAAGTTTTTTGCCTTTTCTATTATGGCTTTATCAATAGTCAAGGTCAGTTTCGTCAACATAAATCCACCTCATACGTATAATATAATATATATCTACGTGTTTGTAAAGATATTTAGTTTTATATGAGGCTCTTTCAAAACTCAGGGAGTTTTGAAAGAGCCTCATATCAATAAAACAATAGTTCCCCGCCGCTCTACTGCGGCGAGGCTCTATTTCTAGTCTTAGGGTTTATATATCAAAACCAAGGCGTCCCTTATACCAGCGAAGGTCCCAAAGAGGCTACCCCATGTGTTTCCTATCACAATTATATTGCCCTAAGCATCTACGGCAAGGGAAGTGGCTCTATCCAATTCATCTGTGCCAAATTGCCGCGTCCAGAGCTCGTTCCCCTTCGGGTCGTAATTCCGTACAAAGCGTCGCTTTTGCCCGCGGAGGTCCCAGAGAGGCTGCCCTCTGTGTATCCCGCCACAATAATGTTGCCCCCAGCGTCCACCGCAAGGGCTATGGCTTGATCATTTTCAGCGGTGCCCAACTGCCAGGCGCTGAGTATGGAATCAGGCAAAGATTGCATCACTGTTACACTTAATTCAACTTCTTTATACAGATTGTCTTTTATTACCTGCACTATAAGACTGTAATTGCCCTGTGGCACCGAATCAGATGCAGTAATGGTAAGGGGCTGGGTGATCCCTTGAGAGCTATTCACCTTAATGCTTGCGGGGCTCAGAGTAAGCCCTGATACAACGTTACCTCTGGTATCTATTAGGGATAGGTTCACCGTACCGGTGAGGCCATTTTGCGGGGTGAGGGTTAAATTCGTGGTACCGCTCCTGCCTTACGGAATGGCAATGCTTGCAGGTGCAAGGGAAAGGGTAAAATCCGGGGCTGTCTCACCAAAGGCATTAACGATAAAGATTAAGAACAACGCAAAAATCAGAACATTTTTTCTGGGCCTTGCTGTTTCCCTTGTATCCAATTTTTTCATACATAGCTCCTGTTAAAAACTTGGTAACCATAGACCTGACAGGTCACCGTTTCATTGTGTGATACTGTCGGTATGTACTATTCCTGATAACTGGTCTAACTGGACAATACCTATTAGGATGATATATTTGAGTATAAGACTAACTATTTTCTGCAGTCAATGTTACAGTGAAAAGCGATTAAACAGAGTATGAGAGCTAAGCCAAAGGGACCCCAGCGCTTATTCGGATTCTCCGTAGGTCCAGGGATCGAAAAGAGGCACGCCGGTACGCTTGTAGTCCCGGGTGTTTCGGGTGGCTAGCAAGGCCCCGTAGCGAAGCGCACTGTTTGCTTTTCCCCCTCAGGAAGCAATTCGATTCCTTGGTATAATTCGCCCAAGGAGATCACACTCAGGTACAGGGCCTCTTCTTCTACCGTGTCAAGCCAAGTGAGCACCTGTTGATTTGGATCTGGTTTAATCGTTTCGGAAATGATGCAGGTATCCAGCAAAATCAAAGGATAAGCTCCCTTACCTCACCTTCTGCCCGCTCGATGTCCAGATCGACCCTCGGTGCCGATTCGAGAAAGGCTCTAAAACTTTTAGTTTTTTTAACCATTTCCCGGTACTGATCCCAGGAAATTACGACGACCGCTGGTTTCCCATGACGGGTTACCGTTTGAACCCCCTCTTTAATACTACGATTCACCAGTTCGCTAAACCTCGCCTTAGCGTCTTGTAAGGACCAGGACATTGATGTATGTAGATCGCCCATAATATTACCTTAAATTAAATATAAATTGACTAGTCAGACTGGTCAAGATAATCTGAAATCTAACTCTAAAGCGACTATCACCAAAACATCAAACTCCTAGATGATACTATAGGTCCAATCCCTTCTATCGATACAACCCGACCCGATATATCCGCATGTAGGCGTTAAAATCCTCGAAGGCCGCGACGATGGCCACGCTTGAAAGGAATTGGGTTCTCACGTCTTTTTTGCCGGTGCTTTCGGCTTTGAAGGCGCTCCAGGGGATGCGTATGGTCGAACGGGTGGCGCTGGGCTTAAAGGGAGCTCCGTAGTAACTCCAGGGAAAGAAGTTGTCCTTGGTTCGCAGGAATACGTACCAGGACGTTTCGGTCTGTGCGTCCACCTCCACACCGGAGTAGGCTGAGGCATCAAACGTTCCCTTTGTTTATTTATTGAGCTTCCAAGACGATAGCGTTGCCGTCATGGTCGGCCGTTGTCCCCATGGGATCTTCCAGACGGTTCCCTAGGCTGTAGGTGCCGATTATTCTATAGGTTCCCTGGGCAGACATCTGTTGGCAGAAATCGTCCCGAGCCATGTTGAAGGAAATAAAAGAATGGGATATCCCGGGTTTTAGTTTTAACGCCTCGCGGCTAAAGGCCCCGACAAATAGGTAGGACCCATGCCAATAACAGGGGCCCATGATCCGGCCATGGTTGTTTGTTTCGTAAAATTCTTCGTTTGAGAAGGCAAGGGGAAGTTCTGGGGTTATCTGGTCGTACTTTTTCCCGTCAATAAATGCGGAGTAGTCGGCGGAATGTCCCAGTTTCTGCGTGTATCCACCCCGCTGGGCTTCCCTTTTTAGTCTTTCCACCGCTTCTTTCGGGGACCTGGAGAGCCGATCGATGATCACCACGTTGATAGGCTCGTTCAGAACCTTGCCCTGGTACTGCACCCCAAGCCAGTGGGCAATTTCCCCTTTTTCATCGATCAGCCATTTGCCAATAACCGGTAGTTTTATATCATCACCCTGCCCATAGGCTGAAAAGGCCACGGCCATATATAGGATGGTCATTATGGGTTTTATACCCTGTTTCACGGAAATTCCTTTACCCTTTAAGCCGTTCCCGCATTTGGGAATAGGGGAAGAGCCGGTTGAATTCCATGTAACCCGCCAGGGCGTTATAGGTCACGGAAATACCGGACTCTTCAAAGACCGCCACGGGATTTAGGCCGCCGATGACGATAAGGCCGCAACTGCCTTCGTGAACCGGCACGTTCAGCACATCCCGGGAGGGGCGGCCGATTTTTAAAAATGCCCCAAGGCCGATATCCTGGAGCTGACGGGCTAAATCCATGGCAAGCTGATAGCTCTCCCCTGGTATTTCCCGGAAACCGGCGCCGATTCTCCCGTTACCATCCCGGATAGACCCGAGATAATTGGTCATTTTGCCCCGAATAAAAAGCTGTAAGGGATCGATACTGGTGCCGTCGTAGCTGATAAGTTCCACAAATCGTACCGCCTGTCCCTGTTCCAACTGTAAGAGGCCGCTGAACAGGGACCGGGTGGGGATGCCGTATTTTAAAAAAACTCCATTCAGGGTGACCGAGCAGACGGTACAAAAACCGATGTGGCCCTCCGGAATGGTAAAGGTACCGATACGCTCCCCCGCATCTACCAGACTTACCAGGGTCCCCATGGCGTAGCCCAGGCTGAACACCTGCTCCACCAGGGGCAGGTACTGAATAAAATCATCCTTCTTAATAATTGCCAGGTTGATGACCACGGTCCCCTTACGGCGGGGCAGGTCAAAATCCATGGTGTAGGTCATCTGGTCTATCCGGGTGGACATGTACCCCACCCGATGGATGAGCCGCTGTTCATCCAGGAGCGTGCGGCCCTTGTCGGTAATTTTGCGTCCCTGTTTGCCAATAGACTCGGTCAGGCCCTCCGCGTCAAAGCGCTGTAAATAAAGCCTGATGGTCCGCTCGCTCATCTCATAGCCCTTGTCTCTGAGTAGCGCCTCTATTTCGCCGCTACTTAGGGCCCGATCCGTTTCATCAAGGTTTACGAGAATTGCCAGCTCTTTAGCCTTTTGAGAATCCGCTTCCATAGGTCATAACTATAACGGGGAATAGGCTAGCATACAATAGAATAAATTTTAATTTCTATATTGACGTACCTATTAAATATATTTAGTATAATTTAACACGCTTTATTGCCGCTAATACGGCAATGTGTTGCCGCAATATCGGCATCAGAAAGGAGTATGTATGGGCAGTGGTTTTGTAGATTCTATTATGGCTACCGTAACAAGCCGGAACCCGGCGGAACCAGAGTTTTTACAGGCGGTGAAGGAAGTGGTTGAATCCATTGAGCCGGTTATCCTAAAGCGGCCCGAAATGGGGAAACTAAAGATTATGGAGCGGATTGTAGAACCGGAACGGCAGATCATGTTCCGGGTTCCCTGGGTCGATGACCAGGGGAATGTTCAAATAAACCGGGGCTTCCGGGTTCAGTTTAACAGTGCCATCGGTCCCTACAAGGGCGGACTTCGGCTTCACCCTTCGGTGAATTTAGGTATCATTAAATTTCTCGGCTTTGAACAGATTTTTAAGAACGCCCTGACCACCACTCCTATCGGCGGAGGAAAGGGAGGGAGCGATTTTGATCCTAAGGGCAAGAGTGATATGGAAGTGATGCGGTTTTGCCAGTCCTTTATGTCGGAACTTTTCCGTCACATTGGCCCCGATACGGATGTGCCCGCCGGCGATATCGGGGTGGGTGGCCGGGAGATTGGCTATCTGTACGGCCAGTACAAAAAATTGACCAACAGTTTTACCGGCGTTCTGACCGGCAAGGGGATTCCCTACGGCGGCTCCCTGGCCCGGAAGGAAGCTACCGGGTACGGCCTTGTGTACTTTACCACCAAAATGCTGGAAGCACGGAAGACGGACTGGAAGGGTAAACGGGTGGTCATTTCCGGTTCGGGAAACGTGGCAATCTACGCGGCGGAAAAGGCCATGAGCCTTGGCGCCACCGTGGTGGCCATGTCCGATTCCAACGGCTATATTGTCGATGAAGCCGGGGTGGACCTGAACGCTATTAAACGGATAAAAGAGGTCGAACGGGGACGGATTAAGGAATATCTGGAGGATCGGTCAAAGGCTAGTTATACCGAAGGCTGTGCGGGTATCTGGTCCGTTCCCTGCGCCATTGCTTTGCCCAGCGCGACCCAAAATGAATTGGACGGCAAAGCCGCTACACAGCTGGTTAAAAACGGCTGTATCGCCGTAGCGGAGGGAGCCAACATGCCCTGTACTCCGGAGGCTGTAAAAACCTTCCTGGATGCAGGTGTTTCCTTTGGTCCCGCCAAGGCGGCCAATGCCGGCGGCGTAGCCACCAGCGCCCTGGAAATGTCCCAGAATTCCATGCGCATGAACTGGTCCTTTGCGGAGGTGGATGAAAAACTCCACACCATAATGAACAATATCTACTTCCAGTGCCGGGACGCCTCGGAAGCCTACGGGCAGAAGGGGAACCTGGTAGCCGGGGCCAACATCGCGGGTTTCCTTAAGGTTGCGGAGGCAATGCTTGCCCAGGGGATTGTGTAACGAGATAACAGATCCCATGCTGGGCTGTAGCATCCGCAAAGAGCCGCAGTTCAGCATGGTCAGTAGATTCCAGGACTGTCAGGGCGGAAGCCCACAGTTCATTTTCTGGCGGAACGAGATGTAAAAACCGGGATGCGTATAGAATAAAAGCTTCGTTAAACACGTTTTCATTCCGTTCCGGGAAAACTGCGAAGTAGAGCATGTCCATTTCTACCAGGTCATTAAAGAAATGGGTCCCCAGGGACACATCGGGCACCAGCCCTTCGTGCATCAGGGCCAGCTCTACCAGCACCTGGACTTCTTTGATATCGTTAAAGGCAACGGGAACTCCCATAGAGGGTGTGCTGGTTCCCCAGCGGCCGGGCCCTACCAGCATGACGATACCCTCCGGCCGGGAACTTGATCTGCGGGCCACCTGGCCGATGAGCCGTGCCAGGGCGTATTTATCCTGTTCCCCCAGGGCCGTATAGGCCTGGCTGGAGACGTACACAAGCCTGCCCACCGGGGCCGCCACACTGCGACCCACAATGGGGCCATCGCTTTTAAGGAAAAGATGCTCCTGGCGGATCTCCGAAGGCAGGATCCCCAGGGAGCCTGACCCCATCAATTTAACCTGGAAGGGGCGGCATTGAACCAAATTGATGCGGTAATCCTTCAGGGCCCCCGTTTCGGAAATGATACAGTTCACGGTAAATTCCACGTCTACCGGATGCTCATAAGCTTTTTCCAGGGTCTGTAAAAGCTCGATCATGCGTTCGCAAAAATCTGTTTTCTGGAACAGCTCGGTAAAATCAACCTGGTAGGCCCTTTGGGGCGGCAGTCCCAATTCCCGGGCCCGCTGAGCCGCGTCCTGATCCTGCTGGCAGAAATAGCCTCGCAAGGTCTCCGGAAGCAGTTCCAGCGCTTCCCGGATCGGCAGGGTCTGAAAGCGGTTTTCCTTTAGGTTGATGAGATCCACCTTGCGCTGGGTGTGTTTTTTTGCTTCCCCCTGGTCCTTTTCCGGTCGAGCCAGGGGTACGTTCAGGGCTACAAGGCGGATATAGTCATCATCCAGCCGGTCTACCGCCCGGGTCCCGATCCCAAAGGCAAGCCGCAGGACCCCCGCACGGGGATCGATGGATTTTTCCCACACAAAGGGGTTGTAGGAAAAACCGACCCCTGCGGCGGGGGGAAAAAAACAGTGGCCCCATACATCGCCGGAAACCCGTTGGACGATCAGGGCCATCTGTTCATCCTCATGGAGGAGCCCGTGATGCAGACGGTACAGGAGGGCGTCTTCGCTTAAGGAACTGGCATAGACCTGCCGGACCGCATCCAAAAAAGCCGAGAGCCGTTCATCAAGATTACCCTGATTGGCACAGAAGACACTTTCGTATTTCCCTGAAAAGGCGTTTCCATAGCTGTCTTCCTGGATGGAGCTGGAACGGACAATGATGGGCGCCTGACCAAAGTATTCCAACATCTCTCTGAACTGGAGAACGATATAATCGAGAAAGGTTCCCTTTAATATACGTTCCCGGGCGATGCGTGCGTTGGCGAGGATCTCTTCCATGGAGCCTTTTTTACGGCGGAGCCACCAGCAGTCGTTCTGGATCACAAAGGTATAAAACACATCGGAACCGATAAAGAAAGAATCATGGCTTTCCAGTATGGTCGACCAGCGGGGATTGGTTCCCTTAAGTATAAGCTGGGCCAGCAGGATGCCCCTGGCCTTGCCGCCGATAAGCCCCGAACCGATAAGCCGCTTGAGGACGTCAAGCAGGAACGGGAGGGTAAAATATTTCCGGGCCAGGGGCAGGAAACTGGTCTGCCTGGTGATAACCATGTGGAGAAGCCGTTCAAACAGGTCCCGCCCTTCCTTTTCTTTGTTTTCTCCCCGGTTCAGCGCTTCGATAATCGCTTCCGCTTCATGGTAGCTTGCGGTCCAGGGTCCAAAGCGCTGGATGGTAAAATTAAGGAGGGGCTGTTTTACCAGGGCCACCACATCGGCGGTGCGGGCGCTATTGGTGATTGGTTCCAGCCGGCCGTCGTCCTTTAGCTGGTGGAGCATGAAAAGGGTATCTGAAAACCGGTGTTCCACCCGGTGGGGCTGAAGGTAAAAGTCTCCCTGATAGTTCCAGATTTCGATGATGATCTGGGCGGTGCTGTACAGGGTATCCGTGGCGTGATTCGAATGATGGTGCTTAAAGAGGGCAAAGTATGCTAGGGCTTCCAGCTTGAGTACCAGGGGACAGACAACGAGAAAAAAGTTCGCCATCATCCGGTCCGAGTACCAGACCTTTGCCAGGGGAGAAAGACAGTCGAACACATACCAGGCCCGGTCAGCGTGGGCTTCGATTTCATCAACAATATCGGAGACAAAATGTTCAAATCCCCTGAGGGGGTTCAGGCTTACCATGCGAAGCCCCTCGGTTGCTTCTATGAGGGGCGGGTCATCAGAAAAGTGAAAATAGATGAGTTCCTTGCCCTGCTGTATGGCTTCCCGTACAAAAGGAACGAGTACATATTGATAGTGGGCAAGGGATTCAATCTCCCAGACCAGGTTATCCCCAGGAAGCAGACCCTGGAGGGTCCTGTCCAGCTCAGGCAGTCCCGTAGAAAAATGTGCCCCTGTTCCCTTCGGTTCCATACCCCCAGTGTAGCACGGAATTGGGGGGAATGGGGGGGGGAAGAATAACTGACTACCGGGAACGAACCCTGAAAGATGTCATCACCCAGCTGGAACCGGGGTTGTTCAAAAAGGTTACGGGCCTTACGGTAAAGGAGTTTGAGCTCCTGGTGAGTCTAAGAACGTTATCTTGATATTTACAAATTGTCACTGCTATTGACAATTTGTAAAAACAGTCTAAGGTAGAGGTATGACGCATTCAATTATTCCGCGGCGGGCAGAAGAGACCCTGCGGCGGCTTGAAAAGGGTTTTCCGGTGCTTTGTATCACCGGGCCTCGGCAATCGGGAAAGACTACCCTGGTTCGGACTGCGTATCCCAATAAGCCCTACCTTTCTCTAGAGGATCCTGACATGGCCCGGCTGGCCCGGGAAGATCCCCGGGGGCTTTTGGATACCTACCAGAATGGGCTTATCCTGGACGAGGTGCAGGCCGTACCGACCATTTTTAATTACCTTAAAACCGCTGTGGATGCGGATCCCCGTCCGGGAAAGTACATTCTTACGGGATCACAACAGTTCAGGTTGATGGCTGGGGTCACCGAGTCCCTGGCAGGCCGGGCGGCATTCATCAACCTGCTTCCCTTCTCCTTAACAGAACTGGATGCTGTGGGAACGTTGCCCCCCGACCCCTTTGAGGCCATGGTTCGGGGTTTTTACCCGCCCCTGTACAATCGGTACCTTATGCCCTATGATTGGTACACCAACTACATCGCCTCCTATGTGGAGCGGGATGTTCGATCGCTTCTGAATGTAAAGGACCTGGGACAATTCCAAACCTTTGTTAAAATGTGCGCCAGCCGGATTGGACAATTGCTCAACCTCAGTGGTCTTGCTCAAGATTGTGGTCTTTCCCACAATACGGCCCGCGCCTGGCTTTCGGTGCTTGAAACAAGCGGCATCGTCTATCTGTTACGGCCCTACCACGAGAATTTCGGCAAACGGTTGGTAAAAAGCCCTAAACTCTATTTTCTTGATACGGGTCTGGCTGCGCGGCTTTTAGGGATTAGAACCGCAGAGGAGCTTTTTTTGCATCCCCATCGGGGAAATCTTTTTGAGTCATTAGTGATTGCGGAGCTTTTGAAGGCCCGATACGCCGAAGGCCAGGATGGGGATATCTACTTTTGGCGGGATAATGGGGGCACCGAAATCGATATTATATTTGAAGAGGGGCTGAAACGAAGGGCTATAGAGGTTAAGTCTGGTAAGACCTTTACGCCGGAACATGCCTCGGGGCTCGAAGTATGGATGCGTTACTCCGGAGCTTCTGTTGATGAATGTAGTGTTGTGTACGCAGGAGATAGGGCTTTGCAATGGCGGGGCTCGCGCCTTATTCCATGGAACCGGATAAGCGAAAGCATCGCATAACGCTTACGATTTGCTACCTGTTCTGCCTGCGCCGTCTTCGCTGTCTATTTGCCCTTTGCCGCTTGCTCGGCTCCCTGTTCCGTCTGCGGCTGTATTCGCTGTTTATGTGTCTTTTGCCGCTTGTTCGCTCTTCATTGTTATCTGCGGTCCCTGGGCTTCCATGTCTACCTTGAGTGTCATTCCTTGGAAGATGGCCGCTTCGGCCCCTTCGTTCAGAAAGGCTGGACGGGGGAGGCCATAACGGCCCTGGTCCAGCACATAGCGGAAGACCTCCAGGGTCTCCGGGTTGGCTACCCAGTATTCACGGACTCCCCTGGATTCATAGAGGACCTTCTTTTCACTCTGGTCCCGCATGGCTGTGGTGGGCGAAAGGATTTCTATAATAAAGTCCGGAGACCCCCGGATCCCCTCATCAATTAACTTATTTTGATCGCAGACCACCATCAGGTCCGGCTGAAGGACCAGATCGCAGTCCTCCAGGGACTCATCCCCTTCTACAAGGAACACATCCAGGGGTGCCAGGTAGACCTGGCAGGGTTTGCCTTCTAAATAGCGTGAAATTTGTTTGTAGAGATTGCCCAGCAATTCCTGGTGGCGCCGGCGTGGGGCAGGGCTCATCATAACGGGCTGTCCATACCAGAGTTCACAGCGGAAATCCTCGCCCCAGGTTTTATAGTCCCGGTAGGTATAGTGGGTCTTTTCGTGTACCAATTCTTTTACCGGTTCTTTTAAAGGATTTGTGCCGGGGATATAAGCTGAACCCATGACTAGCCTCCGTGAAAGCGGGTGTACTCCTTAAGTATACCCTGGGACTTGAGGGGCGACAAGGGAAGGTAAAATTTAACTGTTTTCTCTGAAAAGGATATTCATTTTTTCCTGGTCGATAATTTTTCCATGGCTGATGACGACCGCTGGGTGTTCGTGAAAGCGGAGGGCTTCCAGTACGTTGGGTTGGTCAAGGATAACTAAATGAGCGGTTTTTCCGATAGTTAACCCATAGTCTTCGATCCCCATGCATTGAGCCGCGTTTAGGGTTACCATGTCGTAGAGGGTTTCCATGTCTTCGCCGGTGGTGTACCAGAGCAAATGGGAGTTCAGGAAGGCGACTTCCAACATGTTGTTGCGTCCATAGGGATAGTATGCGTCCGAAATGTCATCCTGACCAAGGCAGACGAGTACCCCTTCTTCTTGCAGTTCCCGTACCCGTGCATGGAGTGGTCCCGTATGGGGATCGGAAACCAGGCCCATTCGGGCTTCTTTGAGAAGATGGGTAAGTTTTTGTAGGTAAGGTTTGGGATAGAGGGCCATGGCTCGGGCATGATGGGCAAGGGCGCGGCCTTGCCACCCTGTTTTAATGGTTTCAAGGGCCATTACTTCCAGGGATCGTAATCCATTATCCCCCGCATCATCCACCAGCATAGAAACGGGTTTATTAAACTCTCGGGCAATATCAAAACAGATTCGTATATGCTCAGCTATTTCGGTATCGGTATATTCAATCCATGGAATACCGCCGACCACATCACAGCCAAGCTTCATCGCTTCACGTAAATATTTCTCGGCTCCGGCTTCACGAATAAGGCCATCCTGCGCAAAAGCTACCACTTGAAGTTCCACGATGTCTTTGAATTCTTCCCGAGCTTTGAGTAGAGCTTTTACTCCTTCCAATTTGGCTTTGGAATCCACATCGGCAAAAGCTCGAATATGGGTACAACCGTAGCGTCCAGCCAGGGCGATCGCTTTCCGTACATTTTTGATGATCCATCGTTCATCGTACTGTTCCTTGACCTTCGCGGCCCCTTCGATGGCAGTCATTGCTTTACCCATATCGGATCCGTGATAATTCTTCAGAGCCTCTTCGTTCATCATCATCAACGTGTAAACCTTGCACAGGTGCAAGTGGGCATTCACAAAGGATTCGGTAACTAGCTTCCCTGCCGCGTCAATTTCTCTGGGAGCCCTGGCTGAAATTTTAGCATCGATAGCCGTAATTTTCCCATCGGTGATTCCCATATCAACGTGGTTTTTATTTCGGAGTACCGCGTTTCGAATGATTAGATCGTAGCTTTCTGCCATCATAATCCCTCTTTAAAAAATGATTTTTCTTCCGATAGATAAGGATCAAATTAATACGATGCGTATCAGCGATGGTTACGCTTTGCTTCCCTGTCTGTTCGGATCCCCCCATCAATCATTTCGATGCATTCCCTGCTCAATGTCGGTCCTGCGGGCGTCTACGGTGATCCGGATTTTAGGCGGTAAGGATTCCGCTTCGACGACATAAACGATGAGGCCCAGATCGGTTTCGGCTCGGACGTCCTGGGATTGGGTATTCTGATCTTGGGAAAACGAAAGGTCCGAATGTTTCAGTTGTTCGTCCAGTCGCAAATCCGTGGCCACCGCGTCGGCGCGAATGGTCAGCTGGATCCGTCCAGTCCTCTTTGCTCCGCTTCGGTCTAAAAATTCAAAAGAATAATCAGCCTTAGCTTGTCCGGACGCGTCGAGGGTAAAGGTTTGGGTTTTTGAAAAGGGATACTGAAGATGGTACAGCTGATCGTTGAAATGACTACTCTTATCGGTTACCACCACTCGTTTCCCCGGGGGGACCAG
Organism: uncultured Treponema sp.; assembly: GCA_964425215.1. GTDB lineage: Bacteria > Spirochaetota > Spirochaetia > Treponematales > Breznakiellaceae > CAYRLW01. The sequence goes on from CAYRLW010000003.1 coordinate 53,106, forward strand.
GACGGTTTCCTTCCACGGGGCAAAGGTGATCTCGGGAGTTTTTACTACCCCGAAATCCCTGCCCAGGTCAGTGGAAACATCGTGGGGCCCCGGTTCCAGGTTGTCGATCACGAAGGGAAGGCGATGGTCGCCGGTGGTGTACCCGATAAAGTTCCCGTCCAACAGGATTTTAGCGTCGATCAGGGGAGAAAAGAGCGCGATGGTCCCCGGGGTCTCGTCTCGAAGCTTTAAAATAGAACGGTTTTTCCCGTCTTCTTGAAGTTTGGGCCGCTGGCCGGTTAACCGTTCGACGATTCTTTCGACAAGAGCGTGGATCGTGTTTTCCGTGGAGCCGGTATCCGCGAAAGAAAAGACCCTCGTGGTAGCCGTATCCACGATTTTAAAGGTAAGGCGCAAGTCGGCGCCGACGAGCACATAATTCCCCGCGAGAATATAATCCGAACCAACGATGCCCTCGGAGAGTTTTGTCGGATTGGCCGCCAAAGCGGAGAGAGATAGCTCCCGTTCCCGGAGGGTAGCGTCCAGCGCCGAACGATCCACCACCTCCACCGAACCGACGTTGGAAAGATCGTACAACACAATCCCGTTGATGATGGCCCCCACGTAGTCGTACCGAGGATCGCTGGTTTGATTTTCCGGGGTTAAAACCGCCAGTCGGGGTCCGATCGCGGAAAGGGGACTGGAATTCATTAAAGCAAGACCCATAATCGCCCATCGCGCGATCAAGGACAGCCGGACGGATACTCTGTTGAAAATCATAGCATAAGTCTAAACCATATCGGAATTAAATCCAGGGTTAAGGTTCAAAACCCTGGGCTCCTCTCTCTAATTCTTTCAAAACCTTTAGCGTTTGGACGGCGTCGGATAATAAAATTGGACAGGGCCTTATGCAACGGGTTGTGAAATTTTATCAAAAATCCGCTACAATCCAGGGCTATACGGATATCGGTATATCGGTGGGAGGAACGCTTTGAACCAAAAAATGGACGGGATGAACTACGCTCCGGTTTTCCAGGGGACGCCCCGTCCGGTGTGTGAAAAAAACGAATTTCCCTTCGCGGTTATCGGGCTTGACCATGGGCATATATTCGGGATGTGCAACGGTTTGCTGGAAGCGGGGGGAACGCTGACCTACGTATACGACCGGGACCGTGATAAGGTTCAGGATTTTATTAAAAAATACCCCCAGGCTGTCCCGGTGGAAAGGGTAGAGGAAATTCTGGACGATCCTTCCGTTACACTTGTCGCTAGCGCGATCCGTCCCTTCGAACGGGCGGCTTTGGGCATCCGCGCGATGGAGAAGGGCAAGCATTTTTTCGCCGATAAGCCGGGTATGCTGACCCTTGACCAGATCGACGGGGTTCAAAACGCCTGCGCGAGGACGGGGAAAAAGTACGGGGTTTACTTCAGCGAGCGCCTCCATGTGGAGGGAGCGGTTTTTGCGGAACAGCTTATCCGCGATGGCGCCATAGGACGGGTTCTGCACGTGACGATCCTGGCCCCCCATCGGCTGAACAAGCAGACCCGGGCCCCATGGTTTTTTGAGCAAGACCAGAACGGCGGAATTATCACGGATATAGGGAGCCATCAGGTTGAGCAGTTCCTTACGTACAGCGGGGCACGGTCCGCCAAGGTTCTGCATAGCACCCTGGCGAACTACGCGAACCGGGATAAACCCAATTTTTACGATTATGGGGATGGAAACCTGCTTGCGGACAACGGTGCGACCTGCTATTTTCGGGTGGATTGGTTTACCCCCGCCGGATTAGGAGCCTGGGGCGACGGCCGTGTTTTTATTATCGGAACCGAAGGTACCATTGAAATTCGTAAATACATCGATATAGCCAATTCTCCCGTGGGGGACCATGTGTTCCTGGTTGACAGGAAGGGAGAGCGAAAGTACGAAGTAAACGGGAAAATCGGCTTCCCCTTTTTCGGCGCCTTTATACGGGATTGTTTGGACGGTACGGAAACGGCCATATCCCAAACCCATATTTTCGAAGCCATGCGGGTGACCATTATCGCCCAAGCCGAGGCGCAATTGCTTGATGTCCCTGTACCCGCCATAAAGACCCCTACGGCCTCGATATAAGCAGAGTCGTCGGCTACCGACACGTTCACCCCGTAGGATTTCTGTTAAGCGAAATTTCTTGACAGGGTGAAAACCCCGGTATATAATTAACTAAGTTTCTTAATTATAGTTTTGATATATCGGGAGTTTCCATGGAACGAGTAGACCGTTCCGATCTTAAGGAACGGAATCGTGCGACCGTATACACTCTCTTTTCTACCAAACGCTGGTTCTCTAAGGCCGACGTGGCCCGGGAAACCGGTATTAGCGCTCCCACTGTACAAAAAATAGTAGAATATTTTGAAAGTCTGGGACTTCTCGCGCCTATTGGGGAAGAGGAATCTTTATCCCTGGCCGACGATCCTGCGGGTCTTTCCCTGGGGCGGCGACCACGGCCCCTGCGCCTAAATCCAGACGCGGCGTACACCCTTGGGGTTGAGTACGATGGGCTCCGCCTTTCGATGGGATTAATCGACGCGGCCGGAAACGTACGGCACATAACGCAAAAGAATATCTCGGAAAACGTGGATGTACTCATCGATACCATGCTGGAAGGTTTGGTCCGTGAAGTAATCGCCGGCGTTCGGCTTCCCGCCGAAAGGATCGTTGGATTGGGAATTGGGCTTCCGGGTACGGTGGATCCGGATCGTCACGTGCTTCGGTTCGCTCCCCTAGTGGGTATTACCGACCCGCTGGACCTATCCGATTCCCTCGCGTCCTTGGAGGCCCATCTGGGATTTCCCGTGGTGGTGGAGAACGACGCCAACGCCGCGGCCCTGGGGGATTACGCCCAGCGTTACGCCGGACAGGACGGAGATTTGCTCTTCGCGGTCCTTGGTCGCGGGTTTGGGGCCGGGATCGTTCTGGATGGGAAATTGAGAAAGGGACAGCGTTTTTTTGCGGGGGAAATTGGATACATGGTATTCGATCCCGCCGGGACCCCCGCTTTTTCCAAACCCGGATGGCTGGAAGAACGGGCGGACCTTTCTTCCTTTTGGAAGGAAATAGAAAACACCGGGGGACCTTCTATCGGCGCTTTGGAACGGGTTGCGGACTATTTATCGATCAGTATCGCCAATATTTGCGTAGCTTTGGATATAAAACAGGTAGTTTTGGGCGGTTTACGGGAATTGAGCTTTGGGCAAAGTTTTTTAAGGATGATCCAAGAACGGTTGACCCGTTTGTCAGTGTTGGAAATCGTCTGCGAAACTCCCCTGTGCGAAGTCCCAGGGGTCATGGGAGCGGCTCGCTTGGCTTTGGACCGGTGGTTGGAAAGGGTTTTTGAGGGCCCGTGAGCCCTTCAAATAGGAGGAAGATATGGTTAAACGAATGATGGGGGCCCTAGTAGCCCTGACGGCGACCATTGCCCTAGTCGGCATGGCCTGTGGAAACGGGGGAGCGGCTAAGACCACTGCCCAAAACACCGGGACAAAAACGGTAGCCGCCAGCGCTCCGGTGGAACTGAACGCCCTGTTTATGAAACAGGCTGGGTACAGCGAAGAGGATATCACCGCTATGACGGCGGAATACACCAAAGCGAACCCGAACGTAAAAGTGAACCTGACCTTTGTGGCCTACGAGGAACTGGAGCCCAAGATCCTGGCTTCCTATTCCTCCGGGGGTTACGACGTGGTTTTGGGCGATTGTATTTGGCCGCCTAAATTCTCCCAGGCGGGGGTGGTTTTGGACGTGACCAGCCGAATGTCCAGTGCGAATACCCAGGATATTTTTAAGGGTGCCATGGATTCGGTGGCTTACCAGGGAAAGTATTACGGAATGCCCTGGCTTAACGACTGTAAATACCTATTCTACAACAAGGATATGCTACAGAAAGCCGGATTCTCCGCGCCCCCCGCTACGTGGGATGAATTGGAAACCATGGCTAAGGCGATAAAAGCTAAGGGTATCGTGAAATACCCCATCGCTTGGAGTTGGAGCCAGGCGGAAGCCCTTATCTGTGATTATACGGTGCTGTCGGAAGCCTTTGGCGGTGGGATGATTTCCGCGGATGGAAAACCCGTGCTAACGGCGGAGGGGAACCAAAAGGCCCTGGATTTTATGGTTCGTTCGCTAAAAGAAGGAATTACCAACCCAAAATCCACGGAGATGCTCGAGGATGATGTGCTGAATACCTTTGTGGCGGGGAACGCGGCCTTTGGGCTTAACTGGACCTATATGTACGCGGCGGCCAAGGACCCCGCTAAATCAAAGATTGGCGATGCGGTTGGAATAGCTCCCATTCCGGGGAGCGCGGCGGTAAAGAGCGCCACCGTAAACGGCGGAATGCCCCTGATGATCACCTCGGGGTCTAAAAATCCCGACGCGGCGTGGAACTATATTTTGTACCTGTCTTCTGTGGACGTGCAGAAAAAATACGCTAAAAACGCCTTGCCCATTTGGAAGTCCCTCTTTGACGATCCGGCGGTGGTGGTTACGAACCCAGAAGTCGTACAGGTTTCCAAAATTCAGTACGATTATATTAAAAACCGGCCCCAGGTCCCCTATTACGGTGAACTATCCACGGAGCTTCAAAAGGATATTCAGTCGGCCCTTTTGGGTAAAATGGGTTCCAAGGATGCCTTAACTGCGGCGCAAAAGTTGGCGGTGTCTTTGGCGGAAAAGAAGTAGGAGTATTTTAGATGGGATTGCGTAATTCGGAGGGCCGTTTCGCCCTGGCTATCTCTAGCCCCGCTCTCTTAATCGTGTGCGCGGTAGTATTATTTCCCCTGATAACTACGTTGGTGTACAGTTTTATGAAAATAGAGCTCATATCCAAGGATCGGGGAACCTTTGTGGGCCTTTCGAATTACGCGCAAGTCCTGGGATCGGCCAATTTTTGGTCCGCCCTCGGCAGGACCCTCTACTTTACCCTGGTTTCCACGGTGCTGGAGACCACCGCAGGGCTCTTTGTGGCTCTGCTTTTGAATGAAAAATTTTGGGGAGTCGGCTTTTTAAGAAGTATCGTGATTATCCCCTGGGCAATCCCTACCATCGTAAACGGGAGTCTGTGGAAATGGATCTACAACGGTGAATACGGGATTATGAACGCCCTGCTATTAAAGGTCGGTTTAATCTCCGAATACCGTTCCTGGCTTTCCGACCCCCTGGGGGCTATGAACCTGGTAATTATCGCGGACGCCTGGAAAATGACCCCCCTGGCGGCTATCTTTTTTTTAGCGGCCCTCCAATCGGTAAACAGGACCACCTACGAAGCCGCCACGGTGGATGGGGCGGGCCCGATAAAGCGTTTTTTCTCCCTCACCATACCGTACATGACCCCCACTATTTTAGTGGTATTGGTTATGCGGACGGTGGAAAAATTTAAGGCCTTTGATATTTTTTATATGATTACCCGAGGAGGACCCGCGGACGGGACCAAGGTGTTGATGTACGAAACGTATTTACGGGCCTTTACTAATCTTCAATATTCCATCGCTTCTACGTACGCGTATCTTTTTGTTTTTATTATCCTAGCCTTGACCATGGTATACCTTAAGGTGCTCAAACGGAGCGAGGAAAACAATGCTTGAGAAAAATCCCCTGCTTAATACGGTAAAGTACCTATTCGCCGTCCTGGTAGCCCTGGCTATCCTTGTCCCCTTTGGATGGATGATCGTTACAAGCCTTTCTCTGCAGAGGGATCTTACCTCGGTCCCGCCGGTCATTTCGGTTTCCTCTTGGAATTTGGACCGGTATGTTGCCATTATTACCAGCCTATCGGCTAACGATATCGCCTACGCTTTCCGGATAGCCATGGGGAATAGTCTTTTTGTATCCTTTTCGGTGACCCTGCTCGCCCTGATGTTTGGGAGTCTAGCGGCCTACGCTTTTGCGCGGCTTCGCTTTCGGGGCAGGGATTCGCTTCTGCTATTTTTGCTTTTTACCTATATGGCCCCGCCGGTTATTTTTGTGGTCCCCCTTTATATGATTTTTTCTAGTCTTGGTATGCTAAACTCAAAATTAACCCTGGTTCTTTTGTACTGTTCCTTTGTTATCCCCTTTATTATCTGGGTAATGCGGGGCTTTTTTGCCTCTATTTCAAAATCCTACGAGGATGCCGCGGCCATCGACGGTTGTAGCCGTTTACAGGCCCTGTGGTACATTTTCCTGCCCATGGCTCGACCGGGACTTATCGCCACCGGTATACTGGCCTTTCTTATGGCCTGGGACGAGTTTTTTATGGCCCTTGTTTTTACCTCTAACCTGGCCGCGAAAACCATACCCGTGGCTATCGCGGAATTTAACGGGAAATTTTCGGTGGATTATGGTATGATTTCAGCGGGAGGGGTGTTAGCCTCCCTGCCGCCGGTAATCATAGCCATCGTGTTTCAGAAGTATATCGTCATGGGGATGACCAGCGGAGGTGTAAAGGAGTAGGGAGCCCCATGGTATACGTCCTTTTAGATCTTTTGGTTTTAGCGGGGCCCCTGGCCCTTTCGTTTGATAAGCGGGTGGCCTTTTATAAAAAATGGCCCGCCGTTTTTCCTGCCATCCTTGGGGTGGTGCTCCTGTTCGGCGCCTGGGATGTTTGGAAAACCGCCATCGGGGTGTGGTCCTTTAGCAGTCGCTATGCGGGCTCCTGGCGCTTCATCAATCTGCCCCTGGGCGAATGGCTCTTTTTTATCTGCGTTCCCTATGCGTGCATCTTTATATTAGCCTGTGTCCGGGCCTATATTGCCGACCGGAATTTGGTTCTGCCGCGGTACCTTTGGGTGCTTATGGCCCTGGCTTTTGGTGTGGCGGGTATTCTGTTCATCGATAAAACCTATACCGGGGTGGTTTTTATTTCGGTGGGGGCGGTGCTAATTATAGCCTGGCTGTTAACACCCCGCGGTTTAGTTTCCCGTAATTTTTGGATTACTATCCTTCTGACCTACGTTCCCTTTGTGGTGGCCAACGGGGTGTTAACGGCCCTTCCGGTGGTGTTGTACGATAATTCCCGGAACCTCAACATCCGGCTGGGCACCATACCCCTGGAGGACTTTTTTTTCAGCCTTTCCATGCTGATCCTTTCTTTTTCTCTCTACGACTTTTTAGGGCGGAAGTTCCTTAGGGAGGAACCTGATGAGTTTAGACAAAAGGAGAACTAAAAAGCCAGATTCCCCCGGTTCTTCCAAACGGGCCGCCGTGATTGGGGCGGGAATCGGGGGGCTGTCGGCGGCGGCTTTGCTGGCCCACGCGGGCTGGGAGGTGGATCTGTACGAACGGCTTCCCTCCGCGGGGGGCAAGGCGGGCAGTCGAACCCTGGGGGCATACCGCTTCGATACAGGGCCGTCCCTATTCACCATGCCCTGGGTTTTCAGAGCTTTTTTTGAATCCCTGGCCCTGAATATGGATGATTATATCAAACCCATCCCTTTGGAACCTATTTGTAACTATTTTTATCCCGATGGATGTCGGTTTTCCTCGTACCAGGATGAAGAACGTTTTGGCCGCGAAGTGGAGGCCCATACTTCCTCTCGCTCACAGGAACTGTCGGCCTATCTGCGGTCCGCCCGAAGGCTTTGGTCCGTGGCGGGGTCCCTCTTCCTTTTTAACAGCCTCCACGAGATTTCAACCTATGTAAATCCCCGGTCCTGGCCCTCCATGCTGGCCCTGCCGACCATAGACGCCTTTAGGAGCCTCCATCGTTCCAACGAAGCCTTCTTTCGGGACCCTAAAGTGGTTCAGCTCTTTGACCGCTATGCCACCTACAACGGTTCGGACCCCTTTAAAACCCCGGCCACCATGCGGATTATTCCCCACGTGGAATACCAATGGGGGGGCTACATGGTCGAGGGGGGCATCGTTTCCATTCCCCGGGCCTTGGAGAAGGCGGCCCAAGTAGCCGGGGTCCGTATGCACCTAAAAACGCTGGTAACCGCCATTGTTGCCGACCAGCGGGTCCGGGGCGTCCGTCTGGGGGATCGGGACGTGGAATACCCGGTGGTCATCAGCAACGCCGATGTGCTTTCCACCTACCGGACCCTCCTGAACCAGGGAACCGCTCCGGAGGCCCAACGGTACGAAAAGCTCGAGGCATCATCCTCGGCTATTGTGTTTTTGTGGGGAATCCGCCGTTCCTTTTCAGAACTATCCACCAACAACATTTTCTTTTCCTCCGACTACCGGAAGGAATTCAGGCAGATCTTTGAAGAAAAGAGGATTCCCGAGGATCCAACCATATACATCAACATCACCAGCAAACTGAATCCCCAGGACGCTCCCGTGGACCCAAAGGGGGAAAACTGGTTCGTCCTGGTAAACACGCCGCCCCACCGAAATCCAGACCAGGATTGGGATTCCCTGGCCCAGGAACTGAAAGAGCGGGTATTACGACGGCTTTCCACGGAACTCAAGGTCGATGTGGGGAGCCTTATTGAGGAAGAAGGGATTATCACACCCCGGGATATCGAGCGGGACACGGGTTCCACCTACGGGAGCCTGTACGGGATCGCATCCAACGACCGCTTTTCGGCTTTTTTGCGGCATCCAAACCGGTCTCGGCGGATAAGGGGCCTCTATTTCGCCGGCGGGAGCGCCCACCCGGGGGGCGGCATGCCCCTGGCCCTCCTGTCCGGGACCATAGCCGCCCGGTTGGTTATGCGGTATAGCCGGTAAGGTACTCCGGTTTTCCCGTTTCAGCGCTTTTATAGAGGGCGTCCAATATTTTCATTACCGCTAAACCCTGTTCCGCGTCTGCGTCGTGGGGGCGGTTGTTTTGGATCGCGTCGATAAAATGGCTCATCGCGCTTTTCTTTATCCCGGTAGCGGCGCTTGAACCGGTGAAGCCGGAGGCTTCGTGGAGTTTCTGGTCCCAAAGGTTTCCGTCCCGTTCCGTAAAGAATTCCGCTTCGTAGGAGTACCCTTCGTCGAGATTACGATGAACCAAACCACCACGGGTTCCCAGGATTCGGGTTTCCATAAATTCGTTCTCTTTTATATTCGCCGCCCAGGAAGCCTCCAGGCTGAGGGTCGCCCCGTTTTTGAACCGGATAAACCCAACCGCCAGATCTTCCACGGAAAAATGCTTCCCTTCCCGTTCGGCCAGGTCTTTGGCTATGGGGTCGTAAGTAGCCCCTGCAACGTAATCAACCGCTGGGTACCCCATAAACCAAAGGGCCAGGTCCAGTCGATGTACTCCCAGATCGATGAGCGGCCCGCCACCGGCCAATTCCTTTTTACCGAACCACCCGCCGAAACCGGGCATACCTCGGCGCCGAAGCCAGATCGTCCGACCATAATAGGCGTCTCCCAGTTCTCCAGCGTCGATACGGCTTTTTAACGCCTGGGCCGCGGAGGTAAAGCGGTAGGAAAAGTTGATCATCAATCGTTTCCCCTTCCGTTTTGCCGTTTTTAACATTTCTTCCGCTTCTTGGGCGTTCATAGCCATGGGCTTTTCGCAGAGGACGTGGCATCCCTTTTCAAGGGCACGGATAGCCAGTTCCCGGTGGAATTTATTAGGGACGGCGATGGAAACCACGTCGCAGAGGCCGCTGTCGATGAGCGCTTCCCCGGTATCGAAACGGCCCTCGATCTGAAATTGGTCGGCAATTTTTGCCAGCCGCTCGGCATCCGGATCCGCTACCGCGACTACCGCGCAATCCGGATGGGTCAGGTACCCTTCAATATGGTGCTTCCCCATTCCTAATCCAATGACCCCTACGGTAATTTTTTTTGTTTCCCCAGCATTCTTCATCGCAAATCCTCCTCGGTTTGTAATACTCCGGCGCGGCCGAATTCCTTTGGTGGCGGATCTAATTTTTCTAGAGGGGGACTATTGGGGCACTGATCTGGAATAGAAACCCTTTGAGCGGCCCACCGCCCCGCGTTGGCCAAGACCAGCTGAACCGCGCTTTCGTAATACGTGGGGTAGGTTTCGTGACCCGGTCGGAAATAGAATATCTTTCCAGCGCCGCGATTCCAACAACATCCGGAGCGGAAAACCTCGCCCCCTTGGAACCAGCTAAGGAATACCAACTCATCGGGGACGGGGATTTCAAACCGCTCGCCGTACATTTCTTCGTGGGGGATCACGAAATACTCTCCCAATCCCGCTACGATAGGATGATTCCGTTCGATTACCCAAAGACGTTCTTTTTCGGCCGCTTCCCGCCATTTAAGGGAACAGGTAGTTCCCATGAGCGAGCGAAATATTTTTGAATAGTGGGCCGAATGAAGGACCACGAGGCCCATCCCTTCTAAAACCCGCCTCTTTACCCGCTCCACCACCGCATCGGATACCTGGTCATGGGCCATATGGGCCCACCAATACAACACGTCGGTATCCTCTAAAATTTCGGTGGTTAAACCGTGCTCTAGCATATCCAAGGTGGCCGTTCGGACCGTAAACTCTCCCGTTTTTTGTAGTGAATCCGCTATAACCGTGTGAATACCTTCGGGATAAATTTTCCGAACATCCTCGTGCTCCCGTTCATGGATGAACTCGTTCCATACAACCGCTTTAATTTGTTTTGCCATAGAAATCTCCTATAATCGTAGTGTATCCAGACCCGTGGGTTCGCTGAGGGAAGCTATTGTATCCGAAAATTCAAAGATCGCTTCGTTCTTAGCTCCGGTCTGTACCGCCGGACTTGGACGAACCGGCCGTAAGAATTGTATCAAGCAGTTCTACCGAAAGCTCCGCCGTGGAAGCGACGGTTTGGTCCGCGCGGACCAGCTGTTTCCCGATACCCAACGCCCGCATACCCGCCGCCTTTATCGCGTCGATACCCGCTTGGGCGTCCTCAATACCGATACAATCTGTGGGCCATACGTCAACCCGTTGGGCCCCCAGAAGAAACAGCTCCGGATCGGGTTTACCCATACATACTTGGTCGGGACTCGCGATGGCGTCAAAGGCGGGACCTGGAACGGGAGCGAGTCCTAATTTTTCCAAAATCGCCGGAGCGTTTCGGCTAGCGGAGCAGAGTACCCGTTTAATTCCCCGTTTTCCCAAAGCGTGAAGAAGGTCGGCGATGTGGGGAAGTATATCGGCGGAGGAAATTTGGTCCAAGAGTTCCCCGTAGTACCGATTTTTTTTATCGGCCAATTGCTTCTTCCGTTCCGCGTCCAAAGTTTGATGATTATGATCCAGAATTATCTGGAGGGATTCCATCCGGGAAACCCCCTTAAGCCGCTCGTTTATCCTTTCATCAAAATCCCACCCCTCGTCATCGGCCAAGCGTTTCCACGCTTGGTAGTGGTATCGGGCCGTATCGGTTACGACCCCGTCCAGATCGAAGAGAACCGCCTTTAAAACAGGCCGTAAGGACAGGGTCTTGGATTCCCCGGGATTCAGCTGTATTTTTTGATTTCTATGCAGGAACCATAGGGGTCCCTTCCGTTCCGTCTCCATCTCTGAGGCCGTCGATACACCCTCTACCGCTTCCAGACGATAGGTTACCTCGTCCTTGCGGATTTCGACGTGGAGTTTTAAAGGGCCCAGATGGAGAGCGAAGGCGTACCGTTTCCACGTATCCGGTATAATCGGGTTAAAGGAATACCGTATCCCCTGGGATGACGAATTCCGATCCCGAAACCCGGCGAAACCGTACACCACGGACATCCAGCTTCCCGCCATGGCGGCGGTGTGGATCCCGTCCCGGCTATTCCCATGAACATCATCCAAATCCATCCGTACGGTTTTGGTAAAGTAGCCGTAGGCTTTTTCCGTTTCTCCCGTTTCGCAGGCCATTATATTTTGAATACAGTGGGATAGGGATGAATCTCCGGTGGTTAGCCCTTCGTAAAACCGAAAATTGCGAATTTTTGCCGCCAAGCTGAATTTTTCCGAAAGCAGAAACTGAGCCAAAACTAGGTCGGGCTGTTTTAGAACCCGGTGTCTATAGATAACCAGGGGGTGGAAATGGAGTAAAAGGGGATATTGATCCCTGGGGGTTCGATCAAAGGGCCAGGTTTCCTTTTGAAGGAACGAATCGTCCTGGGGGTAGATTCCAGTTTCCCCATCGTAGGGAACATATACGTTTTGTGCCGCCCGTTCCCATTGGCGGATCTCCTCATCGGTCAGGGACAGGGCCTCGGTCGTTTCCCGGTACCGCGCTGGATCCTGTTTTTGCAAAGCCCCCAAGGTTTTTATGGTAAAAAGAAGGTTGTTTTGGGCCATCAGATTCGTATACACGTTGTTGTTCACTAACGCCGTATATTCGTCCGGTCCGGTGACCCCATCGATTCGAAATTTTCCATCCTTTCCATAATGGCCCAGGGAATGCCAAAGACGGGATGTTTCTATAGCGACCTCCAACGCGGGACCGAAAAGAAATCCTTGGTCCCCCGAGGCGGCGCAATACTTTTCCATGGCGTACACGATATCCGCGTTAATATGGTACTGGGCCGTTCCCGCGGGGTAATAGGCGCTGGTTTCCTCGCCGTCAATGGTTCGCCAAGGGAACAGGGCTCCCTTTTCCGACATGAGGGCCGCGCGGCTTCGAGCCCTATCCAAAATAGAATACCGGAAGGTTAAAAGATTTCGAGCCAATTCCGGAACGGTATAGGTTAGAAGGGGACAAATATAAATTTCCGTGTCCCAAAAATAGTGACCCTCGTAGCCTTCTCCGGTCAGTCCCTTTGCGGCGATACTGGTTCTTCCATCCCTTCCGGAGGACTGTAAAATATGGAAAATATTAAACCGCAGGGCCTGTTGAATCGCCGGATCCCCGTCGATTTCAACGTCCGCCCAGTCCCAAAAAGCCGAAAGGAATTCCTCCTGTTCCTTCATGAGCTGTGCGGGACCAGCTTCCATTCCCCGTTCCAGCTCATCCTGCAATCGATCCCATAGCCTATCTGCTTCCGAGTCGGGAGCCATCCCGTAGGCCATGTACTTGTACAAGGTTACCGATTGGGCAGGGGCTAATTGGCCGGACCATCGGTTAACGAGGGTTTCGTTTTCGCTTTGGTGTAAAAACGGTTCTCCAGGGAGGGATATCTCGTTTTTGACGCGCACCACCGCGGCGAGGCGGCTCCGTTTGGTGGCGACCGCGAGGGCCGCTCCCCGATCGTCGCTTTCCAATCGCGTAATCGTATAGGGGTGCTGGGAAAACTTAGAGCCCACCCGGGGGTCCTCTTCCGCCTTCAGGTTACTCACGGTTCCCTTGAGTTTGCTGTCTATCAGGACGTGGACCGGTCTGTTTTGTGGACTCTCCACTATGGTGACCCGGTACTCGGTCAGGCCTACATTGGGTCTTGCGAAGCTTACCATCCGCCGGGAGTACACTTCTACCACAATCCCCTTGGGGGTGCGGCTTTTAACGCGGCGTTCAACGACGCCAGAGCGAAGGTCCAGGGTCCGGCTATAGTTTAGTATGGTTCCTCGATCCAGCCGAAACGGGTCACCCCCCACCGTTAGTTCAATCAGCTTCGCGTCCGGCAAGTTAAGAATGGTTTCGTGATTTTCGGCGAAACCGTACGCCCGTTCCCCATACACGATGGGCTCTTTTTCGAAGAAGCCGTTGATATAGGTACCCCTATGAAAATGGGGATTTTCTTCCTCAAAATCCCCCCGCAGGCCTAAATTGCCGTTGCCCAGAGCAAAAAGGGTTTCATTCTTGCCCAAGACAGCCGGAGAAAATGCGGTTTCCTTGAGGACCCAGGTTGAATCATCTATAGTTTTATGGTCTTTCATGGTGGATACTCCTGCACGTCCCCCGTATTGCGAGCACCGTTGGAAGGATGATCCGTTGTTTTAGGGATAAGGATTGGGAGGACGATGTGATAATCGATTGGAGAATAAGGCGGGCCGCCGCTTCGCCCAGCCCCGCGGCGGGTTGCGTTACCGTTGTCAGCGGCGGGTTAAGATACCTGGAAAGATAATCGTCATCGAACCCCGCCAACGAAATATCCCGAGGTATGGATAACCCCGCGTCTTGAATCGCCTGCATGGCCCCGTAGGCGATCATGTCGTTTCCCGCAAAAACCGCCGTAGGCCGTTCTTTTAAATCCAGCAGTTCCCGCATGGCCCTGTATCCGGAAGCTTCGGTAAAATCGGCGATCCTGATATAGTCGGCCCGTTCGGTAATCCCCGCTTTCTTTAATGTATGATGGTACGCTTCTAACCGGTGGGCCGCGGCGTAGTACGACAGGGGAGCGTGGACGATCATGGCGATATCCCGGTGACCCAGGGAAACAAGGTAATCCATCATCTCCCGGGCTGCGGCTTCGTTATTGATATCCACTTGGGGCACCGTTAGACCTTCGATGGAACCGATTACTACCAGCGGTATCCCCGCTTGTTCCAGTTCATGGATCCCCGGATCGTCGGTGTGGGTATTCATCAGAATAATCCCATCCAGCTCCTTGGATTTGACGATCTCCAGATAGTTGGTTTGGGATTGACGCAGGGGTTGAAGGGCCAAACGGCACCTGTTTTTATTGAATACCGTGGCTATCCCGTCGATGAGTCTAATGATATAGGCGTCGGTGAAGATCGAACTGGAATGGCTGATAAAGAAACCGACCGAATAGTGGGTCCTTTTCGCTATGCTAACCGCGTCCTCGTCGGGGACGTACTCCAACGCTTCCACCGCCTGCAGTACCCGTTGCCGTGTAGCCTCGCTGATATGTTTCCCCGGGGTGTTGTTTAAAATAAAAGATACGGTAGTTCGGGAAACTCCAGCCAATTTTGCCACATCCGTTGCCGACACCAGTTGTTTTTTCATGTTCCCGGACCTATCCTTTTATAACGTGTTTCCGATGGGTCTATTCTTTTACAGAACCGGCCAAAACGCCTTTGACGAAATATTTCTGCAAGCCAAAGAATACCACTAACGGCAAGGCCATGGAAATAAAAGCCGCCGCCGTTAAATATTCCCATCCGCCGCCGTAGGAATTTACCAAATTTCCGATGGTAACCGTCATGGGGGCCACGTCAGGAGTTCCCCCCAGGTATACCAACGCGATAAGCAGGTCGTTCCATACCCACATAAACTGAAAGATTGCAAGGGATGAAATGGCGGGAATGGACGTCGGAAGGATTAGCTTTAAAAAGATCGCCGGATGGGAAGCCCCGTCTATCTGGGCCGACTCTATCATCGAGCCCGGCAACTGCTGGATAAAGTTTCGGAGTAGATAGATCGCAAAGGGAAGACCGTACGCCGTATGGGCCAGCCATATTCCCCCAAAACTTCCCGTAAGACCTAAAATATTAAAGAGCCGTAAAACGGGAATCAGGGTCATTTGCAGGGGCACCACGATTAAAGCTACCACTAATAAAAATAGGGTTTGTCTAAACCGGAATCGCATCCACGCGAAGGCGTAGGCCGAAGCGGCGGCGATAAAAATAGGAATCAACGTGGAAGGGACTGCGATCAGCAAACTGTTGAAGAAACTTCTGCCCATATTACCCTGGGAAAGAACGTGATTGTAATTTTCTAAGGTAAATTGGAAAGGACTCTTGAGCGCGGTCCACCAGCCGCTTATGGCGATTAGATGCTTGGGTCTAAGGGAACTGATAAACAGACCTAAGGATGGAACCATCCATAGAACGCACGCGGTTATGAGGATTATATGCAGGGGGAGGATGGCGATTTTTTTACGAAATTGAACGGCGGTTCTATGTTGATACCTAGACATCGGAGCCCTCCGCGTTGAATTTTTTAATGTTCATTATCATCACGGGAATGATGGCCAGGAGGAGTAGGGTGGCTATAGCGCTTGCACGTCCGTAATTTCGATAGTTGAACATTTCTTTGTACATACGGTTCGCGATAACTTCGGTTCCTAAATTACCGTTGGTCATGATGTACACGATATCGAAAACCTTTAGAACGTTTATGATCAGGGTGGTGGCTACCACCGTTATGGTCGGCATAAGCAAGGGAAGGATGATTTTGAAAAAGATCGTGATTTCGCCGGCTCCGTCGATTCGGGCGGCTTCCAGCAGGTCTTCGCTTATTCCCTTGAGTCCCGCGGAAAGGATCACCATGGAAAACCCGGTCCACATCCAAACACCTACCACGATAAGGGCCAAATTGTTACTGGAACGGTTAAAAAGCCACGCTTGGGGCTGGAATGAAGAATCGATGGCCGTAAAAAACGCGTTTACCGTACCGATTTGGGGCGATCCCGCTGGGCGGTATTCGTACATGAATTTCCAAATGACGCCCGCCGCGACAAATGAAATTGCCATAGGCAGAAATACTGCCGCTTTGGCTACGGATTCGTACTTTACCCGATCGGACAAAAGGGCGATCAGTAAGCCGAAGGCCAAGCAAGCGAGGGTGAAGAACACCAGCCAAAGAAGATTGTTTCGAAGCACCGTCAACATACCCGGGTCGGTGAAAATATACGCGTAATTTTTAAAACCCGCCCATCCTTTGGATTGGGCGTCCATAAAGCTGAGGATTACTGTATTGATGACAGGATAGACAAGAAAAACAAACAACAAAGAAAACGCAGGTAATAGCCAAAACCATGGGCGCAGAGTTTTCGCAGTGTGTTGGCTTCGGCGAGTTAACAGCTGTTCGGTAATCACCAGGTAAGCCCAAAGAATAATTGGGATAACTACTATCGCCAGGGGTGCGAGAAATAAGTAATTCCAATGCATATCGTGAATTCCTTTTTAGAATAATCCGGATTACCAAAAAAGGGGCTGTCGTGGACAGCCCCTTGCCATAGTATTATTTATACGCGTCTAAACGTATTTTTTCGAGACCCTGAAGGATGGAATCCAAATTTTTGGGATTTTCGATATAACTAACCACCGCTGACCAGAAGGCGTTGTTCATTTCGGGCTTCATCATATCGGAAGCGTCGAACACCACGATATCGCTTTTATTCATAATATCCGCCGCCCGTTTGGTGAGCGCGTCGGGGTAGAACACCAGGGACACGTTGCGATTGGTCGCCAAAGCGCCGGTTCCCGCGGCCCAGAACGCCTGGGCTTCCGCGCTAGCCAGGTAATTTACGAATTCCCTGACCTCGGGGGTATTGTTGAATACGCCGATCACGTCGGCCGCGCCTTCTACCGCCTTGCTATACTTAGGATCGATGGTGGGGAAGGCCACAAAGTCGAAGTCCTCCACGGGTTTTAGGGTGGGGAATTGTTTGGTGATAAAACTCTGGATAAAGCTGGCCTGTTCATGGAACAGGGCCTTCGGCGGCTGGGTGAACAGGGGTTCCGGAGCGCTTCCAAAGTTTGTCGAGTTGACATAGTTCGATCCGCCGTAGATCATTTTGGGATCCGCGACGATTTGGCCCCAAATTTCCCAAGCCTTGCGGACTTCCGGGCTGGTCCACGCCAGTTTGCCCTCGTACCATTGGCGATACTTGTCGGAACCGTTCACGCGAAGGAAGATGTTCTCCAGCCAATCGGTTCCGACCCAACCGGAAGCGGCGCCGCTCTCCACGCCGATGGACCAGGGCGCCAAGCCCTTATCAATGGCTTGTTTGGAGTATTGCATCATCTGATCCCAGGTCCAATCGTTGGTGGGAGGTGTGACCCCCGCAGTTTTAAAGGTTTTGGGGTTATACCAGACCAAACCCTTTATGGCCGCTTTGGTAAAAATACCGTAGAGCTTACCGTCCACCGTACCAAGCTGTTTCCATCCATCGGAATAGTTTTTATCAAATTCCTTCATGTCCAAAACCTTGGAAAGGTCGACCAATTTTCCGGCCTTTGCCAGCTCGACCAATTTCCCCGGCCCAGGAAGACCCGCCACGTCCGGGGGATTTCCCGCCTCTACCCGGGTGGTAATGACCGCGTCCAAGTCCCGGGTCGCTTCCAATTCTACCTTAATACCGGTCCGTTCCTCGAAGGGCTTTACCATGGCGTTAAAAACGTCCGCCTCCTGTCCGCCCCAAACAGCTAGAAAATTGATCGTTTTTTTACCGCCCGTGGAGCTTGCGGACGTCTTGTCCGAACTACCTCCCGCGAATACCGTTCCCAGCACTGCGGCAACCATTACCATGAACATCATGGACTTTTTCATACGTACCTCCGTCTATATGCGTTACTAACGCAAGTTAGTAACACTATAAACCCGGTATTAAAAAAAAGCAAGAAAAAGTTTTAGAAAATTCGTGTTGGATGCTCACAAAATCTACGGTATAAGGCCTCTGCAAATTAGCTGTAGATTTCTCTCAATTACCCTCCATTCCCCCAGCTGTTCATTCCCCCCGCCAGCGCCGGGCCGCAGCTACCATGGCGGCGAAGCCCTCCGGTGGAACGTATTCGGCGATTTGGTTCCCCGAACCGAGGGCAAAGCCCGGGTAGGGCCGCGCTTCTTCCAGGACCTGGGCCACCCGTTCGGCGATTCCCTGGGGGCTTTCCCGGCAGAGGAGGTCCATATCGATACCCCCAAAGAGGGCGATCCGGTCGCCGTAACGGCGAAGCCATTCCCCAAAGGGCGCGATGGCGTCCTCGTTGGAATGTTTCGCGTCGATGCCCGACAGGGTGATAATGTCGTCCATGACGTCAAAAATTTTACCGCAGGAATGGAGCAAAAAGGGTTTACCCGAACGGTGCGCCAGATTTACCACCCGGGCATAGGCTCCGATAATATGCTTTCTGATGGTTTCGGGCCGTAAAAGGAGGGAAGATTTAAAGCCCAGATCGTCGCCCATCCGGAAAAGGCAGTAGGCGTCCCCGTACCGGGGAATAAAACGCTCCCAGATGGCCACCAGGAGGTCGGCTACCTTGGTCCACAGTAATTCAAAGGCTTCGGGATCATCGGCTTCAAGGTACGCCAGATCGGTCATGGGAACAAAATCCTGAATCGTTTCAAATATCCCGTTGCCGACCCCCGCCACGGCCATCATCCCCGGAGGAAGAACCTCCCGGAGGGCCTCAAAATCCGCCCCAAATCGGTCAAAGTAGGCGGGGATAAGGCCTTCCCAGTCGTACTTTTCCACGTCCTGACGGTTCTTAAAGAGGGGGCCTACCCTTCCGCACAGACCTTCGCCGCCCTGGACCAGCTCTACCACGCATCCTTCAAAGGGAACCACATCGTACCCCAGGCTGGCGAGGGCTTGGGAAAAAATAGAAAAATATTCCCGCTTATCCCTTGAATCCCCCCGACTGAGATCGGCGAATTTTTTCCCGATCAAGGGTTCCAAAACGTTGGGGTACACGTTGTGTTCGTAAAGGGGAAGGCGCCGAGGCCGAATCCGCCGCGCGGCGTCCACGATATTGCGATAATCCGGTTGGAACGATGAATGATTCATAACGGTAATAATACCTTATTTTTTTATGGAAATCTGCCCGGGAGTATTTGGCCTCCGGCGCTTCTGTATCCCAAGCCGCTACGAGGTTCGGCTACGATGATCCCTCGTATTTTATCCGCCGTTTTGTAAAGCGCTACGGGATTACACCCGGGAAGTATAAACGTTTCTCTTAAGCGGTTCCTTCATGGCTCATTAAAAACGGCATTTTATTAGACGAGGGGTTTTTTCAAAAATCCCAGAATTTTGAAAGAACCTTAATTGTCTAAAATATATCTATAAAATAATACATAAAAATGTTGATTTCCTCCATTTTTATGATAAAATAATACCGATATACCCTTTGCACCAGGCTCTTCAACGGTGATGATACGATTTTTGCGCTTCCTGCCGGGTATAATGGGAGGCTTTATGCAAAAGACTGTTTCATCTTCCGGTAGTAAGGCGGACTTGCCTTCTCTTTCCAAGTCCCAGACCGATATGGTCCGGCAAATTGTCCAAACGTACAAGGACAAGCCGGGAGCCCTTTTAACGATTCTAGAGGAACTTCAGAATCGGGATCCCTACAAATACCTAAGCGAAGCGGTCCTCCGTCTGGTGGCCCAAGAGCTGGATATACCCCTTTCCCGGGTCTATTCGGTGGTTACCTTCTATTCTTACTTTAACCTACAGCCCCAGGGCAAACACACCATCGTGGTATGCCGGGGTACGGCGTGCCATACTCGGGGTTCCCTCGCTCTTTTGGAAGAAGCGATGGGCCGGTTGGGGCATACGGATTTCAAGGAATCCGAGGAGCCTTCGTTTACCACGGAAGATAAGTTTTTTACCGTCAAAACGGTTGCCTGCTTTGGCCAGTGCGCCCTCGCCCCGGTGGTGGCGATAGACGGGGTAATCCATTCCCGAATGACGGCTCGGAATTTAATGACCCTGATCGATGGTGTTCGAAGGGGGGATAAGAAATGAGCGGCTTTGCGTTGGAATCCCGAGCCACGATGGGTTCGGCGTTGGTGCGCCCCCCGGTTCCCCTTATTTCGGTGGGCCTGGGAACCTGCGGAATCGGCAACGGGGCGGCGGAACTGTTTGAAGCCCTAAAAAAGGCGATAGAAGGGTCGTCTATCCGCCTAAAAAAGGCTGGTTGTTTCGGTTTTTGCGCCGAAGAACCCCTGGTGATGCTCTATTATCCCGAAAAGCCTATTCTTTTATTTACCAATGTCCAAGCGAAGGACGCGAAACGGTTAGTAAAGGCCCTGGAAAGTCCCGCGGCCCTCGATAAGGCCGCAAAGACCGCCCGGGGGAAAATTTCCAGCTGGGATTTTAGGACCGATCGGGTAGAATTCGGTTCCGCGTGGCCCGAAATCCCCCAGTGGAACGAGATTCCCTTTTTCTCTGGTCAGGAAAAGTTTATTCTTCGGGATTGCGGTCTTATCGATCCGGAAAACATCGACGAATACCTGGGCATTGGGGGGTACCGGGCCCTCTACAAGGCTCTTTCGACCATGAAAAGCCAGGATGTGATCGAGGAGATCACCCAGGCGGGACTTCGGGGCCGGGGCGGCGCGGGGTTCCCCACGGGAATTAAATGGAACCTCCTGAAAAACAACCAGGGAGAACGGAAATATCTTATCTGCAACGCCGACGAGGGGGACCCCGGGGCGTACATGAACCGCAACGAAATAGAGAGCGATCCCCACATGCTGATAGAGGGAATGCTGTTGGGGGCCTACGCCACGGGGGCTGACCACGGGTTCATCTACGTGCGGGCCGAGTACCCCCTGGCGGTGGAACGCTTAAAAATCGCCATCGACCAGGCCCGGAAGGCCGGGCTTTTGGGGGACCGGATCCTCGGTTTCCCCTTCTCCTTCGATTTAGAGTTGGTTTGCGGTGCCGGGGCCTTCGTGTGCGGGGAAGAAACCGCCCTTATCGCCAGCGCGGAAGGCAAGGCGGGCCGACCCATGCCCCGGCCTCCTTTCCCGGCCCAGAAGGGGTATTTGGGATACCCCACGGATATCAACAACGTGGAAACCTGGTGTAACGTTCCGGTGATCGTTGCCCGGGGGGCCCCGTATTTCCGAACCATAGGCACGGAAAAAAGTCCCGGGACCAAGGTTTTTAGCCTGGTCGGAAAGGTAAAGAACACGGGCCTGGTGGAGCTCCCCCTGGGAACGCCGTTGAACTCCATCGTCTACGGGATGGGCGAGGGCACGGGAAGCCGGAAACGGATCCGGGCGGTGCAGACCGGAGGCCCCTCGGGCGGGTGTATTCCGGATTTTCTGTTTCAAACGGCGGTGGATTACGAGTCCCTCACGGCCCTGGGGGCCATCATGGGTTCCGGCGGTATGGTGGTGATGGACCAGGATAACTGCATGGTCGACGTGGCTAAGTATTTCCTCAGCTTTACCGCCTCCGAATCCTGCGGCAAATGCGCCCCCTGCCGGGAAGGAACTTCCCAAATGCTCCGGATCCTTAACGATATTACCACGGGGAAGGCATCGCTGAAGGATCTGGAAGAACTGGAACAGTTAGCCTACACGGTTAAGGATGCGTCCCTCTGCGCCCTTGGACAGACCGCGGCGAACCCCGTGTTGACCACCCTCAAGTACTTCCGATCGGAGTACGAAAAGCACATCGTGGAAAAGCGGTGTACCGCCGGGGTATGCGAGAGCCTCTTCGAAGCCCTCTGCGAAAACTCCTGTCCCCTGCACATGAATATCCCCGGGTATTTGGCTCTGCTTTCCTCAGATCGGATAGAGGACGCCTACGAGCTTACCCTGCGGGACAATCCCCTTCCCGGTTCCATGGGCCGGATCTGCCACTTCCATTGCCAAATGCGGTGCCGTCGGGACAGTATCGACGAACCGGTCGCCCAGGGGGAAATTCACCGCTATTTGGCCGACACGATGGCCAAGTTGGGACGGGATACGGAAATTTGGAATCGGCTGGCCAAGGAAAAAAAGAAGGATACGGGAAAGCGTATCGCCATTGTGGGCGCCGGCCCCGCGGGTTTAGCCGCGGCGTTTTATCTGGTACGCCTGGGTCACCGGGTGGAGGTGTACGAATCCCACTCCAAAGCGGGGGGCATCCTCCGATACGGAATCCCGGCGTACCGGCTTCCCAAGGATATTTTGGACCATGAGTTGGGTCTTTGGAAAAAGTTGGGGGTCCAATTCACGTTTAACTGGCGGCTGGGAAAGGATGGAAGCCTGGACAGCCTAAAGTCCCAGTACGACGCGGTTATTGTAGCCATAGGCGCCCAGGGGGACCGGAAACTCGGCGTCCCCGGGGAAGAACTTTCGGGGGTACACCCGGGTTACGAATGGCTCGAAGCCTTTGCCCAAGGGAAGATAAAAAAAGCGGGAAAACGGAGCCTGGTGATCGGCGGGGGAAACGTCGCCATCGACGCGGCCCGGACCCTATTCCGCCTGGGTTCGGAGGTAACCGTGGCGTACCGGCGGACCCGATTGGATATGCCTGCCAACGCCCAGGAACTTTCCGGGGCGGAGGAGGAGGGAATCCGGTTTGAGTATATGCTCCAGCCCGAAGAAATTATCGGAGGCCCCAAGGGGGTCACGGGGGTACGGTTCCGGGTGATGAAGGCCGGAGGAATCGACGAATCGGGGCGGCCCAAGCCCGTACCGACGGATCGGATGATGGAAATTCCCTGCGACGATGTGTATATCGCCGTGGGCGAGAAGGTTCAATCGGAAATCATCGCCCAGGGGGGCTACAAGGTTGAACGGGATGGACGGATCGTCACCGATCACTTGACCGGTCGGATCCAGGGCAATTTGTACGCCATCGGCGATGCGGTAACCGGACCGGCCACCGCGGCGGAGGCCATGGGGTTGGGGAAATCGGTGGCCCGTTCGGTGGACCAGGAATTGATGTCCCGATCCGTTTTTACGGACCTCTACATTCCCTACGATTACCCCAAGGAAATCCCCCTGGAACCGAGCGCCCACCCCATGGGGCGGCCAAAACTGGTGCCTCCGGAAGAACGGCGGGGTAATTTTCAAGAAATTGCCCTGGGCTTTAGCGGCGAACAGGCGAAAATTGAGGCGGAGCGGTGTTTGCGTTGTGACGTCCGCTCCAACGCCATGAGTCCCTGGCGGTAGGATTGGAGGAACATGATGAATACAACCGTATCCGTAACCATAGATCATAGATCCGTGGACGTTCCCTCGGGAACCACGATTCTTAAGGCCTGCGAGCTGGCGGGCATTACTATCCCCACCCTCTGTCACCTGGAGGGGGTCTGTTCCAACGCCTCCTGCGGGGTTTGTGTGGTGGAGGTTCAGGGGGCAAAAAGCCTGGTCCGTTCCTGCGTCCAAGCGGTGGCCCCGAATATGAACATTTTTACCCATAGTAAACGGGTCATGTCGACCCGGAAGACCGCGGTGGAACTGCTACTGGCCAACCACCCCGCGGATTGCCAAAGCTGTTTGCGAAACGGGACCTGCGAACTGCAGGATATGGCCGAACTCCTGGGTATCCGGGAACGGCGCTTCCCCCGGACCCGCGTGGTGGCCTTACCGGATCTTTCGGGGTGGGGTATCGTACGGGATAACGATAAGTGTATCCTCTGCGGCCGCTGTGTGGCGGTCTGCCGGGAAATGCAAACCGTTTCGGCCATCGACTTTACCGGCCGGGGTATTCGGACCAAAGTAGCCCCCTTTATGAACTATCCCCTTTCCGAATCTCCCTGCGTTTCCTGCGGCCAGTGTACCCTGGTTTGTCCCACCGGGGCGCTGACGGAACGGGATCAAACCGACGAGGTATTTAAGCTCCTTAACGATCCCGATGCAGTCGTGGTGGTACAAACCGCCCCTGCCATCCGGGCTTCCATAGGCGAGGCCCTGGGAATGGAAAGCGGGGCCCTGGTAACGGGGAAGATGGTCGCCGCGTTACGGCGTCTGGGGTTTAAATACGTCTTTGACACCCAATTCACCGCCGATCTAACCATTATGGAAGAGGGATCCGAGCTGATTCAGCGGCTTACCACGGGGGGCAAGTTGCCCATGATAACCTCCTGTTCCCCCGGCTGGATCAACTTTATCGAAACCTTTTATCCCCAGTTGACGGACCATCTTTCTACCTGCAAATCCCCCCAGCAGATGTTTGGGGCGGTGGCCAAATCCTACTGGGCCGAAAAGATGGGCATCGATCCGGCGAAAATCGCGGTGGTTTCAATAATGCCCTGCACGGCAAAAAAATTCGAGGCCAAGCGGCCGGAAATGCGGTCCGCCTGGCAATGGTGGAACGAGAAAGGTCGGGCTTTGGAACCTATCTACGATGTGGACGTGGCCCTGACTACCCGTGAATTGGCCCGCATGATCCGTCGGGTGGGCATCAATTTTGAGCGGCTTCCCCTGGAAACCTTTGACGACCCCCTGGGTAAGAGTACCGGCGCGGCGACGATTTTCGCCAACACCGGCGGGGTAATGGAAGCGGCGGTTCGAACGGCCTATGAACTGGTAACGGGTAAGCCCCTGGAAAACCTGGAGCTGACGGCCCTGCGGGGGTACGAGTATATTAAGACCGCCACCCTCGATTTAAACGGAACCTCCCTAAACGTGGCGGTGGCCCACACTTTAAAAAACGCCCGGGTCGTTTTGGACCAAATCGCCGCGGGGAAGAGCCCCTACGCTTTTGTGGAAATAATGACCTGCCCCGGGGGCTGTGTTGGGGGCGGAGGCCAACCCTTGGGGCCCAGCCAAAGCAACATTGAACAGCGGCAAGCGTCGATCTATACGGAGGACCGGAACCTGCCGATACGGAAGTCCCACGAAAACCCGGATATCCAGGCCCTTTACAGAGAATTTTTAGGCAAGCCCCTGGGACACCTGTCCCATCAGCTTCTCCATACGGTGTATAAGCGGAAGGAGAAGGCGGAAACATAAAACAGCGGTGGCCACACCGTTACGAGCTAACGGTGCGGGCCCCGGGTTTTCTGCTATTCCGTTTCTCCCGGCAGGATACCCCGGGGGCCGTACATGTTTCGTGCCATTTTAAAGACCTCGGAACGAACGGCTCCCCGCAGGGGGACCCGGGAGATCATGCCGTACATGGCCGCGTCCCCTTGCCTCTTTAGTTCCGGGTGGGCTCGGACCGTAGCCACAGCCTGGGCTAGGTCCCCCAGGTAATCGTGGACGATGCGGCTATGCCGGGGGGTGATCATGGCGTGGAGCCCTTCGGGCCGCTGGAGCCTGTCCACGTGCCAATTCCGCTGTGACAGCTGATCTCCCACGGCGTATATATCCACGTCCTTATCGGTGCTATGGTACGAAAAGATACTCGCCGGGGGCTTCCCCAAAACCTCCAAACCCGGAATACCGTTTATCCCGTCCATAAAGGCCTTCGCCGTTGCCAGGGTTTGCTTCGCGTGGTCGATAAAGCCCCTTTTGCCGGTCCCCACGAGGGAAGCCCACGCCGCCGCTATGGCACCCCCGGGCCGGGTACCGAGAAGACCGGGGGATAGGAACACCCCGCCGCTCCAATCTTGGGAAACAAAGAACTGGTGCTCCATATAATCCATATCCCGGTACAGGATAAGAGACGCCCCCTTGGCGGAAAAACCGTACTTGTGTACGTCCGCCGAAATCGAGTGGACCCCGGGAACCCGGAAGTCCCAAAGGGGCAGGGCCGTCCCGGAAGCCTCGATGAAGGGAAGTAAAAACCCGCCCAGGCAGGCGTCCACGTGGAGGGGTACGTTTTTTTCCTGGGCCAGGCGGCCCAACTCTTCGATAGGGTCGATCATCCCGTGGGGATAATCGGGAGCCGAGGCGACGATGAGGATGGTGTGGCGGTTGATTTTCTTCCGAACCGCCTCCACGTCCATCCGGAAATCCGGCCCCACGGGAACGCGAATAGGGGAAACGTCAAAGTATTGGGCCGCCTTCTCCCAAGCCACGTGCCCCGAGTCGGCCAGGATCATTTCGGGCTTTCGGTTTAAAGGGTGCTTAGCCCTAGCGTAGTCCCGCCAGGTCTTTACCGCCAAAAGACAGCTCTCGGTCCCCCCGCTGGTCATGGTCCCCACGGCGGTTTCCCCCCCATGGAGCAGATCGACCCCCATACGGACCACCTCGTGTTCCAGGTTTTTAAGACTCTTAAAGGCCGTGGGATTTAACGCGTTTTCCGAAAAATAGAGGTTGAAGGCCTCTTGAACGAACTGGGTATGCTCTTCTCCCATATAGTACACCAGACTGAAGGTTCGAGGGGCCCTATAGTCCGGGTCCCCCGCTTTGCGGCGCCGCAGTTCTTCCAGTACCGCCTCCTTGTCCAGTCCCTGTTCCGGTATCGATACAATGGTGTTAACGGTATCCATGGTAGGCCTCCCTTTAGCGCATTAAAAAAGCGAAACTAATTCCCAAATAATTGCCCACCGCGTACCCGATAATCCCCGTGGTAATTCCCGCCAAAAGAACGTGATGGTTCTTCAATCCTGCGGCCACCACGGGCACAAAGGGCGGGGAGCAGATAGCCGACACCGAGGTGATGATAAAGGTATCCGTGTCTATACGGAATATCCAACAAAGGAGGGCATGGAGCGCCATGCTTCCAAAAATACAGAGGGCCACGAAGGCAAGCATGGGCCAATGGATGTGGGTAATGTCGGAAAAGCGGACCATGGACGCCACAGCGGTGCAGAAAACGTAAATAAGGTACATTCCCCCCTGGAACCCCTTTTCCGCAGTCCGGAGTTTAGGGAAAAAGGAAAACCCAATGGCGATAGTAGTGATAGCCAGAATAGCCACGGCGGTGGAGATATCCTGGGGAACCAGGGACGATACGACCAACCCCAGACCCGCCACCACCAGGGCTCCCAGCAGGTTGAATCCCAGACCCCCCAGGATCCGGCCCTTAAAAATCCCCGAGTAATTGACAATCCCCTCGGTATCCCGCTGGGTTCCGCTCCCCCGTATCGTCGTGGGCACCTGGAACGGACGCAAAAAGAGGCCAAAAAACCGTTGGGCCACGGAGGCGCAAAAAACAATATAGATCAGGCTAAAAACCGTATCGTAGGTATGCATTAGAATGAAGGAATCGTTTTCCACGTTCAAGGCCGTTTTAATCGCCGCCAAATTCGGCGTCCCCCCCGTGTACAGTCCTATCGCCATACCCGCGAACTTCCAAGCTTCCGGCAGTACGGAAGAAAACAGCCGGGTCCCTACAAAAGCCACCGCGATAATCGATACGGTAGCCAAACCAAAGGAAAGGATCGCCTTTCCCGCGGTCAACTTCCATTCCCGGATATCGATGGTAAATAGAAGCAATGATATCCCCAGGGCGATAAGAACCTCCGTAAACGTGTTCTGGAACCCCTCGGCACCCCGGGGTACGATACCCAAATTCCCAAAGAGCATCCCCCCAATGTAACAGAGGAGTACCACCCCGATTTTGTTCGCCAGGGGAAACCGCATGCAAAGCCAAATAACCAAGGCGGGGAATAGCACGTAAAACAGGGTCATAATCAAGTAGGCCACCATGGGGAACCTCCGTCGTTAACAATCGGGGAACCAAAAAAAACAGCAAAATAACCGGTCCCCGAAGGATTAATCTTGAACCGGTAAAATGGGAATTGTCAAGGAAAATGAGGTTTTTTCAAAAGTCTGGTACTTTTGCAAAAACCTCAAATAAAAAATCAAATTTTTTATTTGACAAATTTAAAAATAGGATGATACCATAAAGCTAGTAACGCGCGTTACTGCGCGGTTATTTCATTGTTCGGAGTCCGATGTCGCCGTTTTATACGGTTTCGGAACCGAAATCTGGAGGGATGGATGAAAAAGATCGTTCTTATCTCGTTAGCCGTAATTACCACGGCAATCATGTTGTCCTGTTCCGGCAAAACGGAAGCCAAGGCTCCGGCGGCCACAGGACCAGCGAAAGTAACCGTGTGGTGCTGGGATCCGAATTTTAACGGTTATTCGATGAAACAAGCGGCCGAGGTGTACAAAAAAATCAATCCTAACGTCACCATTGATATTGTCGATATTCCAGAAAATATCGAAGGTAAAATCGAAGCGGGTTTACAAGCGGGTGGGGCTGGACTGCCGGATATCGCGTTGTTCCAGGATTACATCATAGAAAAATTCATTAAAAATTACCCCGGCGCGTTTGTGGACCTTAAAGCTGAAGGGGTGGATTACAGTAAATTTGCCCAATACAAACTGGGTCCCATGTCAGAGGGCGATAAAATTTACGGTATTCCCTTTGATACGGGGAGCACGGGGTTCTACCTCCGTTCCGATATGGTCAAAGCTGCGGGTTTGAATCCGGACGATTACCAGAAGAATCTGACGTGGTCTGACCTTATCACGCTTGGGGAGAAGATTAAGGCGAAAACTGGAAAGCCGTTTATCGCCTACGATTCCACCAGTTTTGACTTCCTCCGCATTATGGTACAATCTACGGGAAGTCAATTTTTCAAACCCGATGGATCGGTGGACTTTACCTCACCGGCGATGTTGAAGTCTATTGCCTATCTGAAAACCCTCAATGATAAGGGTCTGTTGTACATGACCGAGGGCTGGAACAATTGGATCGCGGCGTTTAATAACGGCGATACGGCTGGTTTCCTTAGCGCCATATGGATCATCGGTACCCTTAAGTCGAAACCGGAAAACGCGGGCAAATGGATGGTAATTCCCACCCCGCTGGTGGAAGGGGTTCCCGGAGCCCAAAACGCGTCAAACAACGGCGGTTCCAGTTGGTACGTTTTTGCAAAATCGCCAAATAAAGCGGCGGCGGTGGATTTCCTGAAAAAGACCTGGGCCAGCGAAGATCCGGCGGCGTTGGAATTCTATAACACGATCCTCAAGGGTGCCGGCGCCATGGGGACCTTCCTCCCCAGCCGAAGCGGCTCCAACTATACCGCTCCAGATGAATTCTTCTATAAGAACCAACCGGTATATAAAGATTTTTCCGATTGGATGGCCAAGGTTCCCAACCTGATGTATACGCCAAACTATGTGGCCATGCGGGATACGGTCCGGAACGCGCTGAATAAAATGTTCGCAGGAGAGTTAAAGACCCCCGATGCGGTAGCGGCGGCCGCGGCGGCGGAATATAAACAAATTACGGGTCAATAAAGGGTAATTAGCTGTGCCCCCGCCTCCCATGAGGGGGAGCGGGGGTTTTTTTCTTCGACCTAAGGGTTGGGCGATAAGGTAAGGGTTGCGCGTTTGTCGACCTCGCGTTCATGTAACCTTTAATTTTTTTCCAAGGAGTTCATGGTGGAAAATAAGGGCCGCTTCCATCGATATCTTAATAGGGTGGGTTGGATGTATATCATTCCAGCCTTGATTATGTATTGCGCGTTTATGCTGTATCCTATTCTTTCTTCATTGGTCTTAGTAACTCAGAAATGGAGAGGTTTTAGCAAACAATTTGTAGGGCTTGGTAATTTCGTCCGTATGAGCGGAGATAAAATATTCTGGGAAGCCCTGGGTCATAACTTTCTTTTTATGGCCGTACAAATTCCGCTCATGATCATGTTGGCTCTTATATTGGCGGTTATCCTAAATCAGGGAATTAAACGCTTTCGAGGTTTTTTTAGGGTTGTTTATTTTCTTCCCTGTGTTACTTCTCTAGTCGCCTATTCGGTTCTATTCCGTATTTTACTACAAACCAACGGAATGCTGAATAATTTTTTAAAGGATCTCCATATTATTATGGAGCCCATTGGGTGGCTTAATAATGGTTTTTGGGCAAAGATAACTATCATTATGGCTTTGACCTGGCGGTGGACCGGATATAATATGGTTTTCTTTTTAGTGGGATTGCAAAATATCGATACGGAAATTTACGAAGCCGCGGAAGTCGATG
The DNA here is from genome assembly GCA_964425215.1 of uncultured Treponema sp. Classification (GTDB taxonomy): domain Bacteria; phylum Spirochaetota; class Spirochaetia; order Treponematales; family Breznakiellaceae; genus CAYRLW01. The sequence goes on from CAYRLW010000003.1 coordinate 83,155, forward strand.
GGGCAAGTCGTATGCGGCAATTTTTCCTCATTACCCTTCCCCTGTTGTTACCGGTTATTCTTTTTTCTGCGGTTACGTCTACCAACGGAACCATGCAATTATTTGATGAACCCAATATTCTAACCTGGGAAGGGGGGCCGTCAAACGCGACCATGACCGTGGCTCTCTACATTTATCGGCAGGCCTTTGTTCTCAATTCGGATACGGGGTACGCGGCGGCTCTTTCCTACGTTATGGTCCTAATCGCTGCTGTTTTAGCGTTCATCCAGATCAGGCTTATGGGAGGGAAAGATAATGAGCGTCGTTAGAAAAACTTCCCTGTCTTCCATTCTTATTAATTGTATACTTGTCATTGGAGCTTTTATCAGCATATTTCCCTTTTTCTGGATGATTGTTGGAATGACGTTAAATCCCAACGATGTAGTACGGGGTGTACTCATTCCAGGAAAAGAATTTGTTCTTAACTGGGAAAAGGTAAATAAAACCTACACGGTTTTTACATTTTTTCTCAATTCCACAATAATTGCCGTCTCTACCGTTGTTTTTGGTCTCGCGGTCAACTCTCTCGCGGCATTTGGGTTTGAAAAATATAAATCGAAAATCAGGGATCAAATATTTAATATCCTTTTGGTGTCCATGATTATTCCTCAAATGGCTATCGTGATTCCACTGTTTCGACAATTCGCGTTTTTTAAACTGTTGGATACCCACGCCGCAATTATTATCCCCTCGGTTATGTCGGTATTTATTGTATTTTTTCTCCGCCAAAACTTTAAAATGTTCCCGACAGAAATTATGGAAGCCGCTCGGGTTGATGGGGCGGGAGAATTGGGGATATTTTTGCGTATCGTCGTCCCCTCGATGAAGGCTACCTTCGCTTCCGCTAGTATTTATATCTTTTTAGCCCAATGGAATGCCTATCTTTGGCCTTTGATGACTATTCTGAGCGATGCTAAGAAAACGTTGCCTATTGCCATGTCATCCATGATGCGGGCGTATACCATAGAATACGGTGCGTTGATGATTGTCGTTTGCATATCTACGTTTCCAATTTTAGCGTTATTTCTTGCGATGCAAAGGCAGTTTGTGGCAGGACTTTTAGGTTCGGTAAAATAAATGAAAATAATCCATGGAGGAGACTATAATCCCGACCAATGGTTGGATCGCCCAGATATCTTAAAAGAGGACATCCGTCTGATGAAACTGGCGGGTTGCAATGCCATGAGTTTGGGTATTTTTGCCTGGTCCACGTTGGAAAGTCGGGAAGGGGAGTATCATTTTGAATGGTTGGATGGGATTATCGATTCATTGTATGCTGAAGGAATTTCAACGATTCTTGCTACCCCGTCGGGAGCCCGGCCTCCATGGATGGCTAAAAAATATCCCGAAGTGCTCCGAGTAACAGCCGACGGTCAACGGCGGCATTTTGGGGAACGGCATAACCATTGTCCCTCATCGCCGATCTATAGAGAAAAGGTCGCCGGGATCAATGGCCGGTTAGCTGAACGGTACGGAAAACACCCTGCGGTTATTCTTTGGCATCTTTCGAACGAGTATTCAGGGGCCTGCTACTGTCCCCTCTGTGCTAACGGGTTTAGAACGTGGCTTCAAAATAAGTATGGGGATTTAAAGACCCTAAACCATGCGTGGTGGACCAGTTTTTGGAGCCATGGATATTCGGATTGGGATGAAATAGAACCCCCGTCGCCCCTGGGCGAGTCGATGGTACATGGTCTTAATTTGGATTGGAAGCGCTTTACGACCCAGAGTACCCTCGATTTTATGAAGTTCGAAATCAGAACCGTCCGGGAAAAGGCGCCCCATATTCCGGTGACTACCAATTTGATGGGAACCTTTGAGGGATTAGATTATTGGGAATTGTCGGAGCCGCTGAATCTTGTTAGTTGGGATAGCTACCCTTCGTGGCATGGTGTAGGCCCCGTTTCCTGTCCCTGGTGCGATTGGGATACGGAGGGAAAGGACTGGCGTTTAGCGTCCCATGTCGCCTTTACCCATGACCTTACCCGTTCTCTTAAAAGGCGACCTTTTTTGCTTATGGAAAGTACACCCAGCGCTACCAATTGGCAACCGGTTGGAAAATTAAAACGTCCGGGCATGCACGCCCTCTCGTCACTGCAAGCCGTAGCCCATGGCTCGGACAGTGTGCAATATTTTCAATGGCGTAAAAGCAGAGGCGGTTTTGAAAAATTCCATGGGGCGGTGGTGGACCATGCGGGCCACGAAAATACCCGGGTTTTTCAAGAAGTTAAAGCCCTGGGAACCCAATTAGCCCAATTGGATGGGGTGGTAGGGTCAGTTGTGAAGTCGGACGTGGCTATTTATTTCGATTGGGAAAATCGTTGGGCTTTGGATGACGCTAAGGGCCCACGGAACGATAGTCACAAAGAATATAGGGATGATTGTTTTGCCCATTATTACCAATTTTGGCGGCGGGGAATTTCCGTTGATATGGTCGATAGAAGAGCGGATCTATCACCGTATAAAATCCTGATCGCGCCCATGCTCTATATGGTTCGAAGCGAAACAGCGAAAAAAATTGAAAATTTTGTCAGCAACGGCGGAACGTTTGTCACGACCTATTGGACTGGAATCGTAGACGAAAACGACCTTTGTTATTTAGGCGGGTTCCCCGGTCCTTTAAAAAAAGTCTTGGGGATTTGGGCTGAGGAAATTGACGCCCTTTACCCAGGAGAAACAAGGACCTTTACCATGAAGGGTGGAAATTCCCTAGGTCTCCGGGGTATTTTTAAAGCACGACTTTTATGGGAAGGTATCCATACAGAAGGGGCAGAGGAATTGGCGACCTTTGATTCGGACATTTTTTCAGGCATGAGCGCGGTGACGATGAATCGTTACGGAGCGGGAAAAGCGTATTATATAGCTTCGAGGAACGAAGAATTGTTCCTTGACGAGTTTTACGAAAAAATTATTTTAGATTGTCTTCCCACCCAGGCTTGGCCCGAACCACTTCCAGAGGGCCTTTCTGTGACCCAGAGGATCCAAAGGGAGACGGTTTACCGTTTTGTTATGAATTTCACCGATCGATCGATACATTTGAAAATTCCCGTTGCATTATCAGCCAATAAACTACTATTGGGGGATCGATCGGAGGATTCGATTCACCTTAAGGCCTGGGGCTTTGCGGTCCTTCAGGAAGGATCTGAATGACCACCCGAGAAGATGTGGCCAAACTCGCCGGTGTATCGCCGGCAACGGTTTCGAATGTTATTAATAATTCTAAGTTTGTCAGCCCCGACCTCATTGAACGGGTAGAGCGGGCAATTAAAGATTTAAACTATTTTCCCAACCGTGCGGCCAGAGCTCTCGCGTCCCGTCGGACCGAACAGGTAGGAATTCTGGTTCCCAGCCTTACGAATCCCTACCATGGGAGCGTAGCCGAGGGTATGGAAGAGGTGGCCCGAAAAAACGGATATATTGTTTCCCTTATCACCGCGGAAGGTCCCGCGGATCGATACATCTCCCATATTATCGAACGCCAAATGGATGGCATTTTTTTAACCGATTCCGGATTTCGCTTTACTAAGGAACAGTTTGAACACATGCGTAACCATGGAGTTCGTTTTGTGGTTGGGGAAGGTTCTTCTTACGCTTTGGAAACGTGCTCGACCATACCCTGTTCCCGAATCTCGGTCAATTATACCCAGGTAATGACCGAACTATTTACCTACCTTAAAAGTTTAGGTCATCGGAGAGTTGCTTTTTTAAGCGGTAACCCTTCGGAAATTAGAGAAGCTAGAAAGGATGAGTATGTCCGCTGTGTTCACGAATTGGGCTTTGACAAGGATACATCTTTGCTCATTCCCGGGTCTCCCCCTTTTACGACCCTACCCGAAGACGGGTATCGGGATACGAAGAAATTTTTAAAAAAGAAGCGTACATTTTCCGTTCTTTTCGCCCTTAACGATCTAATGGCTATAGGGGCTATGAAGGCTATTCGGGAAGAGGGTCTCCGTGTTCCCGAAGATATATCCGTGGTAGGATGCGACAATCTATTTCTATCGGAAACAACCTTTCCCCCATTGACCACGATCCATATTCCAAAACTGGAAATTGGCCGATTGGCGATGGAATTGCTTTTAGAAATAATCCGGGGAGAGGATTACCGAAAGGTCGAATTATTTCCCTCTTTGGTGGTTCGCCAATCGGTAATCCCGTACCATTAGATCCTCCATTCCAAATTAAAACGAAATGACCGTATAGAGTCGCAGACTTATGGCGCCCGCTCCCGTGTATTGGGTCAATTCGGTATTCGTGCCTCCGCCGGAGTAGGACAATTCGGCGGTAAAGGGTACCGCCTGGGGAAAGGAGAAGGATTCGGCCAGTTTAATTTGGTACGATTGATCGTCCAAGTTTGATAGTGCCGATACGGTGGAGGACAGGTACGGGGAGAAAAGTTCGTCGGCCTTTAGGGCCATATAAGCGTAGTATCGGCCCCCGTATAGGTATGTCTGGGGATCTCCTTTGGAGTTATAGAAGGCCTCCGCCGAGAGGGTCCATCGTTTCAGTTCGTCAAGGGTTTTAGAGAAGCCCATGGATGTTTGGATGTAGGATGGATAGGATGAATATTCGGGGGAAAGCGCAAGTTCCCCGTACACGGTGGTACCCCAGATTCGGCCGGAAAAATCCACACCCCCCCGGGTCTGGGCCTGGGCGCCCCCGTAGCCCGTTAGTCCAAACTCAAAATCTCCGGCGGTAAAATCCACACGTCCCCCCAGGTTTATCTTGTTTACCGGATCATCGTAGGTGTATTGACCGTTAGGCGCCAGGTTGGAAAAATCCGCAAAGGTGAACAGGTTCCCCCCGGTAAAGGGCAGGTGGAGCCGGAGACCCGGTTTGCCGATCCGGGTATCCAGGGCGGCGAAGGCGTCGGTTTTTTGGAGGTTTATAAAGTCCACAGGGGTCCAAATTTGCGAGGGTCCCCAGGATATCAATTGGTTTCCCAAACGGATGAACAGAACCTTGGCGATATCAAAGCTGTAGTGAATTTCTGAAAGGCCGTACTGGACCGCGTAGGCATTCGGATACCCTGTACCCCCCAAGGAAATAGGGGAAGGAAGGCCGGTCCCGGACGCTCCCCGGAACAGGGGTTGGGCGGCTACGTATGATATAAACAGGGAACCGTAATCGGGGACCGTAACCTTAGCAAAAAGTTTGCCCTGGATATCCGAAAGGGCCACGTATCCTGCCGATTGGGTTTGGACCGTGGTGGATCCGGAGACCACCGCCGAACCTCCCACCAGGTAATCGGTCTTCGCGATTTCTCCGGGCTTAAAACTGGGGAAGCCGTTCTGATCCCCCCCGGTCGGGGCGGGTATTACCGTGGACCCCTCGGCGGAAGAATTCGTAACGCCGGTAGAACTCGTGCCAGGGGCGGCCCCGTCGCTACTATTGGCAAAAAGGGAGGATTCAAAGTCGGCGGAATTTTGACTGCTTGGGGCGTTTTGACTGTTTGGGGCGCCGGAACTTTGAGCGCTCAGGGGAAAAAGAAAGGCCAAAAGGCCGAGGGTTACAAACACTGGATACTTCATCTATACACCCTTTCCTTTGTTACCGGGACTGTTCTTCCAAGAAAGCCTTGGAGAAAACGTAATTGGGTATTTTAGCCGTGGATATGCCCTCGTTGGTCAAAAAGGTCTGCTGACCCTTTTCCAGGGCGTCCACCCCCAACAGTTTGGTAAAAATATACTTATTCGGCGCAACCTGTTGATAATCCACGTAGTAGGTCGTTCGCAGTAAGGTTCCCGAAGCGCTGAAATTTTCCACCTTTACCGGGAGACCGTCGGTACGGCGGATGTACCACTTCTGAATAGGATAGGATACGTCCAATTGCTTGGCGTCGTAACGGACCACATCGCATTCCCACTTGGCCACCGTGGCCGTTCCGGCCAAGGTAAGGTAGTATTGGGTTTCCGCGGAAGCTTTTCCAAATAGGTCGGTACGAACGTCCGTGGATCCCACATCATCCTTTCTGTTTCGGTACACGAATTCCCTGGTTGAGGGCAAATAGAGGAATAGATCGTCCTTATTGCGGTAGTACCCCTTGCCCTTTTCGCTGTTGGGATATTGGAAAATAAGCGTAAAGGTATCCGCCGAGTCCCGGCGGTATATTTTTATCTGGAGCACCCGATCCGCTTCGCCGCTCTTTTTCTGGATCAGGGTGAACGTGTTAGTGATATCGAAGCCCACCAGGTTCAGCTTATCTTCGTAAGCGCGGACAATTTTCACGGCTCCCGGATCGCTGGTTGTGACGGTACTTTGCTGAGCTTCCAGGGGGAACAGAACACCGACGATAAATGATATACTCAAAACTACGGTTAATGTTACTTTTGAAACGATAACCCGCATAAAAACCTCCCTTAAAACGTTTTAGTTAGCGCCGCCACGGGGGGAATCGCGCCCCCCTTCCGGGCGGGAAAGAAAGAAAACAGGGCAGCGAAAAGGGCGATAACCAGTATAACGGCGGTAAAAGATCCAACGGTAGGCAGTAACACCAGATGCCCCTTTTGTAAAAAGATTCCCAAGTTACCTCCCGGGGGAAAGGCGGGGCCTAAGCGAAGGAGCGCCGAGGTTCCCACAGCCAGCAATCCTCCAATAATAGAAAACACCAGAGCCAGGGATACGCTTTCAAAGATAAAAAGAACCGTAACCCGCCAACCCTCCACACCCAGGGCCCGCATGGTCCCAATCTCCATAAGCCGTTCGTTGATGTTCATTTTAAGGTTGATAAAAATCGAGACGGCGATAATAAAGAGCATCACCAGGGAGATAAGGGCCCCCACGGCGTTTACGGCGGCTAAAATTGTCCGTACAAGGCCCAACACCTCGTCCAGGGTCGCCACCTTCAACATCACCCGATCCCGGCCCTCTTTGTCGGTCTCGTACTTGGGACTAGCCGCCGAGACAGCCGCTATGGCCTCGGTATCCGAGGCGGGGACTGAAACCTCAAACCCCTTTGCTTTAAGAGAGCGGTCAATATTGTCCCGTTTTGCCGAAAGGTTTTCCACCCGGGGAAAATACACGTACACCGCCGTCGAAGCGGTGGGATCGGCTAAATCCAGGTTCCTTAAAAATTCAAAATGGGTTAAGACCAAATCCCGGGCAAAGTAATTGTCCGTGGTATAGATCCCCCGGACGGTTAAAATCCCCGTGTTAAAGGCCCCAAAGCGGGTTCGGGTCGAAAGAACCACCTGATCCCCCAATTTTATGCCAAAATAATTCGCCGTTTCCTGGGGCAGGAGTACTCCATTGGGGTCCTGGGTAAAACCGGCCCAGGAACCATCGGTGGAGGGATTTCCAAAAACCGCCTGATCTTGAAAGGTGAGGTCCTTTTCCGTATCGATCCCCGTAAAGGAAAGACGCTTAGAAAGCCCGTTAAAATAGAGGGTCGATCGGACCAGATAGCGGACCAGCACCGTGGCATCCCCGTAGGTTTCGGTAACCGCAGAAACGATGTCCGGCGTTCGGGAAAGGCCGTTGTAAATTTTGCCCCCCTTGGCGAATTGGCCCGTGATGGTTATATGTCCCGCGGTAGCTTTGACCAGGCTGTCGGCTATGTTCACCGAAGCCCCCCGGGAAAAGGCTAATAAAAGGACCAAAATAAAAGCAACCACCGCGTAGTTTACCCCCAGGGTAAAACTTCTCTTTTTCTGACGAAACACGTTTTTGAAGGCTAAAACAATAAAATGTCCCATGGTAGACTTCCTAACGGTCGCTCATCGCTTTGAGCGGGGTGATAGATGTGGCCACCCGTACAGGATATACGGTGGCCAAAACACTAACTATAAATACGATCACCAGGGCCAGAACAAACGGTCCGGCGCTGAGACTTAGGGGTAAGTTCCCCCCGCCAATTAGAAATTGGGATACGGTTTCCGGCAGAGGGATACCCCGCTGTCCCTGGGTGAGGAATAAAATAAAGGTAAGAACCATGGCTACCAGGGCTGCCGAAAGGTTTAAAATCAGGGTCTCCAACAAAAACATCTGACGGATAAAGGATTTTTCCGCCCCCATGGCCCGCATGGTCCCAATTTCGGAGGTCCGCTCTACCACGTTGATAATCAGGGTGTTCATAAAAATCATAATAACCACCAGGAATATCAAGGCTGTGGCGATAAAGATAAAGAGTTGGAGCGCCCGGGATATTTGGGCGTAGAAGCCCGACGCCACATCCCAGGGGGCCACCTTGATTTCCAGATCCTTCATGTTTTCCAGATCCCGCATGACCCCTTCCACGTGGGAATGGTCCTTTAACTTAACCGCCACCATGGTAAATCCCGAAAGGGCCTGGGTCTTCAGGGTCGATAAATCGATATTCCCCACCGCTGAGTCGTTAGCCAATTGAAAGATGGACGCTTCGTCGCCGCTCGTCGCCGATAAAGCCGCGTTGAAACCCGAGGGTAAGCCCTGAACCCCCGTATAGTTGTAGAGGTTCGAATAGGTCGTGGAGTCCATAAAATTGATATAATCAAAAACGCTTTTGTAATGCAGGGGTTCAAAGATCCCCAACATGGTAGATCGAACCGTATTCACCCCCCCCTCGGTAATACCTAAAAGGGTAACCGATTCTCCAGGTTGCAGGGTAACACCGTAATTTTTTTGGTACTGTTCGTTTTGATAGGTACTAATCAAAATCCCCTGATTCGTTGACGAACCGGTATCCAGGCCGAAATAACTCCCTTCCTTTATCTTTATATTTGAAAAAACCGACCGATAGGGTTCCGGCTGGACCGCGTAAAAGATAAAGGGCAACTCTATCTTTTTCCCGTCCCTATCTACCTGGACAATACCGTAATTTTGGGCGTAAAACGCGTAGGCTTCTACTTCCGGGATGGCTTTTAAAGCGGCCCCTAATTTTTCCGGATTCTTTATAATGGGTAGGGGCGTGTTAAACGCAAAGGGAGACGGAAGGTCCTTCGATCGTTGGGAATAGACGATAAAATCGCCCGTAAAATTATGGATAATGGAATCCTTAGAAGCCTTTGCCGCGGATTGGGAAAAGGTACTCCCAAAAATTACTAAAAAGGTTCCAAAAAGTACCAACACCCCGATTAAAGCCATCCGGGCCTTTCGGCGAAGAAGGGTCCTCAGGGCTAATTTTAGCGTGAGCATGGGCTTATACCTCCACCGTCGACGACTGGTCCACGATTTGGCCGTCCAAAATATGGACCACCCGTTTTGCCGCCTTCATAATGTGGGCATCGTGGGTAGAAAATATAAAGGTGGTCTTATCGTTTTCGTTGATAGTACGCATCAATTCGATAATCCGTTTACCCGTCTCCGAATCCAGGTTCGCCGTCGGTTCATCCGCCAGAACGATTAACGGCCGGCCTACCAGGGCCCGGGCGATAGCAACCCGCTGTCTCTGACCTCCCGAGAGCTCGGCGCTTTTATTTTTAATTCGATTTTCCAAACCCACTTCCAAAATCGCTTGCATAACCCGTTCGTGCCGTTCTTCCTTGGAAAGATGCTTTTGAAGCAACAGGGGGAATTCGATGTTTTCATAAACGTTTAGAACCGGGATAAGGTTAAAAGATTGAAAGATAAACCCTATTTTTGTCCTTCTATAGCGGGTTAACTCCTTGTCGGTCATCTTTTCCGTTTCCGTACCGGCAATACGAACGGTTCCCTCGGTGGGAATATCGATACAACCGAACATATTTAGCATCGTCGTCTTTCCCGAACCAGAAGGGCCTGCGATGGTCAGGAATTCCCCCTGCTCAATAGAAAGGGAAACCCCCCGCAGGGCTTCTACCCGGGTTTGCCCCAGTTGATAATACTTTTTGACGTTTTCCAATTCCACAACGTTCATTCTATGCTCCTTCTTTATACTCAAGTCCCTTGAGTAGAATTTCTATCAGTTCGTCCGCCATGGCGATTCTGCCGCGACGGGCGGCGAATTCGGGGATTGAATGGAGGCTTTCGATAAGACCGATAAACGCCCCCGCCAATAGCCCCGGATCGCTATCGGCACGAATATTCCCCCCTTCTTTGGCACTGGCCAATTCTTTTTGCAGACGAAGTATCATCTCCTGGTACACCAGGTTCATAAGTTCGGTGGCGGAAGAAGATTGAAGGGCGGGAATATCCGAGTGGGAAAGTCGAATTAGGTCCATGGGTGCGTGGGCAAGAAGCCACCGGGCGGCCCCCTGGAGCTTTCTTTTAAGGGAAGGTTCACCCCCACGAATCGCTTCAGCTAACCCCTCTCCGTGGCGGCAAATATTCCGACGGGTAACGGTAACAAAGAGTTCCTCCTTGCCCCCGGGAAAATGGTAGTACAATGACGCGTGGGTAAGCCCCAAGGTAGAGGAAATATCCCGCAACGTCGTAGCGGCGTATCCCTTTTGGGCGAATAATTCCTCCGCCGCGTCCAAAAGCCGTTCCCTCGCCTCGGAGGAAGGGGTGTTTACCAACATATTGGTAAGTATACTAATATATCCTTTATGGGTCAAATGTAGTTCAACGAAGCTTGAGCAAATACGATTTTTTGCACCGTGGGTATAGCGAATATCTTTTGAAACACCATACCTATGGGCCCTTAATTTCGTTGCTCAGGCTTCGTTGAAGTATTTTTAGGCTACGCGGTCAAATATCGATGGGCTTCAGCTAATGAGTTTATAATATCGATCCCTTGGGGACATTTGGGTAAACATTCCCCACAAGCAACACACGCATCGCCCCCCTTATGTTCGGCCACGTATCCCTTCTTATACCATCCAAAATCGTGTTTAGTGTTAAAAGCCACGGCGGAGTTATAGATAGAAAACACCTCTGGAATGGCGACTCCGTTCGGACAGGGAGTACAGTACCCGCAGGCCGTACAGGGTACGGGCATTTTTTTTCGGAAAAACGCGGCCGCAGAGTCAAAGGCCTTTTTTTCTTCCAATCCCAAGGAATTCGCGTCGGCTTCGTCGGCTATTCGGACGTTTTCTTTAACCTGTTCCACCGCTCCCATTCCCGAGAGCACGGTCACCGTTTCTGGTCGGTCTAACACAAATCGGAGGGCCCACTCGACGGGAGATCGCCTAAATGAAGTTCGGTTAAAAATTTCTTCCACCGGAGGAGGAACCTTGGCGAGGGCTCCACCCCGGAGCCCTTCCATTACAATAACGCCAATATTCCGTTCCGCCGCGTACCGAATACCTTCAAGCCCTGCCTGATACTCCGTGTCCAAGTAATTGTACTGAACCTGACAGAACTCCCACTGCGGGTACCCGTCGATGATCCGTTTAAACGCCGGAAGTGGGGCATGGAACGAAAAACCTAGATGCCGGATTCTGCCGTCCTTCTTGGCCCGTTCCATGGCTTCGATCCCGTGATACGTACGGATCGTATCCCACCGTTCATCGTTTAAAGCATGGAGCAGGTAAAAATCAATATGATCGGTTCTTAATTTTTTTAACTGCTCGTTTAAAAGCCGATCCCAATCCCCTTCTCCTTGAACAAGCCAGACAGGACATTTGGTAGCCAGGTAGAGAGAATCCCTCTTCCCGTGTTTCTCGATTATCTTACCAGTAAAAAGCTCGCTTTGACCGTTATGGTAGGGGTACGCGGTGTCAACGTAATTGACTCCCCCTTCCAAAGCCGCTAAAAAAGTAGCTTCTGCGGCCGCTTCATCGATACGGGATGGGTCTCCCCCTATGGTTGGAAGACGCATCATGCCGAGCCCTAGGGCCGAAATAGAAAGATTGGGAATTTTGGGAAAATGTCGGTATTTCATGGCCTAATTATAGGGCCTTGATCTTATTATGACAAGCGTTATCGTTAACCTTAAGTACTTCAACGAAGGTTGAGTAAACTACCGGGGACCTCTAAAAACTTCAGCTTTTAGAGGTCTACAGATAAAAAATGCAAATCCTATAAGGATTTGCCCAGGCACCTCTAATAACTAACCGAGTTATTAGAGGTGCCCTATCGGTGAAGTATCCTCATTGAAAAGCCTACAGGAGGAGAGTATACTGCTCCTAGATCATAGAGGAGGCACACCCATGAGCGATTCCTACGACTTTACCATCGAGGACTTGGGCCCCAGGACGATTGAATCACCAATCAATCTTTCCAAAATTTCTGGCGATTTTATGGCCAATTATGTGAACGATGATGAATATGTACGGTATAAAACCGATGTGGCCGTGGGAGCTCAACCTTCGTTGAAGCGAAGCCAGGTTTTTGAAAAAGCTGGGCCTCGGGAAAAAATTTATTTTTTACCTCAGCATGTGCATGCGGGTATCGTTACCTGCGGCGGTCTTTGTCCCGGGTTAAACGACGTGATTCGAGCTATCGTTCGGAGTCTGTGGTATCGATACGGGGTGCGGCGGATTTCGGGGATCCAGTATGGGTATAAGGGGTTCCTGCCGGAGTATAACTTTAGTATTAAACCGCTGGATCCGGAAATTGTGGACGATATCCACAAAATTGGGGGTACTATTTTAGGGACGGCCCGGGGCGGGGGAAAGCAGGTTTCGGACATTGTGGACGCGATGGAACGGCTTAACTTGAACATGCTTTTTACCATCGGTGGTGATGGAACCCAGCGAGGTTCCTTGGATATTGCCAATGAAATTACCAAGCGGGGCCTTAAAATCGCCATGGTGGGTATCCCCAAGACCGTGGACAACGATTTTTCTTTTATTCAAAAGTCTTTTGGCTTTGATACGGCGGTCACAAAGGCGGTAGAGGCGGTAACGGCGGCCCACATGGAGGCCCATTCCCAAATTAACGGTATTGGGTTGGTCAAATTGATGGGTCGAGAGTCGGGTTTTATAGCGGCCCACACCGCCTTGGCTAGCCACGAGGTCAATTTTGTGCTGATTCCTGAGGTTCCCTTTGATATCGATGGTCCGAACGGGCTTTTAGCCCACTTGGAAAAGCGGTTAAAGACCAGGAACCACACGGTCATCGTGATTGCCGAGGGGGCCCTGCAGGATCAATTGATAAAGGAGACCAAAACCGACGCGTCGGGGAATGTCAAAATGGTGGATGTGGGGCTCTACCTGCGGGATAAAATTCAAGCCTACTTTGATGCTAAGAAGGTAGAAATTAATTTAAAGTACATCGACCCCAGCTATATAATCCGGTCGTCCCCCGCCGTACCGGTGGATTCTATCTATTGCGAACGGCTGGGTAACGCGGCGGTTCACGCGGCCATGGCGGGTAAGACGAAGGTCATCATTGGCCTGGTGAACAACGAATTTGTACATTTACCAACTAAGGTTGCTGTTTCGGTTCGGAGTAAGGTAGACCCCGAGGGGAGTCTTTGGCGCGATACCCTGGAGGCGACCCATCAGCCTATCCTTATGGTCAATAGTGATGTTTTTCGAACCGCCTTGGGGGTTAAAAAGGTGGATATCGAAGAGGATGAAGTTCAATGACCTACGTAGCCCAGGGTGGGGTGGACGCGGATTTATCGGACGAGGAGCTGGATAGGCTCGTTTCCCAAGCCATTTCGCAGGCCTTGGACGAGGTCTCGGGGAAGGGGCCTGCGGCATTGTTGCCCCCCGATGGGACCCGGTTCCATTCTCGAGCGGGCTTTTTAACGGATATTGTAGCCCGGGAATTGATGACCCGGGACGAGGGCGATCGTCTGGGAATCGTTCTCCCCGCCCTGGGGACCCACGTCCCCATGACGGATGCGGAACTACAGCACATGTTTCCGAAGACGCCCTTAGATCGATTTAGAATCCACGATTGGCGAAACGATGTGGTGGAACTGGGCAGGATAGGATCTCCATGGGTGGAACGGGTAACCGAGGGGGCCGTCAACTACGATTTTCCGGTTCAGGTAAACCGAACCCTGGTGGAGGGGGGCTTCTCGCTCATCGTATCCCTGGGTCAGGTGGTTCCCCACGAAGTTATCGGCATGGCGAATCATTTAAAAAATATCTTTGTGGGAACCGGTGGAAAAGAAGGGATCGATAAAAGTCACTTCGCTGGGGCGGCGTACGGTATGGAACGGATGATGGGCCGGATCGATACCCCAGTCCGAGCACTACTGGACGAAGGATACCACCGTTTTGGCTCTTCGCTTCCGCCTATTCTGTATGTGTTAACGGTGGTCAGCGCCCGAAGCGAAACCGAATCCGCGATAACCGGTACACCCCGAGGATCCTTGGCGGTCCGGGGACTCTTTGTTGGCTTTGGGCGGGATTGTTTTGAACAGGCCGCTTCTTTAGCCCAACGGGTAAACGTGGATATCCTGGATGAGCCTATCCAAAAGGCGGTGGTGTATTTGGACCCCTCAGAATTTAGAACCACCTGGTTGGGGAATAAGGCGGTGTATCGGACCAGGATGGCCATGGCCGACGGGGGGGAACTGCTTATTCTGGCCCCCGCTTTGGAACGTTTTGGGGAGGATCGGGGTATCGACGCCCTGATCCGCCGTCACGGCTACCGGCCTTCGGCGGTGATCCGGGAACGGGTCTCCCAGGATCCCGAGTTGGCGGGGGGCCTGAGCGCCGCGGCGCATTTAATCCACGGTTCCAGCGAAGGGCGGTTCACGATCCGCTATTGTCCAGGTCCCGGAGTATCCCGGGAAGAGATAGAATCGGTGGGATATCAGTGGGGTGATCTACGGGGGGCTCTTGAACGTTACAATCCTCAGAAACTTTCTACCGGGTGGAACACCATGGGTGATGGGGAAAAAATATTCTTTGTCCCCAACCCTGCCCTGGGTTTATGGGCTGAACGGTCCCGGTTCCGATAAATGTACCCGTATCGGGGAACATTAAAAACGAATCGTTATTTTTGTACCCCGAGCGGGTTCGCTCTCTATTTCCAACGATCCCCCCCGCTCTTCCACCAAGCTACGGACTCCCGCGAGTCCCAAACCCCGGGAACTGGAAAATTCCGTATCGGGCCTAAGATTCCCCGAGAGTACTTCCTGTATCCGTTCAGGGGTCATCCCCCGACCCGTGTCCTGTACCGAAAGCACTACCCTATCAATCCCCTGGGTACTCTGTTTTACTACCTGAATATAGATGTACCCCGCGTCGGTGTATTTAAGGGCGTTGTCGACCAGGTTTCCCACTATTCGAATGGTATGGGATTTGGAAAGTGGCAAGGGGGGGATATCCTTAGCTACCCTGGTTTGTATAAAAACTCCCTTGGTTTCCGCCAAGGCTTGGTATGAATGGATCGTACTATCTAGGATCTTCTTAATTTCATCCCCCGTTGCCTGCTGTGTTTCGGATTCCGTAGGCGGTTCCAGTATTCCCTGGACCATGTCTAATAATATTCGATTCGATTTCGCGAGGATGTCCATGTACCCCCGTTGTTCTTCGCTTAACTCGGTGGTGGCCAGCAGAGCTTGGACCCCCATAATCGACGTGATAGGAGATCGAATATCGTGACTAAAGGATTCAAGTTTCCGTTTCCCCGCTTGGCGGACCTCTTCTATCATCTTTTCCTGTTGCTTTGCCATAATCCGTCGAGCTTCCAACACATTTGCCCATTGTTTTAAGTAAATACGAAGGTACAGGGCCACCCCAAAGGCCACCCCATGGAGAAGGACCAGACCTGTTCCCGCTTGAATATCGGAAAACGTTACAGGTTCGGGTTTTATCATGATGTACGTCAGGTCAAAGAGAACTGCCTCAACCAGGAGCGTAAGCTCCATTTGCCATCGGACCGAATACAAACCGCCCACGGTAATCATGGCAAAAAGCTGAACCGCCACTAGTACCACGTATACCATCGTTCCAGACCGCAAGGCCAGGATACCCAGGGCCCCCGCGCTTGCGGAAAGCATCTGACCTAAAAAAATAAATCCGATTCCAGGGCCGTATTTTTTGTAGTGGACCAGGGTAAGCCCTATGATAATCGATAGGACCATACCGCATTTTCCAAAAGTAAAGGCATCCACTCCATGTAAAAGGTCTAGACCAATGGAAATATACAAAAATAGCAGAGACGCGATAAGAATCTTTACCAAGTAGGACCATTTTTGCCGATCCAAAACGGATAGGCCCGCTGACTTTCCCAAAATTTGGTCCGTTAATACATCCAAACGATTTATAAATTTATTTTTAAATATCGACGTGCTACGCTTCATACAATTCGTGAAGAAACAGGGTCGCTGCTTGAGCCACATTCAGGCTTTCAATATTTCCCGTTCCGGGAATCCTGGCTAGGTACGAGCACCCGGCCTTTACCTCCGCCGATAATCCGTGTTCCTCGTTTCCTACCACGAGGATAAAACCCCGTCTACCCTGGGTCTTAGATTTTTCTGCTATCAGGGGCCCCAGGTCACGAATCCGAAGTCGGGCGCGATGATCCGCCCCGACCACCCACAGCACCTGGGCCGCGTCCTTTAAAAATAAAGATACGTTGTGGACTTGGCGAAACTGCAGATATTCCATCCCCCCTTCGGCGACCCTGTACGCACTGGTGGTAAGCCGGGCTTCCTTATCCTGATCCGATACTATAATCGCCGAGGCCCCAAAAAAAGCGGCCGAACGGGCAATGGCCCCCAGGTTGTTATCGTTTCCCACCGAATCGAGCAGAAGCACCGTGGATTTTTCCTGTCCCCACCGGTCTAAATCCTCCTCCGTAAGGGGGAGAATAACCGGTTCATCGATTATTGCCACCACTCCCTGGTGCCGGGGACTTTTACAAATCTGCTCCAATTCGGCGTCTTCACAGATCTTATAGGGTCGTTTTTGGTCCGCCAGGTACTTACAGACCTTAGAGAAAGATTTTAATCGATCGGTTCTGATAAAAAGACGTTTAATTTGTTCGCCGTGTACTTCAGAAAGGGCAAGCACCGCATTCATCCCGCAAACAGTCAATTCGTTGGTCAATTTGTTGCGCATTAAACCTATTTTATCCCAAAAGAACATTCCTGTCATCGGAGTTTTTTTTAAAGTAAACCCTAGTTCAACGAAGCTTGAGGGATAGAGTTTGTTCACGGACTGGACAAACCTAGGAAAAGGGATTATGTACAAGGGGGGGATTCTATGAAATCTATAAATATTGCGGTTATCGGTGCGGGGAGTACCTATACGCCCGAACTTTTAGACGGTTTTATCCGCCGAAAAGATCGGTTAGCTGTGGGAGAACTGCGGCTGATGGACATAGATAGCGTGAAATTAAACATTATTTCAGCCCTGGCCCAACGGATGTTTAAAAAAGCAGGTTTAAAGCCCACTTTGATTACCACGGCAGACATGGATCGAGCTTTAGAAGGGGCGGATTATGTGATTGCTCAAATCCGTGTCGGCGCTTTAGCGGCCCGAATTCGGGATGAGAAAATTCCCCTAAAATACGGCCTTTTGGGACAAGAAACCACGGGTATAGGGGGGATGATGAACGCCCTCCGAACGATCCCAGTCATACTAGACCTGGCGCGAAGAATGGAACGGCTCTGTCCCCGGGCGACCTTGATCAATTTTTCTAACCCTTCGGGCCTGGTAGCCGAGGCGGTGGCGAACCAGACCGCCATAAGGATGTGGGGCCTTTGTAACGGACCGATCAATATGGTCCGTCACGTTCAATCCCTTTTGCCCCAAGGGGTTATTAATTTTGATTATGATTTTGTGGGACTTAATCATCTTTGTTGGATCACCGCCGCCTACGCGGATGGGGTCGATATACTGCCCAGGTTAATATCCCAGGGAGCCAGTTCCGCGTCCCTTAAAAATATCGATGGGATCGATTATCCGCCGGATCTACGCACGGCGGTTCCGTATCTGCCCATAGCGTATCTTAATTATTTTTATTTTAGAAACCAGGAGCTACAGACCCTTCAGGGAGCGGGAAAAAGTCGGGGCGAGGTGGTTCGGGAAATTGAAAAGGAGCTGTTAGCCTCCTATCAAGACCCTAACTTACATGAGAAACCGGTATCTTTAGAAAAACGTGGTGGAGCCCTTTATTCAGAGGCTGCGGTATCCCTTATCGATTCGGTGGAAAACGATACGGGGGTGGTACACGTGATAGACGTACCAAACCGGGGGAGTTATGATTTTATGGACGATGATGACGTGGTAGAAGTGAAATGTCGAATCGACGCCCAGGGTGCTCATCCTGTTCCTTTGCGGGGCTTTTCCCATCCGGTGGTAATAAGCCTGATGAGGACCCTCAAGACGTACGAGAAGTTAACCGCCCGGGCGGCCTTAACGGGGGACCGATCTGCCGCCTTGGGAGCCCTTTTGGTCCACCCTTTGGTAGGGGATTATGCCGCCGCCTCGGCGGCCTTGGAAGAAATGCTCCAGGCTAATCGGGAATATTTACCCCAATTTTTCCCCCGAACCTAGGACGTTCCCCATGACCCTTGGAAACCTACTGGTAGTCGTGGACGGTGGGGGCACTAAAACCCATTGTGTAATCGGGAATGCCCAGGGAAAGGTTCTAGCCCACGGATACGGGGGACCATCAAACCATCAGGTTGTGGGGTTAGACGTTGCTTGGCGCTCCATCGGCCAAGCCTTAGAAAACGCTCTTATAGCGGCCCAGGCATCCTTGTCCTCCGTATCCTTCGGCTATTTTGGTTTAGCGGGGGCCGATTTCCCCCAGGACCAGGAACTTTTAGGACCGGGAATTCGATCCATTATGGGAACTATACCCTTTGAAATCGTAAACGACGCGTGGATCGTTCTTATGGGTGGTTCTCCCGCCGGTTGGGGCGTAGCGCTGATTTGCGGAACTGGAACCAACGCGGTAGCCCGGGCTCCGAATGGAAAAACCGCGACCCTACGAAGTCAGAATTATCGATTGGGGAACTACGGTGGTGGACCTCATTTGGCGGAAATGGCCCTCCATTTTGCGTTCCGGGGGGACGAAGGAACCGGAGATCCAACGTCGCTTCAAAAAGAACTTCCGTCCCTTTTAGGAGTGAGAACCATGGACGACCTTTTTATGCGTTTATTCGGTCATCCGGAAGAACCGTCTCGACAGGAATTAGATCGTATTCCTCCCCTGGTGTTCTCTCTCGCCGCTCAGGGGGATTTGGTGTGCCGACGGCTCTTAACCACCATGGGAACGGAAATTGGCTCCATGGCCGCCGCTGTGGCCCTTCGCGCGGGACTAGGATCCGTGGAATTCCCCCTTATTCTTTCGGGTAGCTTATTGAAAAACAAGGATTGCTCCCTTTTAACTGACGCGACACTCCAGCGGATTTATTCCATAGCCCCGGGGGCCCATCCCGTTATACCTCCGGAGAGCCCCGCGGAAGGGGCCCTGGGGGAGGCGATTCGCCGATCTGCCCTTTTCCTTTCTTAGTTCAACGAAGGTTGAGCATTCGAACAAAGCCCTATACCTATGGGGCCTCCACGGTTTCTCTCTCCTTGTATGGGGCGTTAAGTTCCGTTTTCTCAACCTTCGTTGCAGTAGAGGCTCTTTCAAAACTCAGAGAGTTTTGAAAGAGCAACCTTAGATGTACATGCAGTATTTTTATTATTCTCTACTATGTAATTAATTGTCTCATTAATGTAAAAATACTGCAAGAGGTTCTTGCAAAAGTAATTGACTTTTGCAAGAACCTCAGTATCTTTACCTTTACAAGGTTCTAGGGGATACTGTTTCCATGGAAACGGTAAAGGTATATTACGAAAACCCTGAATTGGACCGGTATACTTCCGAAATAACCGAAATTCGAAACCTCGACGGCCGGCCGGCGGTCATCCTGCCGGAAACTATCTTTTACCCCGAAGGGGGAGGGCAGGGGGCTGACCGAGGAACGGTTAACGGGGTGCCGGTTATCGACGTTCAGGAGACGGATACCAAAGAAATTCTCCATTTTGTCGATCCAAACCAGGTTGATCATCTTCGCATGGGGCCCGTAGAACTTCGGCTTAACGCCGAACGGCGCCGGGATCTGGCGACCCAACATACGGCCCAACACCTGCTTTCGGCGACCACCCTTCGCTTAACCGGCGCTCCCACGGTTTCCATGCACCTGGGAGATGAAATTTGCACCATCGACGTGGATAGGGGCGATTTGGCGGGACAAGATTTTTCAGCCATCGAAGCGGCGGTTCAGGATATTGTGGAGGCTGATTATCCTATTCTTATTCATCTCTGCCCTCCCGAAGATATCAACGCTTTTCCGTTACGAAAAAAGCCGCCCCAGGGAGAGGATGTAATCCGGGTAGTGGAGATAGACGGCTACGATTATTCTCCCTGCTGTGGGACCCACCTTCCATCGACCGGCAGGATTGGGCTGATTAAAATCCTCGGTTCGGAACGGTACAAGGGAATGACCCGCCTATCCTTTATCGCTGGCCGAAGGGTTCTCCGTTCGTATCAACGTCTGTACACCCAGGGCGATGGTATCTCCCGGCTGTTGAAGGTTCCGCTGGAGGAAATTCAGCGGGGAGTGACCACCCTGGTCGAAAAATCGGCTTCCCAAGAAAAAAGCCTTATTACCTTGAAGGACAGGATCGCCGAACTCGAGGCGGATCGGATTTTCGCCGAAGAAAAAAACTCGGGAAAATCGATGGTGGTCCGTTATTTTAAAGACCGGAGTATGGATGACGCGGTCCGTATCGGCCGGGCCCTTCAGAAACAAAGTTCCGCCGTGGTGGTTGTTCTATCCGCACCGGAAAGACGGGCCGCGGCTTTCTGTTCCCGGGACAACGTGGATCTCCGGCCTTTTTTCAAAGAAATTTTTACCCAACACAACGGCAAAGGGGGTGGGGGGCCTTCCTTTTACCAGGGGGCCTTCAGTTCCCTGGAGGATTTGGAAGCCCTGGCGGAGGAACTGTATAAGAGGGATTTTAAGTGAGTATTTCCACAAAAACCGGCGACGATGGAACTACAGGCCTGTGGTCTGGTGAACGGATTGGTAAGGATGAGTTACGGGTAGAATCCTACGGAACCATCGACGAGCTTAATTCGTTTTTAGGTGCCGCCCGGAGGCGGCTAACCGTTCCGCGGGCCATGGAAATGGTGGACGCTATCCAAGAAGACCTATTTCGGGTAGCCGGAAGCTTGGCCACCCGGGGGGACCGTTCGTACGTCCAGCCGGTTTGCGCCGAGGACGTGGAACGGATCACCGATTGGGTCCACGAATTGGAAGCCCTGGTTCCCCTTCGGGGCTTCGTCATCCCCGGTTCCACCGACGCATCCGCCCACCTGGATATTTGCCGCACCGTGTGCCGTCGGGCCGAGCGGCGCATCGTGGCTCTACATCGGCAAGAAGGGGTGGCCGATCCGGTCCGTCATTACGTAAACCGACTGGCGGACCTATTCTTTATGATCGCCCGTTTGGAAGAAGCCGAGGCAGGGGCGATACGGTACAAACAGGGCAAACCTGCGGACTTCTCCTGTCCCTAGGATCTTGGTTTATCGGAAGGGAGCTCTTATCATCTAAAAAGACAGGGTCCGGATATAATTATCCAGATCCGCCTTTAGCGTTTTCTCCCTACCGTAGTACCCGTCGATGCTCTCCAAGAGACCGGATATGGTTGCTTCCTGGCTTGCGAGGGTGGATAGGTACTTTTTATACAGATCCGAGGAACTGGATATGGCGTTCATATTGCTTCGAATACGGCTCTGCTCGTCCTTAATTTGTTGGAGCTTCCGTTCCGCGTCCTGCCGTTCCGCAGTTATCCCCTGCAGAACCCCCCGCTTCTCCGAAATTTTTGCGAAGGCCTCTTTCAAAGCTCCCTTTGCCGCCCCATCGGAGGCGTAGTACCGTAATTGAGTATCCGTCAGGGAGCCTAAGCCAAAGGAGTGGGCCAGTTGTTTTTCTTCCACCACCCGCAGGGTATCCGAACCCCGTCCCGGAACGGTCACTTCGAACCGGTACGAATCCCGGGTCGTCTCGGTCGCCTTTTCGGGGCTAACCAGGTGCCAGGTATCGTCCAAGGGATGGACGATGACGATGGATTTGACTTCGTCGGAATCGTTTTTTATTACGTAATGGTATTCCCGGTGGGCGGATACTCCCACGTTAAAGACCCCGTTTACAGCGGTCATGGAAACTATCTTTTCCGTATTCGGTTCGGAAGCCGGGGCTACTTCGGTTTCCATATCCACCGCGTAGGTGATGAATCGTTGAGCCCCCGGTCCCAGATCTTCAATCAGCGCGTCCCCCGCGTAGGAAAGGGAATCGAAGATCGTGATGGGACCCGCCAGGAGGGTGTATGGTGTGGTGTTTTCCAACTGTAACCCCAGCAAGGGCCGTTTTGGATCCACCTGGGCAGAGTACACTGAAACTTTTTTCCCCTGGACCTTCCCCTCAAACAGGGGGAACATGGCGGATCCGTGGCGCGGAAGATTTACCGGAACGTTAATTTTATACCGCACAAAGGTACCCCCGCTTTCCAGGGTTCCGTACCCCTGTACTCCCTGGCGTATATCGTTGGGACTGAACTCCGAAGGCGATGGTTCCTGGGCGGCCAATTCCTGGTTAGCCAGCTCTTCGTCCGTATAACCATCCATCGCTCCAGCGGCTTGGGGCATTTCGGCCATTTTTGCGGATGAGCGGGATGGGGCTGGGGCGGCTAGAGCTTTCGCCATCTTGGGAGCCTCTGATCGGTTGTCCAAACTTTGATCGTAGGTTTGGGGAGCCGGTCCCGAAGCAACAGCGGTTTGTACTTCGGGCCGCCGAAGATACCGGGGTGTCGCCAGGTCCATAGTAAAGGAGATTGGTCGGCCGCTCACCAGGGATAGGGATAGGTTCTGCCAATCCTCATCACTGGAGTTTTCCACAATAGCCCACCCTTGCAAAAAATGATTCCCCTCTCGATCCAATACCAAACGATACGCAGTCTTCCACGCGGGAACCTCGCTTAGGTATCCCAGCGAGACTCGCCGTTTCCCCGAACCGCTAAAATCGATCGTCACGGTCCGTTTGTCACGGGAATGGCTTTCCGATAAAATCGCTAGGGCCCTCTGAAAATCCGAGTCGATTTTTGGATCTAAAAAACGGATCGATCGGGTATCCTCCAAAAGAAAGGAGCGCAGACCTTCCGTTGTCATAAGATTCAGTGTAGTCTTGCGAAACCCCTCCTTGTCCGTAGCGATTTCCACGCTCACCACGGATCCTTCTACCGTCGTCGCTCCAGTAAGGGCCACCCGTTCTCCCCGCAGTTGGGTAAGAATATCAGATACGGTCGACGCTCCCGTCAAATTTACCGAAAGCCCCTGAAGCTGTTTTTCCACCGGGTCCTGGGAACCGTAGGTGACCCCTGTAATGGTTCCCCCGTCTAAATCCCGGACCGTCAAACTTTTAAGCAGGTCGTTAATCTCCGATGTTTTAAACGAAAGCTGAACTCGCTGGTTGCCGATCACGGTCCCTTCCCGTAAAAAATAACCCACCCCGTTCACGTAGAGAATTATATGCCTTAGGGGTAATTCGGCGGAAGTCGAAATCGTTTTTGCCGACCCCAGATCCTGGGAACTTTGGGCAAAACTTGGGGCAAGGGAACCCCATAGCACGATAAAACAAAGAAAAAATACTCTTCTGTACATGCTTACCATCCTTTTAAGTTCCCACAGGGGGAATGGAACAAATGATACAACCGGAAAGCCCAAACCGCAAGCTAAGGGTACTTCAACGAAGGTTGAGAAAAAATAATCTCGACACCATAGGAAGCGTAGAGACGGGGGGGGGATTACTATAAGCGGCTTCCAAACTCCCTTAGTTCAACCTTCGTTGAACTAAAAAAGGCCGACCACCCTTGTCATTCTCCTCTAATATTACTATTATTGTAAGATAATTGAATCAAATCCAAAATCCGCAGGTTTTTGGATTTTTCTTTTAAAAAGTAATTCCTGTAAGGAATTACTGAGGTCCACTTTAAGAAAAATTGGATTTTTAGAGTGGACTCTTGAGGTTCTTTCAAAGGGCCCTAACTTTTGAAGGACCGAATTAGACAACCCTTTTGTGGGAAGCAAAAAAATTCGCAAAAAGAATAAAGGAGAGCCTATGACTGTCGATACGTTTACGCTTTTAGCCCGTTACAGTGCCCATGCGAACGATGAAATGGGTAAAATTTTTAAAACCCTAAGCCCTGAGGAATGGACCCGGGATATGGGTGGCTATTTTCCTTCGATTCAAAGCCTTACAGCCCATATTAATGGGGCGGATCAGGCGTGGTTGGCCAGAATTCGGGGTTTTCGATCCTTTAAGGCTCTTCAAAATTCTCTTCTTGATTCTTCACCAGCCCAGAATGCTTCTACGGTTTTGACCGTCCAGGAGTATCTTACTCAACGGATAGCCTTGGATCAAATTTTCCTTGACCTTACTGCCGAACTAACCGACGGGGATCTATCCGCGGATTTTACCTATACCGATAGAAGCGGTAAACAGCAAAAAAAGAACCTGGGCGGTTTAATTCTCCATGTGTTTAACCATGGAACCCACCACCGGGGTATGATCGCCCTCTATCTTGATCAGATGAAAAAGACTAATGACTTTAATGGGATAATGGCGGTTTTGTAAAGATTAGCCCTGAGGATCTAAGTGGACAGAGGGGTATGAATTATCCTAATGCCTGTGGATTAGATCCTTGGAGGCGTCGCAATTCTCGATCTACCTCGCCTTATGAAGGTCAGAGGGGAGCGCCACAGTTAAAGCATTCGGTTCGGTAGTTGGAGTTTTCCATTCCACAGGATGGGCAAACCTTGGCAAATGGATTTCCCGTGGCCGGCTTTGGGGAAGGAACGGACCGGGGTGGAGGGCTTGGCGGATTTTGTCCGTACCGATTGTCCATATCCTCGGAGTTCCGTTTTGAAGCTGGCGCTTCCAAAGTGCCCGCTGATGTCCCGGCGGAATCTTTAACCACCGGTTCCGGATTCAGCACTACTGCAGGGCTTGGGGGCGATAGCCCGGAGGGGCCCGCAACGGTAACGTTGATCGTCTGTCCCGACTTCCCCGCCGATTCGGTTTCTTCTTTTGTTTCCCGGACATGAATCTGAGAACGCATTACCTCCCGGTAGATCAATAGTAACTCCACTGAGATAAGAAGAAGAAACGCTATAATTACCACTTCAAAAATTGAGGACATATTATTAGTATCCATGGGGATAGGGAAAAAATCAATTAGTTCGTGTGTTTACAACGATTCTTGATTATCAGGATGGTCGATGGATAACCGAATCCACAAGGTTTTTCAATTCCGGGTCGAAGGAAGGCGAGGGTTCTTCCTTGTAGGCTGTCTCGGCTACGTATACCACCCCGTCTTTTTCTTCTATTGTGGTTTGCTCTTCTTCTACCGCTAATAGTTCCGCCGTTGCTTCGGAATCGTCAAAGGGGGGCCTTTTGCCCTGCTCCTTGGATCCCTCGTCTACCGATTCAAGGGAACTTGGATCGATTTTTCCGCTTCCGTTAAAGGCAATACGGCTAAAGCCCGGTTCCACAGGGCCCAATTCCTCCAACTCTCCCATGCTTTCGTCGTTTGGCCCCATCTTTTCTGCCTCTAGGGATTCCAATTCATCGGTACTAAGGGTCCTTGCGGAAGAGTTACTATCAAAGATGTCCGAAAGAAGGGTATCGAAGGGTGAACTAATATCCAATTCGGACCCATAGTCCGAAATAGCCTCCGGAGCTTCTGGTATGGGGCTGAATTCGATCGTCCGGGCAATCTCTTCCAACTGTTTTTCACGTTGGAGTTCCTGATCCCGTGAAGATCTCGATTCCTCAGCTCCCTTCGGGGCTTCGGTACTTTCCTTTTCTTGGTCCAAATCTTCCAAATCCGCCGGTTCATCTTCCCTTAAATACGCTAGAACCGCTTCTGCATTGTCGTCCACCAATTCCAAACCGCTTGATTCTACAATGTAAGGGATATCGTCTTCGCCAAAAATGACCCGCAGGTTCGATGTTTTACGGTAGGCTTCCAGATCCGCCAACACGTTTAAATCTTCATCCCGAATCGGTAAAGCCGTGGAACTTTGAGGCAAGGGTATTACCGTTTCCGCTGTCGCAACCTCCTCCAGTTCCTCGAGCTCCTCCAACTCTTCCGGTTCTTCGGCAGTGGCTGTTTGGGCTTCCTGGGCTGGTACTGCTTCAAGCTTCTCCGGCAGGGTTACTCCCGGTTCCGGGGCGGCCTCTCCCGTAGTCTCTTCCGTAACCTCTTCCGAGGCCAGTTCTTCCAGTTCTTCGAGCTCCTCCAACTCTTCTGGTTCTTCGGCAGTGGCTGTTTGGGCTTCCTGGGCTGGTACCGTTTCAAGCTTCTCCGGCAGGGTTACTCCCGCTTCCGGGGCGGCCTCTCCCGTAGCCTCTTCCGTAACCTCTTCCGAGGCCAGTTCTTCCAGTTCCTCGAGCTCCTCCAACTCTTCCGGTTCTTCGGCAGTGGCTGTTTGGGCTTCCTGGGCTGGTACCGCTTCAAGCTTCTCCGGCAGGGTTACTCCCGCTTCCGGGGCGGCCTCTCCCGCAGTCTCTTCTGATGCCTCTTCCGTAACCTCTTCCGAGGCCAGTTCTTCCAGTTCCTCGAGCTCCTCCAACTCTTCCGGTTCTTCGGCAGTGGCTGTTTGGGCTTCCTGGGCTGGTACCGCTTCAAGCCTCTCCGGCAGGGCTACTCCCGCTTCCGGGGCGGCCTCTCCCGTAGCCTCTTCTGATGCCTCTTCCGTAACCTCTTCCGATTCCAGTTCCTCCAGTTCCTCGAGCTCCTCCACCTCTTCGACAGCGGAGGCTTCTCCGGGACGTGGGGTCTGCTGTGCGAGCCCTGGTTTTGGCGTGGGAGCTGGTACCGTGGTAGCTTTCGGGGTAATGGTCGGTGGTTCTGGCGGGGTGACGTGAGTTTCGGATGAGGTCTGCGCAGGGGCAACGAACCCGGCGGTGGTGGAGGGCCCTGTCGCGGCGAGGACTCGGCCGAGAATCTCTTGGAGTTTCCCTTCGTCTATGTTCGCGGTAAGCCGAGTTTCCGGTTTGCCCCCGATAAGGGTAACCAATTCGCTCCAGGATTTGTCTATGAGGGCATCGATATCCTGTTCGGTTTTTTTTCTCGCTTTCCGCCTAAGGCCCCGTTTGATTTCGGTTCGAACTTCTTCTCTGCGCTGATCCAGTTCTCGGGACCAACGGCCCCAGTCTAAATCCCCCTTCCGCTCATAATATTCCTCCAGAAGGGTAATTTGAAGGCGTTTAAGCCGATCCCGAACGATGGTGATGGAATCTTGCCGCAAATTAAAGAGAAGGAAAATCGTTAAAAAGGAGGTTAGGAAAAATGATACTAACAGTATCACCTTCATGGCTAGGGGAAACACAAACACCGTCTCTTCTACCAGTCGGCCCACAAAAATGTCATTTTTGGTCTTACTCGATATAAGAGTAAATGATTTTCCCGATGCGCCCGTGACAAGGGGTGCGGGGACCAGACTGCCGGACTTCCACGCTCCGCTGACTGCAGAAAGGAGCGATGTTTTAGCAATTTTTGGCAGACCCATCACGAAGCCCAGGGGTTCGGCAACCAACGCCACATCTTCCCCAACCTTCAAGGTCCCTTCGGTTATTAATCGATCACTGATAGAACGTATGGAAAGGTAAAAAGCGGCGGTTCCTTTGTATATGTTAAAGGAATCATAAAACGGAAAAGCAAAAACCAGCTGATCTTCCCCTTCAAGGGCGATGATCCGAGATTTTCCCTTGTCCGAAACCGAAAGGGCATCGTAAGGAAGGTCATTCTTTACATCCCCATAATTTCTATACATGACCGAAAGCTGGTCTTGTTTAAGAATATCCGTTTTAAACGTGGAAAAATGAATCCGACGGCCGGTGGAATCGATAAACCGGATACCCTGGAGTCCATTGACGGATTCCAGAAGGGTTCCATAGAGTTTTGATCGTTCAAATATATCCGAAGCGCTTTGATTAGGCAGGAAACTCCGTTTAACCGGATCTTCTTCTAGGGTAGATGAAAATCGGTTCGTTAACTCCGTCAGGTGATCCTGGATTATCGTTCCGGCTCCCGTCACTTCCCGTTCCAAACCCCGGCTGATAGAGGGGTTATAAAACCGAGCCTCCACCAGGTCGAACAGACCGGTAAACGCGAGTACCGTAAAGACGGCAAAGAGGATAACTGATAATAATAAACTGACGGATATTTTTTGAGTTGCCGTCACCTACACCACTCCGACATAATACTACGTTTTATTCTCGGAAATTTCTCCCTATTAGTACAGTGTTATATTAACGGGGCCGTTTTGGGCGTTTTTAAGGTAAAAACCGTGTACTATGAGGTTCCTTGAAAAGCAACAGACTTTTGCAAGAACCCCATTTGCCGTTTTTATCGATATGGGATAGCATAACCAGCTCCTACGTTGGGATCAGACAATCAAGCTCCTAGACGGGGGACGCGAATATGATAATACTGCAGGTATATGCGGGAACTACACGAAACGGAAGCTGCTCCACAGAAGGCGTTCCTTATAGGAATTCGCGATGGCTCTATGGAAGATTGGGAAGCCGAATCTCTTACCAAGGAGCTGGGTTCACTGGCTAAAACCCTTGGCTTACATATGGTGGGACATGAGACCGTCCGGATCCGAGAAAAAAACGCCCAATACGGTATGGGTACGGGAAAGGCCGATGAAATTTCCGAAGCGGCAAAGGCCCTAGACGCGGATTGTCTTATTTTTGATCAGGATATAAGTCCGACCCAACAGAGAAACTGGGAAAAATTAACCGGCATTCCGGCTATCGACCGGCAAGAGGTGATTATTCAAATATTCGCCAGCCGAGCAAAGACCCGGGAAGCGGAACTGCAGATCGAGTTGGCCCAATTGACCCACTCGCTACCCCGGTTGACCCATAAGTACATCGACCTTTCCCGGCAACGGGGAGGACGGTATGGAACCAAGGGATCGGGGGAAACCAAATTGGAACTGGATAGGCGGACAGTCCAACGGAGGATCCATCAATTGCAAGATGAGTTGCTGGAAGTTCGTAAACAGAGGGCTACTCAAAGAAAAAGACGGGAACGGGTTCCTATTCCGTCCTGCGCCCTCGTGGGGTATACCAACGCGGGAAAATCCTCAATTCTCAACGGGATGACCAAGGCCCAAGTCCTGGTGGAAGATAAGCTGTTCGCTACCCTGGATGCCACGACTCGACGGGTGGAGATTCGTAAAGGTCAACCCATCCTCCTAACCGATACGGTTGGTTTTATTCGCCGACTTCCCCACGACTTGGTGGACGCTTTTCATTCTACCCTGGAGGAGGTCACGATGGCGGATCTTCTTGTGCAGGTTCTGGACGCCTCGGATCCGGAAGTGGATCGGCATTTTGATGTAACCATGACCGTTATCAAAGAACTGGGGGCCGAAAAGACCCCCATGATTCTGGCATTGAACAAAATTGACCGTCTAGAAAGGACCGGAGATTTGGATGCTTTACGTCACCGTTACGCCGATGGGGTATTCGTTTCCGCCCTTACCGGACAGGGGCTTGACGATTTAGCCCGTCGAATGGACCTAAGCCTCTCGGGGCCCCTGTACCGCTTTCAATTCCCTTCGAATCGGCACGATCTAGTGGCCCTACTGCACCGTTCGGGGACCGTCGTTACGGAAGAGTATACGGACAACCATATCTATATCGAAGCCCGTTTAGGAGAACGGGTCCTTGGTACCCTGAAGGAATGGTTGTGGGAACCTGCCGGTGTGGGGGAATAGAACTATAAAAGCCCTTTCCTTGTTCAAACCGTGGTGTGGGAGTATACTATTCCCATGGCCATTAAGCGCTTACCCATTGGCTTACAGACCTTTTCTGAACTTATCAACAATAATTACTATTATGTTGATAAGACCTCCTTCGTATATAAACTGGTCTCTACAGGGAAATTTTACTTTCTCTCCCGGCCCCGCCGCTTCGGTAAAACCCTCTTTTTAGACACCCTGGCGGAAGCCCTGATGGGCCGCAAGGAGCTCTTTAAGGGGCTGTATCTTTACGACAAATACGACTTTACAAGCCACCCGGTGATCCGGCTTACCTTTGGGAGCGGGGACTATAAAGAAATCTCCACAATCTTTAAAGAGTTGGCCTATATCTTTAAGGAAAATTATGAGGCCCTTTCCCTTACCCCTGAATACACCTTTGAGGATTACCGTAACTGTTTTAAGCACCTTATCAAAGAAGCCTACGAACGGTACCAGAGGCCGGTGGTGATTTTAATCGATGAATACGACAAGCCTATTTTGGATAACCTGACCAGGCCCGACGTGGCCCGGGAAGCCCGGGATATCCTTAAGAACCTGTATTCGGTACTAAAGGATTACGACCGCTATATTCGTCTGGCCTTTATCACCGGGGTGAGCAAGTTCAGTAAGCTCAGCCTTTTTAGCGGCCTGAACAATCTGGAAGATATCACCGTGAAGTCCGATTTTGGAGAAATCTGCGGCTACACCCAGGAGGACCTGGATACGGTCTTTGCCGACGCCATGGAAGGGGCCCGGATGGACCTGGTACAGCTCTGGTACAACGGGTACTCCTATTTGGGAAAGAAGCTCTACAACCCCTTCGATATTCTCCTCTTCTTGTCCAACGGTAAGACCTTCAGCAACTACTGGTGGCAGACCGGGAGCCCGAGTTTTTTGATAGAGGTTCTAAAACGCCAGCGCTACTACCTGCCGGAGCTGGAGAACACCAGCGCCAGCGAAGAACTTCTGAACGCCTTTGACATTGACCGCATCGATATCCGCGCCCTTCTCTGGCAGGCGGGGTACCTGACGATTAAGAACGTTCAGGGAGACGCTCTGGGGGGTCGATCCTTTCTCCTGGGTATTCCCAACGCGGAGGTCCAGCGTTCTTTAAATGAATTCTTTTTGAACTATTTAGGGCCCCGGATTGATTATGCGGTCCAGTATCGCAGTCCCCTGATGACAGCCCTCGAGAATGCCGACATCGATACGGTATTGAACATGTTAAAAGGTCTCTTCGCGGGGATTCCCTACAACAACTACGTGAACAACGAAATCGTCAGCGCCGAGGGCTTCTGGGCGAGCCTGGTGTACGTCTTTTTTGCCACCCTGGGGTACCGCGTGGTCTGCGAGGACGCCACAAACCAGGGGCGAATCGATATGACCCTGGAGACCTTTACGGATGTGTTTATCATCGAGTTTAAAGTGGATACCGCCGAGCCGCCGCTACAGCAGATAGAGCGCCGCCGTTACTGGGAAAAGTACCAGGGCTTAGGAAAAAGTATACACCTTTTGGGAATCACCTTTAGCTCAGAGGAACGGAACGTGACAGCCTGGGAAAAGCGGAGCCTGGACGCTTGAGCGGTGAAAATTGAAAGTGATTATACGGGCTCTTTTTACGACGTCCTACCATAAGGGCCCCCGCAGGGTACCGCCGAATTTAGGGGGTCTCCTTCCAATCCCGTATTTCCCGGCGGAGTAATTCGATATGTTTCCCCGGCGCTACTCCCCGGGGGCACACTCGGGAACATTCAAAGTGCCGTTCGCAGGAATCCACACCCCCGGTTTGAGCCGCGACGGCCAATAATTCTTCCCGACGCTCGCTCTTATTGATCGTCTCCCGATGAAGGGCCGCCAGCGCGGCGGGACCTATAAAAGGCGGGGTGTCGGGCAGGGGCATAAGGGCGGGACTTCCCTGTTCCAGTTTTACCACCGCGCTCCCAAAACCTGCGGGCCAGTCCCGGGCCGTGACGGGGCAAGCGGAGACACAGCTTCCGCATTCAATGCAATCCTCAAAACGTTCGTACTTATCTATCCCCGAAGGATGAACGGGGGGAGAATCCTTCCCCGGGGCCACCGGTTTTCCGTTAATCCACTCGCTTTCCCTGACATGGGTAATTCCTTCGGGGATAGCCCTGAAGAGTCGTCCGGGATCGATGGCCAAGTCAGCGATCGGTTCAAAGGCCAAAAGAGCTTCAATCTTGGGAATGTCGGAATCAGTATCCTTCCCATCCGTGTAAAGGGATTCCAGAGGGGTAAGGCAGGCTAACTTTTCCTGTCCATTTATCCGGACCGAGCAGGTTCCGCAGGATCCATGGTGGCATGAGTGGCGGTAGACCAAATCCTGAACTTTTCCCGTCCGTAAATATTCCAGGGCGTCCAGCAGGGTCGCCTGGGGACCCAGGTCCACCTCGAAGGTTTCAAATCGGCCCGTTTCTCCGTGGCCGCGATAGATTGAGAGTTTGCGGATCATTGGACCCTCCAGAAATCGGCGTAGGGGTATAGCTCAAAGAGGGCTGTTTGGGATGTCTCGTCGGAGCCCAGGTATTGGGCCACCGCGTCGGAGGCAAGCTCTCCCATAATCCGGAGGGTGGTGGCTTTACCGCCGGTTACACTGAAGAAGCCGCGTACCCCATCTTTTTTACCGTGATCGAGTATCGCTATGTCCCGGCTGATGGAACGGCCGTCGTCTTCGCTCCTTCCCGCCAAGGGGCGGGCGGCGGTCCAGGCGGCTCGGAAGGGTTGTTGAGAAAATCCGGGTATTAGTTCGTCCGCGGCTTTTAAAAGGAAGCGGATCTCCTCTTCCAGAGGCCGTAGACCGTCAGGGCTGGGAACCTTTCGCTGGGTGGACCCTACGATGGAAAGTTTCCTTTGGGGGACCACGATGTCCCCATCGGAGGGCCTTCGCAGGCGGGATATGACCATATTGGTAAG
Source organism: uncultured Treponema sp. (assembly GCA_964425215.1). Lineage (GTDB taxonomy): Bacteria > Spirochaetota > Spirochaetia > Treponematales > Breznakiellaceae > CAYRLW01. The sequence goes on from CAYRLW010000003.1 coordinate 115,696, forward strand.
CCGACCCTCCACCGCAACCATGGTCCCCGCCGCAGGGGTGACCGGTACGTCCAGTCCCGCCAGGGCGGCCACACGATCGGCCCAGGGCCCCCCTGCGTTTACCACCGCCTGAGTTTTAATAGTAGAATCCCGTCCGTTTCGTAGTGAACGGATACCCACCGTGGCGACCGTGCCCCCCTGGGTTTCGATGGAGGTAACTTCGGTAAAATTACGAATCACCGCCCCCCGGGCGGCGGCGGATGCGAAAAACCGCATGGCCAAACGGTACGCGTCGATGGTCCCGTCAGGAACAAGCACCGCCCGTCGGGTTTGGGTATTGATTCGGCCTTCCAATTCCAAGGCCCTCCGGGGCGGTATTTCTGTTGCGGGGATATCCGCTTCTCTGCAAGTGGCCACAAAATCCTCCGTCAGGGCTTCCCCCTCGTCATCCAAAGCGAGAAAGAGGCCCTGGTTATATTCTATACAGTCCCCGGCGATACGCCTGAGTATCCGGGTTTCGGCCATACACTCCTGGGCTATTCGCCGGTCTCCCAGGGCGTAACGGGCCCCCGAATGGAGCTGACCGTGATGTCGCCCCGTGGTTCCGGATGTCAATTCTCCCCGTTCAAACAGGGCTACCGTAAAGCCCCGGAGGGCTAGATCGTAGGCTGTGGCGGCTCCGGTTCCCCCGCCGCCAATAATAACCACGTCGTACTGTTCCATAATTATGCTAGTATAAACCCTAACTTTTTGTTGTCTATCCCCCTTCTATTCATTACAATGAAACTATGAAACGGGAATTAGACCTCCCATCCCGGGGACTAACGTTTTTTTATAGGTTTCTGCTGGCGGTGGCCTGGGTCCTCGTATTCGGAATCCTGGGGGGAACGCTCTGGGCTTTGCGGCGCCCTGCCGTAAAGACCGGTGCTTCACGAGATCCCGCAAGTACTACCCAGGGCGTTTCTTCCGAGCGATTTTTTACGGGGATTGGACGGATCCGTTCCCCCACCGCCGATACGACGGGAGCCACGGTTATTTTATCGATTGTTTTTCCCTACGACAGTAGCGACCGTTCCTTTTCCGAGGAATTAGCCAGTCATATCAAAGACTTTAGGACCCTAACCCTGACGTATATTTCCCATCACACGGCGAAGGAACTCCGCACGTTGGGAGACGGGGGGGTAAAAAAGGAACTATTAGATCTCTTTAACGGGTTGCTCCGTTTAGGAAAAATAAAGCTCCTCTACTTTAACGATTATTTGATCGTGGAATAAAGAGTCCACCCTAAAAACCGATTGTTTTTAATGTGGACTTACGTAATTCCTTACGGGAATTACGTTTTTATTGAACCATAGCCAAAAAGTTGAGGTTTTTGGATATGGTCCGATAAACGAACCTTCAATTTAATCTGGAACTACCACGGTTACGGCCTTAAACATGGCCGATCCTTCGTCGTAGCTTAGGGTTTCTAACCGTACCGTTCCGCTTTGACGATTCGACATCCGGGCTCCCCGTTCCAGCGCATAGGTAGCCGGCTGAATAGCCTCAGCGTTATCCGGTCCTAGGGCGGACCGGGGAAACGAGACAGTATACCGATACCCCGGCCCCGCATCCTTCGCATTCCCCGAAGCCTGTACCGTGTATACCAGGACATCGGCGCGTAATTCTACTTTTGCCACGATCCTATAGGAGATGTCCCCAAGAAATTGAAGTTTCCGTTCCTTCCCCACAAAGGAAAAACGGGTGGGAAAATACGCCGCCGCTCCTTGCGGAACGTACATCCCCTCGGAATATAGGGTTTGACCCGAATTTTTTTCGTTGTTAATTTTACCTACCACGTAAACCGCCAGGGTTCGGGATTCATCGGGTAAAAACACCGCCGCCTTAACGGGACTCGCGGCCGATCCCGTGGCGCTTGCGTTGTTTGCGGTGGTTCCTCCATCCGTGTTGGAGGATAAACAACCAAACAAAGCCGCCCCGGCGCTGATGACCAGGGGTACAAAAAGGGATAGGGATCGTTTATGTATCATACCTAAGGAGATATCCCTCCTGTCGCGATTTTTCAAGCTCCATGCAACCCTTTAATCAAATTCCGGTCTTATATATATGGACGATCGACGGTTTTACGTTTACACTGGATTGTCGCCAAAAAAAGGGAGCTTTTCGAATCATGGGAACAACGCCATCGGTAGTCGCCCAGGTAATCATCGCGATTATTCCAATCGTGGGTATCGTTATGGGCTGTACGGTGATTTTCTTTTACCTGTTATGGCACCATCAAAGGACCGTTCTCCTAATAAAATCGGGGCAATATCAACGGCCCAGCTTCGATCTCCCCTCTTTCTGTCTCCTTTCGGGTATACTTCTTTCCAGCCTTGGGCTTTCCCTTACCCTCGTTCTCGTTCTGCTGGAAGGATTCGATTTCGGTCTCCTGGGGGGCGTTATTCCCCTTGCTGTGGGGATCGGTCTGCTCGTGTTCTATGGAGTTTCCCGCGACCATCGCCCATCATGATCGGGGCCGACGACATCGACGACCAGGGGATCGTCGAAAAGGTCGTCCTTGGAGAGAAGGAACTGTTTCGAATCCTCGTCCAGCGGCACCAACGGGGTATTTATAGTCTGGGAATGAGCTTTTTTCGTCACCCGGAGGACGCGGCGGATTTTACCCAGGAGGTCTTTCTTAAAGCCTTTAAAAACCTTCCAGCCTTTAGAGGTCAGGCTCGTTTTTCAACCTGGTTGTTTAGGATCGCCTACAATACGGCGATTAACGGTATTCAACGGCGCAAGGAATTCCATAGCCTGGCCCAGGACGCCGAAATTCCAGATACGGATACACCGGAACGGCGGGCCATACGGCATGTGGTACAAGATTCGGTGGGAAAAGCTCTGGGAGAATTGCCGGAACGGTACCGAATTTGTGTGGACCTGTATTTTTTTTACGACCAAACCTACGCGGAGATAGGGGCGGTAACGGGTCTTCCTATCAATACTATTAAATCCCACGTTTTTAGGGCAAAAAAAATACTCCGAGAAAAATTACGGGATACCATGGAAGGAGGAGTAGAATGACCTGTCAAAGGGCAATGGAATTGATCGATCAATACGGCGGAGAAGAGCCTGTCCTGTCCCTTTCAAGAATCCGGCTAGCCTTCCATCTGGCCCACTGCCAAACCTGCTCTGCCGAGCTCGCCCGACTAGAAAGGGTTTACACGGTTTTGCGGACCGACTATATCAGCGAAGCTCCTGATCTTAGTTCCGCCATAATGAACGAGATATGCGTTCCGCTGGAGACTGAAATCGCGGCCGGAGAACCGGTTTCGTTTAAAAATTGGGTGGTCGTGGGGGTTATCCTGTTCTTTTCCCTCCTCCTCTCTTCGGTGGGTCTGGAAATTTCAGCCCCGGGTATCCTGTTGCGGTCCAACATCCTCCTCCCTATAACCTTAACCCTGGGCTTTGGGGTGACCATCTACGGAGGCGTGTTTATCGCCAGCCACATGGAGGATTTTTCCGAACGCTTCGGTTTAGGTCCTCGGGAATTATGAGTTTACTTGAAAAATCGCGGTTTTTGGAACGGACGCAATTAAAAACAAAATTGAGGTTTTTGCAAAAGTCTGTTACTTTTGCAAAAACCTCTTGCAGTATTTTTACAATAAAAAGATAATTATTTACATAGTATAGAATAGTAAAAATACTGCATGTACATCTAAGGTTGCTCTTTCAAAACTCTCAGAGTTTTGAAAGACCCTCAATTTACAGCGATCATTTGACGAAACTAGAGGAAAGACCTATCCTTTATATATGAAAATCTCAACCTACACCGTTAAACCCAAGTTACCGGCTCCTCTAAAGCCCCTAGAGGAAATGGCTCGAAATCTATGGCTGTCGTGGAATTTTGACGCGATCCAGCTCTTCATCCGTCTCGACTACGATACCTGGCTCCATTCTCAACAAAATCCTGCGAAGATGCTTGGAATGGTAAGCCAAGACAGGCTGGAAAAGGTAGCCCAGGACGATTCCTATTTGGCCGCCCTTAAGGAGGTCCATAACCGTTTCCTCCGCTATAAAAAGGGGGAAACCTGGTATAAGGGTACTAAAAAGGATATTATCGCCTATTTTTCCATGGAATACGGCATGGATGTATCCCTCCCCATTTATTCAGGGGGGCTGGGGATCCTTTCGGGGGATCACATGAAAACTTCCTCCGATATGGGGTTGCCCCTGGTAGGGATAGGTCTTCTGTATCGGCAAGGGTACTTTAAGCAGTATTTAAACGCCGACGGGTTCCAACAGGAATCCTACCCGGAAAACGATTGGTACAATATGCCCGTGGAACGGAAGCTTGGGAGCGATGGGGAACCCCTTAAAATTACCGTGGATTTGGCGGGCCGGTTGACCATCGCTCAAATTTGGGAGGTTAAGGTGGGCCGTGGTTCCCTGTACCTTCTGGATACCAATATTGAGGAAAATCCACCGGATCTTCGGGACGTAACCGCCACATTGTACGGCGGAGACAGGGAAACCCGAATTCAGCAGGAAATCCTGCTTGGAGTGGGGGGAATCCGGGCTCTACGGGCTCTGGGAATCAACCCGGCGGTTACCCATATGAACGAAGGGCATTCGGCTTTTCTGGGTCTGGAGCGGATTCGGGAGCTGATGGCCGAACGAGGTTTTACCTTTGCCGAGGCCAAGGAGGCCCTGTGGCCCACCAATATCTTTACGACCCACACCCCTGTACCCGCGGGAAACGAACGGTTCGGTATCGATTTAATGGAAAAATACTTCCGGTCCTGGGCTCAGGATCTGGGTTTGCCCTGGAACGAATTTTTAGCCCTAGGACGGGAACACCCGGAGGACGATCGGGAAACTTTCTGCATGACCATCCTGGCCCTGCGGCTTTCCGCGTATTCCAACGGTGTCGCCCAGCTCCACGGGCAGGTATCCCGGGAAATGTGGAAAGGTCTGTGGCCCGGACTGCCGGTTTCTGAAATACCGATCAGCCACGTAACCAACGGGGTGCATCCCCGGACGTGGGTCTCCAGCAACATGGTGGACCTGCTGGACCGTTATTTTGGGCTCCACTTCGACGAACAGCCGACGGACCTATCCGTATGGGATCGGATGGATCGAATTTCCGACGAAGAGCTCTGGCGGACCCACGAACGGAGACGGGAGCGGCTGGTGGCCTTTGCCCGGGATCGGATTCGGCGGCAGTTAAAACGGAACGGCGCCACCGAAAGCCGGATCCAACAGGCAGAAGACGCCCTGTCGCCCTACACGTTTACCATAGCCTTTGCCCGCCGGTTTGCCACCTATAAGCGGGCGAATCTGCTACTACGGGACCCGGAACGACTTTTACGGCTTCTCAGGGACAGCGAACACCCCATTCAGTTGATTTTTGCGGGGAAGGCCCATCCCCACGATATGCCCGGGAAGGACATTATTCGGGAGATCGTTCACTTCGCCGAAAAATACGACGTGGTAAGCAAAATCGTATTCCTGGAAGACTACGATATGACCATGGCCAAATACATGACCAGCGGGTCCGATCTTTGGTTGAACACGCCTCGACGACCTCTGGAAGCCTCGGGAACGAGCGGCATGAAGGCCGCCATGAACGGGGTTCTTAATTGTTCGGTTCTAGACGGTTGGTGGGACGAGGCCTACGCCCCCGAGCTGGGGTGGGCCATAGGCCAGGGTGAACAGTACGAGGATACGAATCTTCAGGACGAGATAGAAAGCAAAGCTCTGTACGATCTTTTGGAGCGGGAAATAGTACCTCTCTTCTATCAGAGAGGTAGGGATGGACTGCCCCGGGAATGGATAAAACGGATGAAATCTTGCATGAGGACCATAGGGCAGTCCATGTCCAGCCATCGTATGTTGATCGATTATGCGCAAAAGTTTTACTTCCCCGCCCTTAAAAATTACAAACACCTGGCAAAAGACGGGTTTGCCGAATCCAAGGACCTGGCGGCGTATCTGGCGAAACTTCGTGGAGCCTGGGGTCAAGTTGGGGTTCTCTCCATCGACTCCAACGCGAGGCCGGTCATGCAGAGGGGCGACGGCTTGACCGTTACCGCCTGTATCAAACTGGGCCCCCTGGCGCCGGAGGAAGTTCGGGTAGAATTATACCATGGTTCCGTTTCCAACCAGGGGGACATTGAAAACGCCCGTCGAACGGAAATGCGCCCGGTGGCTCAACAGGGGGATTGCTATAAATTCCAAGTCCGGATTGAGTGTGCCGACACGGGACGCCAGGGGCATACGGTGCGAATTCTTCCGAATCACAGCGCCCTAGTGCACCCCTATGTCCCAGGGCTGATCAGGTGGGCGTAAGGGTTTGTCAGAATCCTTAGGGGAGGGGTTTTACTGATACATAATAAGCGCCGGCCTGGGATCCAGGGAAAGGGCCTGGGTCGGCGTTAGAAGGGGGTCGTCGTACCCCGCCCCGGGTACACCGGAATTATAGAACAGTTTAAACCCTTTGATCGGCATGTTGGTTGCCAAGGCGTTGTACGCGTAGGAGGCCCGTTTTACCGCAGGGGAACCGAAGCCGTCGGCGCAGTGGATAAGCCGTACCCGGGCAAAATCGGTTCTGACCTGTTCCCTCTTTTGTATCATTTTCCAGTTGAATTGATGAATCACCAATAACCGCTGGCCGCTGATATGGTTTTGTATGATATAGTCTTCCATGACCTGCTGGGCGTCGTTGATTTCTTTGGCCGTAACGGAACCGATTTCCTGCATCGGTTTAAGGGTCCGCCATTCGGGGTCCAGGGCTAAATGAACGTTAGGGTACCGAAGGTAGGGAAGCATCTTTTTTAACGAATCGACTACGGAAAACTTGCCTATTTGATGGTCCAGGAAGACCAAAATGTTGTTTGCCTGGGCGTATTCTATGTAGGATCGCAGGATGGATTCCTGTAGTATCCCGACCTCTCCTTCGGGCCAAACGGTCCCGTAGATAATGTAAAAAGCCCGTTGGACTCCCCTATCCCCGTTAACCTGATCATAATCTTGGGCCACCTTTTCCAACCGGGCGTCCATATCCGCCAGAGGATACATTCCCAGGATCCCCATCCTCTTGGAAAGGGGAGAACCGTAAAACGCCACGATATCCGTGTTCATCAGCACGGTTTTATAATCGTCCCACCGATGCGAAAGGGCCTGGGTTTCCTGTTCAGTTAATGCTCCGTAGCTTTGGGCCCGATCGTCCTCGTATAGTTGTTCCACCATGGCCTGGGTGTATAAACGGGGGAAGGGAGGATCCGGAACCTGGGGAATTCCGTCGGATTGGGCGCTTTGGGGTGGGGCCGTGGAAATATCGGCGGCCCAAAGGGACATTCCCCCAAACAACATACCTATAACCAGAATCCGCGTAATACGAGAAGCACACATAGTATTGTACGTATCGGTACATGACGGTAGATTACTAAGCGGGATTTTCTTCCAATTTCCGTTCCACCTCTTCCAGCCGTTTGTTAAGCGCTTCGATGGTCCGTTCTAGTCGAATTTTTTCCTTAGCAAGCCGTTCCCGAGGATCCTCCTCTTTTTGTTTTCCCAGTATTTTAGTTTTTACCTCATCGGGGCTTTTACCCGAAAGGAGGGCGCTCTCGGCGGCCATCCGTTGTTCCTCGTTTTTTATTCCCGCCACGATTTTCATGTTATCCGCTCCTATGGAGGGATTTACGTTATATTGATACATTTTCATGGCGGTTTTCGCTGCTAGACGGGGGATGCAGAGAACCCTATCCACGTAATCCTCGAATCGGGCACCCACGGCGTTACAGAGTTCATGGGCCTTGAGCAGTTGTTTCCCCAATTCTTTTACCAGGCTACCGTTTTCGTACAGGTACTTTTTCCGTATCTCGTCGGTCAGGGCGCTTAATTCGGGGGATTCGGCAAAGACGTTTCGATACACCCCCTGTTCTTCAGCCTTTTGAAGAAGCCCGTGAAATATGGACCAAAATTCCGCCGTATGGGATCGGGACGAAAGGGTTCCCCCCTGGGAACAGGCGTGTATATGGTGGGCGTATTCGTGAATAGCCGTGTACAGCAGGAGGTTGTCGTCGGTGAAATTCCGATTGTGGATAAGAATTTCCCGGGTCTCGCTCTTATAAAGACCGTTTACTTTTTTGCTCTGTTTACCCGTAAAAAGAACGGTAAAATCCAAGGACGGCTCTTGTATTGAAAGGAGGAGTTCCTTTACCTTGTCTTGATTCATGGCTGGCAGTCTATCGGAGGGCGCCGATTTTTTCCATCCCCAGGACCACCGCCGCCACGCAGGCTGTTTCCGTCCGTAGGGCTCGAGGACCCAAAGAGACCCGCATAAAACCTCGACTTTCTAAGAGAGCCCGTTCCCGCTCGGACCATCCTCGTTCGGACCCGATCGCTATCACTAAACCGCCGTTTAGGGACCCTAAATCCCCCATGGAGCCCTGGGGCCGAACGTTGTCCGGGGCGAGGAGGGTCCACTTCCCCGGCGATGGGCCGACGAAGCGGGTACTGTCGGCCCAGGGGCTTTTTTCTAACCAGTCGGCGAGGGAGGGGTAGGTGGAAAGGGTGGGCACCGTCGTATCCCTGCTTTGTACGGCCCCCTCCCGGAGGGAAGCCTGGGCGCCCCCATCGGTTAACAATGTGGTGTCCCGATACGCCTTATCTCCCAAGTCGGTGAGGATAAGGTCTATGGCCGAAACGCCCAGGCTGGACAGATCCCGCAACAAACGCCGTAGCTGGATAGGCCGGGGAAAGCCCACGGCCACACGAATAGGGATCCGCGGCAGGGGCGGGTACGTTAGGTCTAATGAAAAATCCAGGGACCCGTCGGGGCATAGAGCCTCTATGGTCCCAACTCCCATACGACCGCCCCAAATTCCCGCCTCAAAGGTATCCCCGGCTTGTTTATGGAGGACCTTAACCAGGTGAACCGTCCTATCGTCCCGTTTGGGTAACGGCTTTCCCAACTCTGCCGGTTCAAAGAGAATAAGGTTCAACAGGGCCTACCATCGCTCTCGATGAATCATCGCCTTATTATACTTATCCTTGGGGTGCTGGGGCCCCTTTGGTTCCCCCACGGGTACCAAGGCCAAGGGCAGTACATCGGCGGGGATTCCCAAAATTTGGCGAACCGCCGCTTCCCGGTCGGTGTTGGGGTACACGGCGGTCCACACCGCCCCCAAGCCCAGGGCCGTCGCCGCGAGCAAAAGATTTTCACAGGCCACTGAAGCGTCGATTATCGCGTATTCTTCCTTCCCCTGATTGGCCCGAGCGGGGGTGGAACACACCAAAACGGCGCCCCCCGTCTGGGCCGTCATCTTCGCGTAGGGTAACTCAGCGGCTAACCGTTGGAGAGTCTCTCTTTTTTCCACAATGATAAAATCCCAGGGCTGGAGGTTCACCGCCGAAGGGGCCGCCATAGCGGCCCGTATAAGGGAATCCCATTCTTGGGATGTAAGGGCACGATCGTTAAACGATCGAACGCTGGTTCTGGAAAAAATGACATCAAAAAAATCCATGTTCGCTACCCTCTTTGGAATTTTTTCTAGTTCAACGAAGGTTGAGCATGCAGATTTTTAAGCCCCGCCTATGGGCGTCTACTACCGTTTCTTCCCACGGTTGTAGTGTCCATAGGAGGTTTTGCTCAACCTTCGTTGAAGTAGGTATAGCATAAAAAGACGGTTGGAGGCGAGACTTTTACAAAACTCCCTGAGTTTTGAAAGAGCCTCTATTAGGTACTCTTTTTATGCGACCTACGGTTTCTCCATTCAATGGCCTTTACCATCAGGGATATCAAAGCGGCGGTACCCATAGAAATTAGAAAGGCAATTCCGTAGGTTAAAAACGCTATGGATATACTATTTCCGTTCATAGATCCTCCTCCTACTGCCGAACCGTCGCGAGCACCTGTCCGGATTCAATCTGATCCCCCTGTTTGACCATGAGGCCTTCGATTATCCCCGAAACAGGGCTATTTATGGGGGTTTCCATTTTCATGGATTCCATTACCAGGATGGATTCCCCGGCGGCTATCTTTTCTCCCACCTCTTTGTAAATTCTTAATACGAGTCCAGGTAGGGGAGATTCAATCTTAGATACTACCCCAGTTCCTTCCGGACTCCCTGTGTTTTGGGGAATGGACCGACTTCCCGCTTCTGCGGCCCGAGCCACGGTGTTCATACTTCCGTGGGCAAGGGTATTTACCCGGAACAATACGGTTCCCGCTTCGATTTGGTCCCCCTGCATGATGCATATTTCTTGAATTATTCCGGAGTAGGGAGAGTTTATCGGGGTCTCCATTTTCATCGATTCGATTACCACCACCGTTTCGCCAACCGCTACCTTATCGCCGGGCTTTTTTTGAATTTTAAGGACCAATCCCGGTAGGGGAGATTCTACCGCGTGGGTTTCGCTGACCCCGGGAATTTCTTTTGCTTTAGGCAGAATCGTTGTTCTGGCTACCGCCTCCGCGTCTATGCCTTCCTTGACTTGAAAGTTATACGTAATTCCGTTGACCACTACCATGTTTCCGTTGAATTTTACCCCGTAAGCTTTATTAGCCAGGGTTACGGTAATCGCGTCGGCCTTTTTGGTCGAAACGCTGGTAACTTGGGGGGCTTTTTCGTCGGAGAGCTTGCGGACCCCGATTTTGGCTTGACCCTTTAGGAATAAAATTCCCTTGTCTTGGCACGTGGCGGCGATAAACAAATTCTCGTCGGTTTTTTCAATCCCCGCTTCTTCGAGCATTTTGGAGGCCGCCGCTAAACCCTTATGGGGGTTCCTATCGTTGATTGCCAGGGGACTTTCGGTGGTGGGAGACAGGTTTAACTGTTGTCCCGCGATTTTAACCACCTCGCTGTCCGCGGGGATGGGGGTTTTTCCAAAATAACCCAGGACCATTTTCCCGTATCCTTCTGCAATCTTTTTCCAGGGTCCAAACATGACGTTGTTAAAGGCCTGTTGGAAATAAAATTGGCTTACGGGGGTGACGGAGGTGCCAAAGCCTCCCTTGGCTACGGATTCACCCATGGCTTTGATAACCTCGGGGTATTTATCCAAAAGTTTATTATCCCGGAGCATCTGGGTGTTCGCCGTCAAGGCGCCCCCCGGCATGGGGAAGAAGGGGATAAGGGGTTCTACCCGGGTCGCTTCCGGCGGGAGCATATAGTCCGCCATGGCATCTTTAAACTGTTCTTCCAGGGCGACAATTTTGTGGATATCGATGTCTAGTGTATATTCCGTTCCCCGTAAGGCGTGCCACAGGGTGATGATATCGCTTTGGCAGGTGCCTCCGGACACCGGAGCCATAGAAAGATCGACCTGGTCAGCCCCCGCCTCGATGGCGCTGATATAACTGACCGTTCCGGTCCCGGCGGTTTCGTGGGTGTGGAACACGATACGGGTTTCGTTGCCCAGCAATTTTCGAGCCGCTTTAATGGTTTCAAATACCTTACGGGGGCGGGATGTCCCCGATGCGTCTTTAAAACAGACCGAATCGTAGGGAATGTCCGCGTCAAGAATTTTCTTTAGGACATCCATATAAAACTCCGGCGTATGGGCTCCCTCGCAACCGGGGGGCAACTCCATCATCGTGATGGTGACTTCGTGACGGAGTCCCGCGTCTCGGATGCATTGGCCGGAATAAATCAAATTTTGCACGTCGTTGAGGGCATCAAAATTCCTGATCGTGGTCATTCCGTGTTTTTTAAAAAGTTGAGCGTGGAGTTTGATTACGTCCGAACTTTGACTGTCCAATCCCACCACGTTAATTCCCCGCGCTAGGGTCTGCAGATTAGCCCCGGGCCCTGCGGCCTTACGAAATTGATCCATCACGTCGAAGGCGTTTTCGTTGCTGTAGAAAAAGGGCGATTGGAACATAGCTCCGCCCCCGGCTTCAAAATGGCTGATTCCCGCTTCGGCGCAGGCTTGCACGAGGGGCAAATAGTCCTTAGAAAAAACCCGGGCCCCGTATACGGATTGAAACCCATCCCGAAAGGCCGTTAACATAAAATCTATCTTTTTCATAATCCTTACTCCTTATTACACCGCTTCCCGCAGGGCCTGGTTGGCCACCGCGATTACCGCGACTATTTCTTCCGGATCTATCGACGGTTCCGCCGCTTCTTGTTGTTGAGCCTCCGATAGGGAGGCGATTTTTTCCACATCCACTTTAACCGTGGGCGTAACCGTAGAAGCCGCGACCATCGCGTCGTGAATCTCCTTTAGAGTCCAAGAGATACGAATAAAAACAAAGAGAAGAGCCACAAGAGTGACCGAAATTATCAATTCTATCGCGTACATACGGACCCTCCTATTTGCTCAAAAGGGTTACATAAATACCCGCGATAATCGCCGTGGTAATGACTCCGGAGATATTCGCGCCCAACGCGTACTGCATAATCATGGCTTGGGGATTGATGTGGGATACGCTTTTTTGGGCTACCTTGGCGGTACTGGGAACGCAGGACACGCCGGCGATCCCGATAACCGGGTTGAATTTGCCGTTTTTAAAGAAGTAGACGATGTATCCACCAATAAGCCCCCCGATCCCCGAAAGAAGCAGGGCCAACATTCCCAACAAAAGTAGCGGTAGCACCACTGGGTCAAAAATAACACTGGCTTCACAAAGAATTCCCAGAGTAAGGCCTAAAAAGAGAGTAGCGGTATAGAGGATTGTATTGGAAACAAGATCTTGAAATGCCTTGATCCCCGATTCTCTGATAGCTATGCCAAGGAAAAGGGAGAAAAACAGAGGCGCCGCTACGGGGAACAGGAGGGAGAGTAAAATATCGACGATTACCGAAAACATTAATTTTTGAAAGGACGAAACGCTGGTATCGTGTTTTTGAGGGGGCATGGCGGTACCCCGGATTGATTTGGGCACCATCAATTTAATAAGATACGGGTACCCACCGTAGGTAAGCCCTAGATAGAGGTATGCCACGACGGTAATGGGGACAAACAGTTCGGGGGCTAATTTTAGGCTTGTAAAGAGAACCATGGGACCGTCGGCACCCCCTACCATGGCGATTGCCGCGGCCTGTTTTAGGCTAAAGCCGAACAGTTGGGCGATTGGAAGCACCAAAATAGTTCCCAGTTCCGCGCAAAGGGCCAGGAACATACTGATAAAAGGGTGCATCATCACAAAACCCACGTCTAAAAGACTCCCGATGCCGATAAAAACCAGACAAGCGATGAGCCCGTTGGAAAAGGCGAAGGTATAAATGGGCTGTAAAAAATCGATTTGCAGGATAGTCATTAGATCCGCCGCGTTTTTAATCGCGTCGTGGGTTGCCCCGGCTCCGGACTCTACAAAGAGGGTTCCTATGCCCCCATGCAGGCTCAAGGGATCGAAAAACATCACCGCCGCGTTGACGGTACTCATACCGAGTCCCATGGGGATCATCAGCAGGGGTTCCAAGGTTCCCCGTTTCCCCAGATAGACTAGTAGAATACCGAGCAGAATCAATCCTATCCGGGCAAACGCCATAGTAGGATTACCGGAAAAAAGGGTTCCTATTCCTTGGAATACATTAAGTAGAGCATCGAAAGACATGATAACTCCTCGAATAACGTCGTTATTAGATGGAACAGTATACCTAACTTTGCCTTTTGAGAACTATTTATCAAATATTTAACAAATTTCTAACAATTTATTTGTTTTTATACTATTTGTATGCAATACATAAAATATCTCTAATAATAAGCATCCTTGACCCCTCCCTTTATTGTGGGTCATAGTAGTTCCATGGGTACACAAAAATATCATCCTTCAAAATTTTCAGAATCCGATCCAATTCCTACGGATGTAATCGAAGCCGCCCGTATCGCCATACGGGATTCCTTACGGGTTAGGGCCCACGAACAGGTGTTTATCGTTACCAACCCGGACCCCGAGGTGTCTCTCCTTTCCCGGGCCCTGTACGACGCAGCCGTGGAGGTGGGGGCCCAGCCCCTCTTGATGTTTCAGGGGGCTAAAACCCAGCTCGATTTCGCCGAACGGGGAATTATCGCCGCCTTTTCATCGGAGCCGGAGGTGTTCATTTCCATGAGCGCGGAAAAGTTGGGAAAGGATCGCCGGGGAATCGCGGAACCCTACTCGTATGGGGGCACCAGCTGGGATCACATTTTCCACCTGCAACTGTACGGAACCAAAACGTGTCGGGCCTTCTGGTCTCCGGGGACTACAGTGGAATCCTTTATTCGTACCGTACCGATCGATTACGATCTTTTAAAACGCCGCTGTGGGGCTATCGCCGATGTTCTAACCAGAGCTGTGTCGGTTCGGGTCCAGGCGCCCGGGGGGACGGATGTAAAGGTGGGGTTACGGGGGCGGACGGCAAAGTCCGACGATGGGGATTTTTCTGTTGGGGGTCAGGGAGGAAATTTACCGGCGGGGGAAACCTTTATCAGCCCGGAAAACAACACCGCCGAAGGTACAATTGTTTTTGACGGCTCCATGAGCCTGCACAACGGGGATATCCTGATTCGGGAGCCGATCCGGTGTGTAGTTCGGGGGGGGTATATCTCGGAGATAGGGGGGGCCAGGGAGGCGGAAGCCCTGCGGGAAACCGTGGAAATGGCGGAACGGAACGCCCGGGAGTACGAACGGACGGGGAAGCTTCAGAAGGGGAGCGGTGAAATATACGCGAAAAACGCCAGGAATATCGGCGAGCTGGGTATAGGCCTAAACCCCCGGGCGACTATTTCGGGAAATATGCTGGAGGACGAAAAGGCCTTTTCTACCTGCCACTTCGCCGTGGGGCATAACTACGATGAGGACGCTCCGGCTTTGATTCACCTGGATGGTTTGGTGAAAAACCCCACCATCACCGCTCTATTACCCGATGGGACAGCGGTGGTTATCGAACGGGAGGGGCGTCTGGAACCGTCGTTCCTCCACCCCTAAACCGACGGTCTAGGCGCGTTTCCCAGGGCGATCAACTCCTGGGCCAGGGATTGAAGGGTCTGATGGTCTAAATTTTCCAGGGCTTCTTCTAGCTCGTTGGCCCAACTTTTAAGGGATACGGCCTGGGGCCAGGCTTCGTTAATGGTCCGGGACCGGTCCCGCAGGGCTTCCCAGGGGGCCAAGAGGAACACCGGCGGCAGGGCTTCCAAAAGGGGAAGCAACTCTTGGCGCAGACGGTTCATAAGGGAATCAAAATCCGATGGCCCCACTTCTGTTTGGAGCTCTTGTTTCGTTAGGGGAGTCCGCCGAGTCCTGGCTTTGTTGACGGGTCCCTCGGATAGGGCAAACGCCGATAGTCCGACCTTGAAGGGTTTTGGTACATCCCTGGCTTCATCATCCCTAAGCCGATCATCCCTGGCCCCACCCTGCCCAAGCCCAGCATCCCTGGGCCTATCCTCCGCTACCGCAACCGGCAGGCGAACCGTAAAGGTGGTGCCTTTTCCGACTTCGCTTTCCACGGTGATGGAGCCCCCCATGAGTTCGACCAACCGTTTAACGATCGAAAGTCCCAGTCCGGTTCCGCCCTGTTTTAGACTGCTGACGGGGCTTTGATAAAACCTATCGAATATGAGGGGAAGGCTTTCGGGTTCGATTCCTATCCCCGTATCGGATATTCGAAGCTCCAATTCCTCTATTGATTCGGCTTTATAGGCCACATCGGTTGGGGCGCTATCCCGCGGGAGTCCCTTATGGACCAAAAGCTCCAAGGTTATACCCCCTTGTGGGGTAAATTTAACCCCGTTTCCCAGTAAATTGATCAATATCTGCCGGAGGAGCCGTTCGTCCGAGATGATGGGTTTGTCCACGGAGGGATCCAGGAGGGTATGGAGATACAGGTTCCGTTCCTGGAGAGAAACCTGGAAAAGGGCGACCAATTCCTCTATCATCGTTCGAAGATTCACCGATCTCCGCTGAACCCACTCTTTTCCCGCCTCTATTCGAGAAAGCTCCAACACGTCGTTAAGGAGACCTAAAAGGCTTCGGGCGTTGCGATCGATTATCCCCACCCAATTTTGCCGAGGGTCACCCGCAAGGGCTTGGAAAAGCAGATGGGTATACCCCAGAATCGCGTTTAAAGGGGTTCTGATTTCATGGCTTACGGTGGCTAAAAATTGACTTTTTGCCCTATCCGCCGTTTCCGCCCGATCTTTGGAGGCCTTCAATTCTTTTTCTAAGCGGAGCTGTTCCGTCAACTGGGCTTGGCTCAGGTGGAGCCGCTGATTTTGGGCCGACCACAGGGCCACGAGGCCCAATACAATACCGATAAGGACCGCGTACAGCAAAAACGCCGCAGGGGTAACCCAAAAGGACGGTCCCACCACAAGGTCCAGGCTGAGGCCGACGGTATTCCACCGGCCTTCGTTGTTGGACCCCTGGACCCTAAAGACGTACCGTCCCCCCGGAAGGTTGGTGTAGGAAACGTAATGTCGGCTCCCCGCTTGGATCCAATCCTTATCAAAACCCTCCAAACGGTACCGGTACTGGTTTGCCTTTGGATCGGAAAAATCCAAAGCCGAAAACTCGAAGGAAATAAAATTTTCGTTATGGGGAACCGTAATGGTTTTAACGTACGAGGCATCCGTGTTCCCCTGGTCGTAGGGGGCATCCATAATTTTTAAAGACGTTAGCTTTATGGGAGGAATATGGGTATTCCGCTTTATTTGGGCCGACGCGATTTTATTCAGCCCCTCGGTACCCCCAAAGTAAAGGTACCCCGAGGGACTTTTAAAGCTGGCTTGAGAGAATTCCATCCCCTGCAAGCCGTCCATCATCTTTAGCTGATAGAACAGGTTGGTATCGCTGTTGTATATGTTTAAACCGTAGCTGGTTCCCAGCCAGAGGCGGCCTTGGGAATCTTCCTGAATCGCTAACACCGAATCATCGCTTAAGCCATCTTTTTTAAAAATATTCACCCAACGGTCCGTAGCCGGGTCAAACCGAGAAAGCCCCCCGGAGGCGGTTCCTACCCAGAGCCGTCCTTGGGAATCTTCCATGATCGCCCTAATAGTATCGCTCGGCAGGGTTCCGGGGTCCTTGGGATCGTGTTGATACCGGACAAAACCGTCAAAATGGGGATCGTATCGGTTCAGGCCTCCGTTGGTACCAACCCACATGCTTCCATGGGAATCCTCAAACAGGCAGTACACCAGGTTATCGCTTAAGCTATGGGGATCCGAAGGGTCAAAGTGGTACCGTTTTTGTTCCCCCGTTCGGGGATCGTAACGTTCCAAGCCCTTGCGAAAGTACCCGTACCAATGCCGTCCCCGGGAATCTATGGAAAGGGCGTACACGGTAATATCCGCCAAGGGGCCCCCCGTACCCTCTCCTCCGAGGAAACGCTTGAATTTTCCCGTTTTGGGGTCCAGACGATTAAGTCCCTCGTTGGTGGCTATCCACACAAAACCCTCCGGATCCACGGCGATTCCGTTGACAATATCGTTGGAAAGACTGGCCGGGTCCCGGGCATCGTATCGATAATGGATAAACTCTTGCGAACCGGGGTTTAACCGGGATAGGCCCCCGTTATAGGTACCCACCCACAGGGTTCCCTGGGGATCTTCCATGACCGCGTTCACCATCCCGGCGGCGAGGGAGCCACTTTTTTTTGAGTTGTGGGTATAGAGGGTAAAACTTTCCCGGTTCCTATCCAGCTTATTCAAGGCGCCGCCGTTTGTCCCGATCCACAAAAGCCCCGAAGAATCCTTAAAAAGAGAATAGATAATATCGTTGGTAAGACCAAAGGGGCTTTCCGAATCGGCCCTATACTGGTTATACGTTTCATCGGTACGGTTGAGCTCGTACAGTCCCCCGCCCCAGCTTCCCGCGTACACCGTATCGGCAAACCCTACTTCCAGGGAATATAAACGGTTGTCGGGGAACGAATAGGTTTGTCCGGTTTCTTCGTAGGGGTTGAATCGATACAACCCCCCGTTCCAGCAGGCCACCCAGAGAAAACCCTGGGAATCCTCTTTTGTGGCGAGGATTAAATTGGAGGGAAGGCTCTTTGGATTTTTAGGGTCGTTTTTATAGGTGATAAAGGAATCGGATTGGGGATTGTACCGGGCCAAGCCCCCGTAGGTGCCAATCCAAAGGGTACCATCTTTCGTTTGGACGATCGAACGGACCGTATTGTTGGGCAAGGAACCGGAATACCGGTCATCGGAGGTATAACGGGTAAAGGTTCGCCGTTTTTCGTCCAGCACGTTTAGGCCGTCCAAAGTTCCTACCCAAAGACGTCCCTTAGTATCCCTAAAAATAGAGGTTACCACGTCGTTAGACAGGCTTTTTACGTTATTTGGGTCGTGGACAAACCGGCTAAAGCGATGGGTACGCAAATCCAAACGGTTCAGACCTCGGTACGTACCTATCCAAAGAATGCTAGCCGAATCTAAAAAGAGGGTCTGGACCAGGTTATGGGAAAGGGAATTTTCGTCAAAGGGATCGTTTTGGTAGGTTATAAAGCCGTACCCATCGTACCGCGTTAGACCGCCCTTGGTACCAAACCATAAAAAACCCTGCTCATCCTGAATAATGCTGGATACGCTGGGGTTTATCAGACCCTCCGACCGCGTAAGATGATCGAAACGGCGTTCTTGGGCGAAGCCCCTGCCAAAACTTAGGGCCAAGAGCCACAGCAAAAGAGGTAATAAACGATTGCTTCTCCACCAATTCCCCGTACGAAGGGAGCGGACAAAACGCCAAGAGGCGCGGTGGCCCTTCGTCGGTCGGGATGAGAGAGCGCTAGACCTTTTGGGGAGTCGCATCGACGATGTCCTGGGGGAACAATTCGGTAGCGCAATCGGGGCAAAGGCTATGGGAGAACATGGCCCCCGTATGCTCGGTGATGTACCGTTCTACCTGGGTCCAGTACCCCTTGTCGGTACGGACTTTTTTGCATTTTGAACAGATAGGTATAATTCCCTCCAGGGTTTTAACCCTGTCCAAGGCCGCTCGTAATTCGTCGTTTAACCGCCGTTGCTCCTGTAGGGCCCTCTGCAGGGCCACGTGGGCTTTTACGCGGGCCCGGACTTCCTCCGGATCGAAGGGCTTGGAAATATAATCCACCGCTCCCCGAGAAAATCCGACCAGACGATCTTCCCGGCTGGTTCGGGCGGTGATAAATATGATGGGAATATCCGTGTATTGCCCATCCTTGGCCAGGCGTTCGGCCACGGTAAAACCGTCCATATCGGGAAGCATGACGTCTAGAAGGATGAGCGTAGGACGCCGCAGGGCCACCAAACGGAATAGTTCTTCCCCGTTTTGAGCGATCCCAAAATTATACCCCTCGTCCTTTAGACAATGATGGAGGATATGAATATTTTCATGGACGTCATCCACTAAAACCACAAGGGGTAATTCCGTATCCATACTTAACCTACCCCTACAAGGTATAGTACAAAATGATATTTTTGCAACCTTATTTTTGAGATTTTAGAGGATTTTAATACCGCCTCCGTTTGCCGGATCCCTATAGCGACTATTAGCTACGGTTGAGTCAAATCCAAAAAACTCAGTTTTTGGATTTGTTCCGGCGGAGCAAAACCCCGCCGGAAAAGATTAAGAAAAGAGTTCGGCTACCTCTTTGGCATATATCTCCACCACCCTGTGTCGCATCACTTCCTGTTTATGGGATAGTTCTACCCCCACCTCAAAAGGTTTTGGTATAAGTTTAAACTTAAAGATCCGTTCAAAGGGTTTAAATCCGTTATGGGGCCCCACAAGATCGGCCACATCGTTGGCCACGAGCTCGTTGATCTCCGGTTGTTGGATTAGGGTTTCGTAATCCAAAATGGGGATATTATTTTCCTGGGCAAAGGCCATCACCGCTTCCTGTTGGGGGACGATGAGGGCCCCCAGGTATTTCTGATCCTGCCCCACGACCATACACTGGAGCACCCATTCGCTTTCCCGGATTTTTTCCTCTATGGGCGCCGGTTCAACGTTTTCTCCGCCCCGTAATACGATGGTGTCCTTGGCCCGGCCGGTGATCTTGAGTTCCCCGTCGTGGGTCATCATTCCCAAATCTCCCGTATTAAGCCACCCGTCGCTGGATAAAACCTTGGCGGTCAACTCGGGCTTTTTGTAGTATCCCTTCATCACCTGACCGCCCCGGACCATTACCAACCCCTTGTGCCCCGGCGGGAGGGTTCGGCCTTCCTCGTCGACGATTTTTACTTCCGTATCCAGGACCAACTGGCCCACGCAACCGGGACGGGGTTTTGTGTACCGGCGAACCGCCACCACGGGGGCGGTTTCCGTTAGGCCGTACCCCTCCAAAAGGAGGATCCCAATGGAACTAAAAAAGGTATCCACCTGGGTTGGCAACGCCCCGCCGCCGGAAACCCCAGCCCGGAACCGTCCTCCCAACTTTTGTTTTATTTTGTTAAAGATTAAAAGGCTTCCCAGGGCTTTAAGGGGCGTCAACGCCAGCCAGGGAACCAGGCCCACCAGGGTGTCCAAAGCGCGAATCCTCCCGTGGAAATTGGGTACCAAGCCGAATACCAAATTCCGAAATTCGGCGTGGAGTTTCCCCACAGCCACAAAAAAATCAAAAAGCACCTTTTTTACCGGTCCCTGCTGTTTGATATTCCGGTACACCCCGTCCCGCAGGGATTCCCAGATCCTTGGTACGCTGGCCATCCATTGGGGGTGTACTGCCTGAAAATCCGCCAACATAATAGCCCCTACGGGTTTGGAATAGGCGATCCCGCTGTACAGGGACGGGGCTACGTACTGCATAATCCGTTCAAAGCTGTGCCAAACCGGCAGAACCGACAGCCAAACATCCCCCGGTTGGACGTTCACTACCAACGGCAGGGTGGGCAGTTGGTGGAGAAAGTTCCCGTGGGATAACATGACCCCCTTGGGTTCCCCCGTGGTTCCGGAAGTAAAAATGATGGTCGCCAGATCGTCCCGTTGTCCCTTATCGATTTCCCGATCTATTTCTTCCGGCTCCCTAACCCTCCGTTCTTTTCCTAGACTAATGACCTCTTGATACGAAAGGAGCCGCACGCCCTGTGCCTTCGTTTGCTGGGTAAGCTTTTCGGAGTAGGGCTCGTAGAGAATCAGGGTCCCCAACAGGGGAAGTTCCCCCTTGTGGGAAAGGATCTTTTCCGCCTGTTTTTCATTTTCCGCGAAGGTAATTTTACATTCGGAAAAACTTAAAATGTAGGCGATTTCCCGGTCCGTGGAATCACAACCCCGGGGAACGTCCGCCGCTCCCAGAGAAAGAACCGCCATATCCGTAACGAGCCATTCCTGCCGGTTGTCCGAGATAAGTCCCACGTGGTCGCCCCGGAGGGCCCCCAACTCTAAAAGTCCCGCCGCTAGATCCCTCGCTTCGTCGTAAAAGACTTTAAAACTTTTTCCCTGAAACTTCCCCGACGAATCTTTCGCGTATTGGATAAATATATCCGGGGTAACGCGGGTCCGAGCCCGTATCATAAGGGGGATGGTTTGTTCCATTACAACAGCTCCTTTTGTTGACAAGAAATGCGTATTTGTCAATATAACACAACTTGAGATATTGTCAAATAATTTTTATCAAGGGGGCCTTCAAAAGTCACAGGCTTTTGAGGTTCTTTCAAAAGCCTGTTACTTTTGAAAGAGGCTCTTGCAGTATTTTTGCAATTTAAATATATATTTTCACTGCTGTCCGGTTAATTTCAAAATCCTTGAAAACATAGCTGTTTAGAGA
>CAYRLW010000004.1:0-3828 GCA_964425215.1 uncultured Treponema sp.
GAAGTATTGAGAAAAAGCCTGGAGCAGTTTTTCCCGTATCTCCGGTATAAGCCCGGCCACGTTCATCCCCGCCGCCTGCTTATGTCCCCCGCCGCCAAATCTGGCGGCGATGCTCGCCACATCCACGTCCTGACGGGAACGGAGACCCACGGAACAGCGGTCCTCCGTTTCCTGCCGGATTAAAACCACCGCTTCAACTCCGGCTACCGATTGGAACAGTTGATATAGGGAATCGGAATCCCGGCCCTGGAGCCCAAATTGTTTGGTGTCCTCTAAAGTTTCGGTAGAGAGGATCAACTTTCCTTTAAAATGGCTTTCCGCTCGGGAAAGGATCCGTCCCATAAGGATACGGGACTCGAAGCTCTTTCCGCCGTTGATAGCTTGAAACGTTACCTTTGGGTTTGCCCCCGAACGGATCATACGGGCGGCGTATTCGAAGGCTTCGGCTCCCCGATCATCCAGGTGTCTAAAAAATCCCGTATCCGTACAGAGCCCAAAAAACAGTAATTCCGCTTCTTCTTTAGAAGGTTCCATGCCAAAGGCTTCGATAAGCCCTTGAACCATAAAGGTCACCGATGGGGCGTGGGGATCGATATATATAACCTGTCCAAAAGGATTGCCCGAAGCGTGATGGTCCATGACCGCAATGGGAAGACCTCGTATCTGTTCCTCCAAATCGCCAATCCGTTCGGCCATGGAACAATCGGTCACGATTACCCGGCTGTCCGCCAGATCCTGTGGGGAAAGCTGGGATGTAAAGCGATGTTGATAGGGAATAACTTCCGGACGTTTAAAGGGACCGGAAGAACAGGGCATACTGAGCTTCCCCAGCCGCCGTAGAAAAGAATCCAGCGCCAATTGACTGCCCACGCAGTCCCCGTCCGGTTCCTTATGGCCTACCACGAGGAATTTTGATCCCGAACGGATAAAATCAATCAGTTCCATTGGAATGGGAAGGGGAGTCATGGGTACCTCATGTATAATAGTGTGGGTCAACAGGTCAGCAGACTAAATTGCCTATTTCCGCCGGAAACCTTAGGCTGACTATTGTGAATGTATACGTCTATCTCCGTACGGAGTCCAAATGTATCAAAATAGATCCCCGGTTCTAGGGAAAAACAGGAACCCTCCAGGAGCAATCGGGGATCGGGAAACTCCACGCTGTCCATATTGACCCCCGACCCGTGGCATTCCGTATCGATGCCGTGGCCCGTTCGATGCCGTAGGGCCCCCGCGTATCCCCGGTCGATCAAATAGCTTCGGGTAACCTGGTCCACCTGGGCTCCCGAAGGAGGGTGCGATTTTCCCAATTCTTCCGAAATAAACTCCAACGCCCGTTCCCGAGCGGCCACCAGATCGGTAAAGGCCCGCTCTACGGTGCTTTGGGGGCCATCGGCAAAGACTCCCACCCAGGAAATATCCGCGTAGATTGAAGCATCAGCCTTTTCCTTTGCCCACAGATCCAGCTGAATCACCTCTCCCCGTTCGATGGTTTTTCCAGAATCCGAAAAATCGTAGTGGGGATCCCCGGCATTTTTTCCCGCCGCCACAATGGGAGGATGATCGGTGATAAGGGAACGGTTTTCCATTTCCCCCATAATTTCACTTCGCAGATCCCCTTCCCGCAGGACGTGACCCCTTCGGTACGCGTAGCGGACCCGATCCCAAAGGCGGTCTACAATTTGATAGAGGTGGGCTGCGGCTCTTTCGTGGCTACGTATCCCCTGTTCCGATAAAAGCCCCTTAAACCGTTGAATGAGCGCCAGGGCTGGAACCAAGATCAGACCGTTTTGGGTAAGCGTTTGGGCGGTACCGGCGTCCATATACGAAAGCACCGTAATTTCGGGGGACGTATGCACACCCCACCGCTTAGAAGCCAGGGGGGAAAGTTCCCGTAGGTACGCATCCCGGCCGGTGTATACCTTTTTTTGACCAGGAAGCCCATCGAGTATCCCCGCCTCTATGGCGTGCACAATCTTAACCGGTTCTCCCTGGGCGGGGACCGCGTACAGCCAGGGCCGGGAGTTTGTTGAAGCCAACGAAAGTCCAAGAATTTCGTCCGATAGGGGATCTCGGTGATGAAAATTCCAAAAAAGCCATCCGTCCAGCCCTTCTTCTTGGATGGCTTTTTGAACGCGTTCCAGGGTGTTTTTTTCCATCGATCAATATTCCGGGTTTAATTCCTGTATATTAAATTTGGAGTCTATATCGGTTCCCTGGGGCAGGTTCCCCCAGCTGGGATGGGAAAAATCCTTTCGTAAAAAAAGGCGGATATGATCAAACTTTCCATCCTTGTAGAAAACTGAAAAATAGGGCCACGTTTTATCCACGTTCAAATCGATAATATCTCCCTTCCCGTCGGATTTAGTAAACCATGCTATGGGAACGTATAGGGTGGCCATATCCGTATTGCCTTTCCTATAGATGATCACGTACCCTAAGCGATGGGGATAAATCTTTTCGATCGGGATGTTGACATAATAATACGATGACCAATCTTGGGGGTTTATGCCTTCATTGGTAGGTGCGTTTTGCGCCAAAAGAGGCATGGCGGATAACAACGCGCCGAATACAACAGCTAGCCATCTATGCGTCTTCAAGTGGTTCCTCCCTGAATCTTCAAAGTACACCCTAAGAGTATAATCGCAGGTTCGCCGCTTCGCAAGCATTCTTTCTCAAAAACCCCCAATCTTTTGCCAGGAGCCTGTCGGTCCTTTTGATTTTAATAGCCTAAGGGTTTCCCTTAGGCTATTAAAATTACGATAAACCCGGCTCCTTTGGAAGTTTTTGTTCCATCGATTATGGGTTTGCTAAACCCAGGGTCGCCAGCATAATCGCTTTTATCGTGTGCTTGCGATTTTCCGCCTGATCCCACGCACGGCTTTGGCTTCCGTCTATGACCTCGGCGCTGACTTCTTCTCCCTTAACCGCGGGAAGACAGTGTAAAAAAATCGTATCCTGACGGCCGGTTTTTTTCATCAGCTCCCCGGTTACCCGGTAGGGGGCCAGAATTTTTAGCCGTTCAGACCGTTCATCCTCCTCTCCCATGGAAACCCACACGTCCGTATAGATGGCTTCGGCCCCCGCAACCGCCGAGGTATCCTCGGTGATTGTAAGCCTTGTCCCCGATTGACGGGCAAAGGGAGCGCAAAGTTCTTGTAGTGCCTGGTCGGGAAACAGGACCTTTGGGGTGATAACCGTATAATGGATACCCAATTTGGAACAGATAATCATGAGGGACCGGGCAACGTTATTCCTTCCGTCTCCCACGAAGCAGAGGGTCTTTCCCCGGCTATCCCCAAAGGCCTCTTCCAGGGTCATTATATCCGCCAAAACCTGGGTGGGGTGGTACGCGTCTGTCAGGCCGTTGTATACCGGTACCCCCGAATAGCGGGCCAGGGTTTCTACGGTGGATTGCTTGTAGCCCCGGAACTCGATGGCGTCAAACATGCGACCCAAGACCCGCGCCGTATCCTCCACCGATTCTTTGGCCCCCAATTGGATATCCTGGGTAGAAAGGAAGACCGGATGTCCCCCCTCTTCTCCAAAGGCGGTTTCAAAGGCGCATCGGGTCCGGGTGGAACGTTTTTCGAAAAGCAGAGCCAGGGTCATCCCCACAAAGCGTTGGGGTCGCTGTCCCCGGTACCGTTCCTCCTTAACCTGTTTGGATAGCCCGAGAAAATACCGGATTTCCTCATCCGAATAGTCCTTCCACGAAAGAAGGGATCGACCTTTGAACGTCGAGGGGTTCATACTGCCTCCTGTGATATGGATAGATATACAATATTTCTGTATTTTTATGCAATACATCGAATGAAAATCCGACTA
>CAYRLW010000004.1:3928-128918 GCA_964425215.1 uncultured Treponema sp.
GGTCCCCTTTTCTTTATTGCCCATTTAGACGAATATTAGTGGTATGGTTCAAATGTTGTTTTTTCTCCGTTTTCAGTCCCAGCTTCGGCGTTCCAGGCCCCATGTACTCAGCCACCTGGACCAGACGATACGGCACTGGATCGTATCATCCGGGGGCCAGATAGATCGAAATTCCGGGATATTGAAAGCCGAGTTTGATGAAACCCTCGTAGCCTTTTGGCTGGACCTGGCCACAACGTTGGAGCACATTCAAGGGGCCTTGGAGGCCGCTGAAAAGGAACTTTTTGGATACGCATGCGTGGTTCGGAATTCACAAGAGAAAAACGAAGTATCCTTGGTTCGTTCGTTGGCTCGGTTTCCCCATGCGGGGGGTATCTGGTGCGATAGGACGGTGCGGGCGGCCTTGGATAGATACGTGGTGTTTGACGCGCCACCTCTCGAATTACCGATGTACCAGCGGATTCTAAAAAACAGGGACGGGGATTTCGAAACGATGGGGGGAACCGTTCAATCGTTTTCCCCCCCTATGGATAGGCTGTTTGAATCATCCCTTCCGATTATTCTCCTGCGCTCTCCCTCTAGGGCCGTAACGACTTCGATCCTGTGGCCGCAACTTCGGGACTACCTCTCCAGAACCCAGGATTCCCTCTTTCCGTTGGTTGTTCGTTTTGGCGTGGGGGGGAATAACGCGGTGTGTTTGGTGGATTCTGTCCGAGGGATCCTGGATCAACTGGACTTGGATGAACCGACCCGCAAGGAGCTGAAGGCTCTCTGTGGAACCCTTTCGGTGTATCGATTTCGGGATGGGGAAACGGGAAAAACCAAAGGGGATCTTACCTATCTTCTGGAAAAAGTTTGGGATAGATACGCCGAAGCTACCACAAAACGGTCCATATCACCCGTGCTTATTATTGAAAATCCCGAGGGAGCGCACGCGGAGGTTTTGGCCTTGACCGCCGAATTATCCCAGCTCTTTATCCAGTACCCTAAAGCGCGAATCGTGGTGATTACCCAAACGGAAGCGGGGGTGGAAGAAACCCTCGAAGAAACGCTTTTGGCAGGCTGGAGGGAACGGGGGCTCCTTTTTTCTTCTAAAACCGAAGTCTGGGAATCCCCTCCCGTTCCAGCGGTGGATTTGAGCCAGGACCTATGGGAGGTGGCGTACATCCTTGATAGGGCCAGCGTCTTTTTTCCCCTCTACGAAATTCCCGAACTTTTTATTGAGGAAGGGAAAAGCGGGGCCATGGTAGAGCGGGCTTTAAAGTTGCTTGAAAAAAGGGGGATTACCGTTGGGGGAGAAGACGTCCGATTCCGGTTTTCCCAATGTACCCAGGAAGCGGAGGCAGCTCTTGGGGATCGGTGTACCCTGCTTCTAGCTCTTATCCGCCGTCGTCTTTTCCAACGCGTTCGGGATGGACGTTTACGTCCATCCTTTGGCCTGGTCCGCGCTTTAGCGGCCCTGGGGGGCGACGCCGGGGAGGATCTAGTTTTGGATTCGATCCTCCAAGATACCCTGACAGGAACGGTCGATGGGATCGAACGTAGCCTACAGGACCAGACGTTTGCTTCCCTCGTGGGTCCTTCCCGTGCCGATATGCTAGCCTATTTGTATCGTACCTTACGGGCCCTTCAGCGTGGCGGTCCTGAGGACATTGGGGTGGCCTTTAGTACCCCCTTGCCCGAAGGCTCCTGGTCCCCCCGGACTACCGCCGTCGTATTGTCAAACCTGGCGATCTATAATTTTGGATTAGGGGAGATAAAAAAGGCGGAGGATCAACTGAAGCGGGCCCTGCTCTTGGTTCAGGAACCGGGCGTGGGGCGGGGTATCGCGAGAATTTATCGGTTATTTGGTATCATCCACCTGGCCCTCCGTGGAGTCAGCGAAGCGATAGACTATTTTTACTTTGCCCAGGAATCTAAGGATAAGAACGATGATGCGGAAGAATCCAGCTTGACCCTCTATTACTCCGCCGTGGCCTACTACCTTTTCGGTAATGTGGGCAAGGCTCTGCGGTTGGTCCTTCAAGCCCGCGAAGCGGCTCTACGGGTAGGACAAAGCGATTGGGCCGATTGGTGTTTGTTTTTTCACGCTCGCTTGCTTTTTGAAACGGGGAGGTACGGCGAAGCCCAGGAACTGTTGCGAACCATCGAGACCCCTTCACTACAGGCAAAAAAACTGGTCCAAGCCTGGCTGTACCGTTGCGAAGTGTACCGTAATCCGTCAAAGAACCCGGAACCGCCCTCCGAAGGGGGGGATGGGGATATTTTTAGGTTGGAAGGGGAATTTTTCGTAAAAAATTATGGGGCCGTTATTTCTTGGGCCGACCATCTTCTGAGCGTAGAACTCCCAAAAGGTTTTATTAATCTTGAAAAACCCGACTGGAACAGTGCCTTTACGCAATGCGAAGCCCTCGTCTTTCCCCATGCTTCCTATCAACGGAGGTTGATTCTTTTTTATAAGGCCCTGGCCCAGAGCTACGGTTCCAAGGCTCCTTCTCCGGCCACGGCCGAGGCGGTGGAAACCCTACGGTCCATGGTAAAGGACGAATACCTCCCCGAATGCGATCCCCTGGATCCCGTTTTTTCCTTTGGATATTATCGGATCCTAAAAAATTCCGCCTTCGCCGAAATTGATGTGAATACCGCCCTGAGCATCGCGTTTAAACGTCTTCAAAAGAGGGCCAGTCGAATCGACGATAGGGAAAGTCGAGATTCCTATGTAAACCTTCATTATTGGAACGGAGCTTTGGGAGGAGAGGCTAAAAAGCACAACCTCATTTAGCCGTCCATGGCCTTGGGGACCCCTATAATCCTGGGGATCCCGATGATCTTGGGCCCTCCCTATGATCCAAACTGCGAAACCCCGAACCTGGAAAAATCCAACGGTGCGACAGTCTTCTAAGAAGCGGTTCCGTCGTTGACCGTCCTTCCTAGTTGACAGAGAAAGTCCTTTTTGCTAGATTGCACTCACCTTAAACGGCGGCATAGCTCAGTCGGTAGAGCAAACGGCTCATATCCGTTCGGTCATAGGTTCAAGTCCTATTGCCGCTACGATTTGGTTACGGGGAAACACGGATTAAAACGGGTTTCCCCATTTTTTTTGCCATCCCAGCCAGGGCCTCAACCCGTTGTCGGTCCGGTTCCTCCCAGTCGTTCCACCGGGGATCCAGACAATTTCCTCCCCGAAAGGCGGAAAAATACCAGGTCCCGGTGTCGACCAGGGGGGCAAGGGCTTCTATATCCCGATCGGTGATAAAATTTCGCGGCAGAACCAGGGTTCTAAACTCGTGGGGAACCCTATACCGCACCAACAAGTCGGCGGAACGCCGTAACCGTTGGTCCCAGGTGTTTCCCCCCTCGGCGGTTTCTCCCCCCGCTGTATACCCCTGCTCCCCCGACGATTCCCCTTCTTCCTGTGGGGTAAGCAGTTCCCCGTACCGGCGGGGAGCCACTTTTAGGTCCATAGCCACGTAATCGGGCCGGGTGGATGGGACGGCCAGAAGCTTTTCCAAGCGGTCAGGCAGGGTTCCGTTGGTATCCACCTTTACCAAAAAGGCCATCCGGTGCAGTTCCTCCACCAGGGCGCCCAGGTCTGACCGGAGCGTGGGCTCCCCTCCGGTGATAACCACGGCGCCTAAAACGTTTTTTCTCTTTTGTAGCTGTTCAAAGACCCGGGAAAGGGGTATCAGCTCCTCCCTATCCTTGGCTGAATTCTCTACCAATTCCCGGTTATGGCACCAGGGACAGCGAAGATTACAGCCGGGAATAAAAATCGTGGCGGCGATTTTTCCCGGGTAATCGACGAGGCTTGTTTTTTTAAACCCCACCAAAAGGTCCATGGCTTGGCAAACCTTAGATGGCCACGTTTACCGGTTCAAAATCCAATTCCTGGCTGGAAGGGTGGGCCGATACGTTGGCTGTTCTTTCGATAGGATGGGATTCAGCCAAACGCGGCGAGACGGAAAGGGGTAGGGCTGAATTGGATGGGGCTGAATGGGGCGAAGCGGAACGCCCTGGGGTGTCATGGTGGAATTCCGCCAGGGACCCCTGCTCTGGTTTGTTTCCCGGCAGGTCCTTAAACGGCAGGTCCTTGAACGCCAAAATCGATGGGGCGTCCTGGGCCCGCGCCCATTCTTGTCCCTCCGCCGAGAGGAGTATGGCCGTAGGGGTGGACCATACGTTCCAGCGCCGGGCTTCTTCCAAGCCCGCTTCCGTATCCGTGTCGATAAACGATAGGGGGAAGCCTAGTTTTTCCGCAGCCGCCTTGGCGGAAGGGCAGTTGGGGCAGGCCCGGCGGACAAAGAGAATCAGTCGAACGCTGGACGATGCTATGTTCCTACCTTTTTGGGGGCCCGCGGAAGGGCTGACGATGGGTGCCGGACCGGGAGCGGTAAGCCGGAGGGGCTTATAGTCGGTTGTACCAGAATCTATCCCCCGAGGAGACTTTGATGGGCTACGAAGATCAAAGAGTTTCCTTTCGCCGTACTCTTCCCGCTTACCCTTATTCCAATTCCTCACCGAACGGTAATACCCCACAATTCGGCTGTACACCTCCGTGGGTGTTCCTTCTACCCGCTCAAGCTTTCCCCGGAGTTCGGCCAATTCTTTTTCAATGTCCGCTATAGTTCTCATACTGTCTCCTCTATCTTTAAAGTTTAATTTCTGCGCATGAGCCTCGGCGGCCCCTTGGGGCTAGGCCCCGGGGCCTGGCCTCACGGATCCCCGTCGATTCGACCTATACCGCCGCTGGCAGGTTTTCCCGTTCCCTCTCCAACGCGGCGATCTGTTTTCGCAACTCCGCCGCTTTTTCTTCTTTGCACCGGGGACAGGTAAAGTGTTCCCCCGAAAGGTAGCCGTGGATGGGGCAGACGGAAAAGGTGGGAGAAATGGTAAAATAGGGGATTCGATAATTGTGGGCCATGGCCTTCACCAGGTCCCGGCAAGCCCGCCAATCGTCTATGGCCTCGCCCAAAAAAGCGTGGAATACGGTTCCTCCGGTATAGGAGGTTTGTAATTCCTCCTGAAGGTCCAGGGCGTCAAAGATATCTTCGGTTTGCGTCACCGGAAGCTGGGTTGAGTTGGTGTAGTAGGGTTCCTGGGTTCCCGCGGTAATAATATCACCGTACCGCTGTTTATCGTGTTTGGCCAGCCGGTAGGACGTGGATTCCGCGGGGGTAGCTTCCAGGTTAAAAAGGCTTCCCGTTTCTTCCTGGTAGTCCGCCAAACGGTTTCTCATAAAAGTAAGCACCTTAAGCGCAAAACCCCGCCCCTTTTCCGTGGCGATGGTCGTACTTTTATCAAAAAAATTGAGCAAACACTCGTTCATTCCCACGAGCCCGATGGTATTAAAGTGGTTATCCAGGGTTTTTAAATACCGTTTGGTGTAGGGGAAAAGTCCCCCGTCCAGAAGCCTCTGAACCACCTTCCGTTTTATTACCAGGGAATCCTTCGCCAGATCCATAAGGTCGCCCAGACGGGTAAAGAAATCCTCCTCGTCCTGGGCCAGGTATCCAATTCTGGGGAGGTTAATGGTGACCACCCCGATGGAACCGGTTAATTCATCTGAACCGAAGAGGCCTCCACCTCGTTTTCGCAGTTCCCGTTTATCCAGCTGAAGTCGACAGCACATGGAACGGACATCCTCGGGGTTTAGGTCGGAATTGACAAAATTCTGAAAATAGGGGGTTCCGTAACGGGCGGTCATTTCAAAGAGCAATTGGGCGTTTTCGCTATCCCAATCAAAATCCGCGGTGATATTGTACGTGGGAATGGGGTATTGAAAGCCCCGGCCCTCCGCGTCCCCTTCCAGCATCAGCTGGATAAAGGCCCGGTTTATCCTGTCCATCTCGGCTTTGCAGTCCCCGTAGGTAAAGTCCATTTCCACGCCCCCGACGATAGCCCGCTTATCCCTAAGGTCCGCTGGGACGGTCCAATCCAGGGTGATATTGGTAAAGGGCGCCTGGCTTCCCCAGCGGCTGGGGGTATTGACCCCAAAGATAAAGCTCTGCAGGCATTGGGTTATTTCTTTATCCGAAAGGTTGTCCACCTTTACAAAGGGGGCCAGGTAGGTATCGAAGGAACTAAAGGCCTGGGCCCCGGCCCATTCGTTCTGCAGGCACCCCAAAAAGTTTACCGCCTGTTGCATCAGGGTAGACAGGTGCTTGGCGGGCTTGGAGGTGATTTTATCCGGTACCCCTCCTAAACCTTCTTGGATAAGAGCACGGAGGGACCAGCCGGCGCAGTACCCCGAAAACATGGACAGGTCGTGGATATGAAAGTCCGCTTCCCGATGGGCCTGAGCGATTTCTTCGGTGTAGATATTTTTAAGCCAATAATTAGCCGTTATGGTCCCCGAGTTATGGAGTATCAGCCCGCCAAGGGAGAAGTTAACGTTGGCGTTTTCGTTTACCCGCCAATCGGACTGCCGCAGGTACCCGTCCATGGTGGCATCGATGTCGAGCATCAATTTCCGGGCATCCCGGATGGCTTCGTGTTTTGCCCGGTATAGGATATACGCCTTGGCCACGGCGGTTTGCTGGGCTTCGATAAGGGCCGTTTCTACCATATCCTGAATTTCTTCTATGGCGGGAATCGAGTGGGGGTGCCGTTGGGACATCATCTGACGAATAAGCGTTTCAACCCGATCGACGATACGGCGGACCTGGTTTTCCCCTTCCGGAGAGAACTCTGGTACCCCAGAGGCCACAAAGGCTTTGGAAACCGCCGCCTCTATTTTTTGGCGCCTGTAGCTTTCTAAAGATCCCGACCGTTTGACCACCTGTTTAAGACTAAATACTTCCTCTTTCAACTATTTCCTCCCAACTTTTGGATTTCCTTTACAAATTCATCTAAATCCTTAAACTGCCGGTACACCGAAGCGAACCGTATGTAGGCGACCTGATCCACCTCTCCCAATTTTTCTAAAACCAACTCTCCAATTTCGCTGGAGTTGATTTCGTGGTTAGCCTTGCCCTTGATAACCGAGGAATCTTCTATTTCGTTGACGATGTTTTCAATGGTCATTTGGGATACGGGTCGCTTTTCCAAGGCCCGTTGGACTCCCCGTTCAATTTTTGCCCGGTCAAAGGGTTCCCTCCGGCCATCCCGTTTAATAACCATAAACTGCTTATCCTCGATCCGTTCGTAGCTGGTAAACCGGTACCCACAGCCGTTACATTCCCTCCGCCGTCGGATCGCGTCGCCGTTAGCCAAGGTCCGGGATTCGATTACCTTATCGTCAAAACTGCCGCAATGGGGACACCGCACCTCTAACTCCTTTTTCCCATATATTTCCCGGCCCCGTTCCTCGGAGCCGTAACTCCCGTAGCCATAAAAACATAGATATTAAAAAAATAAACTTTACGCTACCCATAGCGTTTTTATTGTATTTTTTTCACTATAGCACACTAAATATTGTGCCGCAAGGGGAAGAGGGGAAAAAATGCCCTTTTCAATTTCCCCGGGGCCTGGTATGCTATATTCCGCGTTTCGCCAGGGGAAACGGTCTGTACGGAGGCGACGGATGATTATAGGCATCGACACCTTTATGTGCGATGGGGGCAAATCGGGTGTCGGGGTTTACCTTACCAACCTTTTAAAACGGCTTCCCCGATCGGAAGCCCGTTTTGAATTATTCGGTTGGGAATTTGATCGATACGCCTTTACCGACGTTGTCGAGGATATCGATTTCATATCCCAGGGCTTTAGGACGGGACTGACGGCTAATTCCCTGTGGCACCTATACAAATACCCCGAATTCGCCCGGTCGCGAAACTATGGGGCCTGTTTTTTCCCCGCGGCCCATAGAAGACTCCCACGGCGTTCTCCCTGTCCAACCCTGGGAACGGTTCACGATATGACCGCCTACACGGGGCCCCGGAGGAATCGGGAACATTTAGGGGCGGTGCTTCGGATGGTGCTACCCAATTCCTTGCGTAATTTAGACCGAATAATCGCCGTAAGCGGTTGGGTAAAACAAGAATTGATGGAAGTGCTTCGGATCCCCGAATCGAGGATCGAGGTGGTCCCCAACGGAATCGATTTAGAAGCCTTTTATCCCCGTCCCAGGAACGAGGAAAGCGTGGTGCTCATCCAACCCTTCAGCTTCCGACGGCCCTATATACTCTACGTTTCCCGGATTGATCATCCTATGAAAAACCACGTTACATTGATAGAAGCGTTTGGCATTTTTAAAGAGAGAACCAAGTATCCCCACCGGCTCGTTTTAGCCGGAAAAGATAGCGGGGGTGCCCAGGCGGTTAAACGGGCGGCGGCCCGGTCAAAATATCGGAACGATATTTTTTTCACCGGCCATTTTCCCTTAAAAAGTCTCCCGGAACTGTACGCCGGGGCCGATTTTGTGGTTGTTCCAGCCAAATACGAGGGCTTTGGTATGGGCGTGTTGGAGGCCATGGCTTCGGGGGTCCCGGTTACCTGCGCCCGGGGGGGCTCCCTGCCGGAAACGGCGGAACACGCGGCCTTGTATTTTGACCCCGATTCGGCCGAAGATATGGCGGACCGGATGGTTACCATTACGACGAATCGGGATATTTACCGTGAATGCCGCCGTTTAGGGTTGGAGCGGGTGCAAAACTTTTCTTGGGACCGCTGTGCCGAACGGACCTTTCAAATTCTTAAGGAGACGTCGGGCCGTTAGTTTCTTTTTTGACCGTCCGTATGGGATCCCCAAAGAGGATCGTAAATACCTCTTCGGCGGTTTCGACAAAATCTAAGCGCAGGGCCTGCTTAAGATCCTGATCCAGTTCTTCCAAATCGTCTTCGTTGCCCCGGGGAATAATTACCCGCTCCATCCCGTTACGGATAGCGGCTAACAATTTTTCTTTTAACCCGCCGATGGGAAGGACCCGTCCGGTAAGGGTTAACTCTCCGGTCATGGCGATTTTTGGCAGGGGAGGCACTTCGCAGAGGCAGGACAGGAGCGAGGCGGCCAAGGTAATTCCTGCGGACGGTCCATCCTTAGGGATGGCTCCTTCGGGAACGTGGATATGAAAATCCGTTTTCCCCAGATCTTCCACCGCAAAGGCGTACCGATCCGCCACGCTCCGCAAATACGACAGGGCGGTTCGTGCGCTCTCCTTCATCACGTCCCCTAGGTTCCCCGTCATAATGAAATCACCGGAACCTTCAAAACGGACAGTCTCCACAGGAAGTATGGTGCCCCCGGTTTCGGTCCACGCCAAACCGTAGGAAACCCCAACCCGAGCATCCTTAAACACCACATCCAACTTATATTTTTTCCGGCCCAGAAGTTTTTCCAGATTTTCCCGGCGGATCTGCCGTTTAAAGGATTCGATGGGTTTTCCTTCCAAAACCCCATACCCCCTATGGACCGCTTCCTTCGCCACCCGCCGAACGCAACGGGCGATTTCCCGTTCCAGCCCCCGGACCCCCGATTCCATGGTATAGTAACGGATGATGTCCAACAGAGCCGGGTCCTGAAAGGATACGTGGGCCCTATCCAAGGCGTTTTCGGAAAGTTCCTTAGGAACTAAAAATTGTTTGGCGATCTGTAATTTTTCCCGTTCCCCGTACCCGGGGATTTCTATAATTTCCATTCGGTCCAAAAGCGGGTAGGGGATGGTATGAAGAGAGTTTGCCGTGGCTATGAATAGGACCCTGGATAAATCGTAAGGAACCTCTAAATAATGATCCGTAAACGAAAAATTTTGCTCCGGATCCAAAACCTCCAGTAGCGCCGACGCGGGGTCCCCGCGAAAATCGTTGGATAGTTTATCAATTTCGTCCAGTAGGAAAACAGGGTTTATAGTTTCCGCCTTTTTCATGGACTGGATGATTTTAC
The DNA here is from genome assembly GCA_964425215.1 of uncultured Treponema sp. Classification (GTDB taxonomy): domain Bacteria; phylum Spirochaetota; class Spirochaetia; order Treponematales; family Breznakiellaceae; genus CAYRLW01. The sequence goes on from CAYRLW010000004.1 coordinate 13,749, forward strand.
CCGGCAAGGCGCCCACGTAGGTCTTCCGGTGTCCCCGGATTTCCGCCTCGTCCCGCACGCCTCCCAGGGAAATACGGATAAATCGGCGCCCTAAAGAACGGGCCACCGATTTGCCGAGGCTGGTCTTACCGGTCCCTGGGGGACCCACAAAACAGAGAATAGGACCTTTAATGGCGGGAGTAGTTTTTTGCGCGGCTGTCAGCTGGCGGACCGCGATAAATTCCACGATCCGTTCCTTAGCCTTTCGCATATCAAAGTGGTCCTGGTCCAGAATTTTTTCGGCCATGGTAAGATCCTGGGCGTCGGGGGTCTCCTCGCTCCAGGGGAGGTCGGCGATCCATTCTAGATACCCCCGCAGGACCCCCGCTTCCGGCGACAGGGGTTGTAGTTTCCGTGCCCGGCTAATCTCTTTTTTAGCTTTGGCCAAGACTTCTGCGGGCGGGTTTTTCGATTCGATGATCCGCTCCAATTCGGCAAAATCATCCTCCCCGTTCTGGTCCCCCAGCTCCTTGTGGATCTCCTTGAGCTGTTCGTTCAGGATATATTCCCGCTGGGTCTTCTCCATCCGGCTCTTAACTTTACCCGTTATTTTTCTTTGAACCCCGATAATCTCATTCTCCATTTCCAGGGTGCTGAGAATGGTTTCTAAGCGTTCCTTGGGGGCTTCTATGCCCAGAAGGAGAACCTTTTTTTCCACTTTGATAGCTAAGGCGTTGCAAATGAGGTTAGCCAACTGTTCCGTCGTGTCCGCCCGTTCTACCGCCGCCAGGGTGTCGGCGTTTACTTTTTTAGAAACCTCCGCGTATTGGATAAAAGATTTCTGAACCGCCCGGCTTAAAGCCGCCAATTCCGTATCCGGGTTGTCGGTTTTTTCAATCGCCCCAATAGCCTTGGTTTTTACAAAGGTAACGTGGTCCCGTTCTAAGGAACCGGTGATACGGGCTCGATATTCTCCGTGGATTACCACCCTATAGGTCCCATCGGGAAGCCTTAGATGTTGGACGATATGGGCGACGCTCCCTTCTTCGTAGGTTTGGTCGTCCGAGGATGGATCCCGTCGGCAAGCGGCGAAAAGCCGTTGATCCCTCTTTAGCGCTTCTTCCACGGCGGCGATTCCGCTACTGTAGGTAAGAAAAACGGGGATCATGGTGTGGGGAAACAACACGAGCTCCCGGAGGCTTAACAACGGGAGCTCGTCTAGGGACGGATGTCCTTTAAAAGCGGAAAGAAAACTCATGCACTCTTCTGTAGGGGATGAATTTCCGGCCGTATAGATTTTTCTACCACGTCCTTATTTACCACCACCCGTTTTTTACCCTCCATGGAGGGAATTTCAAACATAATATCGGTCATCATCTTTTCTACGATGGCCCGTAATCCCCGGGCTCCGGTTTTTTGTTTTATGGCCGTATCGGCGATAGCGTCTATAGCGTCCTCGGTAAACTCTAAGTCCACATCATCGATGGCCAAAGAAGCCTGGAATTGCTTGATAATAGCGTTTCTGGGTTCCGTGATGATCCTGCGAAGATCTTCCCGTTTAAGTTCATCCAGGGCGACGGTTATGGGTAAACGGCCGATAAATTCGGGAATCATGCCGTAACGGATTAAATCGTCCGGATGGAGGGCGTTGTATATTTCCTTTAAATTTTTATCTTTTCGAGAATGGACATCCGCGCCAAAACCGAGTGGATGCTGGGCAATTCGCTGTTCGATGTATTTTTCCAAACCCACGAAGGCTCCACCGCAAATAAAGAGGATATTGGTCGTATCGATACGGATCATTTCCTGGTTAGGATGCTTGCGTCCCCCCTGGGGAGGAACCGACGCGATGGTTCCCTCGATAATTTTTAAAAGGGCCTGTTGCACCCCCTCCCCCGAGACATCCCGGGTGATAGAGACGTTTTCTCCCTTGCGGGCTATTTTGTCTATTTCGTCGATATACACAATCCCCCGTTCCGCCGCGGCTATATTGCCCCCCGCGTTTTGTATAAGCTTCAGAAGGATGTTTTCCACGTCTTCGCCCACGTACCCCGCTTCGGTAAGGGTCGTCGCGTCGGCGATGGCAAAGGGAACCTTGAGCTTTCGGGCCAGGGTCTTGGCCAAAAGGGTCTTTCCGGTTCCCGTGGGACCGATAAGGAGAACATTGGATTTTTCAATTTCCACATCATCGGGGGTTTTAGCCGGGTTGGCTATCCGTTTATAGTGGTTGTAAACCGCCACGGATAAAGCTTTTTTCGCTTCCGTTTGGCCGATTATAAATTGATCCAAAAATTGTTTAATTTCCATCGGGGTGGGAATATCCCCCGTGAATTGGGTAGAAAGATCCTGATCCTCTTCTACTAAAATTTTTCGGCACACTTCCACGCATTCATCGCAGATATACACATCGTTTGGACCCGCTATAAGTCGACGGGCCATATCGGCGCTTTTTCCGCAAAACGAACAGGCCCGTTCGTGGTTATTCGTTCCGTTACGCAGTCGTGCCATGTTTCTCCCTCGTCAAAATCTTATCCACTACCCCATATTCTACCGCATCGGCGGCGGACATATAAAAATCCCGTTCCATATCTTCGGCGATCTGTTCTACCTTTTTATCGGTATGTTTGGCAAAGTACTCTATGGTCATTTTTTTTAAACGGAGAATTTCCTTGGCCTGTATGCCGATATCCCTTGCCTGCCCCTGGGCGCCTCCCCAGGGCTGGTGGATAAGGATACGGGACGAAGGAAGGGCCATCCGCTTACCCGCTGTTCCGGCGGTTAACACCAGGGCGGCCATACTGGCTGCTTGACCCAAGCAGATGGTTTGAACGTCGCACTTGATATGTTGGATCGTATCGTAGACCGCAAGCCCCGCGGTTACCGAACCTCCGGGGGAATTAATGTATAAACTGATATCCTTTTCCGGATCCTGGCCTTCCAGGAACAACAGTTGGGCCACCACCAAATCGGCGGTTAGGTCGTTAATTTCGCCGTCCAGAAAAATAATGCGATCCTTTAAAAGTCGAGAGTAAATATCGTAGGACCGTTCTCCCATGCCCGTTTGTTCAACCACAATGGGCACTAACGTATTCATTTGTTCGTTCATGTATGTAATGTACCTAATTATTACCCAAAAGGTCCAGATATTTCATCTTTTGGCCCTTTTTGATTTTAGCTTCCCCGATTAAAAGATCGTATAATTTCCGTTCCCGTATATCTTCCAGGAGGTATTCCCTCATATTTTCTTTTTCGTAGTATTTTTTTACTTCTTCCACCGGAACGCCCATTCCTTCGGCCATGGAAGCCATTTCCGCCTCTACCTCGTCTTCCGACGCTTCGATCCCCTGGTCTTTAATCAGCGTATCCACGATTAAGCGGCTTTTTAAAGCCCGTTCTACCTCGGGCCTCCATTCTTCCACCATCTCTTCGTAGGTTTTTCCCGACCTCTCCATCGCCTTCAGCAACTGATCGCTGGAAAGGTTATATTGACGGGCCAAGTTTCGCCAGCGGGAATCCTGCTCCAACCGGACCATCGATTCGGGAAGGGTAATCGTCGTGGTTTCCAACATTTTTGCCAAAAGGGCCTGGACGGTACGTTCGCGGATACGTTTTTCCACGTTCTTTTCCAGGTTCGCTTTCAAATCAGCCTTCAATTCCGCTAGGTTGTGATATTTTTCGTTCACGTCCTGGGCTAAATCGTCGTCCAGATCGGGAAGTTTTTTTTCTTTTATCGCTTGAACGGTGAGTCGAATCTTTTTAGTCGTTCCCGCTAGGGTCGAATCTTCAAAATCCGTCGGATACGTTTTGACGATATCCTTGGTTTCGTTCTTTTTCATCCCCACCACATCATCGTCGATCTTAAAGATATTTGCTCCACTTCCCAGGGTGAATACAAAATCCTGCCGCTGTGAACCCGGAACGACATCGCCGGTTTCGTCCAGCTCCGCGTAACTTAGGGTAATTACATCTCCCTTAGCCGCCGGAAGGCTTTCATCCTTGTCCAAAACAATGGCGTTCCGATCCCGCAGTTGTTCCAATTCCCTGTTGATATCCTCATCGGTAACTTGGCAAACCGGAACTTCCGCTTCTAATCCCTTCCACTGTTCCACCTTTACGGGTGGGAACACATCGTAGGTTACGGTAAAGGTAAGATCCGTATCAAAATCCAAGGTCGGTTCTTCTTTTACCGAAGGGGTCGAATAGGGGAGGGGACGGGCGTCTTGGGGAAAGTCCTCTTCCTCGAATACGGTTTGCAGAGCCTTTTCCATTATGTGGCCCATGGCTTCACCTTTAAGGGACGGACCGAATTTTCTTTCGATCACTTCCCGAGGGACCTTGCCTTTTCGGAACCCGGGGAGCTGAATGCTCTTGGTATAATTCGCCAATAGTTCGTCATATTGGGCTCGGACATCATCGCGGCCTACGGATAAAACTAACTGAACCGCTGAATTGTCAAGATGGGAAATTTGTTTGGATACGACCACTTTAGTTCCTCTTTTTACGTGGATTGCTTATGCTTCGAGAGGATATTCCCAAACGGGCCATATCCCCATCGTTTAAATAAAAAAAGCGATCCGCCGACCGGATCGCCCTTCCTAAGGAGCGGGAAACGGGAGTCGGACCCGCGACATACGGCCCTGCGGGCCGTGTGTCGAGCGGAAGGGATAGTACGGTCCTCCTCCCGCTTTCCTGCCTTAACAATACCAAAGAGCGGGAAACGGGAGTCGGACCCGCGACATACGGCCCTGCGGGCCGTGTGTCGAGCGGAAGGGATAGTACGGTCCTCCTCCCGCTTTCCTGCCTTAACAATACCAAAGAGCGGGAAACGGGAGTCGGACCCGCGACATACGGCCCTGCGGGCCGTGTGTCGAGCGGAAGGGATAGTACGGTCCTCCTCCCGCTTTCCTGCCTTAACAATACCAAAGAGCGGGAAACGGGAGTCGGACCCGCGACATACGGCCCTGCGGGCCGTGTGTCGATAGGAAAGGATGGTACGGTCCTCCTCCCGCATTTTGGGATACATATTAACAAAGAGCGGGAAACGGGAGTCGGACCCGCGACATCCACCTTGGCAAGGTGGCGCTCTACCACTGAGCTATTCCCGCTTGTATGTTTGACCCTTCCGCGCCTGCTTCTCGGCATGCGAGAGAAGGGACTTGAACCCTTACGCCGATGGCACCAGATCCTAAGTCTGGCGTGTATACCAATTTCACCACTCTCGCTCGATCATTCCGCCATCGTCCTTTTCCTGTGGGGCTTATTCTGGGAATTGGAACGACGAAACAATTTTATCGAAACGAATTGTCTCTGTCAATACGGGCCGTTTATGGTATAATGGGGCCATGGATGATCGGTTTTCGAAAACCGCTGAATTATTCAAAAAGCTGGAGGATTCGGTTCTTACCGCGTTTGTGGGGGATCGTAAACCGGTTCGACTCGCGGTGCTTAGCCTTATGGCGTCTCTTCACGCGTTGGTTGAAGATATCCCCGGTGTGGGAAAGACAACCCTGGCATTGGCATTGGCTCGTTCGGGGGGGCTTGAGTTCTCCCGAATCCAATTCACCCCCGACCTTTTGCCTGGCGACGTTCTAGGTCTTTCGGTTTGGGACAGCGTTCAACGGGAATTCGTATACAAAAAGGGACCGATTATGGCTAATTTTGTCCTGGCGGACGAAATGAACCGGGCTTCGCCCCGGACCCAATCGGCTTTTTTGGAAGCTCTACAGGAGGGCTCCGTTACGGTAGACGGGAACACCCGTCCTTTACCACGCCCTTTTTTTCTCATGGCCACCCAGAATCCGTTAAACTTCATTGGTACCTTTCCCCTGCCCGAGGCGGAATTGGACCGGTTCGGTCTTTCTTTTTCCATAGGATACCCAACCCCTTCGGCGGAAACGGAGATTCTTAGGCGATGGACCGTATCCTCATTAGCGGAAGCGATAACGCCGGTGACGGACAGCGGAGAGATCTCTGCAAGCAGACGGGTTGTGGAAGCCGTCCGGGTGTCTGAAGCCATCCGCGAGTACATTGTGAGTATTATCCGGGCTACCCGACAATCGGGTGACCTTAAAATCGGCGCTAGCCCCCGGGGGGGAGCCTTTTTGCAACAGGCCGCCCGGGCTGTGGCGTTGATGGAAGGGCGGGCTTTTGTTATCCCCGAGGACGTGGAATTCGTTGCTCCGGCGGTCCTAAGCCATCGGTTGGTCCTATCCTCCCAAGCCCGGCTCGCTGGTAGAGATTCGTCATCGGTGCTTCGGGACATTCTTTCGTCAATAAAAAAGCCGACGGGACTGTAACGTGGGAATCCGAATTTACCCGGTTCCATGGGCCGGTTTCTTCGTCCTATTGGGGCTTTTGGATTCGGTGCGAGGGCTTGCCGGCCGCCTTTCCGAGGTCATCGGCCTTTCTTTTCTGTTCTTTGTTCTCGCGTCGATTACCCAAACCGTTTTGACGTATTTCTTTTGCGGTTTCCATCAAAATTTCTCTACCGATCATCCTGTTCGAGGCATCCCTGTGGATTATAATTTATCGATTCATAATCAATCTCCCTTCCCCTCTTCCCGTATTATTTGCCGATTTAGCCTTATTGGACCGGCTTTGGAGGGGAATAGGGACCGGGTGTTTTTCTTGGGCGGAAAAAAATCGACGAATTTAACCTTTTCATTTTCATGCGCATACCGGGGCGTATACGCGTTGGGGCTTCGGCGAATCGTATTCCGGGATGTGTTGGGACTTCTGGATATCGAATACGTCATAGAACCGAGGATATTCTACGTCTTCCCGGAAATAGTTTCCTTAAAAACCGAATCCGCGCGGATTGCCGAAGGGCAGGGGGAATTCACTCCTCTTTTTAGAACTGCCCAGACGAGTTCTGGAGCCAGGGATTATGGGGTCTTTGATACACTTCGGATTTTACGTCCCGGCGAAGGTTCATCCCGGGTCGCGTGGAAACGTTTCGCGGCTACCGGAATACCCCAAACGTTTGTCGAGGCCCCCTTGGAAGAGCGGGGCCTTTCCATGGCCCTCGATCTTCGGCCCTCCTCGTATTCCGTTCCCGAGGAGAGCAAAAACGAACTTTTGTTAGCCGAGGATTTAGCCGTAAGTGCCGTGTTTTCCCTCCTGCGTCTGTTGATGAGTCAGGGAATACCCGTTGAATTCCGAATGGGAAGCCAAGAGAGTTGCCGGCTCCTGACGGATTTCCAATCCTGGGAAGCCGTATACGCCGTTTCCACGGGCATTCATTTTAAAGATCCCTTACCACCGTTGACTGCGACCCCTGGGGGGAAAACCACGCTTATTGTAAGCCTTCGGTCCATTGCCGATGGAGACCATGGATACGGGATTTCACCTTTCGAACTTTTAGAAGTCGCAGAAAGAAACGGACACCGTTTGATCCTACTGATCGTTCCTCCCCCGTCTTGTGTTGCGGAAGAACAAGAACGGATGACCTTAGCCCTGGAACGGCTTTTAGTCTGGCCGAATTACTCCCTTTGCCAGGTTCTGGATACCCGTCGGGGAAAAGAAGGTATAGCCGATGCCCTGGCCTAGGATATTTGTTTTTTTTCGAGTGCTAGGCGCCTTGAGTATCGCTGTGATTCCCCCTTTTGTACTGGGAATAATGTTGCGGGCCGAAGGGAATTGGGTTCTTCCCCTTTTCGGGGACCTTTTTTCCCTGGTTTTTTTATTCGCCGCAAAGATTGGGGTAGCTGAGGGTTCAAAAAGACGGTTTTTTTTCCTGCTAGGCCTTGCGGTTAACGTCCTAGGTTCCCTGGTGCTTATGATTCTTTTGAACGTCAGCCGCCGATCCCTCGCGGAAGCTTGGCTCTACCTCGTGCGGACGGGGCAAGGCCGAGGATTTTTTTCCTTTTTCGCGGCCCTCCTGTACGGTCTTTTCTGCGCCTACAGCGCGGTCCTTTGTGTATTTAAAGGCTTTATACCCGGATTCCTTGCCTTTTTTGGTATTACCTCCCTAACCCTTGGGATTTTATACAATCAGCCTTGGGGATACTTCCTTGCCCTCACCGTGGCATCGGTCGGCGTTTTATACGCTTTGAGTAAAGAGCTTGGACAACCGGATAGAAAGGACCGTGGGGGGCTGTTCAAGAAAAAAATCATGGCACCCTTACGGTCCCTATCGTTTCCCTTGGTAGTCTGCCTTATTTTTTCGATTCCTTTTTTCTCCTGGACTGACATCGTGTTTCCCCTTTCTCTGTTTCGATTTATTGATTTTACCCCGTTGGTCCTGGAATACATCCCCTCCCTTCCCCTCTTGCTCGACGTACCGGGGTACGGGACGGAACTTGCTTCGGCTTCCATCCCGTCGAAGGTTCTCCTTTCCGATCTTCCCCTCTTCCGCGTCCAAGGAAGGGCCTCCGCACGGCTTTACCTTCAAACGGGTCTAGGCCAAACCTTTACCGGCCGTGGATGGGAACGGATCGATGGACGTAAGGAGTCTCCGATTGCGGTAGAAGAAGCGGATTCTGGGTCCCATAATCAAAACGACGTGTCGGCCGTATCGATTATGGTGGCTTCCGATTACGGTGATACGATTCCCCTCCCTGAAGGGACTTCGGTGGTGATCCTCCCATCGTCTTCGCTGGCGGTTGTCGACGCTACATCGGAGAACGGAATCCGGTTCCGGTCTCCCTTGTCCATTGGGAACCGTATTACGGCCTATTATACAGACCAGATCCCCATAGAGCCGGGAAAGGTTTCGGATTACCTTGCGGGGGGCCCCGATCCCACGGGGAAAATACAAGAACTGGCCGATACGCTGGGACGGGGTAAAACTCCCTTGGAGAAGGTGAATACCCTGGTGGAGTATCTGGGCAGGAACTGCACGTATCGGACAGAGACCCGGGGTGGCGACCCGAGCCGAGTTATGGAACGGTTCTTATTCGAAGAACGGGAGGGATTCTGCCTCCATTTCGCGGGGGCCTTCGTGATTTTAGCCCGGCGTATGGGGATTCCCGCCCTGTTGGTGGAGGGTTACCGGGTAATCCTGGACGATAGTGGGCAGGCTCTTGTTCGAGGTACCGATTCCCACGCGTGGGCTCAGGTTTACTTAGATGGTCGGTGGCGGCGGATAGACCCTACGCCATCGGCTGTTCCACCTAAGCCGACCATAGAAACCGTTTCTGCCCCTATGGGGGCGGAAAAAAAAGAAGGCGTGATAATCGGCCTGCTTTGGTACCGGATCGCCCTCGGCTCTCTTACCCTGGGATTAAGCGTTTTTCTGGTTTACTCTGTCATACTCAGACGAAATCCCGCGGCCCGTCTTCGGCGAAGGGCCCGCCGAATGATTCGAGAAGGCCTACGAAGGGGTGTGCGGGGTCCAGACGCGCTCGGTTGGCTAGGTTGGGCTCGGGTCATGACCCAGGGGGTTGACCCGGAAACTGCTAAAAATATTTTCCAAGTGGCTAACGATATGATTTCTTTGGCCTTCGATCCCGAATCTATTTCATAAAAAAAGAGCGAATAGTGTCACGAAGATTAGGGAAAAAGTAAAAAAGATGAAAGAATGGGGGTTCAACCTATATAGAGAGCATCTCCCTATAATAGGAACAATCCCATGTTTACCCCTTCCAGGTGTCTTAATAAATCCTGTTGCTACCACTATGCGGTCCCCTCTTCTAAGTGTTGGGAAGTCGAAGGATCTTTATAAACCCTTTATGCGGGAAACTATGTTTCAGGAACTGGCGTTCCTTTCCCACCTTCATTTGAATATCTTCGATTAAAAGGTTTAAATGAAAGCGGTCTACAATCCCTTAGCCGGTTTTTTTAACCTACGGGTATCTGCCAAAGTTTGCTTTAGCATGATGGGTTGCGCTGAACGTCAGAGAAAACTTTCCCTAATCTTCGTGACACTACAGATGATACGGTCCGGCTCCCGCAAAAAAAAGACGATACGTAACCGTATCGTCCCAACCGAGAGCGGGAAACGGGAGTCGGACCCGCGACATACGGCTCTGCGAGCCGTGTGTCGAGCGGAAGGGATTGTACGGTCCGCCTCCCGCATTTTGGGGGTATATGTTAAAAAAAAGCGGGAAACGGGAGTCGGACCCGCGACATACGGCCTTCGGCCGTGTGTCGAAAGGAAGGGATTGTACGGTCCGGCTCCCGCATTTTGGGGATATATGTTAAAAAAGAGCGGGAAACGGGAGTCGGACCCGCGACATACGGCCTTCGGCCGTGTGTCGAGCGGAAGGGATTGTACGGTCCGCCTCCCGCATTTTGGGGGTATATGTTAAAAAAAAGCGGGAAACGGGAGTCGGACCCGCGACATACGGCCTTCGGCCGTGTGTCGAAAGGAAGGGATTGTATGGTCCGGCTCCCGCAAAAAAAAGACGATACGTAACCGTATCGTCCCAACCGAGAGCGGGAAACGGGAGTCGGACCCGCGACATCCACCTTGGCAAGGTGGCGCTCTACCACTGAGCTATTCCCGCGCTAACTTCCCTAAGGAAGTAGTTGAGCCGCGAAGGGATCGAACCTTCGACCCGCAGATTAAGAGTCTGCTGCTCTACCAGCTGAGCTAGCGGCCCAAAATTAAAAACCTTTGACGTCCGTCCACGGACCCTATGCCGTTCGCGTTCGTCCCTCATGCGTCCGACAGGAGTCGAACCTGCGACCTACGGATTCGAAGTCCGTCGCTCTATCCAGCTGAGCTACGAACGCAAGACAGTATTAGTCAGAGCGCCCTATCCGGTTTCGGATGGGTGGATGACGGGGCTCGAACCCGCGACACCCAGATCCACAGTCTGGCACTCTACCAACTGAGCTACATCCACCGTCGAACTGACGAAACAGACTATGCCGTAATTTTTGAAAAGAGTCAAGTGAAAATTTTACGGAAAATAACCGTAAGTCTTCAATCTTCGAAAACCGATAGAAGAATAGAGGCGGAATATGAAAGAAAAACCAAAGAAGGGTATGACCTTGGACGTGACGCCCTGCGTACAAATTCTGCGTCAGGAAACGGCTCTGTTAGAACGGCTTTCGGCGGCCCAAGAGGTGGTTCGAAACGCGGTTTTTTCCCGAGAATGGACCGATTTGGAGGCCCTGTTGGATCGTTTGAATGGGTACTCCGAGGAGTTTCAACGGCTTGAACAGGAACGGGACCGAATATTTGCGGAAATGAATCGGACCTTAGGGATAGAAAAGGGGAGTTTGGGCTTTTATTCCTTAGCGACCCAACTGCCTTTGTCGGAACGAAAAGAATTGACGGACCTGTACCGAAGGTTAAAATTGGACGCCCTGCGGGTTCGTTTGGCCAACGACACGCTGACCACGTATATAAGCGAAGCCCGTTCTACCGTGGCGGGGTTTTTGGATTTAGCTTTTCCCGATAGACGGGGACGTTTGTATTCCCGCAGGGGAAAGCAGGTCCATGCGGAAATGCGCAGTATAGTTCTGGATCGTTGTTTGTAGGAGTATCCGTATGCAATCCACCTTCACTGGAATAGAAATCGGTAAACGATCAATGGTGGCCCATCAACAGGGCTTAACGACCACGGGCCATAACCTTTCCAACGCGTCCACCGAAGGCTATTCTCGGCAAAGGGTAGAGTTTTCTCCCTTTGAACCCCTGTATCTTCCGGGATTGAACCGGGCGGAGACCCCTGGGCAAATTGGACAGGGGACGGTGGTGGATAGGATAGAACGGGTACGGGATCAGTTGTTGGATCAGCGGATCGTAGCCCAAGCCGGAGGCGAAGGGTATTGGACAACCCGGGATAAGTACGTCCTTATGCTGGAACGGTTGCATAACGAGCCGGCGGATGTATCCATTCGAGGCCGGATGGACGCTTTTTGGGATGCTTGGCAGGAGCTTTCGGTCCATCCTGCGGATTATGCTCCCCGCAACGCGGTGTTAGAGCGGGGGAAAACACTGATCGACGCAATCCACGAACAATTTAAAGGAATTACGGGCCTGCGGGATATGGCGGAACAGGATATCCAGGGAACGGTAAAACGGGTCAACGATCTTTCCCGCCAAATTGCCGGCTTGAACGACGAAATCCAAAAGATCCGTGCCCAGGGAGATAACCCCAACGATCTCTTGGACCGCCGGGATCTGTTGGTGGATAAGCTATCATCCATCATCGACGTTACCACCGATAACAGGGATCCGGACGAATTCACCGTTCATACGGCGGGCTTTGTGCTGGTTCAAGGGAAAATCGGAAGACAATTCGAATTGAAATCGGGTATGGATACGGAGGGGTATTCTAAAATCGTATGGAAGGAGACCGGCGAGGATGTCCATTTTAAAAATGGAAGCCTTGCTTCCCTCATAGAACTGCGGGATGGAACCCTCCGTTCGGAATTACAGAGCCTTGACTCCATGACCATGAACTTTATCGACCTGGTAAACGACGCCCACCGCGCGGGGTACGGCACCAACGGCAAAACGGGGTTAGACTTTTTTACCGAACATCCCTTTGTCCCCAACGTGGCGGGGAATTATGACCGCAACGGGGACGGCCAGTACGATTCCAGTTACATTTTTAGAATATCCGGGGTAAACCGTCTGGAGAGTAAAGCCCAAATTGGTTTGGAAGGTACTATCTCTTTAGCGGGGGATACGGGCACGGTTTCTATTCCCTATTATCCCACCGATACGGTTAGCGACGTGGTGACCAGGATTAATAACGCCGGGGGAGAGGTGGTCGCCCGGCTGGATCGGGAAGGACGGCTGACCCTGAAGGGGACCCCCTCCCGGGATCCGGCAAATCCGGACTTTGTGATCCGACACGTGGAAGACTCGGGCCATTTCTTAGAGGGCTACGCGGGGATACTCCGGGGGAAGGGCCCCGGGGGAGCCTTTGATTGGGGAAAGAGCGACGCGGTGACCGCTTTACGGGGTACCAGCCTGGATTACGCGGTGGCCCCCACCGCCCACCCCTCCGGTTGGATCGAGGTGAACCCGGCCCTGCTTAAGGACAGCGAATCCGTCGCCTCGGGGTACGGTCAAAACGGCCAACCGGCGAACCCGGGGAACGGGGATGCGGCCCTGGCCATCGCGAGTATCCGCAACACCGAAGTGATGGTAGGACGTTTGGGTACCTTTGATGACTATTTCGCCGACGCGGTAGCCCGGGTCGGTCTCTTGGGCGAGCAAAGCAACCGGTCGGTGGAAACCCAAAACCTGATAATGAAACAGCTCAAGGATATGCGGGATTCCGTATCGGGGGTAAATATCGATGAGGAACTATCCGATATGATTAAATACCAGCACGGGTACGCCGCAGCGGCGCGCTTTATCAATACGATGAACGAAATGCTCGACACGATTATTAACCGAATGGGAGTGTGATAAACCATGAGACGCATCTCCACCGATATGCCTAATAACGATATGCAATTCCGTCTGCGCCGGCAGGAGGATAATCTTTCCGCCCTGCAGTCCCGGATAGCCACCCAAAGTAAAATTCACGATCTCCGGGACGATCCTTTGGCCGCCGCCCACGGGGTTCGTTACGAATCCTACCTTGCCAGACTAAACCGTTTCGAGAATAATACCCAATACGCCAAGGACCACTATAAAATTGCCGACGGCTATCTTCAGCAGGCCCAGAACGTGCTCCAAAGAATTCGGGAACTGGCGGTTCAAGGGGCCAACGGTACCTACGCTAAGGATGACCTAAAAAATATGGCCGTGGAGGTCAACGAACTGCTGAAGGAACTGGTTCAAGTTTCCAACGCCTCGGGGCCGGACGGTAAAAAGCTCTTCGCGGGGGACAAGGCTTTTACGGATCCCTTCCGGACCGTGGAAGGCACCGTTTCCGGCGGCGGGGAGTCCATGATCCTCCGGGTAGAATACCAGGGTGCCGGTTCGGACCGTAAAACGGAAATTTCCGACGGGGCCTACTCTAACCTGGATCTGTCCGGAGGCGAGGCCTTTTGGGCGGAAAAGATGCAAATATTTTCTTCCACCGATGCTACGGGGTACCGGGCCCTTAAAGCGGGGAATTTTTATGTGGACGGTCAAAGGATAAACGTGGACGTGGGAGACACGGTTTACGCAATTGCGGCAAAAATCAACGAGTCTTCCGCCCCCGTAAAGGCCTACGTCGATCCGACGACCAAGGGCCTGGCCATCGAAGGAACCAACGCCCATCTGATAAAAATGGTGGATGGAGAGGGTTCTTCGGTACTTTCCGATTTGGGGGTTCTCAAGCCCACCGTCGATCCTGGAGCTCCAAACTGGAACCCCTCTGCCCGGGTTTCCGGAGGGTCGATGTTCGATATGGTGATTCGGCTTCGGGATTCCCTTTTTAAAGGAGATACGGAAGCTATTGGGAGTCGGGGTATTGCGGGAATCGATCTGGCTTTGGATAATATGGGAAACCGTTTGGCCGAACTCGGTAGCCGCCAAGAACGGGTGGAGGCCACGTGGAAGCGGATAAATACGGAAATACCCGACGTGACCGCCGCCTTAGCGGACGCCACGTCCCTGGATTTTACCCAGGCGGCCACGGATCTGGGCATGCTGGACTTTGCCCACAAGGCGGCTTTACAGACCACGGCTAAAATAACCCAGCCCACGTTACTGGACTTCTTACGGTAGGAGCTACAATGAAGGTTGCGACCAAAGCTTACGGCCTTATCGATGTGGATGAGCGCCAACGGATTACCTTTCCCCATGGTTTGTTGGGGTTTGAGAATTTAAAGGACTACGTACTGTTAGACGCGGAACGGCAACCCTTTTATTGGCTCCAATCGTTGGATGTTGAACGGGTAGCCTTTATTTTGGTTAACCCCTTTTTGTTCCGTCCCGATTATGAATTGGATATCGATGACGAAGAATTGCGGGATATTGGTATCGATAAGGCCGAGGACGCTCTTATTTTTACTATCGTAACGATTCCCGCCGACGGATCTCCCATGACCGCTAATCTGCAGGGCCCCCTGGTAATCAATCGGGAGGCCCGTCTTGCCCGGCAGTCGATTTTGACGGATCAGCGATGGAAAACCAAGCACGATATCATGGCCGAACTAGCCGCGGCGAGGAAGGCCCCATGCTGATACTTTCAAGAAAAATCAACGAAAAGATCATGATCGGCGAGGATATTTCCGTTTCAATTATTGAAATTCGGGGGGATCAGGTAAAACTGGGGGTGGACGCTCCCCGTTCGGTGAAGGTATTTCGCCGGGAAGTGTTTGACGCGATTTTGGCGGAGAACCAAGCCGCCGTGGCCTCGATTTCCGAACTGCCGGCCATCGATCTTGGGGCGGATCGGGAAATTTTGTAGTTTCCCCGGGGCCCCAAAGCGGGGAGCCTGTCGGTCTGGTGGATTTTTAGGGCCCCAGGTACTCCTAGTCCTGGTTATCCTCGTAGATTTTTCTAAAATCGTCGTTTATCCGTACAAAGGTATCTAACAGCTGGGGATCGAAGTGAGTCCCCCGCCATTCTACCATTTTTTGGACCGCCGTAGGATGGTCAAAAGGCACTTTGTAGGATCGCTTCATCCTGAGGGCGTCGTACACGTCCGCGATGGTCACGATGCGGGGGGCCAGGGGAATCGAGGTTCCCTCCAATTGGAAGGGGTAACCGGTTCCGTCCCACCGCTCGTGGTGGCTTAGGGCAATTTCCCGAGCCATGGGGTTGGGGTACGTTGAAAGGATAAAGGCGCCGTTTTTGGTGTGCTCCCGCATGACCGTCCATTCCCAATCGGTAAGGGGCCCCGCCTTATTTAAAATATCGTCGGGGGTGCCTATTTTGCCCACGTCGTGCATGGAAGCCAGAAATCCAATATCATCGATAAAGTCCCGGTCAATTTCCTCAAACCCCTCCACGTTAAACAGGGCTTCCGCCATCCGTTGGGAGTAAAAGTTCACCCGAACTATATGCTTCCCCGTATCGTTGTCCTTAAGTTTGGAAGCCTCCAGCAGGCTGATAAAAACATTTCGTAGCAGTTGTCGGTTTTCCTCGGTGACGTCGTCAAAAAAAACAAGAAAATATTTGGGGATCCGTTCGTTGATATCCATGGGAAAGATATACACCTTGGCCTGACGGGTTCCGGTTTCCCGTTCCTTAAACTTAGCCAGGGCCTTCCAGGAATATCCATGGGTTCCCCGCAACAGGACATCCCGAAGATTCCGGAGGGCTTCGGTTCCCAGGGCTCTCCCGCAAACATCGCTGAATTGTCGACCTCCCAGGGGAAGCTGGTGGGGGAACAGATGATCGCACGCGGGGTTCGCGTAGAGAATACTAAAACGGCCGTCTATGAGCAGGACAGGGAAAACACTGTTCTCGAAAGGACGCACGGAAGGAGGCGGGACCGGTGAAACGGGAGGCGATTCGGAGACTGTTTCTTCGTCCAGGGTTTCCAGGGTCTCTATTTCCTCGTTCATGGTGATACCTCCATCGTTGCTCCCCTTCCGGTCGGCCGAGTTCGTTTCCTATACCAGGCCTTCCCGCGAGAGTTCCGCGTCGCTTTTCCGCAGATATTCGGGGCCAGCGGAATCCTCTTCCCCTTTCCCCCGCTGTTCAAACCGCTCAAGGGCCAGGTGTACCAGTTCTCTTCCGTGCCCCCGCCTATACGAGCCGTCCAAGGACAAACGAAGTTCCGGTGCCAGCTTACCCAGCGCGGTAACGGCCGCAGGCGCGTCAGGGCCCGTTACCAAGATAGGCTCGTTCCGGGGAAGAAGCTCCACCAGGCGCGGAAGCTCCACATCCATGGCTTCCGTAAGTTTTGTACCTCCGCGGTATAGGGCGGAAAAATAGCATTTCTTTTTAGCGTCCATGAGGGGAAGGACGATTCCTGGCCACGGGCTCTGGGGCAGGGCCATGCAATCCAAGGTAGGTACGGCGATAAGGGGAATTTGAAGGGCCGTGGCGATGCCCTTGGCGGCGGAAAAACCGATCCGCAAGCCCGTAAAGGAACCCGGGCCGGCCATACAAGCCACCAGATTCAAGGCCCTTCGATCGAAGCGCGCCAAGGCGCAGAGTTGGTCCACCAGTTCCATAAGCCGCTCCGAATGCCTTGGCGGGCCGTCCAGTTCCCCGTAAAAGGTTCCCTCGGAACTTCGCAGGGCCACCGATAAAAGCTCCGTGGCCGTATCGAGGGCGAGAATATTCACAGTTTTTCCTCCACCTCTGGGGGAGCCCAAATACACACCCTCCGGCGCTGTCCGTCCATGATCGTCAGTTCTACCCGAATCGTGTTCTCCGGCAACGCGGTTTCTACCTTCTCGCTCCACTCGATAACGCATACCCCCGGACCGTATAACAACTCCTCCGGTCCCAGGGCGTTAAAATCCTCTTCCCCTTCCAGTCGGTACGCGTCGATATGATACAGAGGAAGCCTCCCCTGGTATTCGGAGATGATCGTATACGTGGGGCTGGTGATCTCTTCGCGTACCCTAAGGGCTTTGCCTATACCCTTGGTGAATACGGTCTTCCCTACCCCCAGGCCGCCCCGCAGGGCTACGACCGCCCCACTTTTTAAAAGACTCCCCAGGGCTTCGCCTAAAAGGAACGTTTCTTCGGTGGTTTTGGTGTATCGCTCGATCAGGGCAGAACCCCCGATTTATCCATCAGGGACACGGTATTTCGCAGTTCCCGTAATATTGGCACCAGGGGATATTCGACCGGCTCCAACACCACCACCGAAATGTCCTTAGAGCCCGTAGGCTTGGTTTCTATGGTAAACTCTACCCGTTTTTCCAGCTGTTCATTGCATATTTCCATAACAGCGGTGCCGCTAAAGAGGCGACGATAGTAGAGGGGCACGTCTTTTCTGACCACATCTTTTAGATCTAACACTTTCATAGCGGACTTAATACTATGCTATCTCGGGATGCCGGTCAATCCTGGTCGTATTCAAAAACCATCGCGTTTATTCCGTTGAGGGTTCGCCGAGGAATTTTTACGAACTGAATGTGCATAATCCCCCCCATGGCCCCCGTTTTATTCGTGCGAACAACCCGTCCCAGAACGGCTAGGGTCCGGTCGTGGGAATCATCAAACTCAATTTTCAAGTATAAACCCGCTGATAGGGCCGCGGCGCTTTTGATGGAACAGCCTCCGGCTGAGATATCCATTATGGTTCCCAGGGATCTACGGTCGTCCACGATGGTATGTTTTTCGATTTTTCTTCCCACGGTTCGTTCTTCTATCCTGACCAGGGAGAAAAAACAGGAAAGATGGACCTCCTTCCGTTTATACCTTCGATTGGGCAGGGACGCCACTTTGTCGCTATGGGCCAACTGAAGAGCCGGTCCCCGGGGTGTATCGATAATCCCCTGGACCCGGGTTTCAAATCGATACCCTTGGCTGGATTTACTATAAAACGAAAGGGTGATTTTACTTCCCCGGGGAAACCGAAGGGGAGTCCCCACGGCGCTTCGGGGCGCCTCTACCACCAGATTGTCTCCCTTGGCGGTAATAATTTTTACCGGGTAGGTTTCGTTTTTTGGAGTGGTTATGGTGGCGGCCATGTTATCTGCCAGTTTCCGGGTCGACGAAATGGTGGCATTATTTGAATGGGCCGATTCGATGGTGTTTCGGATGGAAAAAAGAAAGTATTTATTTTCCTCCGCCGCTTCTTCCGTTTCCGCGGTTTTTTCAATTTCCCGATACGCCTTTTTTAAGTACCTATCCAAATTGGAGGGGTTAGCCATGGTGGATTCCACGTCCATAACCCCGTTTTTTCGGAAAATCCCCTCTAGCATGGCGATCTGGTCCCCGTTTAAACCGTAGGATGCGCCTAAGCGGCGGAGCAGACCCTTGCTGAACCTTCGGGGAGCTTTAGCGCCCCCCCCACCACCGCCCCCGCCGGTGGAAAAATGGAGTCCGTTTTTGGCGATATTCATTCCCGAAAGCACCACCACCAGGATCCCAAGGGCAATAAGAACGCCGATCGCGGCCCGGGGATCGCTTTCTTTAAGCCATGTACTTTGCTGTTGCAAAAGAAAAGCGAGTTTTATTGAACCTGGGAACATGGTTCCTCCTTCACCGCTTCGGGCCGTTTGCTAACCAGGGCGGTGTGCAGGGTCCGAAGCCGGGGTGCTAGTTCGTACTCGGTCAAATCGCCCACCAAAACGGTATCCTTCGCCTCGTAGGCCGCCAATAACTCCCGCAGGGCCAGGTCTAATTCTTCCATAAAAGCCTTAAACTGGCTATCCCCTAGGGTAAAAAGTTCCACATCCACGCCCCGAAGTCGAAGCAGGGGAATAAGCCGTAGCAATTTTTCCAGGGTTGACGAGAACCGTTCGATGGTTTCATGGGCCCGGCTATCCTTACCCGTTTGCGTATCCAGGGGAAAGTCTTCCAGCCGTTGGGCCAGCTCCTCCAAAGAATCGGTTAAACGGGCTAATTCCCCTTCGCTTTCGTCAATTTCCCGGATCTGTTCCTCCAACGACCCTATCAAGAGGTCGGTTTTATCCCCCTCTCCGGAAAAAAAAGAAACAAGCCGCTGATATAACCGCCGGTCCCTATCCTCTAGCAACCGGGCCGCCGGGCCGCTTTTCCACCCTTCTCCGATGGTCGGACGCTTTTGAAACGGCGCGGCCGTATATTCCCGGAGTTGAACCGCCGTCTCGTCCAAGGCTTGACGCAATAATTCGGACCAATTGGACGCCCGAATGTCCAGGCGATCCACGGTACTAATTTCCCTGTCAAAAAGCAGGGGAAGTTCTTCCGCTTCAAAATCCCGGTTATCTACCCTAATTCCGCTTAAGCTGTATCCGCTTTTTTCTAGCCAGGTTTCCATGGCCCCCAGAAACTCACCCATGGTTTTTTCATTTTCCAAGGTAACATCTACTTTTTTCTCGTTGATGGTCACTATCATGGATGCGCTCCTTTTTTTGAACAAATTTAAAATCCCTTCTAAAAATCTGATTTTTTAGAGTGGACGTAAGTAATTCTTTGGTAGAATTACATTTATAAAAAACCTATTGGCCTGAATTTTTGCTAAATTGGTCCAGGGATCCGGAAGCTTGCTCCATCCTGTTAAGCGATCCCTCCATCATACCGTATTGGCGTTTTAAATCGCTTTCCTTGGACGCCAATTGCTTATCCAATGTGTCTATCCTTTTTTGAGTTTGACTGATGCTAGAATCGATGGTCCCCGTTTTAAGGGCCACGATACCCCCAATTTCCACGTAGGGTTTGATCAACGCGTCCACGGAATAGGCAAACCCCGAATCGATTACCAAATCGCCGTTGGTATCGTTGCCAAATAATTGCCGAATGGCCGGCAACTTATTTTGGAGGGCCGTTTCCAGGGTCTTCTCGTCGATTTCTAAATAGCCCCGTAACCGGGACGCGTCGTACCCCTGGCTGGAACCGGCTCTTCTGGCGTCGGTACTGACGCCGATCTGGGACAGCAAAATCATGTCCTTCCCCGCGTCGGTGGGGTAGGTCGCCGTGGCTATCCTCTGCAGGGCGGACTTAAATTGATTCAGCGTGGAATCCCCCTGCATGGTGCCCATAATTTTCCGCATGCTGTCCTGTTCATCCTTGGAAAGGTAGGTCAATTCCTGAATAATTTGATCGTCGTTGCGGGTTAGAACGTTGATTTGGGCGAGCAGGCGGTTGTAGTTTCCCACCACCGCGATAATCGCGTCCTTGGCGGCGCTCCGGTCCGGTTCTATCTTTACTTTTACAGGGCTCGGAGAAGAACCGTGGAGGGTCAGGGTAACTCCGGGAATAAGATCCCCAATGGTATTGGAGGGCCGGCGAATTTTTATACCGTCCATGGAAAGGATAGCGTCCTGGGCTGTGGAAATGGGGTTCCGGGGTTGCAGTCCCCCCCGGGCCGTGGGGTCAAAGAACCGCATGTTTTTAAAGGACACGTCCCGGTACGTGTTTTTATTCACCAGGTCCACGGCGACGATATCCTTTCCGGGGGCCACGTCGGTCAGTTTGAATTGGTAGGTCTTGTAATCCGAAGAATCGGTCAGGGGAGAAAGGGTTTGGGAGGTCCCATCGGAAAAGGTCAGGGAAACCAGAGCAAGGTCGTTTACTACCGGGGGCTTGGGGGGGGGCGTATACGGCGGTATGGGTACCGACGAGGGGTCGTTTTCGATGGTAATTCCCCCGTAGGTAACGCTTCCCGCCGGAGGTATCGACGGTCCCGGGGGGGGGCCCGGGTCGATATTTTGGTCTCCCCCCCGGACCAGGGTCGAGGCGTCGAATTGAAACACCATTTCTCCCTGGCTATGGACCGGGGGCGAAAGGGGTACCCGGGACGCCCCTCCGGCGGCCAGGTTGAGTACCCCGTCTTTGGCCGTTACCAAGCTGGGATTGACCGGACCCAGGGGGCTGGAGCCCAGGCCCGATTCCGCTGGAACCTCCCGGCGGCTGTCGTTGATCCGTTCGGCCATCCCCGTTTTTATGGCTAGACTTTCCGCGTCCTTGCTAAAGTTAAGCTTGTTTTGGTCCCCCGTGATAAGGGATTCGATAAGGAGGGACTTTTTCCCCTGTTCTACGGAAACGATATCCCCATGGAGCTTATCCTTCCCATACCGGTTCAGGACATCCACAAACTCCTTTAAGGAGCCTCCCCGAAAGGTAAATGAAAGGGTGTTGGATCCGATAGAAAAACCGTACTCCCCCGGATCGACCCGGAACGAATCTTCCAAGGGTTGGGAAAGGAACCGATCCGCCGCGGCCGCCTGGGTTACCGTAAAGGAACGTTCCTGCTCCGAGGCTTCCCGGGTAGCGCTGGCGGTTATGACCCCCTCGTCGGTTGAATGGGCTACCCGTTCGTTAAAGGGATTTTGGAAGGAATAGAGGACCCTGGCGCTATCCCGGAGGGCCGTCATCCGGCGGCCCATATCCTGCCAGGTCGTTTTTTGGGTTTTTAAGCCCTCCACGTCCTTTTCGGCCCGATCCCTGGGAATGCGCTCGACCTTCATCAGGTCGGCGATCATTTTATCCGTATCGTATTTGCTCTTTACACCGGGAATGTATATATCCGACATGGGTCCTATTGTTCCGCCGGGGCTTTACACTTTTTCGTCAAAAAGTAGCCCAATCATTTCTTTTATTCGCATATGCAAACGCTGTAATTCCTCGGGCGGAAGTTCCTTAATCACCTTATCGGTTTCCGGATCGATTACCTTGACGATCACTTCCTTGGTTTGTTGATCGATCACGAATTTTAACTTTTTGCTAAACGCGAGGGTGATTTTTTCCAGTTCCGCTGCGGTTTTAGAAAGTTCCTGCGGAGTTTGTATACCCGGCAAGGTTGCCTGAACGGTTGAAATAACGACCCCTTGGTCGCTCATTTGAACGTTTATAGGGCTGTTACGTAAAGAAGTTCCACGATCTTGCGGGGGTTCCGTAGGCGTATATCCGTTCCCCAGAACGGCCACATTCATACCCATAGTTACCTCCCTAAAAAACAAGGACGGGAGAAGGGCGCGAACTTCCCCCGTCCCAGATTCGAAAGACGACGTCCAGAGGTCTCTCGATACGTTTTATAAATAAAGTCCGATCATCCTGGAGTTCCGCGTCCTATCCAAGCAACTGCATTACCGAGTTGGTGCTGGTATTAGCCTGCGCCAACATGGCGTTTCCAGCCTGGGCCAGAATTCTGTTCTTGGTATAGTCCACCATCTCCGACGCCATGTCCACGTCCCGGATCCGGGATTCGGAAGCCTGAAGGTTTTCCGAGGCTACCGCGATACCCTTGGCGGCCATTTCAAACCGGTTTTGGTACGCGCCGAGGTCGGCCCGTTGTTTGGAAACCTGTTTTAACGCCGAGTCGAGGGTCCCGATGGCCTGGTTGGCCCCATCGGTGGATACTAGGGAAATCATTCCCGAAGCTCCCTGCGCTTTTTCCAGCCCCAAAGCCTGAGCGGTCATCGTTCCGATGAATACCCGTTCGCTCTGGTCCATATTGGCGCCCACCTGGAACTGCATTACCTTGTTAACGGTCGAATTACGGGCAAAAGCTCCCGTCAGAATGTTCATCCCGTTAAATTGGGCATGGCTGGCGATCCGATTAATTTCGTCCACCAACTGGGAAACTTCGACCTGAATCTGCATCCGATCTTCGCTGGTATAAATACCGTTGGCCGATTGCACGGAAAGCTCCCGTACCCGGTGCAGAATGTCCTGGGTTTCCTGCAGATACCCCTCGGTGGTCTGGATAAAAGACACGCCGTTCTGAATATTCCGTTCCGCCTGGTTCAAACCCCGGATTTGGCTCCGCATTTTCTCGGAAACCGCGAGGCCGGAAGCGTCGTCCGCCGCCTTGTTGATCCGTTGGCCGGAACTGAGGTGCTCGATGTTCTTTGCCACGTCGGCTTGGGTAATTCCCAATTGACGGTTCGCGTACATGGCACTCATGTTGTGATTGATGATCATATAACCCTCCTTGCGATGCTACCTACGGCTGTCCGTAGCCGATGGTCGTTCCGAACGATCGGTTAATCCGGCGGGGCGTTCGCGCCGATCCCGCCGGACGTACCGGGAGCGAAACGGAGCGGGCCTCGGGGGAACGGAAAAACCGTTTTTCCAAGACCTACTCCATGCCGCCGTTCGTATACCGCGAGGGTTTTTGTCAAAGAACCCGAGGGTCCGATTACAAAAATATAATCGAACCCACCGCAACCTATACTGTACTACGCTACTGGAGAAGTTGCAAGACCGAATTGCTTTTCTGGTTCGCCTGGGCCAGCATGGCGGTTCCCGACTGGGAAAGGATACGGTCCCGGGTGTAGGAAACCATTTCTTTGGCCATGTCGGTGTCCCGGATTCGGGATTCGGCGGCCTGCAGGTTTTCCGCTCCCACGTCGATACCCCGGATGGCGTGTTCCAGCCGGTTCTGGTAGGCTCCTAGATCGGCCCGTTGCTTGTTAATCCGTTTAAGGGCTTCGTCCAAGGTGCCGATGGCCCGGTTCGCCGAATCGGGGTTGGCTAGGGATAGGATGTTTCCATCCCCCACGTTCCGTACCCCCAGGGCTTTGGCGGTCATGGTTCCGATGTAAATGCGTGTCCGTTGGTCCATGTTGGCTCCCAGGTGGATCCACATGGAAGCGGTAACCACGTTTTCGCCGCTGGTGCGGGCAAAACGGCCGGTGAGCATGTTCATTCCGTTGAACTGGGCGTGGCTGGCGATCCGGTCGATTTCGTCGACTAACTGGGACACCTCTACCTGGATTTGCATGCGGTCTTCGTCGGTGTAGATGCCATTGGAAGATTGGACCGCCAATTCCCGAAGCCGCTGGACGATGTCCTGGCTTTCCTGGAGGTAGCCTTCGCTGGTCTGAATGAAGGAGATACCGTTGGAAGCGTTGGTGGAAGCCTGGTTTAGGCCCCGGATCTGGCTCCGCATTTTCTCGGAAACCGCGAGTCCCGACGCGTCGTCCCCGGCTTTGTTGATCCGGAAACCCGAGGAGAGTTTTTCCATCGATTTGTCGAGGGATTGCTGGTTGACACCGAGGGTACGGTTAGCGTACATCGCGCTGAGATTGTGATTGATGATCATGTCATCCTCCTTGATAGTTCCACTCCCGGAAGCATCCTTGTTTCCGGGGAGGCAAAAGCCTCGGAATAACGGTTAAGTTTTTTATGCTAGGTACCGATGTTCCTAGTAGGGACCTATCGCCGCGGACGATGGGTCGCCGTATAAAAAACCTAATCCTTTCTCTTATCGGTATACGAGTCCTTAAACTTGAGCGTTTTTTTTAAAATTATTCCGAAACCATAGACCCAGTATATTCAAACCGCTCCGCTCCTTCTGTTCTCCGTCCATGACTCCCGGGAGAAGCCCTGGGGGGCCGCGAAAAACCGGAGGCCCGGGGCCGAGGAGTTTCGCGGCGGGGGGCGCGTCGCCTGCTCGGTGTGCGCAGTCCTTGGTATGGCGCCCCCCGAATTGTGCGTTATCGGCGCTTGGAAAGCACCGTTTCTTCGTATTCCGCGACTTTTGCCAGCCAATCCGGGCCCACGGGCACGTGGGAACGGAGACAGAGCTGATCCCACACGGCCGCAAAGGGGAGGGTCTTCGCTTCTTCCATGAGGGCTAGGCGTTCGTGGTTTTTTCCTGCCCGTTCCGCCTCCACCAGGAGTTTGGTGGGTTCCAGGAGGGCTTCCAACAGGGCCTTGCGGATGGAGCGGCTCCCGATGGTCCACGCGGCGATGCGGTTGATGGAGGCGTCAAAATAATCCAGGGCTATGTGGACCCGGTCAAGGGCGTTCTGCCGTACCAGTTCCCGGCACAGGTCCCGGACTTCGTCGGAGTAGAGGGCCACGTGGTCCGAATCCCAGCGGACACCCCGGCTGATGTGGAGTAGGAGGCCGGGGACGTACAGCAGGAGGGCCGAGATTTTATCGGCGATGGTTTCGGTGGGGTGAAAGTGGCCCATATCGAGGCACAGTTTGATTTGATGCTTGATGGCGTAGCCCATGTAGAACTCGTGGGAGCCCACCACGTAAGCTTCGCTTCCGATGCCGAATAGTTTGCTTTCTACGGTATCCACCAGGGTGCGGGGATCGTAGGTTTCGGAAAATATTTCGTCCAAGGCCTCTTGGAGCCGGAGCCTGGGGGCTCTTCGATCGGCAACCAGGTCCTTGGACCCGTCGGGGATCCACAGGTTGTTCACCGCCGCCGTGCCTTGCTGGGCCCCCAGGGCGCTGGCGATGCGCCGGCTGGATTTGCCGTGGCGGATCCAAAAGTTCCGCACCGCTGGATCGGCGCTGGAGAGGGTGTACCCCGAGGCGGCCATGGGGTGGGAAAAAAACGAGGGGTTGTAGTCGAGGGGGATGTGTTTTTGTTTGGACCAGTCCATCCAGGTTTTAAAATGTTCCGGTTCCAGTTGGTCCCGGCTGACTTTTTTGCCCCCCGTTTCGGCGTAGAGGCTGTGGAGGTTGAACCGGGAGGTTCCGGGGATGAGAGAAAAGGCAAACTCCGCGTCCGAGCGGAGTTCCGCTCCGTTACGGGCCCGGCCGGGATAATTCCCGGTGGCCAAAATGCCGCCGCCGGAAAGTTCCGTGGCCCCCTCAAAGCCTACCACATCGTCTCCCTGCCAGCAGTGCAGAGAAACGGGAATGGCAAGGGCCTGGTTTATGGCCGCTTCCGTGTCGACGCCCAGGGTAGCGTAGGCTTCCTGGGCGATGCCGTAGGCTTGGGCGATCTTTTGATCGTTCTGATAGGTTTTCACGGGTCGTATCCTCCTTATAGGATTGTGCTTAATGGGTTTTTCAAAGGAGGCTCTTTCAAAACTCGGGGAGTTTTGAAAGAGCTACCATGGTTTTAGATTTTTCAGTTGCCCGCCGACACTTGGGATCGGTACCGTTCCACTTCCCAATTGTTGATAAAATCGATTTGATCGCTGGGCATAAACTGGGGTCCCCCAAAACTTTCGGTGTAACAGGCTACTTTGGCACAGTCCACAAAGAGTTCCACCGCCAGACGGGCCGCCTTTTCGTTGCTTCCAACGCCAAAAATACCCAGGCCTTGAAGGGCCACGATTTTAGGGGGCCTGCCGGTCTTTTTTACGGCGCCAGCCCAGGCGGTCCGGATGGCCTGGTTTTGGTCTTCGCCCCCATGGATTTCCACAAAGAGAGGGTCGCTTCCGGCGTAGACGATATGGTCGGGGCTAAAGGCGGAAGAGACGGGATAGAAGGCTTCCCTGCTGGCGGTACGGGCCCCTATTTCCCGGTCCCGGTAAAAACGGACTGCGGGGTTGGGGGAGGTTTCCCCCGCCAGGCGGCGCAGTTCTTCGGCGATCTGCTCCGAATCGGCGTACCGTTCCTGGACCTCCGAAATATCAGGGCGGCGGCGAATTTCTTTTTTTATGGTATCCATAATCATGTTGTACGTTTCGTCGATCCCTTGGACCGTGTCGGCGCCCACAAACACCCCGTGGTTTTGGAGGAATATGATCGGTTTGTCTACTCCGTATTTTTGTTTGTGCCGTTCTAGCGCCTCTTTAACTACCCGGGAAAGGATAAAGCCGGGGTTCGTGGCGGGTATCCACAGGACCTGGGGGCCAAAGAGCCGCTGGGCGGCCTGGGAACCCTGGCGGGAACAGGTGATGCCGTTGACCAGCGACGGGTGGGTGTGGACCACGTAGGTGGTGGGGAGCATATCGTGGAGGAGGGTTTCCACGCTGGGCCTCTTGTGTTCCTCCCCCTTTTGCCGGGCGGCCATCAGGTCCGCCAAGACGAGCCGTTCCCGTTCTTCCGCGTCCACGGGGTACTGTTTTCCCCAGATGGCGGATAGCCGTTTCCGGTCCATTTTGACAAACCCCTCGGCTTGGATATCCGCCAAGGAGGTTCCCGACCCTTTGATATAGAGGGTATCGGCGTCTTTGTAGGAGGTGTTACCCCCTCCGGCGATTACGTATTCTGGGTCCGCGCCGTAGCGGCGGGACAGGGTAACGATGGAATCTAAACTCATAGTAATGCTAGTATTATCCCCTTCTGGCCCTTCGTACATGGACAAAATCGATAAAAATGATGGATTATTACGGTATGGAAGAAAGGGATTTTGCCACCTACCTAACCTATAGCGAAGAGGATGAAGCGTGGCAGTTGGTCTGCGTGGACGCGGGGTTCGCCAAGGTGCCCCCCCACAGTCCCTACCCGCCGACGGGGGGGGACCATCCGGAGGCGTACAGGGCCGTGGCGACGGGCCGTACCGTAAAAGAATACCAGCTGGTTTACATTACCCAGGGGAAGGGGCGTCTAAAGGCTTCTGGGATCGATGACATCGTCCTGGGAGAAGGTTCGGTGATCCTGGTGTTTCCCGGTTTGCGGCACGCCTACAGCCCCGATGTGGAAACCGGTTGGACCGAACGATGGGTAGGGTTTAAGGGGCCCTGGGCGGACAACGTCCGAAAATCGGGCCTGATTTCCCCACGGGTCCCCGTGTTTAACGCCGGGTTGGACCAAAGGCTTTTAGAACTGTTTGAGGAATTATTTGAGGAAGTTCGCCAACAGCGGCCCCGCTACCAAATGCGGAGCGCGGCGGTGATTATGCGGATCCTGGCCCAGGTGTTAGGAAAAGCGGAGGAGGGCGAGGGGGGGAGACAAGAGGATCTGTTGGTGCGCCGATCCAAATTTATTATGGCCGAACACGTTTACGGAAACGTTTCTATGGAGGCCATTGGGGAAACCTTGGGGATAACCCTTCCTCGGTTTTACGAGGTTTTTAAAGCCTACACCGGGTTGACCCCGTATCAATACTTTATCCAGCTAAAAATTAACAAGGCAAAGGAACTGCTCGCCTCGGACCGTTGCACGGTTAAGGAAGCGGCGTTTCGTCTGGGTTTTGAGGATCCCTTTTACTTTAGCCGTCTTTTTAAAAAGAAAACCGGCGTGGCTCCCTCGCGGTGGCGGTAGAACCGGCTACTGCCACTGCGAGGGGGCCGTAGGGTGTGCTAATCCATATGGAACATTTCTTCCAGGGGGTCGGTTACGGGCGATTCGTCGGCGTTGGTTTCCATGAGGTCCTTCATGGTGTGCCACCATTTTTTAACCACCGGTAGCGAGGGCAGTTCGGCGTCCGTCGCGTCGTCGGCCACATACTGGAAGGCAAAGAGGGTATAGGTTTTTTTGTCCAAATAAATGGAATAATTGGATATGCCGGCTTTCCGAAGTTCGGCCTTTAGCTCGTCCCAAATTTCGTCGTGCCGTCTTTTGTACTCCCCCTCTTTTCCCGGTTTTAACCGCATGGCGAAGGCGTTTCTTTTCATACCGTTTCTCCAATTTTATTTTAAGGTGGAGGCTCTTTCAAAACCCCCAGAGTTTTGAAGGAGCCTGGATGGGCTTATTTTTTAAAGAGCCGTTTTCGCTGATCCAGCCGCTTAAAGGTTTCCGGCAAAACCACCGCGACGATAAGCAGGGCTCCGGTAACCAGGTTCATCACCCGGCCGGGTACGTTGATAAGGCCCATGCCGTACTTAAGGTACCCCAACAATAGGTTGGCTATCACCACTCCGTAAATTCCTCCGAAACCGCCGGTGATGGCAACCCCTCCCAGGACCACGCTGGTAATGGCGTCCAGCTCCAGACCCGAGGCGATGTTGGGCCGGGTGGACCCGATGCGGCTTACCAGAAGGACTGCGGCGATGCCGCTGAACAGACCCGCCCATGTAAAGATGATAAACCGAATTCGCCCCACGTTTATCCCTGAAAATTTCGACGCCACGGGATTTCTTCCCAGGGCGTAAACCTTTCGGCCAAAGGTGGTCCGGTGAAGCAGGACCCCCGTTCCAACGGCTAGTATTAAAAAAAGAACCAATTCAAAGGGGATGGGGGTTCCGGGGATGTACCCCTGGCCAAAATATTCAAAATCCACGGGGTATTTGGTGTACGCCTGGTCCCCCAGTACCGCCTGGGAAATGCCGCGGAATAGGGATTGGGTTCCGATGGTTACGGCGATGGCGGGGATATCAAAACGGGTAATCAAGTACCCGTTGAGCATCCCCGCGATAAGACCCACGGCCAGCCCGATCAGGACAAGAACCGGGGTGCTGACCCCGGCCTGGGCGGCGGCGCCGATGGCTAACGCCGAGAGGGCGATGATCGATCCGACGGAAACGTCGATATCCCCGCAGAGGATAATGAACAGCATGGGAAGGGCGACGATGGCCTTTTCCATAAAGTTAAAGGTTGTATCCAGAAGGTTATGGGTATCGAGGAAGTAGGGGGAAACAAAGGAACCCCCCACCATGATGGCTAAAAATATCAGCGTTAGGATTGAATCCCAACTTTTTAAAAACTTTCCCACCCGTCCAGCGCTTGCCAAGCTTCGGCTTTGGGCCGTTTGAATTCCGACGTTGTTCATACCAAGTTCCTTTTCGCAAGCATGTTATGGCGGTTCCTTCGGTCCACCAGCGTGTTGGCCACGATGGCCACCAAAATCGCTAAACCTTGGATGCCCATTTGGAAAAAGGGAGAAAGGTTCACCTCGGTTAGGGCGTTGTACAAAAGCCCCAGGAAAAAGGCCCCTAATACGACCCCCACCATGGTTCCCGAACCGCCTAAAACGGAAACCCCGCCGATGACGCAGGCCGCAACCGCCTGGAGTTCGTAACCCAGGGCGGTATCGTTTTGAGCCGCCGCGTACCGGGTAACGTAGAGAAGCCCCGCTAGGCCGGAAATGGCGCCGCTGAGGGAAAAGGCGATAAAGTCTATCCGTTCCCCCGAAAGTCCTACCAGGCGGGCCGCGGGCCGGTTTCCTCCCACAGCGTAGATGGCCCGGCCTGTTTTACTGTAGGTGAGGAAAAGGCCCACCAGGACTATGGTGATGGCCGTATACCAGAGGATCCCCGATATGCCTAAAAAGGGATTGTGGGGGATGGACACAAAGATGCTGGACATTTCGTGGGCGCTGACCCATTGGCCCCCGGAAACGACAAACACGAGGGCCCGGTAAATAGCGATGGTTCCCAGGGTGGCGATGATGGGGGGGATTTTTAAAGCCCCTACCAAAACGCCGTTAAAGGCTCCCAGAATCAGCCCAATTGCCAGGGTGATCAGAAGGACTACCACGATGGGGAGGTTGGGTTCCCGCATGTTGAGCATGGAGACCAGCATACCCGTAAAGGCCATGGTGGAAGGGATGGATAGGTCGATACCCCCGGTAAGGAGTATTAAAAATTGGGCCGTAGAAGCGAGCATTAAAACGGCCGTATCGTTTAAAATATCGTACATATTGCTTCCCGTGGCGAAACGGGGAGATCGTAGGCTTACCAGGGCTATAAAGCCTATAATAATAAGAGCCAGGGTGGTTTCTCGACGTTTTAAAAACTTTCTCATGGTGCTCCCACCTCCTGTGTCCGAATGGCGCCACCCATGGCGGTGCGCATAATAACTTCCTCTTTAAAATCCTTTCTTAAAAATTCCCCGGCGATTCGGCCTTCGTACATCACGATGACCCGGTCGCTCATGCCCATTATTTCCGGAAGCTCCGAGGAAACCATAATGATGGCCAGCCCTTGACCCGCCAAATCGGAGATTATTCCATGGACGCTGGATTTGGTCGCCACGTCGATCCCCTTGGTGGGTTCGTCGAGGATTAGAATTGAAGGATTAGCCGCCAGCCACTTGGCCAAGACCACCTTCTGTTGGTTCCCCCCCGAAAGGGTCTGCACGTCATAGCCTATCCCCGCGGCTTTAACCTCTAATTTTTGGGCATACTGCTGGGCTACCGCGTGTTCCCGTTTGGGGTTCAAAAATCCCTTAGTACTAAGGGTAGAGATCTGGGGTAGGGTGATATTATCGGCGATGGACATGGCCAGGACCGCTCCCTGCCGTTGCCGGTCCTCGGGAACGTAGACGATCCCTTCTTTTATGGAGTCTTCCGGGCTATGGAATCGCTTTGAATGACCATAGAGAAGGATCTCTCCTCCATCCAGGGGATCCACCCCGATCAACGCCCGCATAACTTCGCTCCGCCCCGCCCCGATAAGACCGAAGAACCCCAGTATTTCTCCCCGGTGGACCTGGAACGAAATGTCCTTAAAAATACCGGTTTGGGAGAGGGACCGGGCCTCCAGAACCACATCTCCGATAACCGCTTCTTTTTTAGGGAACAGCTGATCCACGCTCCGGCCCACCATCATCCGGATAAGTTCATCTTCCTTGGCGGTTTTCATGGATCCTTCGCCTATATATTTTCCATCCCGTAACACGGTGTAGTAATCGGCGATTTCAAAGAGTTCCTCAAACTTATGGGAGATAAAGACGATGGCCACCCCGGTATCGCGCAATTTCCGCACCAACTCGAGGAGTTCCTCGGTCTCGCGAATGGTAAGGGCGCTGGTGGGTTCGTCCATTATTAAAATCCGAGCGTCTTGGGAAAGGGCTTTGGCGATTTCTACCAAATGGCGTTCTGCGGTGGAAAGGTCCTTTACCAGGGCGTGGGGGTCGATTTTCATGCCTAAACTTTTTAAAAGTTCCGCGGTTTTAGTCCAAACGGAACCCCATGAAAGGGGTTTAAAGGGAAAGACCGGGGGCAATCGCAGGGTAGGGGCGTGTCCGATAAAAATATTTTCCGCCACCGAAAGCTCTCCGAACATGGCGGTTTCCTGGTGGATCACCGCGATACCCTGCCGCTGGGCCTCCTGGGGAGATTTAAACACCACCGGTTTTCCCTGGTACGCGATGGTCCCTCCGCTGGGCCGGTAGACCCCGGTCATAATTTTTACCAGGGTCGATTTGCCGGCCCCGTTTTCCCCTATAAGGGCGTGAACTTCCCCGGGGCGGATAGTACACTGGACGTCATCCAGGGCTTTTATGCCCGGAAAATACATGGAAATATGACGCAATTCCATGATGCTTTCTTGCATGGTTTTCCTCGATCGCTGGAATAAAAGGGTCAACGCTAAAAAATGCCCGGCGGGAAACCGCTTCCCCCCGGGCTCGATACTACAAGGGCGGTTTAGAACATGGCCGCGAATTTAGCGATATTGTCCTTGGTGAAGGTGAAGGGTTTACCCATGATGGCCTGTCCGCCGGGACCGACTTCGATGGTGCCCATGCGTCCCGCAAAGAGCTTGTCTCCCACGGCGCCGGTGTTTTTACCCTTGACGATGTCGTACAGAATATAGGTGGAGGTGTAACCCAAATCGATGGGGTTCCACAGGGCGATGGCCTTAGAAACCCCGCTTTCCACGTAGGCTTTCATCTCCGAGGGCAAACCAAGGCCCGTCAGTTGAATTTTGCCCGTTAAGCCCTGGTCTTGAATGGCCTTGGCGGTGGCGGCGACCCCGACGGTGGTGGGGGAAATAATGCCAGCCAGGTTCGGATAGGATTTAAAGAGCCCCAGGGCTTCCCGGTAGGACTTGTCCGAGGAATCGTCCCCGTAAACCACCGAGACCAGCTTCATATCCTTGCACTTCGGATTTTCCTGGATTTCTTTTTTCATGTACTCGATCCACGCGTTTTGGTTTGTGGCCTGGGCGGTGGCGGAGAGAATGGCGACTTCGCCCTTCCAGCCGATTAGTTCGCCCATCAGGTCCATTTGACTGCGCCCGATGAGTTCGGTGGCCGAGGGAGCCAGGTGGAGAATCCGTCCGCCTTCGGCGATACCAGAATCGAAGGATATAACTTTAATCCCCTCCTGCATGGCCTTTTTCGCCGCGGGAACCAGAGCGTCCTGATCGTTCGCCGAAATCGCGATGGCGTCCACCTTGGTGGCGATCAGGTTGTTGATGATTTCAATTTGGCCTTCAGCGGTGGCCGAACTGGGCCCCTGGTAAATAATCTCCACGTCCCCCAGTTCTTTGGCGGCTTCGTTAGCCCCGTCTCGGACGGCTTCAAAGAAGCCGTTTCCTAGGCTCTTTACCAGGATGGCGATGCGCACCTTTTTCGCCGTACCGGCGCTTTTGGTGTCCTGGGCTCCGTTCGCGAATAGGGTCGCGGCGGAAAGGGCCATCGCCAGGGCGATGACCGTGGTAGCGGTTCGTTTCATAGGGATCCTCCTGCATGATTTTTCATTGGACCGGCGGTCCAACGGTTATTCCAGTATGGGGCCCCCTGGGTGAATCCGTATACGGCAGGGAACTACGGACTATAGGCAGAAATTCTACGATTTCGTTTTTCCAATCCGGGAGAAAGCCCAAAACGATGCCGGTACAGCCGGGCAAAGTGCCGTTCGCTTCCGTACCCCACCGCCCACGCGGTTTCCTTGACCGATTTTCCCGACCATAACAGTTCCCGGGCCCGTTGAAGCCGCAGTTCGGTGATGTATTCGGTAAACGTGGTACCGGTTTTTTGATGAAAAAGAAAGGAAAGATAATTGGGGGTAAACCCCAGATCCCGAGCGGTTTTAGCCAGGGTGATTCCTTCGAATCCGTGGCGCTGAAGGTACGCCTTAATTAGCCGTACCACCGATTCCTGGTCCGTGGATGCGGGGTGTGGTGACTCGGTGGGGGGATGGGCCAACCGGTCCCAGAGGGGAGAGTCGAAAATTCGCTTCCACCCCTGGGGCCAAAAATCCGGAGCTTCCGCTTCGGCGGGGGATAGCAAGGAACGGCCCAGGGCGGACTCGAGGTACCGTAAAACAATTCGGGATTCTTCTTTTTCCAACCGTAACAGCGAAGCCTGGGCGTCGATGAGGAGGGAGGCTACATTTTTTACGTCTCCCCCAAGCAGTCCCTCCACTAAACGGGTAAGGGCCTGGGCGGCGTTGCGGGTCGTATCGCCATACCGCTGGAGGAGGGTTTCGGCTTTTGATACTGGAAGTAGGAGGGCAGGGAAAAGGGGCCGATAGGTCAAAAGGGAGCCCAGCTCATCCATCCGTTCTTCCAAGGTTTCCCAGGCTTTGCGGGGTTCGTCCACAATTCCCATAACCCGAAGGCCCGTTTCCAGGGACCCCAAAAGGGCGTATACGCCGTTCCAAAAGCCGGTTGCTTTAGCCAAGCCCTCGGGAGACCGGCTCCCTTCGGAAACCACGGCCAGACCTTCCAGGGTAAGGGGCCGCTTCCCTTCCCGCAGGGCCGCTAAAAAAGGTCCATCGTCGGCCCGCAAAAGCCGTTCCGAAACCAGGTCCTGTATACGACGGGGAGAAACCCGACCGTCGACGGCAAAAACGATGGGTACGTATAGGACCCCCGCCTCCTGAACCCTATGGGCTTCCCAAAGCCGTTCAAAGGCCGTCAGGCGCTCCCGTTTTTTTTGAATCTCCCGTTGTTGTATCTTTTCCAGCAGGTCCTTCGTTTCCTCCAGGGAGGGAGGTTTAAGGACGTATCCCAGGGCCCCCAGGGTTAAGGCTTCCCGGGCGTACGCGAAGTCCGAGTAGGAACTTAATACACCCCAGCTTACCTCGAAACCCTGTTGTCGCAGTTCCTTTATGGCGGACAAACCGGACTTTTTGGGCATCCGCACGTCCACCAACGCCCCGTCGGCCCGGTCCTGCCGGACCAGGTCGATCAATTCCTCCCCGTTGGCCGCTTCAAGTACCGTGATTGAAGGATCAATTTCCGCGATCAGACTCCGTAGATGGTAGCGGACCAGGGGCTCGTCATCGGCGATAAGGAGGCGCATCATTCCCGCTCCGGAATCGAAAGGGTGACGGTGGTTCCGTGTCCTGGCTCGGAGGAAAACAAACAGCGGGGGTCCCCGTTTTTCCCTATTTCGCCGTAGGCTAAACGGAGGCGGCGTTCCACGTTTACGATACCCACACCCTTGGCTGTCGTGGCGGGGTCAAATCCAACCCCGTCATCGCTGATCGTCAAAATCAAATACCCCTGTCCCGACCGTTTTTCCCCTTTGGCCAAAATCCGCAGGGTTCCCAGCTCTCCCAGGGGTTCAATGCCATGAATAATAGCGTTTTCTACCAGAGGCTGGAGGATCAACTTAGGCACCCTCCAGCTTCGTATATCGGGGTCCGTTTGGATATCCCAATTCAGCCTATCCTGAAAACGCATTTTTTGCAGTTCGCAGTACCGTCGCACAAACTCCAGTTCGTCTTCCAACGTGGAATCTTCCCGGTGATCCACCGTGTACCGAAGTAGTTCCTTAAGGCTTATAATCGATTTTTCCAGGCTTTCCCGTTGGCCCATCCGGTTAAGGGCCGCGAAGGAGGAGAGTACGTTGTAGAGAAAGTGGGGCTGGACCTGGGACTGCAAGGCCAGGTATTCGGCCTTTTGCTGTTCCACCAGTTCACCGTAGGTCGTCGCGTTATCCGCCACCAGGGCGGCGAATTCCAGATAGTTTTCGAAACGGATCAGGTCTAAATCATTAAAAAGACCTCGGGAATGGATGATCGCTAAAAGACCGAATTTTCTCCGCGTTCCCCCAAGAAAGCCCGCCATCAAGTCCCGGTTTCCTGTTCTTCCGTCGTTTATTACGCAGATCGTGCCATTTTTATCCAGGGCTTCCCAAGCGGCGAAAAGGGCGGGGGAATTTTCCCGTACGTTAAAATGCGCCGTGGCGTACCGTAAGCGGATTTGACCGTTTTCGCGGACCACCAGGGCCGCCGCGTCTGCCTCCGCTTCCTGTTGGGCCCCCCGGACTATGGACTGCAGGACCCGGTCGATCATATCCACCGACGCCGATGACCCCTGGTTTGGGCCCCGCTGTTCAGCATTAAGGGCCGTGTCGGCAACGGTTTTTGCCAGGGCCACCATGGAAGCCAAATTCGTTTTCAAAGCCCCCGTGTAGCGGTTAAAACTTTCGGCTAAATCTTCGAACTCATCCCGACTTTGGAACCGCAGGGGAGTGGAAAAATCTCCCGCCGAAACCCTCTGCAACGCCAGGCCTAGTTTTTGTAGCCTTCGAACGATCCGGGAGGAAAAAAGGAGGGTGATAAGGGTCGCCAAAAGGGCCGTTCCTATGCCCAGGATCATTAGGGACCGTAAAAGATCCCGCCGAACCTGGGCCGCCTCCCGAGAAAGGCTTTCTATAAAATAGTTTAGGTAGCTTTCAAAGCTGTTGGCCAAATAGTAGGAGGTTTGCCGAGCCTCGTCAAAGAGGGCTATCAGCTGGCTATCGCTGGAACTCTGGATACGGATGTACAGGTCCTCTCCCAAAAGCCCTGCGTCCCGGATGGCCCACAGCCGCGCCTGGAGGTTGTCCAATTTATTAAAGGCTTTTTGGCTCATGATTTGAGCCGTGTCGTGTTCGTTTTTCAACACCCCCCGACGTACCAGATCCAAAAGGGTGGGATCGTTCATAAATTGATCGAACAGTTTTTTAAATCGATCCGCCTCTTCTACCCAGGAATTAAGGGCCTTCGCGTAGGGATCAAAGTACAATACGTCCTTCAGGTTGGCGTAGGTATCCGGGGCGAAGGCCCCGATCATCACGTCCTTGGTGATGGTTCGTACCCGCCGGGATTGGCTTAAAAGGGTATCCCCCAGATTGACGGAGGCGTTTATTTTTTCCAGCCGCGACAGGGTTCCCAGGGAAAGGACCACCACCGAAACCACGCTGGTAAAAATCAGGGTATAAATGCCAATAAATTTAGAGCGTAATCGCATACAACCGCACCGATTTCCACCGCCACAGAAGGGGGCCCCCTTGGGCTTTTTGTTCCAACAGCGTACGGAGTCGCCCCATCTTTTCTTCTCCCAGGGCCCTGGAAAGGGCCTGGGCCCAGGGGGAACGTTCCCGGTCAAACCAGGGCCGTATATCGGCGCTTGTAAGAAGCCGGTATTCCTGCCGGTTTATGGTCGTGGTTTGGACCGAATAGCCCGAATTGATAAAGCCCCGTTCCAGGTCCCCAACTTCCCAGGTCCAGGGGCGTTCGTTTCCCGGTTTTTCGTTGGAACCCAGGCCGTCCCGTTGGGGGCTGTCCAGCCGGGGACTGTCCAGCCGGTGACTGTCTAACCGGGAGGGCTTAAAAAAGTCGTTCTCCAGCTCCTCCAGTTCCCCCGCCAGGCTTTCCGCGTCCTTTTCCTCCCGAAGCAGGGCGGAGATCCGCTGACCCCAGAGAGGAGGGTTGACCAACAGGGACACAGCCCCTCCGTCCACCAGGAGGTCCCGGGCCCTTTGGGCGAAATCCGCGAATTCCCTAACCCCCGCAGTCCCCCGTCTCCAGGGGTTCCGCCCCATCAGAAGCTCGAACCGGTCGCACTCAAACGCTTCGGCCGCCCCGGACCGAGACGGCAGGG
Organism: uncultured Treponema sp.; assembly: GCA_964425215.1. Taxonomy (GTDB): domain Bacteria; phylum Spirochaetota; class Spirochaetia; order Treponematales; family Breznakiellaceae; genus CAYRLW01. The sequence goes on from CAYRLW010000004.1 coordinate 51,255, forward strand.
GAAAGGCCGGGTGGGTTGGCGGAACGAGGACGATCCGGGGTCGTTCCACCGGGTCCAGTTTTTCCGCCAACTGCTCCAGGGTTTCCTTCGCCTCCTCTGAACCCACCGTCAGGGCTACCAGTCCTTCGGGTACCCGCCGCAGGGCCTCCCAGAGCAACAGCCCATCGTCTCCCCCGATTATCATAATTCGGTGGTGCCGTTGGATGTCCGCGGATTCGAATAGGGCCTCCCGGTCCGCTACCAACGTGGCGCTCCGGTTCGATTCCAGCCGCTTGTACCACCCCTCGCGGCCCTTAGCCTGGGGGGACCAGCTGAGCAGTTCCCCGTCCTGGGACCCATCCTGGAGAATCAGGGCGGTTTGCAGTTCCTTCCGTTTTAGAATTTGCTCCCGGAGCTGACCCTCGTACCCCATTTCCGAGGGGGTGTAGAAGGTCCGCCCCTTGAGCGCCCAGGGCAGGTACTGCTGGGCAGTCCAGTGTTCCCGGTACGCGTGGGGGTACTGGTACCCCTCCCCGTGACCGAAACCCTCCTTGTCCCGGCTGGGATCCCGCAGGTGGTTGGGCACCTCCGCGTCCTCCGCGTCCACCTCCTTGAGGGCGTCGAAAAAGGCCAGGGCCGAGTTGGACTTGGGGGCCGTGGCCAGGTACAGGGCCGCCTGGGCCAGGGGAAAGTTCCCCTCCGGGAAGCCGATCCGGTCAAAGGCCTGGGCGCAGGAGGTGACCACGGTGATCGCCTGGGGATCCGCCAACCCCACGTCTTCCGAGGCTAGGATGATCATTCTTCGGAATATGAACGATGGGTCCTCCCCCGAACGGACCATTTTGGCCAGCCAGTAAAGGGCCCCGTCGGGGTCGCTCCCCCGGAGGCTTTTGATAAAGGCGCTGATGGTGTCAAAGTGATAATCCCCGTCCCGATCGTAGAGGACCGCCCGTTTTTGGATGCTCTCTTCGGCGGCCTGGAAGGAAACAAAAATTTCGGCGCCCTCTTCGGGGGGCCAGCGGGGGGGCGTGGTTTCCACCGCCAGTTCCAGGGCGTTTAAAAGACTCCGGGCGTCCCCGGCGGCTACCCGAACCAGGTGTTCCAGGGCCCCCGGTTCAAAACGGACCCGCCACCGGCCGTACCCCCGCTCCCGGTCAGCCAGGGCCTGGCGGGCGGTCTCCATCAGGTCCTCCGGCGTCAAAGCCTTAAGCTGGAAAATGCGGCTCCGGCTTACCAGAGCCCGGTTTACCTCGAAAAAAGGATTTTCCGTGGTGGCCCCGACCAGGATGACCGTGCCGTTTTCCACCCAGGGCAAAAGGGCGTCCTGCTGGGCCCGGTTCCACCGGTGAACCTCGTCCACAAAAAGGATCGTCCGCTGGCCGTGGAGCTTCCGCCGCTGTTCCGACCGTTCCACCGCCTCCCGGAGGTCCTTGACCCCCGTCAGCACCGCGTTCAGGCTTTCAAAGGCGCTTCGGGTGCTCCGGGCTATCACCCGGGCCAGGCTCGTTTTGCCCGTCCCCGGGGGACCGTAAAAAATGACCGAAGAAAGCCGGTCCGCCTGGATCGACCGGCGCAGTAACCGCCCCGGGCCCACGATATGGTCCTGCCCCACCACCTCGTCCAAGGTTCGGGGCCTTAGCCGATCCGCCAGGGGGCCCGAGGTCTGGGCCTCTAGCCGGGCGGAATCGTCAAACAGATCCGCCACGCCGGACCATCCCTAGTCTTGGGCGTTCCATTCGTTGTTTCGGTAGGCCCACAGCCCGTAGAGGTTGGTGGACGCGAACAGGGTCCCGTCCGATAGGGGGGACTGGTACAGCTGGTTCACCAGCTTTTTACCCAACGACGCGGCGTACTTAGCGTTGTCCCCCACCGTGGTGGGGCTCCCGTTCCCCGGGGACTGGAGACTCGGCGATCCGCTGATCGCGCCGGAGGACAGGACAATTTCCATGTACCCGTTGGAGTAGGTCCCGCTGGTTCCGCCTAAAAGCAAAAGCTGGTTGGTATTGTAGACCGCCAGGGCGCCGTCAAACTTGTAGCTGTTCCCGCTGATGAGAGTGCTAAATCCCGTTGTTGAATCTCCCGCGATCAGGTACCCCCCGTTGGTGTTGTGCCGTCCCACGGCCGCGATTTGTCCGTTTAGGGCGATAAGTCCGTTCAGCGAGTACCCCGACGGCACGGTCCCACTGATGGCCGTAGCCGATATAGTCGTTGGGGCCCCGCCGGCAAAAATCCCCAAGCTGGAGGTGGCCACGTAGTAGTTGGTTCCATCCCAGACCGCCCCCACCAGGGCGCCCCCGGAGCCGAGGCCCGTCTGAACCAACCCTAAGGCGCCGCTGCTCTCGTAAAAAATCCCGTAGGTATCCGTGGCCCCGCTCTGGTGGGCCCCCACGAAAAGCGTGTCGTTGGCCCCGTAGATGCTGTCGATGAAGTCGTAGTCGGAGTACTTGGATACTTCGGTCCAGGTAGTGCCGTCGGTGGTTTTCCAAAGGTGGGTGGTGGTACTGCTGGTGCCGTCCACCGTCAGGGCGTAGAGGGTATTAGGGGTTGTCGTGGCGGCCAGGTCCCGGACGGTCCCCGAGGGTTGGGCCGCCCTGGTCCAGGACGCGCCGTCGTAGCTCCAAATATTCCCGTTGGCCACGTACAGATGGTTCGTTCCCGTCACCGTGGAGGCGACCATTTTAGAGGGGCTTCCCTGGATAATCGGGTTCTTTGGTGCCACCTCCTTGGATATATCGAAGAAGAGGGGGCTCTGGGAACAGGAGGCGAACAGGGCGGCGGCCATAATCCCTGCTACGGCGGCCGACACCCTGGCGGCGAAAAAAGCGAAGGAAGGTTTGACAAAACGGTCCCGGGGGGACCAACGGTTAGGTTGTTTCATTGGTAGGAACTCCATTAAAAGTGATACCGGGCGGACAGGCTAATATCCAAAAAATTCCCGTAGGAGTTTTGGGAAGAATCGCTGACCCACTGGGGAACCCACCACCAGGCGGTCCCCAGGCCAAAGGACCACTCGGGGGAAAAGCGCCAGTAGACCGCCGCGGAGGGCTTTAAAAAGAGGCCGAAGTACCCTTCGTTCAGGTACCCCTCCGACGCGGCCCCCAGGGTCAGGGAGAGGGGAAACTCAAAACGGCCGGCGATAAACTGGTAGGTAGCCCGGAACCCGAAGGGTATCATATAGAGCATATTTTTCCCCAGGGTCCCGGCAAACATGCCCCCCACCTCTCCGCCCAGGGATACGTTGGAATTGATAAAATAGTTGTAGTTTAAATACCCCGTTCCTCCGACGCTCAAGTTGCTGGAAAAGGTTCCCGAGGAACCGAAGAACACCGTGGGGATGATGGTTCCCAGGGAGATGACGAAGGTCTGATCCCCCTTGTTGTACAGCGAGGGTTTCACGCCGCTCCAGTCGGATTGGATGGGGGCTCCGTTTCCGGTCCCTCCGCTTCCGGCCCCTCCGGTACCGCCCCCCGTGGTGCCGCCCCCCGTGGTGCCGCCGTCGGCGCCTCCGGTTCCCGAACCATCCTTGGGAGCCTCCGGCGCCGAGGGGGTCCCGCCGTCAGTCGTCTGGGCGACCAGGGCCCCGGAAGAAACCGCCAAAAGGCTGATCGTGAAAAAAATAGAAAGGATCGACCGTATATTTCGATGTACCATTGTTACGCTCCATGCAAAAGTGCCTAAACCTACTTATACCCGAAAGGCCGGACCCTTGCAACGTCCGCTCCGAGGGTCCCGAGCCGCCGGACCCTTGCAACGTCCGCTCCGAGGGTCCCGAGCCGCCGGGCCCCTGCAACGTCCGCTCCGAGGGTCCCGGGCCACCGGTCCCTTCTTGAGCCGAGTTCGGCCCCTGTGATACCCTAGAGACACAACGTAGCACAACAAACGACCAAGATTAAGGTTACCGGGGGGATCGCCATGTCAGCCATTATCATAGACGGAAAAGCCGTTGCCCAAAGGGTCCGCGAAGACGCGGCCCGTCGTACCCGCGTTCTTCTGGAGCGGGGGAGCGCCCAGCCCTGCTTAGCGGTTATCCTGGTGGGTAGCGACGGGGCCAGCGTTTCCTACGTGACAGCCAAAGAAAAGGCCCTAGCCGAAGCGGGGATGGCCAGCCGGGATTTCCGACTACCGTCGGATACCTCGGAGGCCCAGCTCCTCTCCCTGATCGACCAGCTCAATCGGGACCCCCTGGTCCACGGAATCCTGGTTCAGCTTCCCCTGCCTTCCCATATCGACGAAGATCGCCTTATCATGGCCATAGACCCGGCCAAGGACGTGGACGGGTTCCACCCCATTTCCGTGGGCAACATGGTCATAGGCCGGCCGGGCTTTTTGCCCTGCACCCCCCACGGGGTGTTGGTGCTCCTCCAGGAATTGAACATACCCACCCAGGGCGCCCACGTGGTCATCATCGGGCGGTCCAACATCGTGGGGAAACCCCTGGCCAACCTGTTTACCCGCCGTTCCGTCAACGCTACCGTCACGGTCTGCCATACGGGGACCCGGGATCTGGCCGAACACACCCGTCGGGCGGATATTTTGATCGCCGCGGCGGGCAAGCCGGGCTTAGTTCGGGGGGATATGGTTAAAAACGGGGCCGTGGTGATCGACGTGGGGGTCAATCGGGTGGAGGACCCAAGCGCTAAAAAGGGCTACCGCCTGGTGGGGGACGTGGACTTTGACGCCGTAGCCCCGGTGGCCTCCTACATTACCCCGGTCCCCGGCGGGGTGGGTCCCATGACCATCGCCATGCTCCTGCAAAACGTGGTCCAGGCGGCGGAAAACCGGGCGGAAAACCGGACGGAAACCCAGACGCCGCATCGGACGGCTCCGAAGTGATCGACGTTCAAAACCAGGAGGATCACCGGGACGTCCCCCTGCACAAGGTGGGCATCAAGGGTGTCCGGTACCCCATTCGGGTCTTGGACCGGGCCAAGGGGGTCCAGTACACCACCAGCACGGTGGACCTGTACGTAGACCTGCCCCGGCACTTTAAGGGCACCCACATGAGCCGTTTTATCGAGGCCCTGCAGAGGCACAGCGACGATCTTTCCATGCCCCGGTTCCTGCGGATGCTCCAGGAGATCCGGACGGACTTGGACGCCGAATCGGCCTTTGGGTCCATCGCCTTTCCCTACTTTATAGAAAAGGAAGCCCCGGTTTCCCGCTTACAGGGGGTCATGGCCTACGATTGCCGCTACGAGGGGATGGTCAACTCCCAATCCCACCATTTTACCGTTTCCGTGGCCGTTCCCGTTACCACCGTCTGTCCCTGTTCCAAGGCTATCAGCGACCGGGGGGCCCACAATCAGCGGGGTGTGGTTACGGTAACCGTCGAATTGGGCCCCTTTTTCTGGATAGAGGATCTTATTAGTATCGTTGAAAAATCCGCATCCAGCCCTGTTTACACGCTTTTAAAGCGGGAGGATGAAAAATTTGTCACCGAGCAGGCCTACGACAACCCTAAGTTTGTTGAAGATTTAGTTCGGGATGTGTATATTGGAATTAAGGGCCTCCAACGGTTTCCGCGCTTCTCCGTGGAGGCGGAAAACTTTGAGAGTATCCACAATCACAGCGCCTTCGCGTACGCCGAGTACGGTCCGGCGCCTAAGGAGTAGGTTATGAACGACATGGTTCCCACGAGCGTTTTAGCGAAACAGGGGGTTGCCGCGGTCGGCGGCATCGCCGGGGGTATTGGTTTGGTAATTTTAGGAGGTCTCCCTTCGATAATCGGCGTGGTGGCCGGTGCGGTGGTGGGTCTTATCGGCGTGGGGGCCCTTTCGTCCCACGACCCGGCGGATAAACGGGCGGGCTTCATCGCCGCGGCGGCGGGGGGACTGACCATCCTATCAAAGATCGGTATTTTTTCCCATTTGGCGGGAACTTTTTTGGGCATCGCCACGGTAGGTCTCCTCGGCATGGGCATTTGGAACGCCTTTAAGTTTGTTAGGGGATTAAAGAGCCGCGCGTGACGTATTTTTTTGAAACCTACGGATGCCAAATGAACGTGGCCGAATCGGCGGCCCTGGCCCTAGTACTCCAGGAACGGGGTTGGAAGGCTTCTCCTTCGGCGGAAACGGCGGATCTGGTGCTCCTTAATACCTGTTCGGTCCGGGCCACCGCCGAAAAGCGGGTGTTTGGCCGCCTGGCCCAGTACCAGGCCCAGAAAAAGGATCGGCCCTTTACCCTTATATTAGCCGGCTGTATGGCCCAGCGGCTGGGGGAAAAGGTTAAGGAAAAGTACAGCGCCGTGGATTATGTCATGGGTACCGCCGCCCGATCCACCTTTCCCCTCATTTTAGACGCGGTAGAGCAGGGGCGCCCCTACGTTCCCACGGACGAGACGCCGGCCTTCTCTTTTTCCTCCTCCCACCTGGAGGAGGGCCAGTTCCGTAGTTTTGTCCCCATCATGCACGGCTGTGATAACTTTTGTTCCTACTGCATCGTCCCCTACGTCCGGGGCCGGGAGGTTTCCCGGTCCCCCCGGTCGATTTTCCAGGAAATACAAAAACTCGCAGAAGCGGGGGTCCGGGAAATTACCCTGCTGGGCCAAAACGTCAACTCGTACCGGTGGCCCGGCGACCCGGAGTACCCGGACAGCGTCGATTTTCCCCGTTTGCTGGAGCTGGTGGCCCGGGCCGTGGAGGGGGGACCCATCCGTTGGGTTCGGTTCCTCTCCAGCCATCCCAAGGATTTTTCTCCCCAGCTGATTCAGGTTATGAGGGATCATCCGGTCCTCTGCCGGCACCTGCACCTGCCGGTTCAACACGGTTCCGACCGGATCCTCCAGGCCATGAACCGGCGCTATACCCGGCAGGGCTATTTGGATCTGGTAGCCCGGATCCGGGACTCCCTTCCGGACCTGTCCCTCTCCACGGATATCCTAATCGGCTTTCCCGGCGAAACGGAGGAGGACGTGGACCTGACCTTGGATTTGATGGACCGGGTACGGTACCAGTATTCGTACATGTACCATTACAACCCCCGGGAAGGAACCGCGGCGTACCGGCTTCCCGGCCGGATCGACGAGGACCTGAAACGTCAACGCCTGGGGCGGGTTATGGAACTGCAAAAACAGCATACCCGGGAACTGTTAAGGGCTCGAATAGGCCAGAGGGTTACGGTTTTAGTGGAGGGAATTTCACGGAAAAATGCCGATGAGTTATTAGGGCGGACCGAACGGGACGAAATGGTCGTCTTTCCCGGTTCAGTATCCTCTATCGCTTCCTTTGGGAGCTTGACCCTGGGTTCCCTAAGGGGCAATACCTTCCGGGCAAAGGATTTTTCCGTATGGTAGTTCGGTTTATCGCCTTCCTGGGTGCCTTTGGTATTTTTATCGCCTTCATCGGTTTTAATTTGGAAAACGCCAGCGACGTTTCCTTTGGATTCACGGTCCTCAAAAGGGTTCCCGTGTTTATGACCGTTTTTGTTTCCTTTGCCCTGGGTTTTTTTGTCGCCCTTCCCTTTGTAGTCCGAGGGCGCCTCCTGAAGCGGGACAAAAACGACCGGGCCCTGGTTAAAAAGGGCCGCAAAACGATGGACGATGGAACCTATGGGGTGGACTAGACGTTTCGTCCTTTTTGGCCTCCCCATCCTTTTTCTCGTGGTTTCCCCATCCCTGGGCGCCCAGGAGACAAAAAAGACGGAACAAAAAAAACAGGAGTCCGGGGGGCCTTCCGCAGGGCTTCCCTTGACCGGCGAGCTGGCCCGCATAGAGGGGGAGCTTAATAAAGGGGACCTTAAGGAAGCGGACCGCCATGACCTGCTGGTTCAACAGGCCCGACTGTACACCCTCGCGGGAGATTACAGCCGGGGAGCCGACCGGTGGACCGACGGAGCCTTCGCCCAAAAGGGAAGCCGGGACGACGGGGCTCTTTTGTCGGCGGCGGTCTGCCTAATCGCCATGGGGGAATGGGAAAAGGCGGATGCGGACGTAAAAACCGTTCTTTTAACGGGCCAGGACGGACCTTCTATCCAACGGGCCCGGTACTTGGGCGCGGTAATCGAGGCGGCCAAGGCCGAAAAGTCTAATATAGAGCCCCTACGAACCCTGGCGGACCAGAAGGAATTCGCGGACCTGCGCCCGGTAACCCTCTTTTTACTGTGGAAAATCACCGGGGATTCGGATTACCGTTCCCGCCTTTTACGGGATCACGGAAGTAGCATCGAAGCCCAGATCGCTACGGCGGAATCCTCCACCGACACCTCCCCAACTAATCCTCCCCAAACCAACCCCCTGTTGGCCCGAACCCCCTTTTGGCTTCTGCTCCCGGGACGTCCATCCCTTTCCCCGGTGGCGCTTTCCCTGGGTCCTACAAAAAACGCGGCGGTTGGCGAAAAAAATCCCGTTGCTACTTCTTCTTCAGATTCTACCGGGGGCGGCGAAGCGGGGACCCTGCAGATTGGCCTCTTTCGGAAGGAAGAAAACGCCCAGGACTTGGCAAAACGGCTAAAAGCTAAGGGATTTTCCGGGAAAATAAGCCGTCGAATCGTAAACGGGGAATCCTTTTGGGCCGTCACTGTCGATCCGCTTAAGGATACGGATGGGATGATTATGAAGCTAAAAGACGCGGGGTTTGAATCTTTCCCCCTTTAAAAGATGAATTGGTTTAATCGAGCCGTTTGTACGGTTCAGCGCAAACGTCCCCCGGTCTTTACCCGATCCAACCAGACTGACAGGCTCTTGAGGTTTTTCAAAAGCCGCTCTTAGGAGTTGTTTTTGGAAGGATCCGACACGGGTTTGAGCTCTAAATCACCCTCTTGCAGATTTTGAAGTCCGCTGGCGGTCAAGTTTACCTTCGTTAAAACCATGCCGGCGTCGCCTTTTTTGGTTTGTACCTGGTACGTTTCCCGTTTGCTTTTTGCCCCGTCCATATACCGAAGTTCCAAAAGGTTCACCCCCTCGTCGGTATAGAACGCGTATTTCCCCTGTTTTGTTTCGGTGGGAGTTTCCAGGGTAAACGTGCCGTTCCCCAAAAACCGTAATTTTCCCATGGTCCCTTCGTAGGTCTGGGTGATCCAGGCGTTCACTTTCCCCTTGGCCGACGCCGGAGTACTATCCAGGGTAAACTTACGGTACGTGCCGTCCCAACGGCCTTCTATCCCTATTTTTAAATTTATGTCCTCAAATATTTTAACGCGGATACTGTTGATGGAATCCAGTTCGATATCCAACAGCCGCCGGAGGGTGGTAACGGATACGTTTTGGCTTGATATATAGATCCCATACCGGGTCGCGCTGGAATGTTCCCAGGAAAAGACTTCCTGGGTGTTGTCGCTATAAAAAATAATTTCCCGTTTTCTGGGATCAAAGTAGATATACTGTTGGTTTTTGACGTTGCCGTCCGCATCGACGAAGTACCAGAGTCCTTCTATAAAGAGTTCGAATTTATCCGGGCTTCCGTCCAACAGCTCCCGTACTTTTCTCTGTTCGATCTGGGTTCCCGGAATACGGGCCGTCCCGACCCGTTCGTATTTCCCGGTCTTTGGATCGAAGGAATAGGTAACTTCGATTTGATCAAGGATGTTGGTGGATTCGTAATCCCTGCCGTAGGTGGAGATAGAAAAACTCGACCCCGTAGCCTGTCCCACCTGGTACGCCTGGGACCGTTCGGCCTCCTGAATAACGATGGAACCATCGATCTTTAACTCCGCGATTTTTCTAAAGGGCGCCGAAGCAAGGCCGGTGGTCCCGTTCTCTCCGCCCCCGGGGCCGGTTTTTTGGAAAACCGTCATGGTCTGTTCGCCCTGGCTATTCAGCCCCGAAACGATAAGACAAATGCTCCGATCGCCCAAAAGGTCCTTGGTATAGAGGCTTAAGGTTTTGGCTTTGGTGACGATGGTCGGGGCGGTCCATACTATTTTATACCCCCCGGATTGTTCATCAAAATCAATGTATGCTATGGATATGGGACTATCGGTGTTCGCCGTCGCGGCATACGCCACCACCTGTTCTTCCTGGGCGTCGCCGTCAAAATCCTGGGATAATACGGCCAGAGAGGTCTGCCCTTCCGCTAACGCGACCTTTGAGACGGTGGCGTCGGAACGGGCCTGCTGTTCCGCGTCGGAACTTTGAGCCGTATTCCCCGTAGCGTTGAGCGTCTGGGGGGTAATAATCCGCGCCTGTTTTGTTTGGGCGGAATGGGTTGGAAAGAAGGATTGGGGCGAAAAAAGTAAAAAGACTATGACCGCCGCGGTAATTAAAAAAATAAGGGGAACAAAAAAACGGTTAAATTTTCGATTCATGCCTTTTCCAACGCTGTAATAACCCTTTGTAGCACTTCCTCCTTGGTTTCCGCAAGTGGTAGGGGACTTTTAAACCCCGCGGCGGTCCGATGCCCTCCACCGCTAAAGCCCTGGGCGATCAAGGAAACGTTCACCCTGCCCTTTGACCGGAGGGAACAGCGAACCAAACCGTCCTGATTTTCCTTGATCAGTATGGATACCTCCACTTCCCTGCTCTTCAAAGGAATGTTGATCAGGGCTTCCGCGTCCTCGTAATCCGCCCCGGTGTTCAAAAGGTCTTCTTTGTAAAGCATTTGAATGGCAATTCGGCCGTGGGCCCTAATATCGAGGGTAGAAAGGACCTGTTTCTGCAACAGGAGGGCCCCAACGCTGGAGTTTTCAAACATGGCCCGATAAATATCCGATGGTACTGCCCCCGCTTCTACCAGCATAAGGGCCTTTCGGAAGGTGGAAGCGGAGGTTTTGGGGTAAATAAAAGACCCCGTATCGTACAAAATACCCGCGTAGGCGGGAACGGCTATCGTTTTATCCACGGGAATCCCGTAGGCTTCCAGTACATTAAGGATAAGTTCAGCGGTGGAAGAAGCGTCCGTATCCACGTACCCCGAAAGCTTCGTCAGGGGGCTGGGTTCGTGGTGGTCGATAATCAGGGCCCCTTTGACAAGGGGAAGAGCCTCGTCCGCCATGATTCCCATGTTAAGCTCGTCCGAGGTGTCTAAAATAATAAGACCGGAATTTTTGGCCAAATCGGTATGGAGCCGTTTATCCCAGGGCGATATAAGGTTTTCGGGGTCTAAAAAAGAAAATTTGGGGGGTACGCGATCGGAATTGAGAATCCGGACTGATTTTCCCAAACGGGAAAGCAAACGGGCCAAAACAAGCTCCGCGCCGATCCCGTCGGCATCGGGATTTTCATGACTGGTAAGGATAAAAGCCCCAAAATTTTCTATAAAATCCAAAGCTCTTTGTATGGTTTTCACCATGGCACCCCTATTCGGTCGTTACTTTTGTAGGATCAATGCTTTTCCACGGTTGCCGCCATATACTCGGCGGCGGCTTCTCGAACTTTTGGGCCAATTCCCAGACCCACCACGATGGCCTTCCACCCAGGAAAATCTTCGGTCTTGGAATAACGTAAAAATTCCCGGAACTCCGATGAATTGGCTTCTTCCATTGTAAGCCTATCGGCATTTTTGTTTCCAGCCTCTCCCACCCCAAAAATAAGAAGGGCAAAGGCAATGGGGCGGCGATCGGGCCGTTGGGCCTCCAATTCCGACGCTTGCCGAAGGGCTACGCCGTAATTCGATCCGCCGGTGGTTTGGGTAGAGCTCTGGGCGATGGACAGAATCGCGCTTTTCAACGTTTTCTTATCCCCCGCGGTCCCCTCTTGGCCCTTTCCCAGCTGGAGGCTCAGGGACGGTTGGGGTTTTTGATCCACCGTCCAAAGGGTAATCCGATCGCCCTCCCGCAGGACCCCGTCTACCAGGGTAGAACATACCCAATTTTCCGCTGTCGTTCGCTCTCCCAGGGCGGAAGAACCGTCTATAAGCAGGTACACATCGATGGGGCCGCTTCGGCCCTCTTCTCCCAACAGGGCTGGTAAAAAGGGGGACCCCAGGATGAGGAAAGAAAAAAAAGCCCATAGTCTAAAAAAATGTATCATACACCTCTACTTTAACACATTATTTCCCATAGTCGACACAAAAAAATAAAAAACGCTTTACATTTACCACGCAATATTGATAATCTAGAGATAAGGTACGATAGATTATTAGACAACGGAATCACCGTTACAAGGAGTTAGGATATGGGAGCCATTGACCTGCCCAAGAGCCCGAACGTATTTCACCCGGAAAAGCCGAGTGCCGTCGGTTCGAGGAACTCACTAGCCCAGGAATATCGAGATCAACAAAAAGAAGTGAACCAGCTCCTCGAAGAGGAAACGAATAAAGTCCTGCACCATCTGCAGTCTAAACTGCCTAAGGAGGTGTTGGAACGGCTGGACGTGATGGGCGGCTTGAAAGAAAAGCTGTACAATTATTTCAACCAGAACTACCAGAACATGTTCAACCGGTACATGGTTACCGCTGAAGATGAGATGGTAAAAAAGGTCCGCAACTACATCGACAAGGAGGAGACCAAGGTCCTGGCCCGGTACACCCCCAAGGAGATCGCGGATCTGCTCGATCAGGTCGGTGGGGCCGATAAGTTCAACACCGGCGAAATCGAAAAATCGATCGTTAATATGTACGGTCACCTGCAGGGCCACATCCAGCGGGGTATCAACGACCTGGAAAACCTAACCAACAGCCTGCTCCGTCAAAAAACCGACGTGGGCGCCTTTATCCGGGGCGAAAACGCCTATTCGGTGGTAAAATGCGCCTTCAAAGACAATATTACCAAGCCCAAGACGGTTACGGACGTAAAGCTTTCGGTTAATATCCTGGATTCCGAATTAATCAGCCCGATTTTCCATTACCAGGTTACGGTGGAGTACCTGATTAAGGACCTGATTTCCAAGCATATTATCGATACCATCGATAAGGAAATCGAACGGCTTAAGGACGAGCGGATCGATCAGGGGCTGGAAGAGCTTTCGGATAGCGAAATCATCTTCGCCAAAATGAACAAGGTAGAAACCTTTACCGACGATAAGGTCGATGATCCCAAGGCTAAACGGTTTAGCTATATCGCCAAGGCCCTGATGGACCGGATCAGCGATCTTCGCGCGGAAATTGATCCCTCCACGTTTGATCAGTTAAATGTCCGGGAAAATCTTAAAAAGATCGTGGATATGGAAAATATCCGCAACCGGGGCTTTAACACGGCTATCAATTCTATTACTTCCATTTTGGATACCTCAAAAATGGGGTACCAGTACATCGAGAACCTTAAAAACGCCCGGGAACTCCTTATTCGGGAGTACGAGGATACGGATACGGCCAATCTGCCCGACGAACGGTACCAGATTCGGATGCGTTATTACGACAATGCCCAGCTTATCGAAGACCGAAAGGCCTACGACGTGCAGATTAAGAGCTTTGAAAACGAGGTTCTCCATCTGTGGGATGTACTGAACATGATCTACGAGGATTCCAAGTTCCTAACCCGGGTAACCGATTTCGCGGATCTGGCTAAGCTGTACAAAAAGAAAATCCGGAAAAATATTAAAGAGAAGACCGGCGATCCCCTATACGAGGATATTGCCAAGGTGTGGGATGAAATTTCCTTTATCAAACCCGCGGAAACGGAAGTGGAACGGATGAACCGTACCTACGTTTACGAAAAGGATAAGCTTCGGCATAAAATTATCCTGATGCGGGACAAGATGAAGAATATGTACGGTTACCAGTATCCGATCCAACGCCGGGTCATGGAAGAACGGTTAAACTTCCTGGAAAGGGAATTCAACCGGTTTGATTATATGATCAACCCCTACCACATCCAACCGGGGCTATTGCTCGACGTGGATATTACCTCGATTAAACGGAAAAAAGCGACCCTGGATGGGATGGCCAACGTGTTGAACGAGTTCCTCCACGGGGTTTCCAAGGGCTTCCAGGACGCGGCTTTCGCTTCCTTCAGCCGCCGCCGGTCCACGGTCCGCCAGGATATCAACCAATCCTTCGCCGAATCTACGGAAGAGGGCCCCGCAAAGGATCCCGCCAAGGCGTATTTGGACATGCTGAACGCCGACGAAGGGGCGCCTATGATCGCCGATACGGTATCCGAACCGGTTGCAGAAGCAAAACCCCCTCGAAGGGGGCGGGGAAAGGCCTCCGCTGGGGTGGTAGATGAAAAACCCGCCAAACGGAGCACCCGGAGGAGTAGAAACTCCGGTAGCGACGGAATGAAAGAGGTCTAAACAACCAAGGTTTTAAAAAACGCCCCCGAAATACGGGGGCGTTTTTTCTAGGAGGTTCGATATGGCGCAGATAATTAATAATTTGGAGATCCTTTCAACTCGAACGGGTTTTAACTCCGCGGTGCGACATATAAAAGGTACCCTAGGGATTTTAGATATTTTAGGCTCCAAAGAAAATTTAGCCGATGCCCTTGCCAGACCGGAGATGGCCGGCGCTTTTCAGGGTGATCAAATTGGCCTGCTTTTACGCATGCTTTTGGTGGATAAATTCGGTTATTCTGTGGTTTCCGAAAACCTAAACTCTCCGGTTTCCGATCCCAGCGAATTGGCCCAAGAATTTGAAAAATGGAAAGCCGTGGATTTGGTGGTGGCGTACCATCACCCCGATTTAGGTCTTTTAATCGCCAATCCCAAGAGAAAGGACCATTTGATGTCCTTTGGAGCCCTACGGAAACGGGAACTGCTGGTCGTATACGGGGGAAAATTCGATAAGGGGAGCGATCCTCTCTGCGAGGAAGCGGTCATTACGGCCGTAGCCCTGTTTGAGGGCCAAAAGGTAAAGGTTTCGGATGCCTTATACTCCGGACCATTTACCACTAAAAAACAAGCCCTCCCGTCAAAAAACACCGAAAAGAGCAGTCGGGGAAAAAAAGCCTCCGCCAAGGCTTCAAGCGCCAAAGGAGCAGTCCGGGGCGCTAAGGCAAAGCCTGCGCCAGCGGAAACGGGTCGCGGTACCCCGTCGGTAGGGGCCATCGCGGAGAAAGCAGTTGCTCCCGCCCCGGTCGTATCAGGACCCAGGCGGATGACCCCTATGTACTCCGTGGTGGTGCAAAATGAGCTGTTTCATAACGGCAATGTGGAAGCTTGGAAGAGGATTATAGACAGCTATACGACCAAGTATCCGGGCCTGGAAGTGTACATTTATTACGATGGGGAGCGGATCATGAATATTAACTCCCTTTTTAAATGGGGAAAGGTAAAACACGGCAGTACTATACAATTCGCCGTGGCAGGTTCGGATATCAAGGATGTGGCGAAACTTCAACGGTATCTGATGCAGGGTGCTAGCCCCATGTTTGAATCCTTTCTACATGGTCCCGTTAGCACGGCCTTAAAGCTTTTCTAGGAGTCGGAGGATACCCCCATGGATCAGAGAATACATTTTTTTAGTCATATCGACGCGATTCCCAAAAAGGTGGGGCCCGAGCTTTTGGGCATCCGGGGCCGGCAGGCTAACGAGTTCGCCGAATTGGCCTTTCCCATTCTTCCCGGATTTATTATCGATACAAGATTAGCAAGCCATTTGGATTCGGAAAATATTTCAAAGGATTTAAAGACCCTATTGGATAAATGTTCCTCCATAGTGGGAAAATCCTTTGGAAACCCCGAAAATCCCCTTTTGGTAAAAATTGTCATTTCTTCAAATTTGGCGGTGACCAACTACCCGGCTTTGCATAATTTCGGTCTAGTCCGCTCCGTTATCCCCGGTTTTGCCAAGTGGGTAGGTCCCTATTTCGCGGCCCACGAGGTGCTTTTCATGCTCCGAGGGATGCTAAAAATAGAGGAGCGGTTGGCGGAATTGGAAGAGCGGCCAGAGGACCAGGAAAAATTCAAAGAACAGAACAAAAACTTGAGCAAGGATATCAACTCGGACCGTCCCTCCAAAACAGCTTTGGAATACATGGATGAATTCGCCCCCCTGCTCCCGGCGGGTTTTTTTGATTCCGCCGAAGAACAGCTCACCATTACCTTAAAAGAAATTTCTCGAATGCTGGCTAAGGATGACCAGAACGACGAAGACACGGCGTTGATGGTTCAACCCATGGTGTACGGAAACTACGGGAAAGATTCTTGCTCCGGGGCCTTTTTTACGAGGAACGTGGTTACGGGGGATAAAAAACTCCAGGGAGAGTTCTATCGGGAAAAGTTTAACGAGATTGGCGCTTCGGGCCAGGAAATCGAGAAAATCGGTCCTGTTCATCTGAAGGAACTCCAGAGGATCGCGAGTACCCTGGAGGATAAGTTTAAAGAGATTAGACAGGTCCGGTTTACCGTGGAAAATGGAAAATTGTGGCTAATAGAACAACGGGCGGTGGATCAAAAATCTACCCAGGCGGATATAAAGTTATTGCTCGACCTGGCGAAGCGGAAAATAGTGGATGACGCCTACGTTATTAAGTCCATCGAACCGCTCCGGTTGAACGAAATTCTCCATCCGATTATCGACCCGGGAAGCACCAAGGGTTTACCCCAGTGGAGCGGCGGTATAGCCGGGGCTCCCGGAGCCGCCATTGGGCGGGTGTACTTTAGCACCGACGCCCTTCTGGAGGCCCGGAAGCTGGCTTTGCAAAAGAACGAGGATCATCGTCTGATCCTGGTAATGAACTCTACCTTCGCGGAGGATGTAAAGGCCATCGAGGTTTCTACGGGGGTTCTTACCGGCGAGGGAGGCTACTCGGCCCATGCGTCGGTGGTTGCCCGACAGTACGGTAAGGTTTCTCTGGTGGCCCCGGAAATGAAAATACGGGGTAAAAAGGCTACCCTGGGTAGCATTAGCTTTTCCGAGGGGGATTATATCACCCTTAACGTTCCCTACTACGGTGTTTCGTCGGTGTACCTGGGGACCGCCAAATTGATCGAACCGGATCCTCGGGAATCGGGGCTTTTGGATTTCATCGCCATGGCAAAAAAATACGTGAAGGGTTTCCACGTTCGGGCGAACGCCGACAGTCCCCGGGATGCGGCTCTGGCCCTGTCCTTTGGGGCCGAAGGTATTGGGCTTTGCCGGACGGAACACATGTTCTTTGGCACCGAACGGATCAACGTATTCCGCGAAATGATCCTCTCCGACTCGGTAGAGGAACGGGCCCACGCTTTGGAACGTCTACGGCCCATGCAGAGGGACGATTTTTACGGAATATTTAAAACCATGGCGGGAAAGGAAGTCACGATTCGTCTTTTGGACGCACCGCTCCACGAATTTCTTCCCCATAACGACGAGGAATTCCAATCCTTTTTGGCCCACCTGGAGAAAAGTCAGGGTAAAAAACCCTCTAAGGCGGAGATCCAAGCCCGGATCGAAGCCCTGGAGGAATTTAACCCCATGTTGGGTCACCGGGGCTGTCGGATCGCCGTTTCGTATCCGGAAATTTACGCCATGCAAGTAAAGGCTATTTTTGAGGCCGCGTATAAATTGCGGTCAGAAAAAATAGATGTACGGCCGGAAATTATGGTGCCCATCGTGATGAACGATCAGGAATTAAAACTGATCGCCTACGGGAAAAAGATCGAGGGAACCAGCTACCACGGTATTATGGACGTGGAAGAGGAATTCCGTGCGGAAGTACGCGGAAAGCCCGTGGATTATAAAATAGGGACCATGATCGAATTGCCCGCCGCGGCCCTGGGAGCCGGAGAGATTGCCAAATACGGTCGTTTCTTCAGCTTTGGAACCAACGACCTTACCCAAACCACCTTGGGTATATCCCGGGACGACTTTACCGCCTTTATGCCCGACTATACGCTCTTTGACCTGTTGGAGGGAAATCCCTTTAGCACCCTGGACCCCCGGGTCCGGGAGCTGATATCCATGGCGGTTCAGCGGGGCCGGATGACCCGTCCCGATTTGGTCTGCGGACTCTGCGGAGAACACGGGGCAAACCCGGTAAACGTAAAGTTCTGTATGGATGCGGGGTTGAATTACGTATCCTGCTCGTCCTATTCGGTGCCCATCGCGCTTTTAGCGGTAGCCCAATTGGAACTGGAGCGGCTAGCCTCACAAAATTAACGCCCCTGAAAGGGTGGATCAAGGTTTTAGCCGTGGTTCACCCTTCCACGGTATCACCCGTAGGGTACAAAAAAGCGGTTCCAGAAAACCAATCTGGAACCGCTTCCTTTTAAGCCCCTTATGTATGGGGCCTTTTATGTTATCACACGAGCGGTTTTATTCGTCCCGGTATTCGCTTTGAAATGACATGGTGGCTTTTACTATTTCCACGGTTCGTTTGGCTGCCCGTTTGGCGTCCGCCATGGGGACTGCGGCTTCTTTGTTGTAGGTTTTTTCAAAAAATATCGCCAGGGTGTCAAAGAGATCCGGAAGCCGGTAGAAGACAAGAGCGAAGTTTATACCCGTGGGCTTGAGGATGGTAAACGAGGAAAAGGAAACGATGGGTTCCTTGGCGATCATGATACGGGTCTGATTTTTTGCCACCAGCTGTTCCAGTTCGCTAAAACGTAGGGGAATTTGATCCGCGCTGGATCGAACGTAGGGTTCTATCGCCTTGTTAGGGTAATTGGGCGGTTCGATCAGCACGTGGATCTTTTTACCGTTTGTCTGAAACGTAATCCCCTCTTCGTTTAAATAAATACTCTTGACCCCCGAATAGGATACGATCTCGTATTTTGAGTAGGCCGAATTAGGGTTAAAGAACGAGGATACGATATACCCCTCGTCCTTTGGTAATTTATCCTGCGCGTAGGCTTCGAATAGGTCCATTGCCTTGCTTGCCATTGTTCCCTCCGTAATCTACCCAATTATATACTTTTTTCGTTGTTCGGCAACCATTTTTGGCTATTTTTTGGGGGCTCCCGGTTTTTTCTCCGTTCCCTTCGCACGGGGTTCCCGCTTACGGGCCTCTTCGGCGTAGCGCTGGGCCAGTTCCGCTACCCCGGTTTGTTTGTACAACGCGGCCATCCACTGGTACGGCCGGGGATCCTGGGGCGCCAGTTCGCTGGCCCTTCGGAAGGCGTCCAGGGCGTCTTCCAGGCGTTTTTGACGGTACCGGAGGGTACCTAACGCTAGGGCGACCTGGGCGGTGGTTTTAAAAAGGTCTTGGGCCTTTTCCAAGACCATGGCGGCGTAGTCCATGGCTCCGGATCGTTCTAAACATCCGGCAAATTCCAAAAGGAGCTTTATATCCCGGGGATTTTCTTTTAAGAGGTTTTTCAGCAGTACCGCAGCTTCCCGGTACCGTTCCATTTTTCGAAGCGCGTAGGACAACACTCGCCGCAGGGTCGGATTGGAGGGTTCCCAGGCTAGGAGGACCGTCAGCTCTTCGATAGCCCTAGGATAATCCTGGCGGTTAAAAAGAAAGAGGGCCCATTCCCGGCGAATGGTCCGATTGTCCGGCCACCGGGAGAGGTACAGTTCGTAGAGCCGCCGAAGCCTTGGTTCGGCCTTCCCGTCGCCCTCGGAAAGCTGGGCCTCCAGGGCGGCGATTTCTCCTAGATACGCCCGTTCGTTCCCCCCTTCCACGGTTCTGGTCTTGGCGTACCAGGTTTCCGCCAGGTCGCAGAGTCCTAGATGGAGGTACCGCTGGGCCAGGGCGAACATCAATTCGGCGATGGGGCCGGAACTTCGGATTGCCCGGATCAACTGCTCGATAACAATTTTATCATCCTGGACGCTATGGTCCGCCCAAAGGGCCCGGAACCGTTCGATTATCACGGGTTCGGCGCCCAAACGATCGGCCTTATCCAGGGTTCGTTCCAGGGTATCCCAATCCTCCCGTTCCCAGGCCAGGATAATTTGGGCGTACCACAGTTCCGTCTGTTTGGGGGCCAGGGAAAGGGCCCGATCCAAGTGATTTTGAGCGGCCTCCAGATCCCCCAAATTGCGCAGGGCCTCGGAGTACATGGCGTGGATCGTTGGGTCGGGACGACGATGACGGAGCCAATCCCCGCAGGCTTGGGCCGCCCGTCGCCAGGAACGGCGTTCTAAAAGGGACCGGATCATAAAGCGATCCACCAATTCCTGGTTCCATGGAATTTCCGGTGGATCACCCCCTAATTCTCGAACCGTTTCTATTTCCTGTTCCGCTTCTTTAATCCGTCCAAGGGCCATCAACATGGAACAGCGGTACCAGTGGATGGTCACATCCTGGGGCGCCAGGGCTACCGCGGCGGTGTACTGGGTCAGGGCTTCCTCTAATTGTCCCGATTCCCGGTACACCCGGCCTAATTCAAGCCGCAAAAGGGGTACGTCCACGCCGTTATTCAGGGTAAAACGGAGCATCTGGGCCCCCAGGTTTGCATCACCGGAACGGCAGAGCCGAATTCCCCGGATAAAAAGGGCATTAAGGTAGGCCCGGTAGATCCGAGGGTTATCCGGAGCCGCTTCCACGGCCCGTTCCAAGTATTCCACCGCCTCTTGGGATCGCTTGCTTTTAAGGTAAGCAATCCCTAAAAGGGCCAGGGTTTGGGTGGATTGGGGGTTTAGTTCCAGGGCTCGCTTTAAGAAGGGGAGGGCGTGGTAGGTCATGTTAAGGGCCAAATACGTCCGGCCGATGAAAAAATACGGAGATTTGGCCTGGGGACGCTGGGAAAGGTAATCCTTAAAGGTCGCCAGGGCCCGGCCGTAATCCCCCATGGCATGGTAAGAACGGCCGAGCAATAACCACGCCTGCGGGGGAGCCGAGTCCTGGGCGACCAGCTCCTCCAAAAGCCGGGCGGCTAGGGGATAGTTCCTCTGTCCCCCGGCCTTGAGGGCTGGTTTTAGCCTAGGGTCGATTTTTACAGCCCCCACGGCGGAACTATTTCGCCCTGGCGAGGGTTACCGCGGCCGTGACGACGATATCGTCCACGGAACAGCCCCGGGAAAGATCGCTGATCGGTTTGGCGAAACCCTGCAGGAAGGGACCAAAGGCGTCCGCGTTCCCCAACCGTTGAACCAGTTTGTAGCCAATGTTTCCCGCCCCCAGGTCGGGGAAGACCAGGGTGTTGACCTTGCCCCGCACGGGACTTCCGGGGGCCTTTTTATCGGTCACCGAGGGAACGAGCGCCGCGTCGGCCTGCATTTCCCCGTCCACCAAAAGGGCGGGGGCCCTCGTTTTAATAAGGTCTAAGGCCGAACGGACCTTGAGCACATCCGGATGATCACCCCCGGACCCCTTGGTGGAGAAGGAGAGCAGGGCTACCGCCGGTTCGACCCCTAAAAATTCCCGGCAGGATTGGGCCGCCGAAAGGGCTATCTCGGCTAACTGTTCCGCCGTCGGATCCGGGACCACCGCACAATCCGAAAATATCATGGCCCCGTCTACACCCCACTGGGGGTCCTTGGCCTGCATCACAAAGCAGGAGGAAGCGGTTTTGGAACCCGGTACCGTACCGATAATGGCCAAACCCGCCCGAAGCACATCGGCGGTGGTGCTTTCGGCCCCCGCGACCATCGCGTCGGCTTCTCCCCGGTGGACCATCATGGCCCCCCATCGGAGCTGGCCGACCATATCTTTTCGAGCCTGTTCTATGGTCATTCCCTTGTGTTTCCGCAGTTCGTAGTAGGTTTGGGCGTACGTTTCAAGCTGGGCTGAAGCCGCCGGATCCACCACCGTAATACCCGTTAGGGAAACCCCTTCCTTTGCGGCCACCGCTTTAACCGCCTCCGCGGGTCCCACCAGGGTAACCGATTTGGCGAGTTTTTCATCCACGATAATTCGAGCGGCCTTTACGGTCCTCGGTTCGGTACCCTCCGCTAAAACTAACTTTTTTTGAAGGTCCTTCGCTTTCTGGCGCATTTCCTTAACAAAATCCATACCCTACTCCTCAAAAAACCATTTTTTGGGTCAAAAAAACGGTGAAGTTCCCTTGACCTAGGATGGTAGAATACTCCCTTCCGGTATCAAATGTCTACTTGAGAGGCTCCGCCATAATCGGCTATAGTGGGTCCATGACCGTGGGGGTGTACGGCCTTGGCCGTTTTGGTTCCTTTTGGAGTTCCCTTTTAGCGCAACGGTTTGCCGTTGTCGCCTACGATAGAGACGGGGATAGAAGACCCCCCGAGGGGGTACGACGGGTAGCCGTGGAAGAGTTGGCCCAGGCTCCGGTGGTTTTTTTGTGCGTTACCATCCGCGCCCTTCCGGAGGTTCTAAAAAGCCTGGGACCCCTATTGGGTGCGGACACCCTGGTGGTGGATACCTGTTCGGTTAAATTGTTTCCCCGCCGGTGGATGGAGGAATATTTGCCCCCCCATACGCCCCTTTTGGCCACCCATCCCATGTTCGGTCCCGAATCGGCCAAGGATGGACTGGATGGGCTTTCCATTATGCTGGACCCCGTTCGGCTCGATAGGGATAGGTTTCAGTTTTGGGAAGATACCTTCGCTTCCTTTGGGCTTACCCCGGTCCGGATGACCTGCGATCAGCACGATAGGGAAGCCGCCTATTCCCAGGCGTTGACCCATTTTGTGGGCCGGTCTTTAGCTTCCCTGGGCTTGGTGGATACCCCCATCGCAACCCGGTGGTACAAAAAACTGCACACGGTGGTGAGGCAGTGCGTGCGGGATTCCCACGAGCTATTCGAGGATATGCAAAAATACAACCCCTACGCGACGCAAATGCGGCAGGAGGTGTTTCAGGCCCTGGTAGAAACCATGAATTCCCTGGGGGATGATTGGCAAGGGCCCTTACAGAACTTTGGAGGATCGAATGACCGACGTTCGGAATGAGAATTTAGACGATGAGGATTTTGATACGATCCTTTCTTCGGATATTGATTTTAACGGGTCTATTAGCTTTGAGAAACCGTTTTTGATTCGAGGCCGGGTTACGGGGCAGATACACGCCCGGGACCTCCTGGTGGTGGACGAAAACGCCGTGGTAGAGGCATCCATCGAAGCGCCCCGTCTTATTATCCGGGGAACGGTGACGGGGAACGTGGTCTGTACCGAAAAGGTGGAAATAACCGCCGGTGGAAAATTAGTCGGCGACGTGGCCGCCCCGGAGGTTTTCATGGAGACCGGATGCGTGTTTAACGGTTTTTGTACCATGACTAAAAAGGCAGAATCGGTTTAGAACGTATGTATATCAAAAACATTCCCATGGCATTCACCCTATGGATGCTGATTCTTTTCCCGTTATCCCTTTTCGCCCAGGATAAACCTGACGCCCTTAAGGAATATCGGGACGGCAATTATCAAACCGCCGTGACCCTATGCCAAGATGAGATAGAAAACGATCCATCAAACCTGGAATCCTACGTGGTCATGGCTTGGAGTCTGCTTAAGTTGGGCCGGTACGACGAGGCGGCCTCGGCGGCCATAAAAGGTCAGGCAATTAGCCGCTACGATCCAAGGCTCGTGGAAATTCTAGGGGAAGCAAAGTACTTTCAAGGCAAGAACGCGGAGGCGCTTAAATATTTTCAGCAATACAGCACCCTCGCCCCGGAGGGGGGAAGAATCGATTTAGTCTATTTTTATATGGGAGAATTATATATTCGTTTTGCCCAATTTAAGCACGCCGATATTGCCCTTTCGACGGCGGTTCGGTACCAGACCGATAACGCTCTTTGGTGGACCCGCCTAGCCTACGCCCGGGAAAACGCCGGGGAAATTGACGGGGCTATAACCGCGTATGAACGGGCTTTGACCTTGGACGGCCAATCGACGGACGCAAAACGGGGGCTGGATCGTACTCGGGAGTCCCGGGGAAACCGGTAATCCATGTCTTTGTTTTCCATAGCCTTTCAGACCCTTGGGTGCAAATTAAACCAAGTGGAGACCGAATCGGTGGTATCCGCTTTCCTGGCCCAGGGCTTTCGCGTCGTGCCCTGGGGCGAAACCGCGGACCTCTTTATTATCAATACCTGTACGGTCACGTCTAAGGCCGAACAGAAGGCCCGAAGGGTTATTCGAAGGGCCCTGAAGGAAAACCCCGCCGCCTGCCTTATCGCCACGGGTTGTTACGCCCAGCTGGACGGGCCCGCGCTTCGGAGCCTCGGTTCCCCGGGACGCGTTCTGGTGGTTCCGGGGGATCAAAAGGATAGGCTCCTCGATTTGCCCGCTTTTTTAGCCGATACGGCCTGCGCTTCCGTCGATTTACCACCCCTGGTGGACCAGTGGCTCCGGGACACCGGGGCCGCCGGTACCACCCTATCCGAGAAGGCTGATGTACCGGCGTCCGGGACCGGCGACGGGCCGTCCCCCCGATTTCGCTTTGATGTACAGGATTTTGCCTTTCATTCCCGGGCTTTTTTAAAAATTCAGGACGGCTGTGACCATAGGTGCGCCTTTTGCCGGGTCCGATTGGCCCGGGGAAAAAGCCAAAGCCTGCGGAAGGATCTGGTGCTTCAACGCTTGAAGGAATTGGAACACCGGGGGTACACCGAGGCGGTTCTAACGGGGGTAAATTTAAATCTCTACCGGGACGTTCCGTTGACCCTCGACGAAGCCGCTTCGATGGATCTGAGCGGTCTTTTGGCCTACCTGTTACGGGGTACCGAGCGGATTGCCTTACGGATATCCAGCACCGAACCGGAGGGCCTTACCCCAGACTTTGCCCGCATCGCGGCCCATCGGCGGATTCGGCCCCATTTCCATATTTCGGTCCAATCGGGGAGCGACAGGATCCTAGCGTTGATGCGGCGACCGTACACTGCCCGCCGCGTCGAAGATGGAATACGCCTGCTCCGTTCCGTCAAGGGGGACCCTTTTTTAGCCTGCGATATCATCACCGGTTTTCCTGGGGAAACGGAGGACGATTTTGAAGCGACCTATGGGCTCTGCGAACGAATCGGCTTCGCGTGGATCCACGCCTTTCCCTTTTCTCCCCGGCCGGGGACCGAGGCGGAAACCATGGCCCCCCGGGTTCCCGAACGCGTGGCGGTCCAGCGCCTTGATCGGTTGATCGAATTGGCAAAGCGTTTACGGAGGGAATACCTGGACCGGTGGGTAGGCCAAGAAGTCTGGGCCACCAGCGAAGCCTCCCATCATCTAACCAATTCGGGCCGTATTATGGCGGTTTCGGAGAATTACCTAAAGTTGCTTATCCCGACAACCCAGGCGATTCCCCCGGGAACCGAACTGCGTTGTCGTATCACCGAGCCGATCCCCTTTGTTCAGGAAATCTCTTCGGAGGATGGAATGGGCGCCGATGGGACCGCCGCCGACGGGATCGCCACGTTGATCCAGTAGAACCATTAGACAAACGATATGGGGAAACACTATTGAAAAACGATAGTAGAGATTTTGGATGAAAATTTCATCCTATGGTGGTATAGTTTTAGGTATGCGTAGGATTTTCTCTTCCAGCCTTGTGGTGGGCCTTGTGGTGGGCCTTTTGGTGGTTCTCCCGATTCTTTCCCTTTGGCCCGATGATTGGTCGTTGCCTACCTGTTCGCCTAAAAACGCAGCGGTTCTGGGAGCGGGGGGCGGACTTACCGCCCTAGACGGCGGTTATCCGTCCCTGTTAGGAAATCCCGGCTCCTTTTCCAGCTCTAACGCCTCCTTCACCGCCCTGTCGATCAACCCCTGGGTGTACGGTTCTCCCCCCCGGGTCCTCTCTTCGCTTGCCGGTTCCCAGGATTATACGGACTACCTCCGCTGGGCTTCCCCCGAAGGGGCGGGGTTTGGGGGTTCCCTGGGAATAGGGTACGTGGGGAAAGGGGTAGCCCTGGCCTTTATTAATTCCACCGATTTTATCCAAAAGGGTAAAAGTTTCCCCTGCGGTACCTCGGGGTACTTGGTTTCCGATTTTTCCCTCCTGGGGGGCCTCGCGTTTACCCCCCTAACGTACGGGCCCCTAAGTTTGAGCCTGGGGGCGGACCTGCGGCCCACGATCCGCTTCTTTACCCCCCTGGAGGCTCAGACGGTGGCCGATTACCTATCCCAGCAAAACTCTTCGGTTCTTAATCAAACAAATATGTACCAGGGGGCCGCCCTGGCCTTGGACGCGGGCCTTTTAGTTCGGTTCGGTAAAACCGGGACCCTTGGTTTTTCGGTTCGCGATATTTTGGACACTAAATACAACATGTCTTTCTATCCCCTGGGAACCTGGCTCGATACCCTGCAACGTTCGGGAATTCCGAATAACGGTATTCATAGCGGTGATACACTGTACGTACCCATGTCCTTTAACGTCGGCTTGGCGTACCAGCCTATCCAAGGAACGCTCGCCTCCCTGGTGGACCCCCGGTTCTCCCTGGACCTGGTCAATATGGAAACCCTGTTTAACGGTTCCTCGGTTTGGGAAAACCTTAGGGGAGGGGTGGACCTACGGTTATTTTCCTGGTTTTCCCTCCGGGGGGGCTACGATCAAGGGTCCCTTACCGGGGGGCTGGGTTTTAAAATCCTCGCCCTGGACCTGAACGTGGCCGTTTTTACCCCCCTGTCGGGTCTTTCTCTCGAAAATGTTCCCTCTTCGGGAATTTCCATGGAAATGGCGTTTCGCTTTTAGAAGCCTGGACGGATGGACCTGAACGTATCATACTGGTAGAAGGAGAACTGTGATGAACCGTTTACGATGGGCCCAACAAATCCTCGGGATCGGATTTTTTGCGGTCCTCTCTCTGTTTCCTCTTTCGTGCAAACAATTTTTTTCCACCTCCCTGGCATCCTGGGCCGCCCGGGACCCCTCGTCCCTGGTACCCTCCGTTTCGGCCAGCAACGTCAATGACCTCATCGACCAGTCGGCCAACAATCCAGTCCTGGCGTTGGAGGTTCTTAAGGGTATTCAAAGCGCCGCCGGTAGTGCTTCGGGGCAGGACCTGGTAACCCTACAGGTAGCATCCGTCACCGCCGCGTCCAACGCCAGCGGGCTGGGGACGGCGATCCTGCAAAACGCGGGGAATATCGTCGATTCCCTTTCGGGTAGCAATTCTACCGCGGTAATCGACCTGGTTTCCAACGCCGTTTCGGGGCTAACCCAGCTATCCCCCTCCGGCTCGGCTCTTGTAGCGATCCTTCCGTCCCCGACAGACACTACCGCCTTTAACGCCTTTGTATCCCAGGCCACGCCGGAGAACCTGGCCATGGCGGCGGTAACGATTTTGGCGGCCCAGGCCCAGGCGACGGGAAACGTGACAACGTATATCAATAGTTTTCCCGCAAGTCCCAGCGCCGGTACTCCTGAAGCACTGGCCTCCGCGTTGGCCTCCAGCGCTAAAACGAAATACGCCGCCGAAGGCGGGACGGGCCCCCTGGCGGATATTCTTGCGGCTTTAAATTTGACGACATAAAACCAAAAAAGAGGAGAATCGGCGGTGCGCGCGATAGCGATTAAAAAAGGTATCCTTGTAGCCCTAGTCCTCGTCCTGGGTATTTCGTGGGTGGGGGCGGAAACCGTCAGCCCCTTTACCCTTCCTTCGGCCCGGCTGGGAGCCCTGGGGGGACGACACGGTACCCTGAGCGACGATTTTACCACCCTGTTCACCAATCCCGCGGGCTTCGTGGGGGTAAAGGAACAGTTGAGCGCCGCCCAAATTTCCGCCAGCGCCTACGGTCCCCTGTTTGATATCGCCGATGTGCTGATTAACTACCTCGGTTCCTCCGGTGCCCTGGATATTTCCAAAATAGTCGGACCCGGGGGCCTCGCCACCGGTTTAAGCCTGGGGGGACCGGTCTCCTTCGGGTGGGTAGGCCGGGGGCTAGGATTTGGCATTTTTAACAGAACCACCATGGACGCCGTTACCCTCGGTTCAAATCTAAAAGCGGTCCCCTCGGAGGAACTGCTGATTACCGGAGGGTACGCGTTTCGAATTTTCGATAAGAACAGCCAGGTTATCGATGCGGGGTTTTTAGGCAAGGGCTTCTTCCGGGGCACCCTGGGACTTCAATCGTCCATATTTACGGTGACCGATTTATTCAGCGGCGATCCGCTGGGTTCAAAACCCTTTACAACCGTCGCGGGGGTTGGTGTCGATCTGGGCGTAAAGTACGATTTAGCCAAAACCTTCGACGCCTCGTTGGTATGGCACGACGCCTATTCTCCGGCCCTTAAATCGACCTATACCTCCACCGCCGATTTTATCGGCGGGAAGCAACCCCTTTCAAATTCCTACGTAATCGTTTCATCCGGTTTGGACGTAGGCGTTTCGTACACCCCCAAATACCCCCAGCTGGATCAGTACGTTTCCCGTTTATCCTTCTACCTGGATTATCGGGATATGCTGAACCTCTTTGCCCTCATACCCCGAAACCCCATTTTGAACGTGGGCCTGGGCGTGGAGGCCGTGGTCCTGGACGCCCTTAGCCTTAGGGCGGGAATTACGGACGCCCTGCCTGCTTTGGGCTTTGGCATCGATTTTACCGTTATGCGCCTGGATTTTGCCATGCGGGGGGTCGAGCTGGGCCTGGATCCGGGGGTACAATCCACCTATGCTATCGACTTGGACCTCCTTTTCCGGTACTAGGAATTGGGCAAACCTGTCCCACCGGTTCGTCTGAAGGCGGTTTATCGGGGTTTGAAAATCTAAAAATCCTCCGATTCAATCCCCAAAACCCTTGACCTTTCGGAGCTATTTCGTTATTGTACCTAACCACGGGCCACTAGCTCAGACGGTAGAGCAACGCCCTTTTAAGGCGTGGGTCACTGGTTCGAATCCAGTGTGGCTCAAAGAAAGAAAAGCCCCTCCGACAGGAGGGGCTTTTCTACGTCCATAAACGCACTGGATTCGAACGCCCTGAGCGCGCGCCAGGGGCGCGGAAGGCGGACAGGAAGTCCGCCGCCAGCGAAGGGCGCGGCCTGGAGGGCCGAGACAGGAAGTCGAGGGCCGGAAGGCGAATCCAGTGTGGCTCAAAGAAAGAAAAGCCCCTCCGACAGGAGGGGCTTTTTTACGTCCATAAACGCACTGGATTCGAACGCCCTGAGCGCGCGCCAGGGGCGCGGAAGGCGGACAGGAAGTCCGCCGCCAGCGAAGGGCGCGGCCTGGAGGGCCGAGACAGGAAGTCGAGGGCCGGAAGGCGAATCCAGTGTGGCTCAAAGAAAGAAAAGCCCCTCCGACAGGAGGGGCTTTTTTACGCTCCGAAAGGCACTGGATTCGAACGCCCTGAGCTCTTACACTATAAACGGGGGCAATCTATGGCAAAGGCGGTATTGGAGCTCATGCGGGGGGATATTACCACTCTGGATGTGGACGCTATCGTGAACGCGGCGAATTCGACCCTGTTGGGCGGCGGCGGGGTGGATGGGGCGATTCACCGGGCGGCGGGGCCGGCGTTGCTGGCCGAGTGTCGTCGCAGAGCCGATGAGATCGGGGGGTGCCCTCCAGGGTGCGCGGTGATCACCGGCGCGGGCAGGCTCCCCTGTAAGCGGGTTATCCATACGGTGGGCCCGGTTTGGCACGGGGGCAAGCGGGGAGAAGCAGAGCTTTTAGCTTCCTGTTACCAGGAGAGCCTTCGGCTTGCCCAGAAGGAGGCCCTTCATTGTATAGCTTTTCCCAACATTAGCACGGGGGTGTACGGGTATCCAAAGGAATTAGCCGCGCCGGTGGTCCTTCAGGCGGTCCGCTCTTTTCTTCCCCAGGCGAGCGAGGTACAACGGGTCATTTTTGTGTGCTTTGATGAGGAAAATTACCGTATATACCGTTCCCTTTTGGATAATCCCGACCAAGGCTCCGAGGAGTTTATCGACCGACAGGTTCCTAGGGCTTAGAAACCGCGAGGCCATGAACCATCGGAGCGAAAATGGCGGGAAAGGAGAGGGTTTTAAGCCGGGATTTTTCCCCCGAAACGATAAGTACGTCCTTTTTGGGGCAACCAACCTTTTTTGCCAAAAAGGATCGGAGTTCCAGGTTAGCCTTCCCATCTTCGGGGGCGGCGGCGACGCGCAATCGAAGCCTTCCCTCTTGAATATCCATGATTTCGGTTTTAGAGGCCCCCGGGACGACCTTGACCTCTAGGAATACCCGAGCTTCCGCGTCGGCGTGTGGCTTTTTCATACCGAGGCGTTGGAAGGGAGCCAAGCTAACTGGCCAATTTCCCAGGCAAAAGAAAAATCCCTGGTTCCGTAGGGGAGGGGCCGGATTAGAAAATTCGCCAGGGCCGCGGCCCGGAACGTTAGGGGCTTTTCCAGCTTGTCTAAGAAAAAACGTTCCGAATGGTGTTCCGTATCCGATGGACCGAGGATCGTAAGCCCCAAAACTACGGGACTAAGGGGCCGCGTCCCCAGGGAGGCTTCCAACTCCAGGGGAGAAAGCCCCAGATTCAAGCCCCCAAGGTGTGGAAACGAGGGAATGGAAACCGTAGCCCAGCCTTGGACCGTAAATTTACCCTCACTATTCATGTGGTTGACCCTCTGCCGTAAGGATTTCCCCAATTTTATTAAGTTTTCCCGGGAAAGGCTTTGGGATACCACCGCTAAGGGAGCCACGGGGGGGAATGAACGGGCTCCAAAGACCCCGGATTGGAATAATTTTTCACCGTAGGCCCTTAAAAGTCTGCGGGTATCCCTATGGGGTACCAGGACCAAAAGGCGTATTATGGAATTATCGCTGGATTTCATATTCCCAATTTTCCGCTTCCATGATACAGTGATATATCTTTAATGTAAAGGAAAGGTTTAAAGGGCGTATGAAACGCAAAACCAAACTATTGGTGGATCGGCTTTCGGAAACCATCGCGTCTTGGCCATCCATCGAGTGTATCTCCCTTAATGAAGCCGCCATCCCCGATACCTTGGACCCCTATTTCGCGCTTATTTTTGACGTGTACTACCGTAAACCCATCATCGCTCCAGAGGAACGGCGCCGTTTGTACGGGGACGATGTTCTTGCCTTTGAAACCTCCGCCCAGGGCAACAAGGACCGGTTCCTTATTGGGGATCTGCCGGTTCGAATCGAGTACAAGGACGTGGAAAAGATCCAGGAACTCGTGACCATCGCGGATTCCCAAACCGATCACCTCTGGCTCATTAAAGATTCGGGAACCTACGGGTTTTATCGGCTTTCCCAGGGGGAGGTGCTTTTTCATCGGAGCCCGTGGATCGATGAAATTCGCCAACGGTTGTCCAAACTGGGGGACGATTTTTGGATCCAAATGCGGGATGCCCACCAGTCCAAGATGGAACATTTTTTAAGCGATTTGGGGGCCGCTTTAATTCAGGGCGACGATTTCCATTATTTGATTTCTTCCGCTGGATTTATCAAAAACGCCTGCGTGGCCCTCTTTTGTATAAATCGTCGTTTTGAACCCTCCCACCGAGGATTTTATGAGCAGGTAAAGGACCTTCCTATTTTACCCGAAGAGTTTATAGGACGATTTGAAAGCTTCCTCCGGAACGATTCGGAAATGACAGCCCAGCGAAAGTATTCCCTGGCCCAATTAATCGCCCGGAGCGTCCTTTCTCTGTAGCTTTAAGAAGGTAGCCATGGTTACGTCTACTTCCCCGGGGCTTTGGCGTTTAAGTACGGCGGCCTTTTTTTTCTTAAGTATCCTATCCGCCTCCTGGTCCCTCAGTTCCTGCTCGTTTAAAAAGCCCTCCGGATTGACCGTGGAATTGTACGGAGCTTCCCCTTCCTCGGAGGGGGGGAGATCCTTTATCCTGTACGCCCTGTCCAGGGCTTCCCTCGAACCGAGGCTCGAGGGGGGAAAAAAAGGACGGCTTGAATACGCCCTCGATCCGGCGCTTTCTATACCCCGGGGCTACGGTCTGGAAGTGGAGTATACCCTGCTTCCTGGAAAAGAAGACGCCACCACCATGAAGAAGTCCACAGCAGGACCGGGTATGAAAGAGGATCAACCTCATCCCGGCGCTTTCCTGCTGAAGACCGGGGATTCTGTTTCTTGGATCCTCCCCCAGGACGGCCAATTTTTAGGAATCCCGGAAAAACGTTCCACCCTCCGCTACTGTGTTCCCCTGAGTTCCAATACCCTTGGTTCTATCATCTTTTCATCCACCGGTACGGAGGGGGTTCTCCAAATCCAAGCCCTTCGATTGGTTCCCCAATGGTTTGGGTTTCAACGGGATGGGCCTGCCCTAAACATCAGTCCCTTTGTATCCTTTCAACCTGCTAATTCCGGGTCGGGAGGAACCTATAGCATCGATGTCCCGGATCAATTTCGGCTTTCTACCCCCCTGGCTCTATCGATAGGGGGGATTAAGGGGTCCATGAAGGTGGTCTCCGCTGACGTTGCCTACGATTATAAGGCCGATCTTTTTGGCGATTCGATCCTCATCGGTCCAGGAAATCTAGGAACGCCCCCGTTTCCCCTTAGCCTTTCGGCTTCCCGGACTCCCGATTCGATGATTCTACAAGCGGCGATCCCTCCGTCTTCGCTCCAGAAGGCTATCCCCGCCGATCCGGGTCTAATCCTTTCGTACCAACAAAATTTTTGGCGGGATAAACGGTTCGAGGTCTTTTCGTGGGATCGGTTCCCCTCGATTTTGATTTTTGATACCGAAAATTACGCAATTCAGGATAAACTATTTAAGCGGCTCGCCTTTTTTGTGGAAAAGACCGGGTACCGGGGGCACTTAGCGACGGTTACGGAGATGGCCCCCTACCACGGTTGGAACGCCCACGACTATCGGGCCCAAGATTTGGCCGCCTTTTTTGAACAGGCCCGGGCCACTAAATTCCCTTTGTCGGAGGAAGAACATGATCTTCTCCGTATCCTTTTGGTCAACGGGCTCGTTACGATTCAAGACCAGGGACTTAAAAGCGAACGGTACGTGGGGGGTACCGGGGCGATTATCTCCATTTCCCGGGAATCGGAAGGCTATCTCCGTTCCCTGTTTATGGTCCACGAGCTTTTTCACGGGCTTTTTTTTATCGATGGGGATTTCCAAGCCTTCGCTAAACAGCGGTGGGATACCCTAGATCCCTTTGCCCGGCGTTTTATTACCGCCTACTTTGATTCCCGGATGTACGACGTCAGGGATCCCCTTTTGATGAGGAACGAGCTGATGGCCTACTGTCTGCAACAGCCCGTTTCCTTGGCGGCCGCCTATTTTGGAAAAAATATAGCCGGTCGTTTGGCGGCGGACCCCCGGCGCCGGTCGGTCTTAAGCACCCCCAGCGACCCTTCGGGGCTCTGGGAAGAGCCGGCCCGTCTTTTTACCCAAGAAGCGGCGGCCTTTTCCTCCTACGTGGAAAAACGCTGGGGCCTCTCTGCCGGCAGAATAGCCCGGATCTACCAAATATCCTGGGCAAAGGGTACGCGCTGATTGCGGACCTTCTCCGATTCTTCCAGGGCAACGTTAAAGCGCCGTTCCGCGTCCAAGGACGACGGCGGACCGTGGCCCGGCAGGACCGTATAGTTCCCCGGCAGGGAAAAGAGTTTTTTCCGTATGGCCATAGCCTGGATGGTGGTCCCGTAGGAACTGGCGGTGCGACCCACCAAGCCGGCGCTTAAGGCGTCCCCGGTAAACAGGAGGTGTCCGATCTGGTACACCGCCGAATCGGAGGAATGGCCGGGAACAGAGAGGACCCGGACCCCAAAGGGGCCGATTTGTAGATTTTCTTCGTCGTGGACGATAATGGCCCGGTGTTCGCAAATGTCGTGGTTCACCGCGTATACCGGGGCGTCGTAAATTTTTCGAAGGGTTTTTAACCCGTGGACGTGGTTAATGTGGTCATGGGTAACCAGAATACCCCGGATCGTGTACTCGTTTTTTTCGATAAAATTCACGATCTTTTCATCCATACAGCCCGGATCGATTACCAGGGCTTCCTTTCCCTCCGATCCTTCCGTTCCCAGTACAAAACAATTGGTAAACCCGAACAGGCAGTAATGAAAGTAAAGGCGCATGTTATTCTTCCAACTCAAAAATAGCTTCCGCCGTATTGGAGGATTTAAAGGAAACCCGTTCTTGGCGGGTTTTTATAAAAAAGGTCTTTTTAACGTTGCAATCGATCAGATCTGACGATTCGATCCGGGAAGATATAAAACGGCTGTTATACAGGTTGGAATTGTTGAATGTACAGTCCCGTATGGCGGAGCCGTTAAAATTCACGTGGACCAGTTCGGAACCCTCGAAGGTGCAGTCGGTAAAGGAAGCCCCCGCGAAGGAAGAGAATTGGATATCGCTTTTAGAAAAGTCGCAATCGATAAATTCGGCGAATTCAAAAAAGGATACCCTAAAAAAGGATTCGGTAAAAACGCACATGGAAAAAACCGTGTGGGAAAAGGTACAACCAAAAAACCGATGATGGGAAAAATCGATCCCTTGAAATCGAAGATTTTCGGCGCACAAATCCTTGGTGACTACCCCTTGGAAAATTTCAGAGACGATTCGATCGGCCTCCGCGCTGGGAGAAGCGGTATGAAGGGCGCAGGTTTTGGTTCCCGATAGAACGTTTCGGCCACAACCGGCGGCGCAGGGGGTAAATTCGTACATGAACCTATTGTAGGGTCTTCGATTACATTAACGCAAGGCCCCATTGCGATATCCTGGCCCTGTGGGCTATTATTGGTTCCATGTGTTGGTACTGTGGAGCCGCGGTGACGGATCCGGAGCCCCTTGGGCGTAGTCTCCGTTGTCCCCAATGCGGGCGGGATTTACGGTCCTGCAAAAATTGCAAGTTTTACCTAAGCGGAAGCCGGGGGGACTGCTCGGAAGCCCAGGGAGAGCACCCGGCGGATAAGGAACGGGGCAATTTTTGTGATTGGTTTTCCCTTAACCCCCTGTTCAAGGTCCCCAGCGGAGGCCAAAAATCTGCCCAAGCCTCTGAAGCCAAGGCCCGCTCCGATTTTGACGCCCTTTTTGGATCCTAAACCATGGAAAACCGTCCCATCGTTTTTTTAGATTCCGGGGTGGGGGGCCTGCCCTATCTGGAAAGCTTTCGCGCCTTGGACCATCACGAGGCCCTTGTATACGTCGCCGATCGGCGGAATTTTCCCTATGGCCCCAAACCCAAGGAACTTCTGGTACGGCTCCTAGTTGATCTGGTTGGTCGGCTTCGATCCGCCTTCGATCCAAAACTCCTGGTGGTGGCCTGCAATACCGCTTCGGTTTCCGCTTTGGACGAATTACGAAAAGCCTTTCCCGATTTGCCCTTCGTGGGGACCGTCCCGGCGGTAAAACCCGCGGTTTTATCCAGCCGGAAGCGGTGTATCGGTCTTTTAGCCACCGAACGGACGGTGGCCGACCCGTACACCGAAAACCTGGCCCACCAATACGGAAAGGATTGCCGGGTTCTGGGCATCGGAGCGCCGGAACTGGTTGAATTCGTGGAACACCGCTACCTGGCCGCGGATGAAGCGGAGCGATATGCGGCGGTACGGCCCTACGTGGACCGTTTTAGGAGCGAAGGGGCCGACGCCATAGTTCTGGGCTGTACCCACTTTCTTTTTTTGACCGATTTGTTTTCCCAAGCCTCTGCGCCGGATCTGAGGGTCTACGATTCCCTGGATGGGGTTGCCCACCGGATACATACCATCCTTTCGGACCGCTCCCTTGTAGCCGCCTCTTCTCCGGGAAGTCTCCGGTTTTTTGTTACCGGACAAGGGGAAATTCCCGAATCCTTAGGGGCCTTTGCCCAGAGGTTCGGTATGAAAGCGGAGCTTTTTCCATGACCGCCCTGGTGGTATCCGGATCAAAGAATAGGTTTATCGTCCAAGACCTGACCGGGAAAAACGGACAGAAGCGCTATCTGGAATGCCGCATCAAGGGAAAGGTCTTAAAGGGCGTGGAGGGCTTCTATAACCCCCTGGCCCCGGGAGACCGGGTGGAGGTGGAGGAGGACCCCGCGACTCCGGGGACGGGGCAGATCGTGGCGTTGGGGGAACGGAAAAATTCCTTTGTCCGCTTTAATCAAAAGGGACAAAGTCCCCAGCTTTTAGCGGCCAACGTGGACCTGGTCCTCTGCGTCGCCAGCCCCGGGAACCCTCCCTTTCGGCCCCGATTTTTGGACCGCCTGCTCGTCCAGGCGGAGTATTCGGCGATTTCTTCGGTTATAGTCTTAAATAAATGCGACCTGGAAAGCGACCTGGATGTGGATGAACGCTTAGAGGATTTTGTGCGGATTGGGTATCCGGTGGTCCGGGTATCGGCCCGAACCGGCGAAGGGATCCCCGCGTTGCGGAGCCTGCTGGGGGGCACCTATTCGGTTATGGTTGGACAATCGGGGGTGGGAAAATCGAGCCTCTTAAACGCCCTAATGGGGAATTCGGATTTACGGGTTGGAGGACTATCTGAAAAGTACGATAGGGGTACCCATACAACCACCATGGCCACCCTCCTTACCGTTCCCACCCCAGAAGGGTTCGGCTGGGTCATCGATACCCCGGGGATACGCCGCTTGGTACCCCACGGTATGACCGCCGACGATCTGGCCCTCTACTTCCGGGAATTTGCCCCCCTGGTGGGCCGGTGTACCTTTGGTCTTTCCTGTACCCATCAAACCGAACCGGGCTGTAAAATTATGGAAGCCGTGGACGCGGGGGTCATCCACGAGGATCGCTACGAAAGTTTTCTCCGTCTGCGGGATGAATTGGCCGAAGGAAGATCATGAACGAACGAACCCTCCGTCTTTTAGAATTTGACGCCATCCGAGGGCGGGTGGCGGACCTTTGCCTGAGCGAAGAAGCCGCGGACCGATTACGCCAAGAGGTGCCGTACACGGATTCTGAACGCGTAGGGGAACTTAAATCCCTGGTGGCGGATTTGGCTTCCCGGATGCTTCGGCACCCCGACGAACCTCGGCAGACCCTGCCTGCGATCGCGCCAATTCTTTCAAAATTAGCGGTGGAAGGCCTTTCTTTGGACCTGGAGGAGGCTTACGCCCTGGGCCTTTTTCTTCAGCGGGCCGCGGCGTTGAAGACCTGGATTTCCGTAGATGACGACGATTCCGCCCCCTCCGCCGAAGGAGGGCCCTCCGGGGTAACCATCGCTTCCTTAGCCAAGGGGCTCGTCGATTGTTCCTCCGTGGAACGGGAAATATTTAAAATTATCGATAAAAGCGGAAATCTAAGGGATCTTCCGGAGGTACGGGAAATAAAAAGACGAATTCAGAACCTGCATAAGGATTTGGATACCCTGGTCCATGGGTACACGCTTTCGGAGGAAAGCCGCCGTTTTCTCCAATCCGAAGTACCATCCCAACGGGATGGCCGTATCGTCCTGGCCGTTAAGGCTAACTTCCGGAACCGAATTCGGGGCATAGTCCACGAGGTTTCCGATACGGGGCGAACCGTTTTTATAGAACCCGAGGATGTGGTAGAAAAAAACAACGATATTTTGCTGGAACAACGGCACCTTGAAGCGGAAATCGCGCGGATTTTTCGGGAGCTGACGGGACGGATAGCCAAGAATCGGGAGGACCTTCAAAGCCTCCATGGGGGTATCCTCTACCTGGAAAGTCTCCGCGCCCGCTCCCGTTACGGTTTTCAAAACCGCTTTGTTTTTGCCGCCGACGGGACCGGCCCCTCGCCTTCCTTGGTGATCCTCCAGGGGCGGCATCCTCTTTTGGGTTCTAAAGCCGTTCCCATCGACGTGGTCAGTCGGGGAGAAACCCGAATGGTCATTATCACGGGGCCCAACACGGGGGGCAAAACGGTAACCCTTAAGACCGTGGGGCTCTTTGCGTTGATGAACCAGTTCGGCCTGGCCCTTCCTGCCAAGGAGGGGACCATCCTGCCGGTCTTTGATGGAATTTACGCGGATATCGGGGACGAACAATCCATCAGCCAGTCCTTGTCCACCTTTTCAGCCCACATGGTCCATATTACGGATATTATTTCCCAGGCCACCGACCGTTCCCTGGTTTTGCTCGACGAACTGGGTTCGGGAACCGATCCCGAGGAAGGGACGGCCATCGCCATGGCGGTGTTGGATCATTTTATTGAAAAGGGAACCCGTTTGTTTTGTACCACCCACCATGGGGTTTTGAAAAATTATGGCTACAGTAAGCGGGGCGTGGAAAACGCCTCGGTGGAGTTTGATGGGGCGACCCTTTCGCCGACCTATAAAATAGTAATGGGAATTCCCGGAGAAAGCCGAGCCCTGGACGTGGCGGAACGGAACGGTCTTCCGTCTTCCATCGTCCAGCGGGCCCGGGGCTATATCGCCGAGGAACGGTCCGACGTTTCTGCCCTGATACGGGGGCTTAAGGAAAAACACCGGGAATTGGAGGAGGCGAAAAAAAACTATACCTCCGAGGACCTGCGGCTCCGGGAAGAACGACGCCGAACGGACCTGAAAGAACTGCAGCTTAAGCAAAAGGAGCTGGAACTTCGGTCCGGTTCGGTGGCGGGCTTGCATCGGCTCCTATCGGAAAGTCGAAAAACCCTTGAAAATTTGGTTCGGGAATTAAAGGAAGGGGAAATAAACCGGGAAAAAACCCTGGCGGTGAAGGAATTTCTAGCGGAATTAGAAAAAACTGTCCAGGAACAGGACCGGCTTTTGGAGCGGGAGGAGGCGGACTTTTATAAAGAAAAGGAACGCCGCGAGGAACCCCCGGTCGATCGTCTCCTCCCTTCGGAAATCCTAGCGCCGGGGGTTGAGGTCATGGTAAAAACCATGAAACGCCGGGGCGTGTTACTGCGGAAAGATAAAAAAGATACCTGGGTGGTGGAAGTCGGTTCGGTTAAAATGTCCTTTCCCGAAAAAGATTTAAGCCCCGTGGCCCCGGTTCGTCAGAAGACTGGTCCCCTGGTAGCCCAGGTGGACCTGGTATCCCAAACCTCCGCCCAACTGGAACTAAACCTGCGGGGCCTGCGCTTGGAAGAGGCCCTGGAGGTTCTGCGGAAGCAAATCGATGCGGCAACCCTTTCGGGGTTATACGAATTTTCGGTTATCCACGGAAAAGGGGATGGGATACTCCAAAAGGGAGTCCACGAATTTTTAAAAAATCAGTCCCAGGTAGAACGGTTTTCCTTTTCTCCCCCCGAACAAGGAGGGTTTGGTAAAACCCTGGTAAGCCTAAAGCGTTAAAAATTCTCCAACGGCGCGTCGACATCCATAAATTCCGGGAAGGTGTACACCAAAGTCCCCGACGAACGGACCCGCAATTCGGCGAACCCCTTGGTTACCAGCGTATCCAGGGCCTTCTTTGCCTCCTCTATGGGGACGTCGGCCTCCAGGGCTACGTCGCTGGCGGTCGCCATTCCCTGGTTCTTTTTAGCCACCCTAAGAATGGTTCGTTCAAGGCTTTCCTTCCGGACTATTCGGGCCGCCCCATCGTCGGCGTAGCGCCATTGTACCCTTTGGCCTGTCTGGGTTCCCTGTCCCAGGGCTTGACGAACCTGTTCCCGTAAATTAGCTTCCTGGACCTGCCGGGGTAGGGTGAAAAAGTCGTAGATGGCACCCACCATTCCCAGTCCTCCGGTACACATCCATAAAAGGCCCGTGGGTAGTTTTCCCAGATAAAACCGATGAAACCCCAGGGCTCCGAACCCGGAAACGAACCATAAAAGATAGGCTATTCCAACGTTATACACCGGTACCTCCGGCCTTTAAGATACCACTAGAGGCTTTGATGGACAAGCTTTCCTTGATTTTTATCCAAGCGAAACCGGACCCTTTTTAGGGTCGTATCCACAAAGTAAGCGATATGACAAATTTCTATAAGGGTTCCCGGCACCACCTCGCCGAAAACCTCGACCACCGCCTGTTCATCCGCGTTAAGCCGGTTTAATAGGTCTACAATGGCGTTGGAACAGGCGTTTTGTTGTTTTTTTAGTTCCTCCAGCAAAGCCGTGGCTTTTTTAAAATCCCCATCATCGGGAGCACGGCCCTTGAGCATATCCCGTAGTTTAGCGATTTTAGACGAGAGGACCCGAAGGTTTTCGTTTTGCTTATCCAGCCGCTGTTGGGCCGTAAAATCCACACCGCAGTGAATTTTAGTACCGTTTCCCTTTTCCTTTCCGATGGATCCGGTTCTTAGCCCCCGGACGGCGAATATTTCTCCTCCAACAATTTTACCCTTATCCCCCAGGTCCAGGCTATCCAGGGTATAAATTTGGGAATTGATGATCGTCGCGCCTACGGATATTTTCCCCCGGCAGGCGACCTTGCAATTTTGTATAAACTTTGTCCGCAGGGTACCCCCCACTTTGATGGAAGCCTGGCCCCTTCCGATAAGGCCTCCAGCCACGAGCAGGTCCTTTTTCGCGTTTACATCCGACGCGTCCAGGGTTTGCTTGGAAACGATGGACCCGCCGGAGTACACTTTAAACCCATCGGCCACGAGCCCATCGATAATGACGTCCCCGGGAAATATGATGTTCCCCGTGGCGTAATCCACCGAGCCCTTGACCTCCAGGACCTCTTCGACGTTGAGTTCCTTTCCCTTTTCCAACAAGCGGCCGTCCCGGGTCGCCACGATAGCCCCGTTTTCAAGGCGGGTATTCAGTCCTCCGACCGCGCTTTCCACGGCCCGTACGGTTTTGGGAATCGGTAAACCGTGGATATTTTTGCCCTCTTTTCCCTTGACGCTGGCCCTCTGCCGGGCCAATACCTGTCCCTTTTTTACGATGATAAAGGGACTCAGCTCCTTCCAGTCGATGCGGGGAACGTCCCCGTCGGGCAGGGGGGGCCACTTGCGGAAGGATGGGTCAATCTCAAAATAGGCGGGAATCTCTTCCTCTGGAGGATCTCCATGGGCAATTAGGACATTTTTTATGGGACGATGATCCAGGTTGCAGTCCATACTGGATTTTAAGATCAAATCCCAGTCGATTCCGTAGGTAATATTCAGCCGCTCTAGGATTGCGGCGATATAATCGGGGTTTAACGGTTGCCCATCGCCGACGGGTGGGATAAAATCCGCCCAGGCTTCCAGGTCGTTTTCCGTAAAGCGGACCACCAGGTTCCCGTCGTTATGGTGAAGCCCCAGGGCTATTTCTTGAGTTGGGGTCCCAGGGGCCGTCGACGGGCTTTCTTTGTCCGTTTTGGGTGTTATGGGTTCATTTTTTTCGGTTTCCAACGGTTTCCCCCACTGTACGTATCGGCCAAAAAACATTGATAGTTTAGCGCTGGGGCTTGCATAAAAAGGGCTCCCACTGTATCTTTATACACGTAATTAGAATAAATATTCGGTTTAACCTGCGGAGTTTTGTGTGAAAGAACGATTGGCTCGCCTAAAAGCGATACGTAAATTAATAAAAACCTACCGAATAGAGTCCCAGGATACCCTTTTAGGGCATTTACAGAAAGAGGGGTTTATCGTAACCCAGGCGACCCTTTCCCGGGATTTAAAACTTTTAAAGGTCGGTAAAATTTCCGATGGCCACAACGGGTA
Organism: uncultured Treponema sp.; assembly: GCA_964425215.1. Lineage (GTDB taxonomy): Bacteria > Spirochaetota > Spirochaetia > Treponematales > Breznakiellaceae > CAYRLW01. The sequence goes on from CAYRLW010000004.1 coordinate 92,227, forward strand.
TATCTATTCTTTGCCCGGGGACGATGAACGGCAGGAAACCGAACGAACCTACGTTCACGATTTTATGCGGGGGTACATCTCCATCGACTGGTCCGGCAATATGGTGGTTATCAAGACCTACTCGGGCCACTCGGATTCGGTGGCCCTGGCGGTGGACAATCTGGCCTTGGACGATGTACTGGGGACCATAGCCGGCCGGGATAACACGGTTTTTGTCTGTCTCCGAGAGGGGGTCAGCGGCGAGGACTTTATGACCCAAATGAAAGAAAAAATGCCCGAATTGGAGGATTAAGCATCCATCCGTCCTTTCCGCTTTGGGGCTCGACCATAGAACTTATGGTAATGTGTCTCCTCCGCATGATTATCGTATCGGTATGGCTATCGGTTCCTTCCCGCTATCGGCCCTGTCTAATCATCGGCCCTGTTCTCCAGGGACCTAGGCCAACCCATTTCTTATCCATGATTTGAAATGGGTTAGGTATTTCAATGTGGTATAGGTTTTTTTTAAAATTCCTAGTACAATAGGGTTCCAGATATGAAGAAGGAGCTACTAGGATGATCAATTATACCAACTTCGATAAAACCGCTTCCTACACAAAATTACTCTCCCTGGCTCCCCGGGGAAGGAATTTTAATTTCGTCGAGCACCTGACCGCCCAGCGGGTTAAAACCTGCGTGGTTCCCATGGCTTCGGGCTTGACCTATTCCTGGGCCGCCAAGGCGGTGGACGAACCAATTTTAGACGCCCTGCAGGCTCTAGCGGAGGAACAGGAACTGGTAGACAAGTATCTAGCGCTGGTGGACGGAGGGGTGATGAACCCGGGGGAAAAGCGTCTGGTACTGCACCATCTGCTCCGGGGCCAGGTGGGGAAACCGGTAATCCACGGGGGGAAAAATTTAGGGGAATTTTACGCGAACCAGGTTGAACGTTTTTCCGCTTTCGCCGACCGGGTGCACCGGGGGGAACTTCGGGGAAGCGGTGATAAACCCTTTGATACGGTCGTGCAAATCGGTATCGGCGGGTCCGACTTAGGTCCCCGGGCTTTGTACCTGGCCCTGGAGAATTGGGCCGAGGCCCAGGGGCGAAAGCGTATGACCGCCCATTTTATTTCCAACGTGGACCCCGATGACGCATCCTCCGTAATCTCCAAGCTTCGTTTGGAAACCACCCTTTTTATCCTGGTTTCTAAAAGCGGTACCACCCAGGAGACCCTGGCTAACGAACTTTTTGTCCAAGGAAAATTAAAAAAGGCCGGTCTGGATCCGGCAAAGCACCTGGTCGCGGTTACCAGCGAAACCAGCCCCTTGGCCCACAATCCCCACTATGTGGATTTCTTTTACATCGATGATTTTATCGGGGGGCGATACTCGGCCACCTCCGCCGTTGGAGGCGTCATTTTATCCCTGGCCTACGGGAAAGAGACCTTCCAGGAGCTTTTACGGGGAGCCCATCAGGCGGACTTGAGCGCCCTTGAACGGGATTGCCGGAAAAACCCCGCCCTTTTGGACGCCCTTATCGGCGTGTGGGAACGAAATTTCCTGGGGTACCCCACCACGGCCATTCTTCCCTACAGCCAAGCCCTGTCCCGTTTCCCCGCCCACCTGCAACAGCTGGATATGGAATCCAACGGCAAACGGGTGAACCGAAACGGGGAGCCCCTGGGTTACTCCACGGGTCCCATCGTATTTGGCGAACCGGGGACCAACGGGCAACATTCCTTTTATCAACTGCTCCATCAGGGAACCGATCCGGTGCCTCTGCAGTTTGTCGGCTTCCTGGAAAGCCAGAGACGGGACGATGTGGAAGTGGACGGTTCTTCCAGCCAAACAAAACTCAAGGCCAACTTGGTGGCCCAAATCGTAGCCTTTGCCAAGGGTAAAACCGATGGGGATAAAAACAAGGAGTTTCCCGGCGGCCGGCCTTCCAGCGTCATTGTGGGGCCGTCGCTTAACGCCGAAACCCTGGGAACCCTGCTGGCCCACTTTGAAAATAAGGTAATGTTCCAGGGGTTTGTATGGAATATCAACAGTTTTGACCAAGAGGGGGTTCAACTGGGTAAGATCCTTACCAAGAAGGTCCTCTCCGGCGACTCTGGGGATCCGGCATTGTCGGCCTACTCCCAATTACTCCACGTATAGGAGGAATATATGAGATATACCGATTTTCGTATTCGCGCCACGGTGGAACTGTTTGTCACCTTTATAGTGACCCTGTTGGTTCTGTCGGGGATCGATATAGCCCATTCGGCCATCGTCTGGAACGTATCGGACCTGCGGCCCCTGATGGTACGGGAATTAAGCCGGATCTTTATCTTTGTTCTTCCCGCTCTTATCCCCCTGGCTCTGTACTTTATTTATTTTTTGGGCCCCTTGCACCGGAGTTTCGTAAAAATTATGGGAGGCCAGAGCATCGGCGCGGAGGAACGTTCCCAGGCTTTCGCGGTCCTACGCCGCCTTCGGCCCACCATGGTCGTCTTAACGGTGATCGCCTATCTGTTGCCTAGCCTCATGCTCCTGATTACCGAAGCCCAATCCCTCTTTTCCCTTACGGGAATTCTCTCTGCCCTTTTAAAAATCAATATCGCCATCGTGGTATCCCTAATTATGTCTTCCCTCATCCTTCGGCATATCATGGTACCCCGGCGTCTTTTGGGAATTTACGATTTTGACGAAAAAACGGAACGGGAAATGGGTTTGCGAAGCCGGATCATCCTTACTACCCTGTTTTTAGTTTCCTTCGTCATGCTGTACTTTGTCTATGAAAATTTGGGGATTATCGATAAACAAATCAGGTATTCCAAGTACCTGGAACAGGTGGTAGCGGGTACCATGGATATAAAGGGCGCCGAAGGGGCCTTTAAAAAAGAGGGAGCCCAAATTCTTCACGTGAACCCTGAATCTATCGAATTTCCCTTTACCGAAAGGGCCGAAGCGATGGTTGAAAATACGCGGTCCATCGAGGCCCTGGGCATCCTGGCTCTGATTCTTCTTTTTGTGGCGTACCTGGTCCAACGGGTGGTGGCCGAAGAAACCCTGCGGCAGGTTACCTATATGAAAAAAACCTTAAACGACATGCTTGCGGGGTCGGGGGACCTGACCAAGCGGATCGATATTACCCAATACGATGAGGTGGGTTCCCTTGCGGCGTCTTTGAACAAACTGTTGAATAAACTGCAGGGGATATTCTTGGAGATTAAAAAAGCCGGGCGGACCTCCGCGGACGTATCGGTACAGCTGGGGTCCGAAATAGAGGATACCTCGGCGGTGGCCCAAGAAATGTCAGCCAGCATAGAACAGGTTAGTCGGAGCGTTAAAGTAAAACAGTCGGTGGTACAGAAAACCAGCGAAGATCTTAAGACGGTGTTCGAATCCCTGGATAGTATTACCGCCAGCGTGGATTCCCAGGCGGCTTTTGTCAATCAAACCTCCAGTGCGGTAAACGAAATGGCCGCCAATATAAAGTCCGTATCCCAAGCCACCGGTCGGGCGGATCAATTGGCCCAGGGCTTGGGAAACGCCGCCCAAGAGGGGGCCAATTCGGTAAATGATTCGATACGGGCCATCCAGGAAATCGAGGCTTCCAGCCGCATGGTGGCGGATATCGTTACGGTGATTTCTAAGATTTCCGCCCAAACGAACCTGTTGGCCATGAACGCCGCCATCGAAGCGGCCCACGCGGGGGACGCGGGCCGGGGCTTCGCTGTCGTTGCCGAAGAGGTCCGCAACCTGGCCGAATCCAGTTCCAAGAGTACCAAAGAGATCAGCGCCCATATTAAAGAAATGCTTTCGGCGGTAAAGAATGGGGTTCACCTTTCCGAGAAAGCCGGTTCTTCCCTGGAAAAAATTTCCACGGACGTACAATCGACCACCAATTTGATCCGTGAGATAGCCAACGCCATGGCGGAACAAAATATTGCCGCTACTGAAATTCTCGATTCCATCGGTAATTTGGTCAACGAAACCCAATCTATCCGCCAAAACGCCCTGGAACAGAAGGAACGGAACGCGGGGATCCGTCAAGAGGTAGACCATATCACCGAAGCGTTTACCGAAATCGTGGGCGCTACAGAAGAACAGATCGAAGGAAGCCAGCGGATCCTTCACGCCGTGGCGGATTTGGTAAAAATTGAACAAAAGAACCGGGAAATCGCTGAAAAATTAAAGGAGCTGGTGGAGGGCTTTAACCTGTAGGTATTTCAACGAAGATTGAGCAATGCTCAACCTTCGTTGAATAAAAAAGATTACAGTTCCCCCCGCTCAAAACCGCAGAGGATACAGGAAAAGTTTACAATCATTTTAAAGCTCGATTCGGTTAACCGTTCCGCCCTATCCCCATCGCCGTGAAGGTCCTTCCACGTCTGGGGATACGCGGGGGACGGGATCCCCCGACTAGCATCCCCCGAGGCGATAAGGGTTCTGGCTAATCGGGGTTGTCGACGGAGGGCCTGGGCTAAGGGGGCCGCTTCCTCCGCCGGGAGCACCGTGATCGTTTGGGCCGCCATGCGGGCGGCCAAAAATCCCGCGTCGTCGGAGAATGGGGTGGGCATCAGGAGGATTTTTTCCAGAGATAGCTCCCTGGCGCTCCGGAGGGCCCGGGAGCGGAGTTCCTGGACCGCCTTCTGGGTCGCCCCCACCCTGGGGCCCCGTTCCCCCCGTAACAGATGGTCCACCGTGGTGGAAATGATCAGGGTGTCTCCCCGTCCACAGGCGTCAAAAATGTAAAAATGAGCCCCCGCAAAGCCTATGCTTCGGAACGCTACCGCTAGACTATAGGCCCCCTGGCCTCGGATTCCCCGGTTTTTAGGGATCTCCTCTTGGTCGGTAAAGACGATGGTCCAACCCCGTTTGTCCGCTTTCCGAAGTCTTTGCGCCGCTTCAACCAGCTGAAAAACCGCCGCCCCGTTATCGTTGGCCCCGGGACTGGGGGAAACCCTATCGTAATGGGCTATGAGAACCGTGGAAGCGCTGGATTTTTCCGTACCGGTTAGGGAGCGGGGGGGACCTACGATTATATGCCGTCCCGATCCAAGGGTAACCACCGTAGGATCCAGGTTCCTGTCCCCCAGATACCGGTGTAGTACGGAAAAACGGTCCGCTTCGGGGGCGATAAATTGGGAAAACCAAGGATCGTGGGGGCCCATAGAACCTAGCGTTGCCGGGGAATAAACGTTTGGCTGGGACGGATCAATTCCATCCTTCCTTCACCAATCTGGAGACCATAATCCCTCATGACGGTGGCACCGCAGTATAGGGTCATACCATTACTTCCTTATGAACGATTTTTAAAACGAGACCGTAGAAACGAAAGAACGGACATCACTAAATTTTGGGGTTTTTTACCGTATTTATTGGAGAAATCCCGGGCCGCCTCGGTAAGGGAAAATTGTCCCCCGTACTTTTTTTTCAAAAAATCCCAGTGTTTTACAATCCAGACGTACAGATCCGCCGGGGTTCTGCCGGGGAAACGGGTGTAAAGCCGTTCTTCTTTTATAATATCGATAATAGGTTGGTAAACGTTATTATACCAAGAAATAAGGGCGTCTTCAAAACCAATTTCCCCATTAGCCCGTTCGTTTAAAAAGTATTTGTGCACCAAAATATGGTTATAGATAACGTCGTACCGTCCGGGGGCCGAAAAGTCCAAATCCTCACAGCCCGTAAGCTCGGCAAATTTTGTTTTTTCGTAGAACAATTTTTTTTCAAAATCGATGACCGCTTGACGTAGTTCCTCGGTGGTCATGGACGGATCGATTTGAATTTCGCTGGCTAGGCTGGTAACCTCCGCGTCGATGGAATAGGACCCCTGGGTTCGGGCTACCGAGACCCTATGGTTGCCGTCCCGAACAAAATATACCCCCCCAATTTCGTAGAGCTGGATAGGGGGCAAAATAATATCATTGATATGGGCCATATCCACCCGCTCCCATCTTTGCCGCAGGTGGTCCGATCGGGGCAGAAAAAATTTGTTAAAATCCCGGTAGCGTCCTTCGCTTCCCACAATTTTATCTAAGGGCACCACCTGCATACCCTTGTAGGTCTCGTTCCTCGGTTTAAGGATTTCCTTTACGTCGTTAAACGAGAGGAGCTTATCCTTATCCGTATTCATAAAATGTTGAATCCGTGAAAACATGGCCTTGAAACGGGCCTTGGAAAAATCTTCCGACGCTTGCATGCTGTGGGGATCGGTCATTTTTGATCTCCTGTTTCGACAATATAATGGCTATAGGCGTTTATTATTTGCGTGTTTTGATACCGGGAAGTTCGAACATCCGCTAAATCGTACAGATGAATATGACCATGGATAAGGTATTTGGGCTTAAAAATACGCATAAACCACAAGAAGGCGGAAAAGCCCCTATGGCAGGGGTCATCCTTGTCGTGGATCCCCTTGGGAGGGGCGTGGGTCAGGAGGATATCCACAAAGCGACCCCGTAAAAGCCGATTAAAAAGCAATTTTGGCAACAGTTTAATAATTTCCAGATTCATCTGAAAGTTTGTGTACTGGTTTTTTCCGTTGTTGTACCGCAGAGATCCCCCCAACCCCATAAGAATCAGGTTCCCTTCCCGTACAACGCGGGACCCCAGGTGTGTGGCCCCGGAAGAACGAACCGCCGCTTCGTCTATGGGATTCTGTTGGCGAAACCTATCCTCAAAACCCGGTTTATACAGACCCAATTCGTTTAAGTTATGGTTCCCAAAGACAAAAAAAAGGGGCTTATTAAGGCTGGTAACGATAAACTCCAGGTATTCCATAGGTAAATCCCCGGCGCTCAAGACCAGATCCACGTCCTCGAATCGATCTTTTATGGAATTACTGTAGATGAGGGGGTCGATCTGATCGGACACGCAGAGGATTTTCATGATCGGTGTATATTCCCGTAAATGTCCACTTTATCCAACAGTTCCTGAAGCTGATCCTTATTGATCAATTCTACCGGACGAGAATCGGCGAACTCCATGGCTGAACGGGTAAAGCCCGAACTGGTAACGATTACCGCGCGGTTAATATTAAGCTGTTTTATTTTTTCCAAAATGGTCCGTACCGTCGATTCATCCACCATTTCGGGCATCCGGAAAAACCTGATAAGCCGGGGCATTTTACGGACGTTTCGCCACTTAGCCGAATCGCCCTCCACGGCGATAATATCGCACCCGTTGGGGAGTTCTGTGGTATCCCGTACCTGGAGCGATAGACCCTGGGATACGAGGGCTTTACAAAATTCCATAAACTCCGCCTGGCTTGCCGTCAGGTAATCTTTCATCTTATCGTCGGTCCGGAATTCCTGGTAGTGGGAAAGTTTTTCCGCCACGTCTCTAAAATTGGGCTTTTTAGCGTAGATTTTTTCCCATTGTTCCACGGCCCTGTCTAATTCTCTGGTTTTTTCAAAGCACATGGCCAAAAAATACCGGGCGTATAGGGTTTCCTGACTGGATTCTTCGGTGGAAACCTTAATGGCCCGCTCCAATTCGGTTACCGCCTTATCGATGGCGTTCATGCTCATATAACAGCCCCCCCGTTCGACCAGAGCCTTGACCTTGAGCTGACTGTCCCGTTGGGCCTTTTCAAAGGAAAGTAGGGCCGCCACGTAATCGTGGGCGTCCTTTTGTAGTTTACCCAAATAATAAAAAGCTTGGGCGTTATCACCCTGATACTTAATCGACGCTTCTAGTTCCGCCTTCGCTTCTATGGTTCTTTTCTCTTTATAGAGGAGCATTCCCAATTCAAAGTGGGCTTTGGAGTGCTTGCCGTCCAATTCCACCGCTTTACGAAGGTAGTTTTGCGCCATATCGGAACGGTTTCGTTCAAGGAACAGCTTGCCTGCCCAGTAATAATGTTCCGCTTGGAAGGGATCCAGTTTTACCAACAACAGGTATTCCTTTAGGGCTTCTTCGGTTTGATTGAAACGAAGGAACAACTGGGCCATGGTCTTACGGAAATCCGTTTCGGGAATCGTGGGGCCGAAAGAACCGATCTGATTGACCGTTTTGTATTCCATAAGGGCTAGCTCGTCCTTATGGTCCGCTAGGTAGGCTTGACCCAAAAGATAGTGGGCCTCCGCGTTACGGGGATCCCGGGCGATGATAGCCTTAGCGCCCTTAGCGGCGGTTTGAACTTTTCCCTGTTTAATCAGTCCTTCCAGCATCTCGATGCGTTTAGGAACCACGAAGGATTTAATTAAAAAAAACGCTAAAAATCCTACGCCGATTCCGAGAAGGATGATGATTAGAATCGCAATGGTCATGACGTATACCGCCTCGTTGTGCTATCCTTTCTTTACATGAAGAGTAATTATTTTAGATCACCCTGTCAAACCGTACGGCGAAGGATAGGGATTTCTCTTTTTATTTTTCTTTCGGTTTCGGTAATGTCGGTTTCTGTAACGGCCCAAACGACCTTTTCCAAGGCCGAGGACTTGTTTTTGCGAAATAAACCCCAGGACGCCGTGGCCTACTTGGAAAAGGCGGTGGCCGAAGACCCGGCGAATACCAAGGCGGCCCTATATTTGGGCATAACGTACCAACAGTTGGGCCGTACCGACGACGCGATCGCCACTCTGAGAAAATTATTGCCCCGGGCGGGGGATCAAAGCGCCCTGGTGGCTTTTAATTTGGGTAACGTGTATTTTTCCAAAGGGTCCGCCGTGTTCGCGGAGCAGTATTATACCCAGGCCATCCAGGCGGACGGCAACTTTAGTTCCGCCTTTCTCAACCGGGCAAACGCTCGAATCAAAACGGGGGCCCTTAAGGATGCGGTGTCGGATTATCAAACCTACCTAACCTTGGAACCCTCTTCGCCCAAGAGGCCCCAGATCGAAAAACTGTTAGCCCTGATCCAGGATCAATTCGCTACGGAGGAACGTCAAAAGGCCGCCCAGGAAGCGGCGGCCAAGGCGGAGGAAGAACGGCGTAAAAAATTGCTGGAAGAAGTTTCCTCTTCCCTGCAGAGCGCCGCCGACGAAACGAAGGGGCTTCAAGCGGGTTCCGAGGATGTCAAAACCTACGACGGACAGTTTGAACTGCAATAAGGAGCATGGGATGACGGAAAATAACGGGAAGACGGACAAAAATCGATCCTGGATAAAGGGAGCCCTGGTGGCGGTGGGAATACTCGCGGTGCTGGGATTGGGCATCGGCGCGTACAGTTACCTGGGTCAAAGTCAGGAAGCTAAAGCCCGGTCCAACACCCTGGCCTTAGCGCAGGATTATATTAACAGGGGAGACTACCAGCGAGCCCTGGATTTGCTGGACAAGCTCCTTATCGCCAACGCGGGGGACCAGGAGGCGAAAAAACTCCGGGATCGGGCGATGGACGCCTCTAAAACCTCGGGGTCGCCGCAAAACGCCGGGACTTCCGCTGGGGATACGAACAAGGAGGTCGCTTCGGCGCTCCAGCAGATTAGCAAGGCCGTGGAAAACGCTACCCAAGCGGCCCAGAGCGTTAAGGCCCTAAGTCCCCAGGAAGCGGCGGCCCAGCAGAAGGCCGAAGAGGCGCGGAAGCAGGCGGCGGCGGAACAAAAGGCCAAGGCCGAAGCCGAAGCGGCGGCCAAGGCGGAACAGGCGGCGGAACAGCGGGCCGCCGCGGAGGCCGAAGCGGCCCGTAAAAAGGCCCAGGAGGCTGAGCTGGCTCGGCAATCCAAAGAATTGCAGGATAAAATGCGCCTGGTAAACGATTTGGTCGCCCAGGGCCGTCAGGCGGTACAGCAAAAAGACTATACCACCGCCCAAAACTCTTTTTCCGAGGCCGTTTCCCGATTCCCCGAGGGGGAAAACCATTTTCAGGGGCAAAAATTGGCCGAAATCGCCGATTCCTACTACGGCGGATTTTCCCAGGATAGGGATGGGGAACAGGGGCAGGAAGCCTTAAAATCATCCATAAAGTACGCCCGGGACGCGATCAAAGCGGACAACGGTCAGGCTATGCCCCACTATACCCTGGGGAAAATTAACGGGGATTTAAAACAGTGGGATAACGCGGTGACCGAACTTAAGGAAGCCAACCGGCTGGATCCTAAAAATTACCTCTACGCCTTTGAATTAGGCCGGGCCCTCTTTAACGCCCGAAAATTCGCCGACGCCCGGCAGGCCTTTGAAACCGCCACGTCCTTGAATTCCAACTTCGAGCCCGCTTGGTACAACCTGGGGGGAACCCTGCGGGTTCTGGGACGGCCTGACGACGCCCTCGCGGCGTACCGTAAGGCCGTGGCGGTTAAACCCGATTACGCGTTTGCCCATCGGGAGATCGGTCGGCTTCTCTTTGCCAAGGGTGACGTACCGGGGGCCATCGCCGCCTTTAACCGGGCCCTTCAGTTTATGCCTACCGATGGGGCTTCCCTCCGGGAATTGGGGGTTGCCCAGAGCGCTTCCGGGGACCTTAAGGCCGCAGAAGCATCCTTTACCAAGGCCCTGGCCATTTCTTCGGACGATGACCTAACCTGCTACAACATGGCGGTGGTAAAGCTTGGGCTTAACAAAAACGACGAAGCCTTAAGCTACGCCCAAAAAGCGGTAACCCTAGCTCCATCGAACCCTGTGTACAACTATACCTTGGGCCTGGCCTATGAATCCCAAAAGAACCTGGACGGAGCCATTACCGCCTACACCAAGGCCGCTGGGTTGGATAAAAAGTACATAAAACCCCGGATCAACTTGGGGGGCCTTTATTTAGCCAACGGCTTTCCCGACAAGGCGCTGGATTACCTTTTGGAAGCCTACGCCACGGATCCCAATTCCTTTGAAGTAAACAATAACCTGGGATCCGCCTACGCCCGTAAGGAACTGTGGGATAAAAGCATCGAACATTACGAAAGGGCCTTGGCTTTGGAGCCAAAAAATGGCATAGTTCGACTCAATTTGGCCCGATCCTACGTCAGCGCGGGAAAATTAACCCAGGGAAGGGACGCGTACCTGGAATTGTTAAAGCTTGACCCCAAAAATTGGGACGCCCAGTTTGAGCTGGGAAAAACCTACGCCGCCCTGGGGGATACGGTTTCGGCAAAGCAACGATTAACGGATTTAATCAACAAAAATCCCTCCTACGAACGGAGGGCTGAGGCAGAAAAGATTATAGCGGGCTTATAAAAGGTCTTGCGTAGGTTTTTACAAGGAGCGAGGAATGAACGCCATCATCACCGTTGTGGGTACCGATCAGGTCGGTATCATCGCTAGGGTTAGCGCTTTTTTAGCGGAACGGAATATCAATATCGAGGATATTAGCCAGACCGTCCTTTCGGGGAATTTCGTTATGATGATGATGGTAGATCTGTCCCAGGCCGCCCAGGGCCTGGCCACGGTAAAGGACGATTTAAAAGCCCTGGGAGATACGATGGGGGTTTCCATAAGCATGATGCACGAGGGCGTTTTTAGCGCCATGCACAGGATTTAGGAAAGTCCCCTATGATTTTTACACCCTTCGAAATTAAAGAAACGGTGGACATGTTCCTCCGGTATAAATTGGATATCCGGGCGATTACCCTGGGAATATCCCTTTTGGATTGCGTCTCCTCCTCCGGCGAGGAAACCCGGGGTAAAATAAGGGATAAACTGCTCCGCCTTGCGGGGCCGCTGGTTCAAGTGGGCCGGGATATCGAGGTGGAATACGGCATCCCTATTATCAATAAACGGGTCTCCGTAACCCCCATCGCCCTGGTGGCGGGGGCCTCGGAGGATAGGGACTATACCCCCTACGCGGAGGTTTTGGACTCGGTGGCCAAGGAACTGGGGATCGATTTTGTGGGGGGCTTTTCCGCCCTGGTTCAAAAGGGGTTTACCACGGGGGATCAACGGCTTATCGATTCCATACCCCGGGCCCTGGCCACTACCGAACGGGTCTGCGCTTCCGTAAACGTGGCCACCACCAAAAGCGGTATCAATATGGACGCAGTTCGCCGAATGGGCGAGGTGGTAAAGGAAACCGCCGCCCTTACGGCGGATCGTGATGGATTGGGGTGCGCTAAACTGGTGGTATTTTGCAACGCCCCGGAGGATAACCCCTTTATGGCCGGGGCCTTTCACGGTCCCGGGGAGGGGGAATCCACGCTAAACGTGGGGGTTTCGGGCCCCGGGGTCGTGAAGGCGGCCCTGGAATCCTATCGGGGCGCGAGCTTTGACGATTTAGCCGACGCCATCAAAAAAACGGCCTTTAAAATTACCCGTATGGGCCTTTTGGTAGGCCAGGAAGCGGCCAAGCGGCTCCACGTACCCTTTGGTATTTTGGACCTTTCATTAGCCCCGACCCCCGAGGTGGGAGATTCGGTGGCCCGGATTTTGGAAGAGATGGGGCTGGAGTCGGCGGGAACCCACGGAACCACCGCCGCGTTGGCCATGCTCACCGATATGGTTAAAAAGGGTGGTGTGATGGCCTCTACCCATGTGGGGGGCCTGTCGGGGGCCTTTATTCCCGTGTCGGAAGACGAAGGCATGGTCGCCGCCGTTCGAGCGGGGTCCCTTTCCCTGGATAAACTGGAGGCTATGACCTGCGTATGTTCGGTGGGTTTGGACATGGTCGCCGTTCCCGGGGATACGAGCGCCGCCACCCTTTCGGCGATCATGGCCGACGAAATGGCCATTGGTATGGTAAACAACAAAACCACCGCGGTCCGTATCATCCCTGTTCCCGGGAAAAAGGCGGGGGATTGGGCCGAATTTGGGGGGCTTCTGGGAGGGGCGCCCATTATGCCCGTCCACCGCTTTAGTAGCGACGCCTTTATAGCCCGGGGGGGACGTATTCCCGCTCCCATCCATAGTTTTAGGAATTAGGGATGGACCTAAAAAAAACACTTTGGGATCGGCGCTTTTATTTTGTCGCCATCGTGGCCATGGGTCTGGGCGGGGCCATGGTGGATTCCTCTTTCAATAATTTTTTAAAATCCAATTGGGATATGGGGGGACTTGCGCGAAGCAGTTTGGAGCTACCCCGGGAATTGCCGGGGTTTTTAAACGTCTTTGTAGCCGCCCTGTTGGCCTTCTTGCCCGGAAGAAGGGTAGGGGCCGTGGCTTTTGCCCTGCAAGCCCTGGGAATTGCCCTGCTGGGCCTCTTTTCTTCGGGCTTTTCGGTGATGACCCTGTGGCTTTTTACGTACAGCCTGGGTCAACATCTGTTTTTACCCCTCCAGCAGTCCATCGGTATGGAACTTTCCAGCGAAGGGGGCGAGGGTAGCCTGTTGGGCCGGGCGAACGCCGTCAAAAACGGAGCCCAATTGGTCGGAGGCCTTCTGGTTTTGGTGGCCTTTGGGTTTTTCCGTATTACCTTTACGGCAAACTTTATGGCCGCCGCTCTGGTCTTTCTCTTTGGCGCCCTGGCGCTTTTTTCCATGTCGGCGCCTAAAAGGGATCGGCGGACCTCATCCCTCATTTTAAAAAAGCGGTACTCCCTTTTTTACGTTCTTTCGATTCTCTACGGTACCCGGAAGCAACTGTTTATCACCTTTGCTCCCTGGGTTATCGTTACCATTTACGGTAAGCCCACCTCCGTCATGGCGGCCCTGTATTTAGCCGGAGGGCTTGCGGGGGTCATTTTTCAACCGATTATCGGCAGGGCGGTGGACCGGCGGGGCGAACGGTTTATGCTGGGTTTGGAAGCCCTTCTGCTTATTCCGGTGTGTTTTTTTTACGGCTTTTCCCATTTTATTTTTCCCGAGGCCATCGCCTTCGCCCTGGTGTGTATCTGTTACGTGATGGATTCCCTGCTCATGTCCTTCGGTATCGCCCGCTCCATTTGGCTTAAAAAAATCGCCCTAAACCCTTCGGACGTGGCTCCTACCTTGGCCATGGGGGTTTCCATCGACCATATTTTTTCAATCACCGTGGCCCTGTTGGCGGGGCTTCTGTGGGATAGGGCGGGCTACCAGTTCGTGTTTTTAAGCGGGGCTGGAATCGCGGTCCTTAATTTTATCGCTACCCGGTTTGTCAGCGCCTCGAAGGCCTGAAGAAACCGAACAGGCTTCCGAAGAATCCTCCCACGATATGGGCAAACTCGGAAATATTGTTGCTTTGAAACGAGTTGAACAATTCCCGGCCCAGGTAGAGCACCAAAATAAGGATAAAGGTTAGGGGAATTTCCCCCTTGTTAAAATTAGTAAAGGACGCCAAAAGGATCATCATAAACACGATGCCCGAGGCTCCTAAAAGGGCGGTGGGGAACAGAAAGGCGTTCAGGATCCCGGTTATAAAGGCCGTGACCACCATCATAAAAAGAAGGGAAAGGGACCCGTAGGTTTCTTCCAAAATGGGGCCGATAAGCAGGATAAAAGAAAAATTGGAAATCAGGTGGTTCCAATTCGCATGGCCAATCACGTGGGTAAAGAGACGCACCCAGTCCCCCCACCGGTGGGCGGAAAAGGTACGGTTCCCCGGTACCATGAACCAATTCTCGGTCAGGTGGGGTACGATCGTTTGGGATAGTACCAGCACGAGGGCGCACACAAAGGCGTAGGTTAGTACCGTGGGGGAGTTGTATTTGATCCGCATAATCTATCCTTTAAACGGTTAGTTCTATCTCTACGGGGCAATGGTCGGACCCCATAACGTCGCTTCGTATAATCGATTTTGTTACGGCCCCTAAGAAAGTCCGGTTGACACAGTGGTAATCGATTCTCCAGCCGATATTCTTTTCCCGGGCCCGCATACGGTAGGACCACCAACTGTAGTGTCCCCCCTCGCTTGGTTTAAAATGACGAAAGGTATCCACGTACCCCGAGGCGGTAAAGGTATCCATCCAGGCTCGTTCTTCGGGCAAATACCCCGGATTCCCCTCGTTTTCCTTGGGCCGGGCCAAATCGATGGGCTTATGGGCGATATTATAGTCTCCGCAGAGGAGGATGTTTTTTCCCTTCTTGGTTAGGGCTTCGCAGGTTTCCAGCATGGCTTGGCAGAAGGCCAGCTTGTAATCCAGCCGGGCCCCCGCTTCCTGAGAATTGGGGAAATAGGCGTTAATAAGGGTAAAGGCGGGAAACTCGGCCAGCAAAACCCGGCCCTCGTCGTCAAAGTCCTGGTATCCCATGGTACGGACGTCCAGGGGTTCTACTTTTGAATAAATCACCACCCCCGAGTAGCCTGGCCGTTTTGCGGAGGCCCAGTAGGACCTGTAGGGGGTCCCCTGGCCGTCCACCGGCTGGGCCAGTTCTTCGGATACCTGGTCGGGCCGGGCCTTTGTTTCCTGCAGGCAGAGCAGATCCGGGGATTCAGTACGGATCCATTCGGCCAGGCCCTTTTTTTCTACCGCCCGGATTCCATTGACGTTCCACGAAGCTATACGCATAGTAGAACATAGTATAGAAAGAACGGGGACCCGGCGCAATAGCGCCGGGGAGTTTGTCGGCCCAGGCCCGACAAACTCCCCGGTTTCCTAAAAATTACGATAAACCCGGCTCCAGGTTTTACTTTTTACCCCCCGAGGATCCCGAACTAGACGACCCCTGGCCGCCGGATCCCTGATTGCCCGATTGGGTTCGAGTCTGGGTCTGGTTTTTGGTTTCCTCTCCGGTTTGCAGGCGTAGCCGCTCCCTATCCTGCTGGGTAAGCTGGATCGCCTTTTCCACCTTCAGGGTTTTGCCCGCCGCTACCACTTCCCGGGCGTACAGACGAACCTGCTGGCCCACCGTAGGATCGGCGTTGATCATAACTCCCCGGATTTGCAGTTGTTCTTGATCCCGAATCTGGAGCTGGTTCAATTCCCCCCCGGGGACCATCACTTCCACCTGGCTCCCATCCCGCAGTTGAAGCATTACCCGATTTTGTACCGCCGACTCGGGAGCCACGATTACCGTGCCTTCCATGGTCGTTACCTTTTCCGCGTTTCCGTTAGCCCAAAGGGCTCCGGTGGCTACCGCGAAAACCGCAAAAATCGTAAGTATCCGTTTCATGTTGACCTCCTGATTGTCCGCTTGATCGATCTCTTGATAGATCGTTCTACCCTTGTATACTCACCGAGAGCCCGAGGGGTTGCATAAATTTTTTTTGTGATATAGTTAGGGGTTGTGGGTACCATAAGCGTCGATGATGAAACCAGGGATCTGGTGGCGATCCAAAAAACCCTTTCGGGAAACCCCGAAGCCTTTCGTACCATCGTGGAGGCGTATCAAAAACGGTTGTACCAATTTTGTCTGGTCCGTTTGGGGGACAGCGACGCCGCTTCCGACGCTACCCAAGAAATTTTAATCCGGGCGTACAAATCCCTGGCTACCTTTAAAATAGGTCGAAACTTTCGAGCCTGGATTTTTTCTATCGCGTTCCACCATCTCTATTCGGGATGGAAACGAAAAAAAAGGGACGAGGAAAAGCTCCAACGGTCCTACTACCCTGAAGAAGTGGGGGCCACCAATCCGGAAGAGACTCTGCTCTCCTTAGAAAACGCCCGGGAACTTCAGAGGGCCTTGGGAAAGCTAAAGGAAGAACAGGCCACGGTCTTGTATCTCCATTATTTTGAAGGTCTATCCGTAGCGGATATCGCCGCTACTTTACATATGGGGGAAGAAAACGTCAAAACCCGGCTCTTTCGGGGGCGAAAAAAATTGAGGGAATTATTGGAAAAATCGCAACCCACCTTTCCCTGGGGAGGTATAGGTATATGATGAACTGTCAAGAGGTTTCGACCATAGTAGATCGATGGGAAGCCGGCGAAACGATCCACCCCTCCACGTTCGCCGAAGTGGAAGCCCACATCCGCTCCTGCCCCTCTTGCACGCGGAGTCTGGAAGGCCTATTACCCCTCCTTCGCGCCGACGTTTCCCACGCGGTTCTCCGTTTTCCCGGGGTAAGCGATTTTTCCATCGCCGACCGGGTTATGGACGGGATCCTCCAAAAGGGTAGCCGATCTTCCAGGCTGTCCGGGAACTCGGCTCCGAAGGGCGTGTATGGCCGGCACCTTTCCCTAAGGCCCTTTCTCCGCCCCGGCCGTATCGGAGCCTTCGCGGCGGCCTTCGCGGCGGTCCTGGTCCTTGCCCTTGGGATTTCCCGGTTTATGGTCAACCCCGCCGTAGCGGCCGCCGCGGCGGATCGGGTGACCGTTACCTTCGTGCTGGAGGCCCCCCAGGCAAAAAGCGTGGCGGTGACGGGAAACTTTGATAATTGGTCGGACCAGGGGATACCCTTGCGGAAGCAGGGGGATGGGAAAACGTGGAAAGCCACGGTTACGTTGAAACGATCTTTAGAGTATCGCTATAATTTTGTGATCGACGGGGAACGGTATATCAGCGATCCACGGGCGGTGCTGTCGGTGGACGACGGATTTGGCGGTCAAGTGTCCCTTTTAGACCTATAGGAGCTCCAGTATGAGGGATAGGAAGTTTATTTTGGGCCTTATTTTGGTAGGGTCTTTGAACATTGGTCTTTTTGCCATCGAGGATCCTCTGGATCTGGCCTTTTCCTTGGCAAAGAAAAACTGGATTTCCCTCAACGCAACCGCTGAACAGGGCGTCGTGACGGCTAGAACCCCTTCTTTGGAGCCCCTTCTCCGTCCCTACGCCCTGGAAATTCGATCCCTGATGGCCCGGGGCTATTCGGCCCAGGAAAGCTCCGCGGCGGTTCGCCAAAAAATGGCCCTGGATCTGGGGCCTTCCCAGGACCGGCAAATTCGGACACGGTTAAAGAGTCTGGAAGAAAAGCAAGCCCTTCGTACTATGGAGAACCCTTCCCGCGGAACTTCGGGCCAGGGTCTTTCTTCGATGGGTCAGTGGGGGCCGGATCACCGGAACCCCGGGGGACGGAACTAAAACGTGAAAGCCCAGGGCCTACCTATCCTTTCATGGTTGCGGATCTCAACGGTAATGCTACTTTTAGCCCAATTTTTTGTTCCCCCGGCAGTGGGCGCGGAAGTCCAAACCTACGCCCCCCTGGCCTGGCTGGACAGTCCTAGCGCCAGCCCCTACCAGGAAATTCGGGGGGAGCTGGAAGCCCTTTTTTCCCAAGCCCAGGGGGCGGGCCTTCCTGCGGAGGTCCTAATGGATACCCTGCGGGAAGGGACGGCAAAAAGGGTCGCGCCCCCCCTGCTTCTGAGAGCCCTCCGGTCCGAATGGGATCGGGACCGGTTCTTGCTGTCCCTCTTTCAATCGATTCGAATTACCACACAAGCACCCTTAGGAGAACTGATCCGTCGCGGATCGGTGCTTTTACGGGGGGGGATTTCTATGGATACCCTGGATGCCCTTTTGGATTATACGCTGATTCTTGGAAAAACCGCCGATAGGGCCTTGTCCGCGGCGGGGGCGGCCCTGAGGATTGTGGCCATAAGCGAAGGGGACCCTTCCATGGTGGGACCCCTGGCCCAATGCCTGGTCCGCAGTACCCTGGGGGAAGAAGATTTTACCACCCTCGTATCGGTGGCCCTTAAGGGCAAACGCTTAGGAATTACCCGGGAATCCTTTATTCGGCTTGTACAGGGAACCCTGGATAGGGGCGGGGGCATTAGCATGGTGGATAGGGAATTGGAACGGAGGGGAAAAAATTGAATAACCGTGGGGCAAAATATCTTTTGGCGTTCGTCGTCCTCCTATGCGTTCCTCTGCTTACCATGCACGCCCAAACCTATGTGGAACCGGCCTTAGGAGCGGACCTGGTCAGCCCTTCCGCCCTTTTTGGGGAGCTTAAGGGAGGGCTTTCTGCGGAAAGTCCCGCCGAATCGGAAACCTACGGCCGGATCTTCGGGACCTACGACCTATCCGGCCCCTCGGTAACCGCCCTTAGGCCCCTAAAGGCCGACGTCGGGGCGGAAACGTCCTTTTTTGTCGGTACCTGGGTTCCCCTTGTGGGCCTGTACGGGGGCCTCAGTTCCCCCGACGGTTCTACCGGTACGGCGTATAGCCGCGTATCCTTCTCCCTTACCGGAAATGGGGAAGATGCCTCGATTCTGATGGCTACCGATGGGACCCTGTGGTACGGAGTCGAAGCAGGGGCCGAGCTCGCGGGTCGATTAGGCTTTTCTTACCTGGCGGGTCCCCTGGTTATCAAACCCCTTTTGGGCGCTTCGGCCTTTTATGTCTCGGGGCTTTTGCGGTCCTGGACCCTCCGGCCCGCGCTTTCCCTTTCCTGGTACCCCACCTTCCCGCTCCAAGCCGACGTGGGCGGGGGTTGGAAACACTCCCTGGATACCCCTGGCACCTCCGGGGATTCTTTCCCCTGGTCCCTCCGCATATCCGCCCAAAGCGCCGACCGCTGGGGTTTTATGGTTTCCGCGGAAGGGGAGTCCTCTGTTGATAGGTTTTTCGGAACCGTTGAAGGGGAACTGACCTTTGACCTGGTCCGGCGTGCTTCCTATTCATCCTGGATCTTCCTTCGATCCATCGGCGGTTTTGATACCTCCGTTTCTTCTAGTCCCACGGGGTGGTACCTCTGTAGCGGTGTGGCCTTTAATTTTTAAGAATTTTAAGACTTCTAGAATCTACGACCCATAATTCCGGATGCCGACCGCCGTACCCGCCTTCTATTACCTCCGATTGGTTGATTGGCTTCGGTCCGACCGGCTTGCTCATTGTTTTATCGATGGTTTTTTGCTATCTTATATGTTGAGATTAAAACTAAGGATTTTACGGATGCCCGTTATAAAAGATTTTGGTACCGAATTGGCGGTGGAGGATAATCAAAAGCTGAAGGAACCCGAAAATTATCGGGTTATTTTGCTAAACGATGATTTTACCACCATGGAATTTGTGGTTCATGTGCTGGTTACGGTATTCCGAAAATCCGAAGCGGATGCTCAACGGATCATGTTGGACGTGCATCGAAAAGGCCGGGGTGTCGTGGGGGTGTATACCTGGGATATAGCGGTTACTAAGGCCGAAGAAGTTCATATCATGGCCCGTAAAGAGGAATTTCCCCTCCGTTGTGTGGTGGAAAAAGCGTAAGGGCGACGAAGAGAGAGGAGTAGCGGAACTATGAAAATCAGCCGCCATGTGCAGGCTATAATTAACGCGGCGTATAACGAAGCCAAAGTCCGGTCCCATGAGTACCTAACCCCGGAACACGTTCTCTACGCCGCCCTGTCTTTTAGCGAAGTTCAAGAGATTTTTACCGCCTGCGGGGCCGATTTGGACCAAATTAGAAAGGGCATGGAGAATTATTTTGAACAGAAGGTCCCGGTAGTTCAAAACGCCGAACCCACCCAAACGGTGGGGTTCCAAAGCGTCCTTGAACGGGCGGTTCTCCACAGCCAGTCTTCCCAAAAGGATCAATTGGATGTTTCGGATATCCTGGTTTCCCTTTACGACGAGGAACGAAACTACTGCGCCTATTACCTGCGGAAAGCGGGGGTCAAACGGCTAGAATTATTGGAAGTTCTCTCCCACGGCACACGGTTTTCCGATGAGGGGGACTTTGACGTACATAAGGATGAAACGGCCAATTCCTTGGAAGACGAACTCGACGGGGCCGACGACGAGGAAGAGCCCAAAATCGAACAGGAATCCCCCGTCAAACCGGCTCGCAAAGGAGCCCTGGAGCGATTTTCCATCAACCTTACCACCTTGGCTAGGGAGGGAAAACTAGAACCGGTTATCGGCCGGGAGCGGGAATTGGAGCGGACCATTCAGGTCCTGTGCCGCCGGCTTAAAAATAACCCCATCCACGTGGGCGATTCGGGGGTCGGCAAAACCGCTATCACCGAAGGGCTCGCGCAGATGATCGTGGCGGACCAGGTTCCCCCCACCTTACGGGGCTTTTCAATTTACGCTCTGGATATGGGGGCCCTGGTCGCTGGAACCAAGTATCGGGGTGATTTTGAGGATCGGATTAAAAAAGTCGTGGACGATATCGTAAAAAAAGAGAAGGCCATCCTCTTTATCGATGAGATCCACACCCTTGTCGGGGCGGGCGCCGTTTCCGGCGGTTCTCTGGACGCGTCGAACCTTTTAAAGCCCGCGTTGACTTCGGGAAAGATCCGGTGCATCGGATCCACCACCCACGAAGAATACACCAAATACTTTGAGAAGGACCGGGCCCTTTCCCGACGCTTTCAAAAAATCGATATAAACGAACCCTCCGAATCCGACGCCATACTGATACTGAAGGGCCTGCGAAAAAATTACGAGGAGTTCCATCGGGTGACCTACACGGACGACGCGCTGGAAACCGCGGTTCGCCTTTCGGCCCAATATATCAACGACCGGCGGCTTCCCGACAAGGCTATCGACGTGATCGACGAAGCGGGGGCCTTTGCTCGGATCGAGGCGTATAAAAACGATGCTTCTAAAAACAAAGGGTCTAAAAGTGAAGGTACCCCAAAGAACCTGGAGGAAGGCTTATTACCCCCGGAGCCGGAAGCCTCCGGGGCTCTGGAAAAATCGGAAGAACCTATCGTCATCGATGTCCCTAAAATAGAGACGGTGGTGGCCCGAATCGCCCGTATCCCCGAACGGTCGGTGGGGGAAAGCGAAAAGGATAAGCTAAAGTATCTGGAATTCCGTTTAAAAGAACGGATCTTTGGGCAGGATCAGGCGGTTTTAGCGGTGGTGAACGCGGTCAAACGGTCCCGGGCTGGTTTCCGTTCGGCGAACAAGCCGGTGGCCAACTTCCTCTTCGTGGGTCCCACGGGGGTGGGGAAAACCGAATTAGCCCGTTCCCTAGCCGACCTGCTGGGCGTATCGCTTCATCGCTTTGATATGAGCGAGTACCAGGAAAAGCATACGGTGAGCCGGCTGATCGGTTCACCTCCGGGGTACGTGGGTTACGAAGAGGGGGGACTCTTGACCGACGCGATACGGAAACAACCCCACGCGGTGGTTCTTTTGGATGAAATAGAAAAAGCCCACTCGGATATTTATAACATCCTATTACAGATAATGGATTACGCGACCTTAACCGATAATAACGGTAGAAAGGCGGATTTTAGGAACGTGGTATTGATTATGACGAGCAACGCCGGCACCCGGGATATAGGGAAGAGTCTTATCGGCTTTGGGGAGCGGAAGGTGGATGAAACCGCCGTGGACGGGGCCCTGGAGCGGATCTTTACCCCCGAATTCCGTAACCGGCTCGACGCGGTGGTTCGCTTTAACCACCTATCCCAGGAAGTCATGACCTCCATCGTCCGTAAAGAATTGGACGCCTTCAGCCGTCAGCTCGCGGAGAAAAAGGTTTCCTTGGATGTTTCGGACGAATGCGTGGCCCACCTGGCCCAGGATGGGTACAGCGCCGAGTTTGGCGCCCGAAACGTGGCCCGCTTGGTGGAAGATAAGATCAAGGCCTTCTTTGTGGACCAGGTCCTTTTTGGGGAACTAAGCGACGGCGGAAGGGCTAAAGCGGATTGGAAAGACGGGGAATATCGAATAACGGTGGTTGCTTAAGATGAGTCGACAATGGAAAAGAGGATCCGATCCCCAGTTTCCCCATTTAACGGAACGGGAACGGTTCTCTTTTCCCGATCCCGAGGTTACTGAAGACGGTGTGGTGGGAGTCGGCGGCAATCTTTCTCCGGGGATGCTTCTTTCGGCCTACGAACAGGGCGTATTTCCCTGGTATGGCCCCGCGGACCCCATCGTTTGGCATTCCCCCGACCCGCGTTTTGTTTTATTCCCCGCCAATTTACACATTTCCCAATCCATGCGGAAGGTTTTTAAGAAGCGCTATTTCGAATTGAGCCTGGACCGGGATTTTAACGGGGTTATTCGAAATTGCGCTTTGGTCGAAAGGCCGGGTCAAAACGGAACCTGGATTACCAAAGAAATGATCGAATCCTACACGGAACTCCACCGCCTGGGTTGGGCCCATTCGGCGGAAGCGTACCGGGATGGAGAGCTCGTGGGGGGCTGTTACGGCATTAGGCTCGGGAACGCTTTTTTTGGGGAATCCATGTTTGCCCTCCAACCCAACGCCTCAAAAGCCGCCTTTTTAGCCCTAGCCCAGCTTCTCTTCTCCGACGAAGTACGGTTTATCGATTGTCAGGTTCCCACGGAACACCTTCGGAGCCTGGGAGCCCAGGAAATTAGCCGCCGAGAATTCCTTGCCCGGCTGTATTCCGCCCTGGCCGTCCGAAATTCTTCCATCCGCATGGAATCCATCATCGCCGGCCCCAACGCCAATACCCACGCCGCTTCCGACGAAGCGGACCGCCGGGGCAATTGGGGACACCGCTACGTCCGTTTCCCAGAGATGGATAGCCTATAGGGTGCCCCGTTTTTCTTCTACTTCTCTTCCTCTTTTTTAGAAGTAACGCCGGCTAAATCGCCGATGACGTTTACCAGTTGACCATTTTGGGGCAACACGATTTTAGCGTTGTTCTTTAAGGCCTCTTCCACCGTTTGGAGCCTTCGCAAGAGCTGGGCGTTTCCGACGAAATACTTATCCGCCGCCTCGTTGACCAGCTTAATCGCCTGGGCTTCCCCTTCGGCCTTGAGAATTTCCGCTTGCCGGAATCCTTCGGCCTTTTTAATCTCCGCCCTCTTTTGGCCGTCCGCCATGGTTTCCGTGGCGGTGGCAAAATCGATGGCGGCGATTTTTTCGTTTTCCGCTTTGACGACCTTGTTCATCGTCTCCTGCACGTCCTTCGGCGGATCGATTTCCTTAAGTTCCGTGCGGACCACCGCGATACCCCAGTTTTTTGTTTCGTTCAGCAGGGTCTCCAGCAGTTCCGAATTTATTTTTGACCGCTCGCTGTTGGCGCTCTTTAGCGTCATGGTTCCGATGATATTACGCAGGGTTGTCCGGGCTAGGTTTACGATCTGCCATTGATAGTTATTCACGTTATACTGGGATGCCTTGACGCTTTCTTCGTCCGGTTTTACCCGGAAATAGACTTGAGCATCCACCCGGGCGTTCAAATTATCGTTGGTAATAATTTCCTGGGGTTCCGCGTCCACCATCTGTTCGGTGGTGTTAATTTGGTACATTCTTTTGATGATGGGAAATATCCAGTGGAAGCCCGGTTCCGCGAAGCCGGAATATTTTCCCAAGGTTTCGATTAAGCCCCTATGGGTTGGCCGGATGATCCGGATACCCGAAAAAAAGAGAACGAGTACCGCGAGAATTACAACGTACAGTATGGGTAAGGTGAACATAACAGGATCCCCCTTTATTGTAAGTATACTTCTCTTTCGTCCTGGGGTCACTAAAATTGATACGTCCGGGGTTTTATGGTATATTTTTTGCATGATATCGATTATTGAACGGGATACCCAGTGTTTTTGTTGCGGAACCGAAAACGATAGGGGGCTCCACCTCCAGTTTTCGTACCCGAATACCGGGGAAGCCGAAACTTACCTAGTAATTCCGGATTATTTTTCCGGCTGGAAACGAACGACCCACGGGGGCTTCCTTTCCATGCTGTTGGATGAAATTATGGCCCACGCTATCCTGTATTCCCAAAGGGGTGGGGAAGGGGTGGAAAAAACCGCGGTTACCGCTGAAATAACGGTTCGTTTTAAAAAGCCCGTAGAAACGGGGAGTCGAGTTCGGGTCGTCGGTAGGGTCGTGGAAACCAAGGGTCGGCTCGTAACGACCGAGGCGTGGGTCTACGACCAAAACGGCGACGTCGCGGCGGAAGGGAAGGCCCGATTTTTGGTTACGGGATAAACTGGTACCCCAGACCCCGGACCGTCACAATATGCCGCCCTTGACCCTCCGTATCCCCGATTTTTTTCCGTAACCAGGCGATATGGACGTCCACGGTCCGGGTAGAGGTGTCGTTCCCGTAACCCCAGACCGTTTCTAACAGCTGTTCCCGGGAGACAATTTGCAGGGGATGGTCCGTAAGAAACGAAAGGAGTTTGTATTCCTGGGCCGAGAGGGTAAAGCGCTCCTGTCCCCGCTTTACCTCGGCGGTGGCGAAGTTGATAGAAAAGCCTTCGTACCGTTCTTCTCCCCGTTTGGTTATAGTTTTATCCAAAACCAGCGGATCCGGGGCGCCTTTTGTAAGGCTTCGCCGGATAATAGCTTCCATCCGGGCCAACAGCTCTTCCATTTCAAAGGGTTTACAAAGGTAATCGTCGGCCCCAAGCTTTAGCCCCGCTACCTTGTCCACCGTCTGGCCCCGGGCGGTGAGCAGAAGGATAGGGCTTAAAATCCCTAAAGAACGAAGATCCTGGCATACGTCAAAGCCGTTTTTCCGGGGAAGCATCACGTCTAAAAGGATGATATCAAAGGGCTGGGTTTTAGCGGTTTCAAAGCCCTCTTGGCCATCCATGGCCGACGTGACCTGGTAACCCTCCGCTTCCAATCGATCGGTTAGGGTCATAACAAGGCCCGGTTCGTCTTCTACCACGAGAACCCGGATTTTTTGGGAAGCAACGGCGTCATTCCACACGGCTTAAGTCCCCGGGAAATGTAAGTATAAAAAGGGAACCCGATTCCCCCACCGCCCTATACTGTACCGTTCCTCCGTGGATTTGAACAATACGGCGGACCACGTTTAGCCCCAAACCGCTTCCCCGACGCTGGGAGGCCCGGGCCTCTTCTCCCCGGTAAAAGGGTTCAAAGATCAAACGCCGTTCCCGTCGCGGAACCGGCTTGCCCCGATCCTGGACCCGTAACACCGCCCAAAACGATTTTTTCCAACTCCTATGGTGCCGTAATTCCGAGTCCAGAGCCAATGAAAGGTACTTCCCCTGGGCCGCGTGTTTTATGGCGTTGGAAATCAGGTTCCCCAAAGCCATTTCTAAGGCGCTTTTATCCCCTTGGATCCAAATATCCTGTTTAATCGATACTTCTACAGAAAAATTCATCGCCTCCAAATCCTTCCGGTAGGAATCCAACACCTCGGTTACCAGGTCTCCTAAATTCAAGGATTCAAAGCTTGGCCCCTGGGCATCCCCCAAACGGGCGTACAGGAGAAGACGGTCGATTAGTTTGGTTAGCCGTTTGCTTTCCCCCTCGATGGTCTGGCCGTATTGGACCGTCCGTTCGGTATTCTTAATAATACCCGAGGCCAAATTATTGGCGGCGGAATAGATAACCGCGATGGGGGTTTTTAGCTCGTGGGTTACCGACGCGATAAACTCCCCCTGCCGTTCCGCCAGCTCTTGGGTTCTCCGGACCGCCACCGCCAGAATCCCCAGCACCAGGGCTAACAGCAGTAGAATCGCCGAACTGATGATCATGTTCCGGATCGTCGTAAGACGGACCACCGCCGCCAGGGACCCGGATCGGTGCGTCGCTTCCAGTACCCACAGGGCCCCTTCAAGACGGTCCCGGTTGCGGACCGAATAGGGGGTTAGGTAGCCTTCAGAGCGCCGATCCGGATCACCCTGGGCTATCAGACTTTCTCGGCGGGCCTGGAGCAGGGTGATAATAGGTTCGGTGGATGTCCCCTTGAGGGCTTCGGCTTTGTAGGGGGCCTGGGAAAGTTCGGTTTTTAAAAGGGGATATTGAAAATCCGGATGTTCGAACAGCCGTGGATCCGTATCCGAACTGGATGTATACAGGATGGTCCCCCGCTTTCGGTCTATTACCCTGAAATAGTAATCCGATTTGCCAAAGAGTAGCCGTTCAGCAAGGACGGGAAGGAGCCTTTGGGCAAAGGCCTCCCGGTTTATTTTTATCCCGAGCCAAAAATAATCGCTCCCCTCACCCAAAGGGAGGGGAACCAGGAAAAGCTCCCCCTCCGCGGGATTTTTTTCCCCGTCGAAAAACCCAAACTCCATGGGATAGGTGTTGATAATCGAGGTTAAAAGCTCGGAAAATCGCAGGTCCCTTTTGGGTATAAACCTTTGACCGTCCCATTGCCAAAGGGTGGAGGGAACCCCCTGGGTTTGGGGACGTTTGAACAGGTACAAGCCATCGACAATAGAACTTTCCATTGAGTAGGCCTTCCAAATATCCCAACGGCGTTTAAAATCGGTCCAATCGTTATGTTTAAACGAATTGCTTGCCTCGTCGGCCCCCACGCCGAACACCAGGGGAAGCACGGCCACCTCGTCTTGCAGGGCCGTACTCAACCGGTTCGCGGTGCTGTACAATCCCTGGACCAGCCGATACCGTTCCCGCTCTCCCATGTCATGGATCCATCGAAATTGAAAAAAGGCCAGCAGTATCAGCAGGGGAACCAGAGCGACGCTTATCCAGAGGGACCAGAACCGGAATACTATCCGCATAAGGCGATTGTACCGCAAGGCTTCCATCCCGGTCCCCCATTTTTAATGCTTTCCCAAGGGATTTTACAAAGACTTAACAATGTAAACGTCGACGACCCTATCAACAGCCCTCCGCCCTGGGTTTCGACGTACAGGCTTAACTCGGCGCTTTAGATTTTAATCCACCCGCTACAGACTAAGGATCACCTTTCCGCTTTGTCCGCTGAGCATGGCGTCAAAACCCTTTTGGAAATCGTCAAAAGAGAATCGATGGGTGATTACCGGCGCGATATCAAGACCGCTGGTTAACATGGCCTGCATCTTATACCAGGTCTCAAAAATTTCCCGGCCATAAATTCCCTTCAGGTGTAATCCCTTAAAAATCACCTGGTCCCAATCGATTTTAGTCTCCGGCGGAAGGATTCCCAGCAGGGCTATGCGGCCGCCGGGGTACATGCCCTCCAGCATGGATTCGAAGGCGGACCCAGAACCGGACATCTCTAGGCCTATATCAAAGCCCTTCATTCCCTCCCGCTGTATAAAGGCCTTTACCGAATCTTCCGTCGCGTTGATCACGTGGGTTGCCCCCATTTTAGCGGCCAATGCGAGCCTCCAGGGGTTGATGTCCGAAACGACCACCCGGCGGGCCCCCACGTGTCGGCAGATCGCGGTGGCTAAACACCCGATGGGTCCCGCTCCGGTGATAAGTACATCCTCCCCGATCATTTCAAAGGAAAGGGCCGTGTGGGTCGCGTTCCCAAAGGGGTCCAAAATGGCCGCCACTTCGTCGCTAATGGACGGGTGGAGGCGCCAGGCGTTGCTCGCGGGAATGGACAGGTACTCGGCAAAACAACCATCCCGGTTAACCCCGATACCTTGGGTATTGGGGCAAAGGTGCCGGCGGCCTGCCAGACAGGAACGGCAGGTTCCGCAGACGATGTGCCCCTCCCCGGAGATCCGTTCTCCTATTTCCCACCCGGAAACGGAGGACCCGAGCTCCACTATTTCCCCCACAAACTCGTGGCCTATCACCATGGGCGGTTTTATCGTTTTTTGGGACCAGCTATCCCATTTATAGATGTGCACGTCGGTGCCGCAGATGGCTACCTTTTTAATTTTAACCAAAAGATCGTTGGGACCAATGGTCGGCATGGGTACTTCTTCCATCCAGATCCCTACGCCGGCGGAACGCTTCACCAGGGCTTTCATCGTAGAGCCTCCATAGAGAAAAAGTATACCCGCTTCAACCAAGGGTGGGCAACCCACTTTTCACAAAACCCCCCAGGGTCTCCCAGGGGCCTCTTTTCGCGGCCTTGGTTTGCAATTATCCGTTGTTTCTGTATACTCTTGGTATGATACTCCGTTTCTTTTTTTTCCTTTGGATGGGATTCCTCGCTACCGTTGGCGCTTTTGCCCAGGATAGCTTGTTTTTTAGCACCCTTAGCACCCGGGATGGGCTTCCGAATTCGTCTATCGCCGCCATCGCCCAGGATGATCGGGGGTTTTTGTGGTTTGGGACCCAGGGGGCCCTGGTTCGGTACGATGGGTACACCTATAGGGTCTACGAAAACGAACCCTTCGAGGAAAACGCCCTAAGCCATAATCAGGTTCAAACCATGCTTATGGAAAAGGATGTCCTATGGATAGGTACCTACGGCGGGCTGGACCGGCTGGATTTAAAAACCGATAAAATTACCCCGTATTTGCACGATCCTGAAAATCCCGATAGTTTGTCCGGGGATCTGGTGGTCTCCCTGGTCAGGGATCGGGATGGACGGCTTTGGGTGGGAACCTCCAAGGGCCTGGATCGGCTGGACGAAAAATCGGGCAAGTTTATCCACTATAAGCCCAGCGAGACGGATGTTCACGCGGTTCCGCCGGGGATTATCCGTTCTCTTTTAGTCGATACCCAGGGGACCCTCTGGGTTGGAACCGGAGGCGGGGGGCTTCTGTTTTACAACCGGGATACGGATGATTTTACCCGACTCCCCTGGAATAAAAACGACCCTTCCCAGTTGCCCAGTCCCTACGTTATGAGCCTTACCGAAACCCCCGACGGGGAACTGTGGGTTGGTTCCTGGTACGGTGGCATTTCTCGGCTCGTGGACCGTAAGACCCTGCGCTTCCAAACCGTATATTTGGCCGATGACCGGATCTATTTTGTAAAATCCATGACCCGGAACGAGCTGTTTGTGGGGACCTGGGGAGGCGGCCTGTTTGAATATAACCGTTCCACCGGAGCGGTTATCCGGCACCAACACACCGATGGGCCCGGCTCCATTCCCAACGATGTGGTGTACTCGGCTTTTCTGGATTCCAACGATGTCTACTGGGTGGGTACTAACGGGGGCGGGGTTGCCCGTTCCGAACGGAGGACCGTGCAGTACCAGGCCTACCTGCATAACCCAGAACGGAAAGATAGCCTGCCGGCGGGTAAGGTGTCTTCCATAGTGGAAGATCATACGGGTAAACTCTGGGTAGGGGTCTACAACGGGGGCCTTAACCGGCTGGATAGGGAAACGGGAACCTTCCGACATTATTTTCACGATCCAAAAAATCCCAAAAGTTTTCCCAACGATATCGTCAACGCGTTGTACGAGGATAGGGAAGGGCGCCTCTGGGCGGCCACCAACGATGGTCTAGCGCTGTACAACCGGTCAACCGATGATTTTACCGTGTACCGTCACGATCCCAACAAGGCGGATAGTTTAGCCGATTCGGTGATTTACGCGATCAAAGAAAGTCCCGATGGTTTTTTGTGGGTGGGCACCTATACCCAGGGGTTGGAACGGTTTAACCCCCTCACGGGAACGTCCAGTCACGTCTTCTCTACCGCCGATTCCCTGGTGTACGCCCTAGAATACGACCGCCACGGGAATTTGTGGATAGGAACCAATAACGGCCTGGATCGTATGGAAAACGGTCAGGTGGTCCACCGTTATCGCTACGATATCAAAAACCCTAAGGGCATATCCTCCAATACGATTCGCATTATTTTTAGGGACTCCACGGGCCGCCTTTGGATGGGAACCGTCGGCGGGGGACTACTCCGCTACGATGAAGATACCGATACCTTTGTCCATTTTACTAAAAAGCAAGGTCTGCTGGATAATACGGTCCGATCGATTTTAGAAGTGGACGATGGATCCCGCTGGATCGGTACCGCCACGGGAATTGGGGTTATCGATAAATCGGGTTCCTTTTTCCGGGGGTACTCGGTGTACAACGACCTTAAGGATAGGGAATTTCACACGGGGGCGTGGAAGGCCAGGGACGGAAAGCTCTACTTTGGGGGACAAAACGCCCTGTACGTTTTAAATCCCCGGGATGCCCTCAAGGACCTTAAGCCACCGAAGGTTTTAGTTTCGGAGATCCAGGTCAACGGGAAAAATATAGTCAATACCCAGATCTCGTCCATCGCCGCGCCGTACATTCAAAAGCTCCGGCTCCCCTACGATAAGAATAATGTTTCCGTTTCCGTTGCCACCGTCGATTTCCGCGAACCCCTACGGAACCTCTATTCGTATAAATTAGAGGGCTTCGATAAGGACTGGTCTAGTCCCTCCGTGGCTCGAAGGGTGGCGTATACCAACCTGCCGGGGGGGCACTATACCCTCAGGGTTCGGGCGGCGGACAACGACGGAGTCTGGAACGATAACGCCATCAATCTTCCCATCACCATCGACTCTCCTCCCTGGGCTACCCCCTGGGCCTACGGGCTCTACATCCTTCTCCTTTTGGGTGTGGGTTTTCTCATCACCAAGGCCTGGGGCCGAAGGGTACTCCAACAGCGGATAGAGGAATTAACCAGGTTGCAGGAGGAACTCCAACGGGCCAATCAACGGCTGGACGACCTGTCCATGCTCGACGGCTTGACCGGGATTCCAAATCGGCGCCGTCTTGATCAGGTTTTAGGGCTCCTCTTTGCCGACGCGGTACGGGAACGGAAACCCCTGGCGGTCATCATGTTCGATATCGATTATTTTAAAGCCTTCAACGACCTGTATGGACACCTAAGGGGAGACGAAACCCTAAAGCAGGTGGCCCAATCCCTCCAAAGGTCCGTTGAACGGGCTACGGACTTTGTCGCCCGTTTTGGGGGCGAGGAGTTCATCGCGGTCCTTTCCAATACCGACAGGGAAGGCGCCCGTACCGTGGCCGAACGGATCCGTACCGCCGTGGCAGACCTGGGGATTCCCCACGAAGGATCCGCTGTCGCGGATGTGGTCACCCTGAGCGCGGGCCTTTTTGTGGGGGTCCCCGAACCAAACCAACAGGGAACCGATTTTATCGCCCAGGCCGACACGGCCCTGTATCAGGCTAAATCTAGCGGGAGAAATAGGCTTTGCGATGGCACCACCGTAAGGACCTAGTTCCGTACCCCTCCCATGGACGAGGAGGCCCCTCTTTCGGTATAGTAAAACGGTATTGCACCACTGGGTTTCATGCTAAACGTTGAGGGAGTTATTCCATGGAAGTACGAGTTCGCTACGCCCCGTC
This sequence comes from uncultured Treponema sp., assembly GCA_964425215.1. GTDB lineage: Bacteria > Spirochaetota > Spirochaetia > Treponematales > Breznakiellaceae > CAYRLW01. The sequence continues at coordinate 123,717 of CAYRLW010000004.1, forward strand.
CCCCACGGGGCTTCAACATATCGGGGGGCTACGGACCGCCCTGTTTAACTATCTGTTTGCCCGTTCCCAGGGGGGGAAGTTTATCCTCCGGTTGGAAGATACGGACCAAAGCCGCTCCAGTCCCGTTTTTGTGCAAAACCTCTACGATACCTTCGCGTGGCTGGGTTTCCATTGGGACGAGGGTCCCGATGTGGGGGGGCCTTCGGCTCCCTACGTCCAATCCGAACGGTTCGACCTGTATCGAACCTACGCCGAACAGTTGGTAGCCCAGGGGCAGGCGTACTATTGTTTTTGTACGGAGGAGCGTCTGGACGCGATCCGAAAGGATCGGGAGGAGTCCAAGTCCAGCGAAACGGGGTACGACCGTCATTGTCGAGCCCTTTCAGCCTCGGAAGCCGCCCAACGGGCCGCTACAGGGGAACCCCACGTAATCCGTCTTAAAATACCCCTGGGAGAAACGACCCATTTCCACGACCATCTTTTAGGGGACATCGAGTGGAAGAACGACGACGTAAACCCCGACCCGGTCTTATTAAAAACCGACGGCTTTCCCACGTACCACCTGGCTAACGTGGTGGACGATCATTTGATGGGCATTACCCACGTTCTCCGGGCCCAGGAATGGGTTCCCTCCACTCCCCTGCACGTCATCATGTACCGGGCCTTCGGGTGGGACCACCCGGAATACTGCCATCTGCCCATGGTGATGGGTCAGGACGGGAAAAAGCTTAGCAAGCGCCACGGGGCCACCAGTATCGATGAGTTCCGCAAATCCGGGTACCTGCCGGAAGCGCTGATCAACTACGTCGCCCTGCTCGGGGCTTCATACGAAGAGGGAAAGGATCTGTACACCCTGGAAGAGCTGGCCTCCCGATTCCGTTTGGATAAACTAAACAAAGCCCCCGCGGTCTTTGATTATAAAAAACTAGAGTGGTACAACGGCCAGTATATTCGCATGAAAAGCGACGACCAATTGGCCGACCTGGCCTTGCCCTTCGCCGTTTCTTCGGGCCTCTTCGGTGGCGGCGTCGACGGTTCTGGGAACCCCAGCGATACCCAACGGGCGGCCTTCAAAGCCGCCATGCCCCTGGTCAAAGAACGGGCCGTGTTTATTCAAGAGATTCCCCAAAAGGTGGCTTACCTATTTTCCGACCCCCCCGTTCCAGCGCCGGAGGAGTTTATCCCCAAAAAACTAGATCAAAACGCCGCCCGGGAACTTTTAGAGCTGGCCCGTACCCTGGTAGAACCCTTGGCCCAGGGGAGCGACGAAGAGGACGAGGCTCTGATAAAGCAGGTTTCCCTGGAGCGGAACGTAAAAATGGGGGATCTGATGATGCCCCTCCGGGTCGCCATAACCGGTTCCCGCGTTAGTCCCCCCCTGTTCGGTTCTCTTCGTATTTTGGGAGTTAAGCGGAGCCTGGAACGGGTGGACAGGGCTCTGGCGGTTTTGAAGAAGGCCTAGGTGATCCCCGGATCTATTCGTTCCGTTGTGTTGATCCTTCTGCCCCTCCTTATTCTTTCTCCCATGGCAGGGGCCCAGTCGGTGTATCTCCCTGCCTCGGTGGAGGAGCGGCTTGCCACGGAGCCCCTGGTATCCTCGTTTCAATTCAACCCCCAATCCCTACGCCTACTGCCCCGATACTCCGGAAGCGGCGAGTTTGCCGCCCGCCACGGAGCCCTCCGGGCCCACGCCCTTCAAGAGGCCCTTTTTGCCCTTAAGCCCCTGGGCATACGGATGGATAGGTCTACGGCGTACCGTATCCTGCTCCAGGCTCCTTCCTTGAGCAACCTAACCTTCCACCAGGCGGGAGAAGATCCGGTAGTTGTTTTTGGCAAGGTCCGCTTTATCCAGGAACCCCAGGGGGATGACCTCCATTGCGTGGTGGAAATCCACGATAAGGATTTCGGAACCGCCCGCTTTAACGGAAAGTTTATCAACACGGAAAATCGTTTCGAGTTGCGGATGATTAATCTGGATTCCCTTCATTATTTAATTTTCCCCGCCGTCCCCCCCCGTCACGCCCTGGTGGACCTCCTCTACTTTGACGACCCCCAGCGGCCGTTGGTGTACACCGCTTGGAGCGTCAGGGCATATTTTTTTGTGCCAGGGGTGGTGGATATCGAAAAATTATTGTACCGCCGAGCCATGGCGTTAAAGGATTGGTTTACCGATGTGTTGGAGCGTACCGCACAATGAAAATTAGGGTGATAGAACTACCCCTCGATTTTGGCGCAAGCCGACGGGGGAGCGATATGGGCCCCTCGGCCATGCGGCTGGCGGGTTTAAAACAAGAATTGATAGACCTGGGCCACCAGGCGGAGGAATCTTTTCCCGGCATCCCCGTGAGCGCCCAGGAGTTCCTGGAGGAAGGGGATCGGGACGCGAAGTTCCTGGCCCCCATCGCCGAGGCCTGCGCCCAGCTGGCCCAACGGGTGGAAGAAGCCGTGGACGATGGGGTTTTTCCCCTCGTGCTTGGGGGGGACCATTCTATCGCCATCGGTACCCTTTCTGGTTTAGGAGCCGCGTACGCCAAGCGTCAACTTCGGTGGGGCACCCTTTGGGTAGACGCCCACGGGGACTTTAACACCCCCGAAACGACCCCCTCGGGGAATATCCACGGCATGTCCCTGGCCGTGGCCTGCGGGTACGGCCGAAGCGAACTGACGGGGCTCCACGGAAACTTCCGAAAGCTCGACCCCGCCAACGTGGCCCTCATAGGGGTACGGGACCTGGACCGCTACGAAAAGGATACCATGCGAAAAGCCGGGGTCCGGGTGTTCACCATGACCGACGTGGATCGCCTGGGAATCGCCGAGGCATCCCGTCAAGTGGTGGCCTTTTTTAAAGAACGGGTCGATAGGCTTCACGTCAGCGTGGATATGGACGTGATGGACCCCATGATCGCTCCCGGGGTCGGCATTCCCCTTTCGGGGGGCTTCTCCTACCGGGAAGTGCTTCTTTTGGCGGAAGATTTGGCCGCCTCCGGGCTCTTAGCCTCGGCGGAACTGGTGGAAGTGAACCCGGTCCTTGACGTGCGCAACCAAACCGCCCGCATGGCCGTGGAAATCGCCGGCCGTCTGTTGGGCGGCCGGGTGTATTGAATATCCCGGTTCAAACCTACTACCCTTGTAATCCCCATAAGCGGGGATTACGTTCCTTTAACTACCAAATAGGAAGCGGGTTTTAGGCGGGAATCTGGGGTATACTGGTAAAAACAGGAGGCCGTGTTATGAAAAAGTCTTGGTATTTTTTCGTCTTCCTTTTTCTTCCCGTTTTCCTGTTTTCTCCCCTTATGGTTGATGCGGCGCCGCTGACCGAGGATTTAGCCCGTACGCTTGACGCCATGGCGGCCAAGTATTGGGATTCCCGCATCCAAGCGGCCTTTGGGACCTTTACCTACGAATACTCGGGCCTGGCCACACCCTTTTCCCGGTGGCTGGAGGATCAACTGATTAAGGCCGCCTCCCGAACCGAGCGGCTAACCCTTTTTAACCGAAGCGCCGCGGCGGCGATGGACCCGGCTTTTAGGGGTATGTACGGCGATTTTTTCGCCACCAACCAGGTTGATGGGCTTTTGACGGGTAAATTTTTTGTGGAACCCCCGGGGGTACGGCTTCAGTTGGAGCTGACGAGCCTTCGCAACGGGGACCTTATTGACGCCCGGGACGTTATCGTCCCATCCTCCGCAATCCCCCGATCGATTTCCCTAAGCCCCTCTTCGGAGATCGTGGACAGGGCAAAGACCCTGGCCACATTATCCGGGAGTCCTTCGGCTCCGGGAGGCCTGACGGTCTCGGTCAGTACCGACCGGGGGGTAGGGGCGGCCTACTACGACGGCGAAAAGATGACCGTTTTTGTTTCGGTGAACCGGGACGCATACGTCAAACTGTACAGCATCGACGCCCAGGGAAAAACCCAGCTCATTTGGCCCAACCGTTTTAGCGGCGGCCGGGGCTTTATTGCCGCGGGGTCTCCGGTCCGTATCCCCGGCGCTAAGGATCCCTTTTCTTTCCTATTGGGGGCTCCCTACGGGACCGAGTTTATTAAGGCCGTCGCATCCACCGACCCCTTCGCGGAAAAGGAGGAAGACTTCGCCGACTTGGACGGGGACGCCCCCTCGGTGATCAAACGAGGTTTGCTGGTGTCCCGTAACACCCCCCAGGGGGACACCCCCCAGGGGAGCAGTAAAACCAATTCCTTGGGCACAGCGGAAGCCCTGGCCAGCTATGTCATCGCAAAAAAATAGGGAAGCTACATCAAAAAAATCCTCGTCCGGGCCCGCTAAACGCTTATTTTATAGGCATACCGGCGGACAAGCCCAGGGTAAAGGCCCTATTCGTGTCCAAGGCGTCGGTGAGCATGGCGTCGATGACGAATTTATACTTACTCAACGCGGGGTACGATGCAATATCTATACGAATCCCCGTATTTAAACTGCCCCGTTGGGAAGCGTTGGCCCCCACCGCCTGGGTGCTATAGGAAAAATTGGCGAAATCCGTGAGCCAGTGGATATAATTTTGAAAGACCTTGGGGAACAGGACCATATCAAAACCCATCCCAAAATCGATATTGCTATCGTTACTGTCCTTTACAAACGTCTTCCCCACCACCACCGTGGTATCCGCGGGCATATTAAAAAAGGTGGCCGGGTAGGTGGCCGACAAATAAATTTGGGTGGCGTTGGAACTGGTGCCCCCCTGTTGTAGCAACTGAACGTTCCCACCGATCGCCACGGCGGTTCCCGTGGTGGGAAGCTGAAGTTTGCCGCCGATCAGGGTATCCCCGTTTTTATCCCCGATCTGATTATCGTAGGCCAGGGAAACCTCGAACCATTTAAAAAGACTGACACTGGCGGCAGGAATATGGGCCACATCGCTTTGGTCAAAAATCCCATGGTACCCCAGATCCACGGCCACATCGGCGCTCTTTTCCCATCCAATCCTACCCGTGGGGATCGAAATGAGGCCCGTGGCCCCGTTAAGGCTCATCCCCTTAAGGGATTGGGCCGTTACCCCAGGGACCCATAGCGAAAAAACAACCAGGGCGATTAAAAGATTTTTTGTTCCCTTCATCATTTTCTCCTTTTAAAACGTTATAATAAAACACTTAAGAGTACTATATCGAGCAATTTCGCTTTTTTCAATAAAGGCTCTTTCAAAACTCCCTTAGTTTTGAAAGAGCAACCTTAGATGTACATGCAG
>CAYRLW010000005.1:0-58763 GCA_964425215.1 uncultured Treponema sp.
TCCCCGCCCCAGGACCCCCAGCAACCTCTTTATCCCCGCCGCCCGTACTGGAGCATCCCTGGACATTTTTTTATCATTTTGATATATTCTTAGCGTATTCGGCGCCGTACCCAAGCGGTAAGGGAGAGGTCTGCAAAACCTTTATGCCTCGGTTCGATTCCGAGCGGCGCCTAAAGTAGATATTGGATGGCCGCCGCTTACACGGCGCTTAAAAGACTAACTCCAATTTTCAAGGCACGGATCATCTTCGGTCATGAGCCGATTCTTAATGAAGGAATCGAAGCTACGATGGATGACCAACGACTTGATCGAGCCGACAAGGCGATCATATGCTCCATCAAGACCGTTCAGGATGTACTTTCTCAAGAGAAAGCGCGGAGCAAGGAAGAGATACTCAACATCGGCATCTATCGATTTCCGCAGGAAATTGAGCTTCTAACAGAGAGTCCTGGCATCCCCGATGCGGCGGATATTTGTCTGCGGATCTATCAATTTCATCCTCGCCGTCCTTCTTTTCTGACCCAGGTTCTTCCTCGATCGAGGCCTGATTATTCCTCTTGCAGTATTTTTACAATAACAAGATAATTATTTGCATAGTATAGAATAGTAAAAATACTGCATGTACATCTAAGGTTGCTCTTTCAAAACTCCCTGAGTTTTGAAAGAGCCTCCAATATGTAATTTTGTTATTAGTCCTCATTTAACCCCTGGGGCTTGAGACCGTAGACTTTAAGCGGATTGCTCTTACCCTTAAGTCGGACTGATCCAAAGGGTTTAAACATCCTTTGATTCCACGAGGAGAGTCTTGCAAAGGTCTCTTCAGAAATGGAACAGGGAGTATTCAATACCTTACAGGTAGATTCCAGACGCGAAGCGACGTTAACCGTATCGCCGATTACGGTGAAATTTTTGCGTTCATCGCTCCCAATGTCACCTACGACTACTCGTCCAAAATGTATCCCCACACCGAATTCTGTCAATTGCGGTAAATCAAGTTCCACAAGCTTGTTTCGAAGACCTGGCAATGCGGATCTCATGTCAAGGAGACAGGAAACCGCATCGTCGCAGGGCGATCCATCGCTCCGAAGCCCAAAGACAGCCATCACCGCGTCTCCGATAAATTTATCGACGATACCGCCATGCTGTCTGATCGTTTTTGCCCAAAGACTGAAGTATAGGTTCAGCATCCCTGTTATTTTCTCGGGGTCATGGCTCTCGCTTATACGGGTAAAATTTCTCACATCCGCGAAGAGTATGCATAGTTCCGCGTTTTGCGATGTGGCCTTGCCGCTTAAGACAATACGATCCCGTATATCTTCATCAACATACTGACCGAAAAGGGTATTGATCCGTTCTTTCAGCCGTAGGATATCTACCCTTCCCACACCAAGCGATAACGCAAGTAACGCTCCTCCCGCTAAAATATAGATATGGGTCGGATCGGATAGAAATTGGGGCATCCAAGCGCCAATTGCGCCAATGGTAAGCTCCGCCTGAGGTATGGGCAGATTCTTGGCTCCCGAGCGTATCAAATCTTCAATTGTCTTTACTGTATCAAAATAAAAATAGAGTAACAGGAAACTCCCCACATTGGTAACCGTAAGGATAAACTCAAGCACTAGTTTGGTTCTCTGTTTCTTGGTAGCCAGTATCAGCGCTTGCATTCCCCCTGTCGCGATACTGAATATCCAAAACCAGACATGGGCAGAGTTTAGAACGAAGTACCACCCTTCGCGTATCTCCAACGTCGAGTATATAAGCGGAACAAGGAGTGACCCTAGGAATCTAATAGCTGGGCGATGACCGAATTGTACCAAAATAATAGTTTGCACGAGCAAAAATCCCAAGAGCGCTACATGGTTAGTATTTGAAAAAAACGCCAAACCGTTTTGGCTGAAATTCATCAAAATATAGAAAAGAGCAAACTGGCCAGAGGCTAGTAGCAACTCCCGTATCATCCTCTGAAAGGTCGCACCTAATTGCATGACCAACTCCTGTTTGAAACTAAACTCGGTAGTCGAAAAAAGTCATCCGTATCGATGCTCGCAAACATGACAGGCGTTTTCTTACTGTTCCGCGAGTAAATCCTATTTTGATTATAATGCACAGCAATGCATTAAGAAACCATAGAGGCTTTTTCAAAACTCCCTGAGTTTTGAAAAAGCCTCTTTTGAAATAACCTCGACTGGGTATTCCATCCCAAATCTGCCGCCGGTCTGGTACTAAAAAGAGCTTCGTGGGCGTCTGGGTTTTGAGCGGAATAACCTGTAGCGCCAAGGACCGGTTTGTAGTATACTGTTTGGTGTATCATCGACAAGGAGCCGCTATGCGTTGCCTCCCATTTCGTTTGTATAATCCATTCCCTATGTTTTTGTCGGCCATTATGGTATTCCTGTCCGTTCCCGGCTTGCTATGGGCCCAAAGCGTGGGAAATGGTCCGCGCTACGCCCTGGTGATCGGCAACGGTAATTATAAGGACCTGGGTAAGCTGAAAAACCCGGTGAACGATGCGACCGACATGGCCAAGGCCCTGGACGAGATGGGCTTCCAGGTGAAGCTGTTGACCGACGCGGACTTGCCCTCCATGGAAGACGCGGTCATACGGCTTGGGAATCAGCTGTCCCAGTCGGCCGATTCTACGGGCTTCTTTTTTTACGCGGGCCACGGGGTACAGTCGGGTGGCATCAACTACCTGATCCCGGCGGACGCGCGGATCCCGTCGGAGACGTTCCTCAAGACCAAGGCGCTGGTGGCCCAGGAGGTGCTGGACACGCTTCAGCAGTCGCGGAACGCGCTTAACGTGGTGGTGCTCGACGCCTGCCGAGACAACCCCTTTTCGTGGTCCCGCTCGGGAGCCCGGGGCCTGTCGGTGGTGGGGATCCAGCCGCCGGGGAGCATAATCGTCTACGCGACCAGCGCCGGGAGTGTGGCCCAGGACGGCACAGGCCGCAACGGGGTGTTTACCCAGGAGCTACTGAAGCAGATCCGGACCCCGGGGCTTGAGATAAAGGACGTTTTTAACCGCACGGGTAAGATGGTGAACACGGTCACCGCCGGCAAGCAAGTCCCCGCGGTGTACAACCAGTTTTTCGACGCCGCCTACCTCGCCGGAGCCGCCGGTTCCGTGTCTTCTGTCTCGGCCGGCCCCGCCAAAAGCCCTAGCTTTGGCGCGGTAAAGGCCGCCACGGGGAACCTCTCCATTATCCTGGCAAGCCCCGGCACGGTGAGCGTGGCGGGCATTTCCGCGGCCGTGCCCGCCGGGACGGTACCGGTGAACGACCTGCCCGCCGGTAGTCAGACGGTGAGCGTGCGCTACGCCGACGGCCAGAGCGAAAGCCGCACGATAACCGTACCCCCAGGCGGCACGGCTAACCTGTCCTTCACGTACACGCCGCCCCCCGCACCGCAGTCCGCCCCGGCCGTCGCGGTAGCAGGGCCGGTGGAACGCCCCCCTCCATGAAAACCGTCACGGCGAAATCTACGTCCAGGGTGGCACCTTTACCATGGGAAGTCCTGCGGGCGAGGCGGGAAGAGACAGCGACGAAGGTCCACAGCACCAGGTGACGGTTTCCGACTTCTGGATGATAAAGACCGAGGTAACCCAGAAGGACTACACCGCCCTCATGGGAACGAACCCGAGCCGTTTCAAGGGTGACAGCCTGCCGGTAGAGCAGGTGAGCTGGTACGACGCCCTGGTGTACTGTAACAAGCTGAGCCTGCAGGACGGCCTTGAGCCCTGTTACAGCATAAACGGAGCCACCGACCCCGGCCGCTGGGGCGCAGTGCCGACCGGCAGCGACGCCACCTGGAACAAGGCGGTCTGCAACTTCTCCGCCAACGGCTGGCGGCTACCGACAGAGGCGGAATGGGAGTACGCCTGCCGTGCCGGAACGACGACTGCGACAGCCTACGGGAACAGTCTGAGCTCCACCCAGGCGAATTTTGACGGCGGATATCCCTACGGTGGGGCGGCCGTGGGGCCGTACCTGCAAAAAACTACCCCTGCGGGCAGTTACAAGCCCAACGCCTGGGGCCTGTACGACATGCACGGGAATGTGTATGATTGGTGCTGGGACCGGTATGGGGCGTATACGAGCGGAAGCCAGCGCGATCCGGTTGGTGCGTCCTCGGGCGACGGGCGCGTGTTGCGCGGCGGTTCCTGGGGCGGCGATGGCCGCAGTGCGCGTTTAGCCAGTCGCAACGGCAACAATCCGCTCTTCCGCCTCTACGATATCGGGGTTCGGGTTGTGCGTCGCTAGGTCGCCAGGATAGAAAAGTACAGGCAATCTGTTCAATATTATTTGTTCATTTGAAAACCTTCTGGAAGTATATCATGAAGCTGTCAAAGGCAAGCGATACAAGGATTCCTCTCTATCCTTTTCATCGCGGCGCGAACAAAATCTGCTCGAGCTAAGGCAGAAACTGGTCGGCGGTATCTGGAAGCCAAGCGCACTCCGTAAATTTACTATTTACCAACCCAAGGAACGTATCATTGCCGCCGCTCCCTTTTCTGACAGGATAGTCCATCATGCGATAGTAAGGGTGCTTGAGCCTATATTTGAACCCCGAAGATGTATATGCAGTATTTTTTCTATTCTTTATAATATAATTATTTAGTTTTAAATTGCAAAAATACTGCAAGAGGTGTTTGCAAAAGTAATAGACTTTTGCAAACACCTCAATAGTATGGTATATATAGCGTTGTATTATTGGAGTCTGTGCATGACCAACCTGCTTTCGTTCGTTGATCGCATCGTACCGGTTTCACGCTTCAACCGGGGTGAAGCTATAAAGATTTTTAATGAGCTTGCACAAACAGGTGCCAAGATTGTCATGAAAAATAACGCTCCAGTTTCCATCATCATGAGTCCCTAAGAGTACGAGCGCATGGTCGACGAAAACGAAAACCTGGAGCTTCTACTCCTTGCACGGGATCGACTGGAGAAAAACGTCAAGGGATCGACCTGTTCCATCGATGATGCAATGCGTCATTTTGGCATACGTGAATCTGATATCGAGATGGCAGAGGACTCGGAGTTATCCTGATGGCATGGAACGTCGAATTAACCGCCGACAGTATGGAAGACCTGGAGCGGATTGATGGATCGGTCAGGCCCGTGGTTTTGAAGGCCCTAAGGAAAGTGGCTCAGAACCTCTTGCCCGAACATGAAAGCGGGTACGGAAAGTCGCTCGGCAAACGGGGAGACCATAATCTGGTAGGATTATACAAGATTAAGCTCCAGAGGCATGGAATCAGGATAGTCTATGGACTCAAGAGGCCGGCATCGACAATGACCATCGTTATAATCGCTTTGCGAGCCGCAAATCAGGTCTACGACATGGCCGCAGAACGCCGGAAACTCATGGGCAACCTCGATAATTGATGTAAGGGGTCTGACCCCTGCTTTAACGTCAGCCTTGCTCGGAAGTTTCAAGGGTTCTGCCGCGGCTGACTATATGCTATACTTAAGCTGAAGCAAGCGGAGGCACACGATGGCATGGTCGGAAGGTACAGGCGCGTTGAAGCACGACGGACGGTACACGATGGCAGACTGGCGTTCCTGGCCCGACAACGAGCGCTGGGAGTTGATAGACGGCGTTGCATACGCAATGAGCCCGGCACCGCGGGTTCCCCACCAGGATAAAGCCTTTGACCTCGGCAGACAGCTGGGCAATTTTCTTGAAGGCAAGCCTTGCAGACTCTTCATGGCTCCACTGGACGTCTTTCTCGATGAAGCCGAACGAGAAGATGGTGGTATCGTAGTCGAACCCGACGTTATGGTTGTTTGTGACCCCGGCAAGATTGCCGACGATGGCATTCACGGCGCGCCGGATTTCGTGGCGGAGGTGCTGTCGGACAGTACCGCGCACAAGGATTTCGGTGTCAAGAAAGAGCTGTACGAGCGCACGGGCGTCGGCGAATACTGGATAATCCATCCGGATACGGGTGCCGTGTTCCAGTATGTCCGCGATGGCGCGCTGTTCGCGCCTGTCAAGGAACACCGCCGCGGCGAGGCTGTCCAGAGCGCCATCTTTTCGGGATTCAGCTGGCGTATCGCACCATAGCCACTATAAGTCAAGATAGTTGAGACGAAAATTTTTTAAAAGGCTCAACTAATGGGGTACACGAAACGGCAACAAAGTCTGGTACTTATGAAGGTCTTACCGCCTAACAATAGACCGGTCCATGAAGTGGGGACCTTGGGAGCGGTGTGCTGGAGAGTAAAGGCATCGGGGAAGACGATCTGGGAGCGTGGCTAATGAAGCAGGGACTGCACCGTGAACACCTTAAGCTATGGGAACAGGAGCTGGCAGAGAAAATGACCGCGAGGGAACAGAAGTACCGAGAAGAAAATCAGGGGCTTAAGAAGGAACTGAATAATACGAAATGGGAGCTCCATAAAAAAGAAAAGGCCTTGGCCGAGCTTGCCGCGCTGTATACGCTTAAAAAAAAGCGGACGCGATCGGGGGGGCAAAAGAGTACGATTGATAGCCGAAGAGCGCCGGAGGCGCACTGCCGCGGAGCGGCAAGGCTAGATTTTGGCTGTGGAGAGAAATAAAAATAGTATCGCGGCTCTTTTAAAACTCAGGGAGTTTCGTAGGTTCTCCTTCGAAAGTTGAGCAGGACGAATAACAGGGCGCTTGCGAGGCAGATGATAAAATCCGCCAGGAAACCCGTGCCCATGGTGGAAACCTGGATTATGGCGCCGATAATCAGGGGGCCCGAAGATTGGCCGATGTCCATAATGGAACTGAGGGCGCCGATCGAGGCGCCGAGGTTTTCGTGGGCCGCCACGTCGGCGACGTAGGTGCTGGTGGCCACGGTGGAAAACGAGAGGCCCAGGCCAAACACGATGCCAATAAGGGTCGCGGCGGCGATCCCCGAGACGGCGGGGATAAGGGCGAAGGACGCGCCCAGAACAACGATACCGACGAGTATTTGAACGCGGCGGTCGATGCGGTCAGAGAGGCGGCCAAATAACGGCTTGGTAAGGGCGATGGCTAAAATTTGCAGGGAAAAGATAAAGCCGATCTGGTACGGGGGTAATCCTTTTCCTTGGAGGTACAGGGGCAGGTAGGTCTCGAAGGCTCCGTAGGTAAAGTAGGTGGCCATTTCTACCAGGGCGGTTCCAAGGAGACGGCGGTTGGTAATAAAGGTTCCCATGCTGTCCCCAAAGTCCCGGAGGGTCACCTTTTTTACCCCCGACGCGGTGGAACGGTCGCTGACGATGAGGAACGACAGGATGAATACGGGTATGGCCAAAAGAAAGGCCCCGATGTATACGAGCCTATAATTCCAATTTCCCGAAAGCCCAATAAACAGGGATATGATGGCTCCGCCGAGTATGGGCGCTAAGGTCCGTCCTACCAGGGTTGCCGATGAGTAGAGCCCCAGCATCTCCCCTTTGTTTTCCCGATATTCGCTTAAAATGATCGCGGAAGCCACGGGTCCCAGAATCGCGGTGGCGATGCCGTGAAAAAAACGAATAGGAATCAGCACCCAGGGGCTGGCGACCATTAAATACAGCAGGGGACTAAGAAGAAATACAAAGGCCGAAACGATCAACAGTTTTTTCTTACCTATCTTATCCGCCAAAAGACCCACGGGAAAACTAAAAATAATTCCCGCCAAAGGGGAAATCGCCGCGATGACTCCGATTACATCCGCCTGGGCGTGCATGCTTTTCATAAATAACGGCAATACCGGGTTTTTAGAAATGGTGGTGGAAAAAATTCCAAAAAAACCGATCGTAGAAAGCAGGGTTATGGTGGATACCTTCGAATTCAATCGCATAGATCCTCTCTCTTAACGCGGATAAGGTGTTTTGCTGGTATAGTAACGACACACCGGAGTTTTAACAATCACCTGAGGTTCTTTCAAAAGTCTGTTACTTTTGAAAGAACCTCTTGCAGTATTTTTACAGTTTCGATATAAATATTTATATTATATAGAATAGAAAAAATACTGCATGTACATCTAAGGTAGCACTTTCAAAACTCTCTGAGTTTTGAAAAAGCCTCCGTGGTATATTCTTTTTAACAAGAGGCTTTCATGGACAGACATAGTAAATCTAAGCGCGCTTTCGTGTCGATCCTTTCCGTCCTTTTCTTCGTTTTTTCGGTTTCCCTTGTCGCCGCTGAATCCCCCTCCACAGCCCAGGATGATACGGTCCCCGTCGTAGGGTACCGAGTCCAAGCGGGGCGGCTTATTAAGGACCCATCCTCTTGCGTCTCTGCCACCGACGAGCTGAATTACCAAAAAATATGGGAAGCGGTGACGACCCTCATCCCTTCGCCCTTGATCGATGAAGTGGGGCGTTTCGAGCTTTTTTCGACGAAGGGAAACGAAAGCGCCTCCAGTGAGACCGACGGTTACGCGGTGCTGTCAGACGATGGTTCCTCTTTTGTTTTAGGCCTCAACCTCGAATCGGCGACCGGAGCTTTCATCGAAAAAGATTCGGAGGTCCGCAAAGAACTCATACGCACCGTGATCCACGAATTTGGGCACATAATCAGTCTGGGTCCCTCGCAATTGCTTGCCCCTGATCAAAAAGGAAACGGTCTTATGCTGGATGAAGGCACCCTCCGGGATGACTCTTTACTGAACCGATTCTATGATCTTTTTTGGAAAAACGCCTACCCCCAGCACAGCATCGACGCGACCTCCGACGAAGAAGGCCAGGCTTTGTACAACCGCTCGTCATCGTCCTTCGTTACCTCCTACGCTGCCACCGGGCCGTTGGAGGATTTCGCCGAAACTTTTTCGGTTTTCGTCTTAGACGATAGGAATACGGAAACGTCGATCAGGAGCCGGAAAATATCGTTCTTTTACGGCGATCCGAGTTTGGTAAACCTTCGAGCCGAGATTCGAAAACGATTAAGCCGGCTATAGTGAGACTGGAAAGCGATCCCGTAGCCGGCCAATCCGGTTACTTTTTGCTAAATAGAACCTCTTTCAGGCTCCGTTTGGGGACGTGGAGTCTTCCCGAATCGTCTTTCCAGTATTTTACCGAGTCGCTTAGGACCTCAAGTTTAGGCTCCTCCCCTTTATAACCCAGGGCTATGGCGGAAATAACCGGCAAGGTTTCGTCGGCGCCGATAATGTTCCGAATAGCTTCCTTATCGATGCTGGCCATCCAACAACACCCGATTCCCTCTTCCCAGGCGCTGAGGATAAGATTTTCTATGGCCGCTCCGGCGTCCATTTCGTACCCCGAGGCTCGTATTTTAGTATCCGCTAGGACGATGATAAACGCGGTAGGTTTTTCTCCTTCCGCTGGGTTTCCAGCCGGGGCAATGTAGGCGGCCCATTTAACATTTTCGAAAATTTTTTGGACCACCGCGGGGTCGTTCACGATCGCGTATTTTAGCGGTTGCATGTTGGCCCCCGAGGGGGCAAGTCTAGCGGCGTTGACAAAGCCCTCTAGTTTTTCCAGGGGAATGGGTTTTTGGGTAAATTTGCGAATCGTTCTACGGCTGGTTGCCGCTTCGTATACGGTCATGGGTGCCTCCCTCATGTAATTTATCAAAGTATACCATGGTTTCGTCGTGTTGTAGAGTCTACCTCTTCCGGATACAATGGGGCCATGCGATCGACTATCAAGCATATCGCCGAATTGGCGGGGGTTTCCAAGACCACGGTTTCCTTCGCCTTTAACGATCCGGCTAAGATTTCTCGGGAAACCTACGAAAAAATAATGGAAATCGCCGATCGGGAGGGCTACGTGCCCGATCCTATCGCCCGAACTATGACCACCAAACGGGTGGGTACCATCGGTGTGCTTTTACCCCAGGCGATCCAGGAGGCCTTTCGCAACCCCTACGTGGCGGAGGTCCTTCGGGGTATTGGGATGGTGTGCCACCAGGAAGACCTGTTTATGACCGTTCTTCCTCCCGTCAAGGGGTACCTTTCCCAGGCTATTCGTAACGCGGCGGTGGATGGGTTTATCGCCCTGGGCTTGGAGACTGCGGCGGATATAACGGAACTGATTCGACAACGGCGGGTTCCCTTTGTGGCCATCGACGGGGATCCGGACTCGGGGGTGATTAACGTGGGCATCGACGATACCCAGGCGGCGGAATCGGTGATGGACCATATCCTCTCCCTGGGGCACAGGAAAATTATCATCCTATCGCTTAAATCCGAGGGTCCCGTTCCGACGGAAGAGTTTTCTTCCCGGACGGTAAACCGTCGTTTGGACGGGTTTAAACGGTCCCTGGGATTGTTCGGTCGTAGCTTGGAAGCGTCGGATATAAGGATTATCCCGGTGGAAGCGACGGTAGAGGCCGCCCGGGACGCGGTTTTTCCGGTGTTGGTCCAGGAGCCTCCCACGGCGGTGGTCTGCATGGGCGATGTGGCTGCCTTTGGGGTGTACGAGGCCTGCCGAAACGCCGGACTATCGATCCCCGATGATATTTCCGTCACGGGGATGGACGATATTCCCTTCGCGTCCTTGATTGATCCTCCGCTAACCACGGTTCGACAGCCGGGAATCCGCAAGGGGACCTACGCCGCCCGGTCCATCATCGACATGATCCAGGGCCGTCCTGCGGCTTCGGTGGTGCTTCCCACGGACCTGCTGGTCCGCTCATCTACGGCCCGGGTTCCCCTGTAGGGTTTTGGTTAGTTCCGCCACCGTTAGGGCGCGCCGTCGGCCCTGGGCGTCGGGGGCGGTAAAACCGAACTCGGTTTCCAAAAGATGTTCCATTCCCCTTCGCAGAAGCGCGGCGGTCTTCCGCAATCCCGGTGAAATTTGGGAAGACTTTTCGATTTTTTCCCCCAGGGGACCCGCTAAAAGAGTTTCCATCAACATTTTCGCGGCGATAAAGCGTCTCTCCTTAGCCACCGCGAGGATCAGGGGGTGCTTCATCAGGGAAAGAACTTCCCAGGTGGTTTGTTCCGCCTGGGCGTAGCGTCCCGCCTCCTTATCCTGTTCAGAAAGCCGGATGGGAAGTTCGTCCCGAATGGTATCCAAATGGGGTACCAGATAGTCCAGGTCAAAAAGCCCCGTGGCGCAGTTAAAAAGAACCTTGCCCCCCCGGCGTTCCTGTTCCGCCACCTCTTCGGCGGAAATCGCTTGGCCGATATCGGCGACACTGAGCCTTCCCTCTTCGGTCTCCACAAGAACGCCGCCCTTAACGTCCAAGGGGGTACGCCAGGAAAAATTAAAGGCTCCCTCGGATCCCCGCAGGGCTAAAAGGGCGATTTCTACGGGGTCCACCGTAAAGCCCGAATTATCCACGTTACCCAAATACACGAACCGGATCCCCCCCTTCCGCAGGTTCCGATACACCGGTTCCAGGACCCTGAAGTTTTCTCCGTGCCCCCCGGGAAGCGCCAGACCCCGATTGTTTTGACCGTAGGCCCGGTCGAATATCCTCCGGGGCCACCCCAGGTGGCCCCCCGAAAGGGCCGCCAAGAGGCCCTGTTGGGCGCTTTCCACGTTTGTGGGGTCCGAACGGGTCTGGGCTATCAACTCCGTTAAGAGGGGATCGTGCCGGTACCGTTGATACGCTTCCTCCAGGGGGCCATCGGTGGCAAGACTCGTCATCTGAAAAAACGGGAGTACCGGTGTTTCCGTATCCCCCGTCAAAAGTCGATACTCCAGGGCGTGGATCAGCAGGGACCGCATTTTTAAAAGGAGAAACGAAGGTCCGGGACTTCCATCCCTTTCTACGTACGCCGGGGTAATACCCTTGGGGAGGTTTTTTACCCTATCGGCAATCGTATAAAAATCTTCCCGAAGCGACTCAAAGGCCCCTTCGTCGATGGCCCGATTCTTTTTTTCGTCCGCGTAGGTGGTCGCCGAGCCGCCGTTGAGCACCCCGTACCCCACCTGGGGATACAGCAAAATCCCCAGGGTTCGGAGGGCCTGGGAGGAAAAATAGTAGGTTTCGCCCCGAGCTTGGGCGAATTCGTCTATGTTTCTTGAAAGGTTAAGCCTTTCAAAGGCCTCCGTCGCCAAAGACCGGGGAATTTCTATCCCCTCTAATGCGGTTCGGTCGGTAATCCGGCGATCAGCCTCGGCGGGCAGGCGATGATTCATGGCGATAGGAGAAAGCGCCTGGGGATTTTGATTTACCAGCTCAAGGATCCGGAGGGTCCGGTCTATATCCACTCCCTTGGAGCGCAGATCGGCGAGCAATTCCTCGGAAATGGGATTTTTATTTTCCATAGGGCCCCTATGATATCGTCCCGAATAAAAAGGTCAAGCCTTTAAAAGCCTACAATCACCCCCCAGAACCGTACCCTTTTGGCACCGAAACGTCTTGGGAAACCGGCGATTCATCGCCGTACCGTTCTTCCAAAATAGGGGGGCCGTCGAGTGTTAGGGGTATTGGGGTAGTTGGATGGTAAAGGTCGATCCCTCATTCTCTTGGCTTTCCACCCCCACCGTTCCTCCGTGAAGGGTCACCACGTGTTTGACGATAGAAAGACCCAAACCCGTTCCCCCTACTTCCCGGCTCCGTTCCTTGTTAACCCGGTAGAACCGCTCGAAAATCCTTCCCAGATCTTTGGGGGGAATACCCCGGCCCTGGTCGATCACCCTTAGGAGGACGTCCCCGTGGGCCTTTTCTATAACCAGACGGATAGATGTTTTTGGGGGCGAGTATTTTATTCCGTTATCCAAAAGGTTCAGTATCGCCTGGGTCATAAGGGATACGTTGGCTTTCCATTGAAGCTCCCTAGGGCCCTCTATAAGGATCCGTATATCCTTTTCCTGGGCCGATAGTTCGCAGGATTGCCGGGCCTCTTCGCAAAGGGAAAACACCGAGACCCCTTGGGTTTCCAGACTTTGTTTTTCCTGCTGTTCCAATCGGGCTAGGGAAAGGAGATCCTCGATAATTTGTTCCAACCGGTTTGCGTGCTTACCGATGATTTCCAAATACCGTTCCGTCCGGGGACGGTCGTCCAGGGCCCCGTCCAAGAGGGTTTCCACAAAACCCTTGATCGACGTGATGGGCGTTTTTAATTCGTGGGATACGTTGGCCACAAAATCCCGGCGGACGGTTTCCAGGCGCATCATCCGGGTTATATCGTGGATTACCAAAAGACAGCCGTCGTAATTGGGAATAGCGGAAGCGGAGACCTGAAGCGTCCGGTTGGAACCGGTCCAAAGGTTAAAGGTATCCTCTCTCGTTTTGTTGCTCCATGAATCGTCCTCCGGAGCCCGGGGCGGTAACAGTATCTGTTCGGCCAACCGTTTTAAGTCCGTGGCCCGGAAAACCTCCAGGAGAGATCGGCCTATCACGGGGGTACCTTTGGGAATAGCAAAAATGGACAGGGCCGAATCGTTTACCTGGCGAATAAGAAAGCCACGGTCCAAAACGATGATCCCTTCGGTCATTCCGGAAAGGATTGCTTCGGCCTCCCGTTTTCCCTGGGTTACCTGATCGATCTGTTCCTTTAGTTGTTCCGCCATGGTGTCCAAGGTCGAAGCCAAGACCATCAGTTCCCGGGGGCCCTCGATTCGGGTCCGGTGCTTTAATTCCCCCCGGCCAAAACGCTCGGCCGATTGGACTAGAATCCCAATGGGCTGACCGATTTTACGAACCAAAAAGAGGGTAAGCGCCGCCGCCAGGGCCAAAATTGCCAGGGCTCCCAGGGCAAGACGTCGGTACATGGACCAGAGCTGGGTTTGTAGTAGGTCCAGGGGGATAGCGGTTCGGACCACCGCGACGACGTTTCCCCGCCGGATAATCGGTTGGGCTAAGTACACCAGCTCTTCTCCCACCGATTGGGAAAGGCGAAGCGCCGTACCCCGTTTCCCCGCCAGGGCCGCTAGAACCTCCGGCCTTTGACGGTGGTTTTCCAATTCCGCCGCCTTTGCTTTTGAATCGGCTAAAACGGTCCCATCGGCGTTAATAATCGTCACCCGAAACGTTCGGTCGGCAAAATAGTACTCCAGCCGTTGATCCCACTCCGCTATCAGGGCCCGATGGTCCCCCTGGGGATCGAAGTCCAGGGTGGGGGGAAAGAAAAATTTTTCGGTCAGCGTGATAATATCGGTCAGTTCTGTCCGGGCCATTTGAAACACAAAGGAACGGAGGGTAACACTTTCCACGGTAATGAGGGCCCCTAAACAGAGGGCCACGATAGCCACGTAGGTGGGATAAATGTACGAAAAAAGCGGTCGCTTCACAGATCCCCTTCTTGAAACCGGTATCCCACCCCTCGGACCGTCTGAATCCGTTCCCCTGGACCGCCTAATTTTTTACGGAGCCCTAAAATTTGCACATCCACGGACCGCTCGGTTACCGGATAATCCTTACCCTTTACCGCGTCTATTATTTGGTTCCGAGAAAACACCCACCCGGGGTTTCGCATAAGGAATTCCAAAATGGCGAATTCGGTGGCCGAAAGTTCTATAACCCCGCCGTCCACCGTAACCACATGGCGGGCCACGTCCAATCGCAGGGTTCCGGTTTCTAAAATTCCTTCCCGCTGATACGCTATGGGCGCGGGGCCGGCATTCCTCCGTAAAAGACTTCGAATCCGGGCAACCAGGACCTTGGGACTGAAGGGCTTGGTAATATAATCGTCGGCCCCCAATTCTAGGCCCGCGATAATATCCGAGTCCTCGCTTTTCGCGGTGGTCATAATGACAGGGATCTCCGCGGTCTGAGCATCCTTGCGAAGCTCCCGCAGAACATCGGTTCCATCCATACCCGGAAGCATGATATCCAGCAGGATAAGGTCCGCGTTAACCGTTGGGGCCAGCTTAAGGGCCTTTTCTCCGTTATCGGCGGTTATAACCGTGTATCCCTCCTTGGCCAGGTTGTAGGATAACAGTTCCTGTATATCCGGATCGTCCTCCACCACCAGGATGGTCGCTTTGGCCACCGTAAACCCCCTATTCGTTCAGCTCCACGTGGACTCCCTCCACGCAGTAGACGATCAACTCGCATATATTAGTCACGTGGTCCCCCAGGCGTTCCATAAATCCGGACGTTTGGATGATCTTGGTTCCCTGGGCCACCTTATCGGGGTGTTTTTGGGTATAATCCAACAGCGCGGAAACCAGTTCCTTATGGTATCCATCGATGCGATCGTCCATGGCCGCGGAGGTCCGGGCCTTTTCGGTGTCCAGGTTGATATACGCCTGCACCGCCAGGTGTATCATATCACAGCCCACTTCGGCCATTTTTTCCAGGGTGTCCATGGGCTTTATATGGCTTTCCTTTTCCAGTTTAATCGCCGCTTTAGCCAGGTGCACCGCGTGATCCCCCACCCGTTCCAGTTCGTCCACAATTTTAATGGTCGCTATGAGCCACCGCATATCCTGGGCTACCGGCTGTTGGGTCGCGATCATCCGGGCGCAAGCGTCCTCTATGGACGCTTGGTACGCGTTTATTACTTCATCGTCGGCCTTAACTTCTTCGGCCAGGGCTGTATTTTTATCCTTAAAAGCGCTGATGGCCTTCCGGAGATCCTCCTCTACCCGGGTCCCCATACTTAAAACCTGTTCCGTTACCTGTTTTTTTTCCTCTTCAAAGTGTAAACGAGCAATCATAGATCCTCCTCCGGTCCCTGGGTCAACATATAAGGTTTTAATGAACCCTCCATAAAGAATCGGTTAAAATTTGGTTAGAATTACCGGGTCACCCTAAAAAGCAGGCTTTTAAGGTTGGTTTATTAAAGCAACGGCCATATTCAACCCGTATAGGTATTGTACGTAAAACGCGAGGGAGGTTACAAGCCATGTACGTATCGGCCTACGCGCCCTTTGGTTCCGAGGGTATCCTTATTCGGGTGGAAGTGGATATACGGCGGGGAATTCCGGGTTTTGATATCACCGGTCTCGCCGACGGGGCGGTTCGGGAAGCCAGGGAACGGGTTCGCTCGGCCTTTCGAAACTCTACCTTCCCGTTCCCCTCCGAACGGATCCTGGTAAACCTGGCCCCCGCGGGCTTTAGAAAGGAGGGGGCGTCTTTGGATCTTCCCATAGCCCTGGCGATCATGGCCGCCTCGGGTTTGGTCCCCTGGGCCGAGGGGCTCATGGTCCTGGGAGAGTTGGAGTTGTCGGGCCGACTGCGGGGCGTTCGGGGAGTGTTGGCCGCCACGGCAGAGGGCCTGAAGACGGGGATCCGGGGCTTTATCGTACCCCGGGAAAACGAGAGGGAGGCGGCGATCCTGGCTCCCGGTCGTTTTGCCGCGGTCGAAACCCTGCGGGACGCGGTCAACGCCATGGAACGGTATGCGGAAACGGGCCGCTTAGACGAAAGCCTCCGGCTGGAAAGTTCCTTGAGAGAGCAAACCCGTGGGGATGAACAAAATCCTCTAGCGGACCCATACTCCCCGACCATAGAAAAAAACGGGGGAGACTTTTCCGAGGTCCGGGGGAACCGTCGGTACAAACGGGCCTTGGAAATCGCCGTCGCCGGGGGGCACAACCTTCTGGTGTTCGGGCCTCCGGGGTCGGGGAAAACCATGCTGGCCCGGCGTGTCCCCTCCATCATGGCTCCCCTTACGGTGGCTGAGGCGGTGGAAGCCACCCGGCTCCATAGTTTGGCCGGAGCCCTAGGCCCGGCGGACGGTTTGGTAGAGTTTCCGCCTTTCCGGTCTCCCCACCATTCGGCCAGCGCGGAGGGGATTTTGGGAGGAGGGCGAAACGTGCGGCCAGGAGAAATCAGCCTGGCCCACTGGGGGGTGCTTTTTATGGACGAGGCCCCGGAGTTTCGAACCAACGTTCTCCAGGCTCTGCGGGAACCCTTAGAGGATGGGGTAATCACCATAGCCCGGGCCGAGGGGTTTGTTCGCCTGCCTGCGGATTTTCAGCTTATTATGGCGGCTAACCCCTGTGCCTGCGGACGTCTTGGGGCCCGGCTTCCCCTTCCGGGCCGGGTCCCGGTGGCCTATTCCTACGGCGCCGGCTGTTTTTGTTCGGAGGAGGAAATTCACCGCCGCTGGCGCCGCCTGGGTTCCGCCCTGCTGGACCGGCTTGAACTCCGCGTCCCCATCGTTCCTCCCCTGGAGCTACCGCTCAGCTCCGAGGGTGAGGAATCCAGCGTCCGTATAGCCCAGCGGGTCCTCCAGGCGGTGGAAATTCAACGGCGGCGCTTTATGGGAACGGGGATACGGCGCAACGCCCGTATGCCCCCCGCCCTGATGGAACGGTACTGTTCCTTGGAAGGGGCCGCCGAGCGGGCGTTTCGGGACTCCCTGATCCGTTGGGGGTTCTCGGGTCGGGGGGCTCATGGAATACTGCGGGTTGCCCGAACCATCGCCGATTTAGAGGGTCTTCAGGATATCCGGGAAGCTCATATCGAAGAGGCGGTTTTATACCGCCGTTTTGGGGACGATCCCTACGACGTGCTTTCGGCGGAGAATCCGGGGATACCCTCGGCGTAGCGGGCTTCTATTTCCCTATCCCCTGCGGTACGACCTAAGCGGCGGTCCGGTCTGGATGCTCCATGGAAATCGCTCCCCGCCGTGACCAGCAGGCCCAAGGATTTGCCTAAAAGCTCCAGACGTTGACACGATCGAACCTTTGCGGTGGGGTGCCATGCTTCCAGCCCATCCAAACCTTGGCTTTTTAGTTCTTCCACCACCTGGGGGAGTTTTCCCCAGGAAACGAAGAGAGAAAGGGGGTGGGCTAAAATCGCCACCGCCCCCGTAGCCTTGATGAGCCGCAGGGCCTCCGACAATTCCAAGGCTCCCTTGGGGGCGTAAAAGGGTTTTCCCTTGGCCAGGTATCGGGAAAAGGCTTGCTGGCGGTTTTTAACAATACCCCGCTGGACCAAAAGGGTCGCGAAGTGGGGCCGTCCCACGACCTTGCCCTCGGCTAATTTTTGAATTTCCCCGTAATCCGCCTCTACCCCCAACTCTTTCATTTGATCGAGGATCTTTAAATTTCGGTCCTCCCTCATGCGGGCTAAATTTGCCAGGGCCTCCTGGAATTCATCGTTTAGCTTCGTAAGCCCCAGGCCCAAAAGGTGAAATTCCCCGGGCTCCCAGGCTATTTCTATTTCTACCCCCGGGATAAATTGGATTCCCAGCTCTTGGGAACGCGTGTGAGCCTCCGCAAGTCCCGCGGTGGTATCGTGATCCGTAAGCGCGAGCAGGGAAAGGTTCCTCCGTTTTGCCTCATCGATCAATTGGGAAGGAGAAAAACTACCATCGGAAGCGGTGGAATGGCTGTGTAGGTCTATCATCCTAGTGAAGATTCTATCATATCGTGGTACTATATACATAGACATGGTTTGCCAAGCCCTTCCTCTGTTAAAAAGGGAAGTTTTATGGGCCTTGCCGTTTATGAAAATCCAAATCCATGCCGAAAATGGATAAAGTGGAACTACGATCGTTGACTGTTCTTGTTTGCGGTCATAGAATAAAAGAACATTGTTGAAGGACGGTCCCCCCGTGGATAGATATTCTTTGGTAAACGGCGTACTCGTCACGCCGGGACATGGTATTTCCACCAATGCTTTAAGGGTGGATGGAAAATTTATTATGTCCCCAGACCAATCACCCTTCCCGGTGGTGGATTTACACGGGGACAGTTATGTGTACCCCGCCCTTATAAACGTCCATGACCACTTACGGGGCAATTATCTACCCCGGGTTGGACCCCCAGCGGGGCATTTTTATCTTAATTGGCTTCCGTGGGATAACGACCTCAAGGCTTCCGATACCTACGTGGAACGGTCAAACCTTTCGGTGGACGATTTATACCTTCTTAGTGCGTATAAAAATCTTTTTTCCGGCGTCGTCACGGTAAACGATCATTTTCCCCACGAATTGAACGACCAATTGCTCCCAAAATTGCCCATCCGGGCCATTCAGGAATACTGCCTTGCCCATGAATGTTCATCCTTTGATCTAAAATGGGGAGAGGGGATAGAAATTGAGCACGACCGGGCGTTAAAAAATAACTGGCCCTTTATCACCCATTTGGAAGAGGGCTTTGACGAAGAATCCCAGGATGGAATTGGGATCCTTGAACGGATGGGCCGCCTGGACGACCATTGTTTGTTTATCCATTGTATAGGATTTTCAGACCAGGATATCGCCAAGGTTGCCAAGTCGGGGGCCAGCATTTCCTGGTGTCCCGCGTCTAATATCTTTATGTTCAATGTGACCTGTAAAATCAAAAAAATGCTCAAAGCGGGGATTAACGTAGCCATTGGAACCGACTCTACCCATACGGGTTCGGTAAATTTATTGGAAGAGGTACGGTTTGCCCGCCGGTCCTATCAGAACATGTACGGCGAAGATATACCCGCCAAAACGCTTTTTGAGATGGTTACCCTAAATCCCGCCAAGGCCTTCCGTATGGCCGACCGAACCGGTTCTTTGGAAACGGGAAAATGGGCCGACGTGGTGCTCTTTAAACGCCGGCTAGAGGATCCCTACGAAAACCTGGTCCAGGGCGCCATGGAGGATATCCAGCTTTTAATTATGGCCGGACGCCCCATCTACGGGGAAATTCGATTTTTAGAGTTGCTGGACGGGAAGCTTCCTGCCGATTATTCCCTTATAACGGTGGCCGGGCGGTCCATGTTTGTTAAAGGAAACCCCGGGGCTTTGTACGCGGAGGTCCGACGTAAAGTGGCTTTCAAAAAAGTTTTAGATTATTTACCCTTTGAACCGGAAGTATAGGAAGGAACAACATGCCCAAAGCACTGCAGTATAGATCCGGATCGGTGATTTACTTCCAAGGTGATGGGGCTGATAAAATTTATATTTTACAGTCCGGAAAGGTAAGTTTGAACTATCAGGATATCGAGACAGGCCAGGATATACACGACCTTGTCCAGCCGGGGGAGTTCTTTGGCGTAAAATCCGCCATGGGAAGGTACCCCCGGGAAGAAAATGCCCTGGTGCTCCAAGACGCGGCGGTGATAGCCTTTTCGGTTCCCGAGTTCGAACAGTTGGCCATGTCGAATATCCGTATCGTCATGAAGATGCTTAAGGTGTTTTCCAACCAACTGCGGCGAATCCATCTGCAGGTTTCCAACTTGATGGAAAAGGAAGAACAACAGAGTCCCGAGATAGGGCTTTTTAACGTGGGGGAGTATTACCTTAAAAATCGTCAATACGCCCAGGCAAAGTACGTGTTCGGCCGGTATTTGACCTACTACCCCGCGGGGAAAATGGCCGTGCAGGCGGCCAAATACCTCGAGTCCGCAGAAAGTTCCATGGTTCGATACGGGGACGGCAAGGGCCCCGCACCCATCGTTAACACCCCCAAGACGGGAGCTTCGGTTGTTCCCCCCAGCGTGCCTAAGAGCGCCAGCTCCGGGCCCGCCGAATTATCCGTCGTAGCCAAGGCTTATTACGACGCCGTAAGCCTCTTCTCTCAGGAAAAATACCCCCAGGCGTTCCAGGGCTTTAAAAAAATTATCGACGCCAACGAGGACGCAGAATACGTGGCCAAAAGCGTCTACGAAATAGGCCGGTGTTTATACCTAATGGGAAAATACGAGGATTGCGTTAAGCACTATACCTCCATGATCACCGCTTACCCCAAGCATCCGGATTTAGGAGACGCTTTATACTATATGGGTCAATGCTACGAGAAAAAGGGCGAGAAGGACCGGGCTATGACATTCTATAAAAAAATTCTGTCCATAGCGACCGACGAGGATGACGCGGTCCACATGAAAGCAAAAAAAGCCCTTAAAGCGTTGGAGGCATAAATTGGCGATGGATCTTTCGGCGTTCAGCCGCTTTGCCCGGGTGTTTCAAAAGGGCGAGATTATATTTTCCGAGTTTGAGCCCGGGGACGCGTTCTATCTTATCCAGTCCGGGCGCGTCCAGTTGGTTAAAATCATCGGGGATATCGAAAAGACCCTGGATATCCTCCATCCTTCTGAAATGTTCGGCGAAATGGCCATTTTGGAGGATTCCCCCCGGTCCGCCACGGCCATCGCCCTGGATCAGGTAAAGGTTTTAGAGTTTAATCGGGCCAATTTTGAAGTTCTTATGATGGGGAACCCCCAAATAGCTCTTAAACTGCTAAAATTATTTACAAAAAGAATTTACGATCAAAAACGGCGGTTTATGATTCTTACCCTGGACGATCCCCAGGCTAAAATAGCCGATGTGTTTCTTATGCTCGACGAGACCCAACCGGTCATCGATCGGGAATCGGAACGCCGGGAGTTCAAAACCACCATGGACGATATAGCCCACTGGGCGGGCATGACCAGCGAACAGGCAAAGGATGTTTTGAACCACTTTGTTACCCAGCGGCGGGTGGAAATATTCAACGATAAGATCGTGGTAAAAAATATCAACGATTTTCAACGATTTGTGAATTCCCGCCGGAAAAAGTAGGAATTCCCTTGTCCTTTTTAAGAATGTTTCGCATATTTTAAGCATGAAAATTATCAATGCCATAGAAAAAAGACGCGCTTTTCGCGCCTTTGACCCGGACAAAAAGGTTAATCGGGATATTTTACAGCGTTGTGTGGAAGCCGCCCATGTAGCCCCCTCGTACGCGAACAAGCAGGGTTGGCGCTGGATTATCGTCGATCAAGAGCCTTCCCTTTCGGAATTGAGAAAGGCCCTTAGCGCCGGTAATTATTGGGCCCTCCAGGCTCCCGTGCTGGCCGCCCTGGTGACCGACGAGGCGTGGACCCCCACCGCCAGCGACAACCGGGCCTACGCCCCCTTTGGGGCCGGCCTTTCGGCCATGAATTTCATGAACCAGGCCGCGGAAGAGGACCTAATTGCCCACCCCATGGCGGGTTTTGATCCCCTAATCGCGAAGCAAGCCCTGGGTATCCCTTCGAACCATATCTGTATGCTCCTTATATCCGTCGGTTATAAGGGCTCGGACGCCCAGCTAAAGGAACACCATCAGGCTTCCGAACGGGCGGCCCGAAGCCGCCTTCCCTTGGATCGAATCATGGCGTGGAACGCCTGGACCGATTCTTTAGAGCCCGAACAAAGTTAAAAGCTTCCCTGATCGGAGAAATTGGTCAATCTTGACCTTTTTCTCCTTTTAAGTATAATCGACCTCACGCCAAGATGGCTCAGATGGCAGAGCGACGCACTCGTAATGCGTAGGTCCCGGGTTCGATTCCCGGTCTTGGCTGAAGAAAAGCCGGACATCGTGTCCGGCTTTTCTTTTTCGGTTTCGCTTAGGCGAAACCGAACAGTGGCTGAGCGGCATCCATGCCGCTGAGGGTCCCCAGCCGTGACTGTTTTTTTCTTGACTTTTTTAGTCGGAGGTCGTACTATCTTATTCGAGATATCGAATATGGTTGACCTGAAAGAAGAAAAAGAAAATGACGAAGAAGCCGCCGCGCGGTTAGCACAGGCGCTTTCTCATCCGGTGCGGCTACGCATCCTGAAACTCCTTCGCGAAGAGGGTGCCTACGTCATGCATCTTACCAACAGGCTGGGACGACCACAGGCGAATATTTCACAGCACCTGGCCATTCTTCGTGATGCGGGGCTTGTTATTGATGAGCGGGAGGGAATGTCGGTTATCTATTCCGTGCGGGACCATAGGATTTTTGATCTTATAGACCGGCTTGCGGATCTTTCTCCCGCCGCGTGGCGTTCGTCCCCTGGCGGTTTTTCCGATTCGTCCCGGTGTGAGGGTGGTGGGGGTTGTGGAGAACGGAATCTGCCTTCCCATGGGGCTGGCATCAAACATGGTATGGGACAGGAAGGGGCTTGTCACTGTCCCCGTTGCAAGGGTCGATAGATGATAGTACAGAGTACGGTGAAAAAGAACAGGCCTTTGAATGTACCGTACGAATTTATTTTTGGTATTAACCCGCGGGTTTGATTTTTTTATTTTAAGTTATTCGAAAAATCGAATAACTACGTACAGGAGGCAAGAAGATGTACGGAACTTGTTGCGGAGGCGACTGCAGACAGAACCGAGGTCGCGGTTGGAGGTATGGTTCAGGACGGGATGAATTCCTCGGTTCTGGACGGTTTGGCGGATGGAGTCCCGAAATGGCACATCATTTTGGAGGCGGTTATGGTGGCGGCTTTGGATGGGGCCATGGTCCCACGAAGGCTGAGCGTAAGGAGTGGTTGGAGAATTTCAAAAAGCACTTGGAAGAGCGGCTTTCGGATGTGAACGAAGAGATCGAAAAACTCTAAGCTATCCGTCCCTTTCCCCCAGTTTAAAAATTATGGTATAGTGGGATCTCCGCGAAAGCCATAGGCTTTCGCGATTTCCTCATGGAGGCTGTCCGGTAACCCCCTTGAGTTATCGACAGCCTCAAGTGATAGTGTCCCAGGGGGTGGGGTCCACGATGCGGGAAAACGAGTACCTGATCGATGAATATAAAATCATTTTTGAAAACGCTCCCCTAGGATTTATTATTTTTAACGCGGAAGGTGTCATTACCGATTGCAACGGCGTTTTTGTCGAAATAATGGGGTCGACTAAAGAAAAGATCCTGGGACTGCGCCTGTTGGAACTCCCGGATGAGCGGCTTGTTTCGGCGGTGCGGACCGCTTTGGCCGGCGGTTTGGGTCTATTTGAGGGGGAGTACCGTTCGGTAACGTCGGGAAAAGTGGTTCCCCTGCGGGCTCTGTACAAGACCACGGAACCTCGGAATGGGAAACCCATTGGTATAGGAATTATAGAAAATATATCCGGACGGGTTGCCACCGAAAAGGCTCTGCGGGCGAGCGAAGAAAAATTCAGAAAAATATTTGAAAATTCCAACGATGGAATGATGATTTGCGATAGTCAGGGAAGGGTTACCGATTGGAATAGGGCTAATGAGGTGATGACGGGCCTTCCAAAGGGGGACGCCATAGGAAAGTACCTGTGGGATCTTCAATTTGCTTCGGCGCCCCCGGATCATCGGAGCGCCGAGGTCTACGAGAAGATGCGTTCCTCCATCCTTTTGGCCCTTAAAACCGGTACGGCACCGTTTTTAAACCATCCGATAGAGGGAATCCTGATTTCCCGCTCTGGGAAGGTGGTGCATATTGAAAACGTGGGTTTTACGATCCCCACGGAGGATGGCTTTCTATTTGGCGGTCGGGTGACGGATATAACGGAGCGAAAGAACGCGGAAGCTCGAATCAAAACCCTGTTGGAAGAAAAGAGCCTACTTCTTAAAGAGGTGCACCATCGGATTAAAAATAATATGGCCACCGTGGCGGGGCTTTTGAATTTACAAGCGGGAACCCTGCGGGACCCCGTGGCGGTCTCGGCCCTCCAGGACGCGGCAAACCGGGTCCAGAGTATGATGATCCTCTACGAAAAACTGTATACCACCGAAACGGTGGGAGCCCTGGATCTACAGATATACCTTCCTGCATTGGTGGATCAAATTATACAGAATTGTGCTTCTCCTATTCCCGTGGAGGTAGAAAAACAGGTAGAAAAGATGGTTCTAGACGTCAAAGTTCTCCAAGCCCTGGGCATTATCATAAACGAGATCATAACCAACATTATGAAGTACGCCTTTGTCGGGAGAACCGAGGGGAAAATTACCATCCGCGCTTACCGGGACAAAGATTGGGTGTACCTTGAAGTGGCGGATAATGGCCTCGGTATGGACGAATCCATCACCGTTGAAAAAACTCCGGGCTTTGGTCTTATGTTGATTAAAATTCTAACCGAACAGCTCCGGGGGACCATCCGTATCGAACGGAACGGTGGTACTAAAATAGGGATAGCCTTTCCGGCTACCGGTGTGTAGGAGTCCAAAATGGAAACCAAAAAAAAAGCGGCCTATACGTTTCTTGTGTTGCTGGGGGTCATCAGTCTTTTTTCCGATTTAACCTACGAAGGGGCCCGAAGTATTATGGGTCCCTACCTGTTGCTCCTGGGGACCTCCGCGGCGACGGTGGGCTTTGTCTCCGGCCTGGGGGAGTTTATCGGGTACGCCCTTAGGCTCTTAACCGGCTTTATCAGCGATAAAACAAAACGCTACTGGTTCATTACCATCCTGGGATACGCCATCAACCTGTTCGCCATACCCCTGTTGGCCCTGGCGCCGGGTTTTGGGTGGGTTTACGCCTGCGTCCTCTTGGTGCTGGAACGGTTTGGCAAGGCCATTCGGCATCCGGCCAAAAATACCATCGCGTCCTTCGCGGCCAGCGAAGTGGGGGCGGGAAAGGGCTTCGCCCTGCAGGAGGCGATGGATCAAATCGGCGCGGTGTTGGGTCCCCTGATGCTGTTCCTCACGCTTACTGTAAAGGGCCGGGAGGAAAAACTTTCGGCATACGCGTTTAGCTTTTTAATCCTGGGTATTCCCGCGATTATCACCCTGGCCCTGGTATTTTTTGCCCGCTTTAAGTACCCCCGGCCCCACGAATTCGAAAAGGACGATCCAAAGCCCACAGCAAAGCGTTTCCATCGGGCCTACTGGTTCTATTTGGTGGGGATAGCCTTTTTAGCCGCCGGTTTTGCCGATTTTCCCCTGATGGCCTTCCACTTCGCTAAGACCGGTCTTTTACCGGACAACCTGGTGCCCGTTCTGTACGCGGTGGCCATGGGGGTGGACGCGGTAGCGGCCCTCTTTTTTGGGCGCCTCTACGATCGTCGGGGGATGGGGGCTATCATCCTGTCATCCCTCATTTCGGCGTTCTTCGCGCCCTTTGTTTTCCTCGGCCATTCGTCCTTGTCCGCCGTGGTTGGGATCGTCCTGTGGGGAATTGGGATGGGGGCCCAAGAGTCCATTCTAAAGGCCGCGGTAACCACTATCGTTTCAAAGGAAAAGAGGGGAACCGCCTTTGGCATCTTCAACACCGCCTTTGGGGCCTTTTGGTTTTTGGGAAGTTGGCTCATGGGGGCCCTGTACGATCGATCCCTCCTGGCTTTGGCGATTTTTTCGTTCCTTGCCCAGCTTGCCGCGCTCCCCCTCTTTTACCACAGCGGTAGCTTACTTCGCAGGGCATCCCAAGTACACCCCGAAGGCTCCCCCGGAAAAGCGGGAAAGTAGGAATTCAGCACATGGATATCTCGGGACGCAAGGCGAAAAGAACCGTATCCCTTTCTTGGAAATTGACCCTATCGTTTGTGGGCTTTGGACTAGCGATCGCCTATGCGGCCTTTGTTTTTTTTAGCGCCGCGGTTATAAGAAACACCCTCCGGGGCGCTTCGGAACTTTTACGGCTCTATTCGCAAAACCAAAACGAACGAAGCGCCCTAATGACGGCTCCTCAAACATGGGTAGCCTCGATAAAGGATACCCTTTCGCCCCTTTTCCCGGTAGAAGAGGTTCGCCTGTACCATCAACTCCCCGATTCCCAGTGGGAGTACCTTTCTCCCGCCGACCGGGGACTGGTACGGCCGGAGGACACCACGACCCTGGGGGCTCTGCGGAAGGCCGGCTCTACCCTAACCCTGGTTCAGAGGCTTCCCTTTTTTAGCGGAACCCGGCGTATCCCCGCGTATATCCGGATCCCCGATACTCCCTGGATTTTGGAATTAACGGTGGACGTGGAGGGCCCGGAACGATTTTTGCTCCATTACGGGAACGAGGTGCTCCTGTACACCCTGCTGTTATTTGTCCTATCCCTTCTTTTAGGAAGATTGCTGGCCCTTCATTTTATTAAGCCCCTGCGGGCCCTTTCGACCACGGCGGAACGGTACGCCGCTGGGAACCAGGTATCCTTTATACGGGATAGGAGGGATGAAATCGGGAGTCTTTCCCGGACGCTGAACCAAATGGCCCTGGACGTGGAGGAACAAAAAAAAGAGGTCCATAACCGTCTGGCAACCATGGAGGCGATGAATAAAATCGATAAGGCCGTTCTTTTAGCCCAAAGCCGTGGGGAACTTTTAAAAACCGTTATCCGCGAGGTCCATAGTTCCTGCCATTCTTTCTCGGTGGCTCTTTTGCGCCGGGATTCGTCCCAAGGCGGTTGGACCGTGGAAGCTCAAACGGGTTCCCTCAGCGCCGAAGGCGCCTTTATCAGCGACCCGTTAATCGATGACGAAACCACGGTGAACCTTAGTCGTTTTTATGAAGGATCGATAGGGACCGCCGGGAAATCGTTCCGAGGTATCGCCTTGGATGTTTTTGAAATGGAGAGCGGACGCCTAGCCTCGGTTCCCCTGACCAGCGAAGGCCGGTATTTGGGGGCCCTTTTGATCGTTTGGTCCGAGGATCGGCCTTTGAATGCCCAGCAAAGACAAAGCGTGACTCTGCTGGCCGATCAGGTGGCTGTGGCGTTGCAAAGCATTCTTACCCGGGAAGAAAGGGAAGAAAATTTTATCGGCATTTTACGGGCCCTTACCCGGGCCATCGATGCCAAATCCCAATGGACCCTGGGACACTCGGAACGGGTTGCCGATACGGCGGTACTTTTAGGCCAGCGGCTTTTGATGGAGGAAGATGAGCTCCGACTTTTGCGGATCGCGGCGATCCTTCACGACGTGGGTAAAATAGGAATTAACGAAACGATTTTAGATAAGCCGGGGAAGTTGGACCCCCTGGAATACGAGACCATGAGAAGGCATCCCCAGGTGGGCGCGGAGATCCTTCAGGGGATTCGGTCCTTTGAACCCATTATTCCGGCGGTGCGGTACCATCACGAACGTTGGGATGGGCAGGGGTACCCCGACGGTTTGGCCGAAGAGGCCATTCCCCTGTGGGCCCGGATCATTACGGTGGCGGACGTGTGGGACGCCATTACCGACGACAGGCCCTATCGGCTCGCCTTCGCGGAAGCGGAAGCCCAGGCCTTTATGGAACAGCAGGCGGGCCGGATGTTTGATCCCCGCTTGGTCCGCATTTTCCGAGAATTGGACATACCCTCCCGCACCGCTTTCAGGCTTAATCCTATTTCTCTCTAAGGATTAACGCTCCTTTAGGCAATTCCACGGTCCCCGAGAGGTCTACCCGTTTCCCCGTCAGCATATCCACGCCTTTAATCGGCGCGGCTAATTCGATGGTACCGGACCGGTCGTCCAGGTTGCAGAGGGCCGTAAAGCGGGCCCCCTTTCCTTCCCTCTGAAGCAGGACAACCCCGTGAGCAAGGACTTTACAGTCGAACCGGTCCGTCTCTGCCTTTATTTGTTGGGTGGCCGAAAAGCAGGCCGTAAAAAAGCGCTTAAAATCCCCATCCCCTTCGTTCCACGGGACCGTTTCCTTCTCAAAAAGGCTGGGGTACCTTTCTATTCCCTCTTCTTGTCCCATATAGACAAAGGTACACCCGGGAATAAATTGATAAAAGGCGGTCCAGGCCTCCAATCGTTTTCCCCGGCCAAAACGCCGTGCCGCCCGAATCTGGTCATGGTTCTCCAAATAACGGATCTTCCGGGCCCCCGCAGGGTACAGGGCCCGCTGAACCCCCAGATAGTCTAGGTACCAGTCCAGGCCCCGTTCGCCGGACCATACCTTTTCCAGCCGTTCCCAGCCGTCGTAATCGTAGGTCAGATCAAAAGCCCGGTGCAGTTCCGGTTCCGACCAGGCGCCAAAACCCCGGTCCCGCATGGAAAGCAAAAAACGGGGGTGCACGCTTTCCGCCAGCCACAGGGTCGGTTCCCGGTTCCCCATCGCCGAATCCACCCCCTGCCGTGCCTGGACCCAAAAATCCACCGGGACCAGGGAAGCCACGTCGCATCGAAATCCCTGGACTCCCAAATTTCGCCAGTATATAAGCGTATCGATCAATTCTTGACGCAGGGCATCGGCGTGGTTGGAAAAATAGTCCAGGTCCACCACGTCGGACCAATCGTCGCATTTTCGGGATACGCTACCCCCCGCGTCATGGAGAAACCACTCGGGGTGCTTCTGGGCCAAATAGGAATCCGGCGCCGTGTGGTTGTACACCACGTCGATCATCACCCGTAATCCCCGTTCGTTCGCCCTTTGGATAAACCGGCGAAAATCCTCTTCAGTCCCCAGGGCGGGGTCTAAGCGTCGGTAGTCTTGGATCGCGTAGGGGCTACCATAGGTTCCCTTGCGGCCCAACTCTCCGATGGGATGGATGGGGGTTAGATACACCCAGGAAAATCCCATCTCTACGATTGTATCCAACCGCTCTTCTGCGGCCCTAAAAGTACCTTCGACCGTAAAGTTTCGAATAAAAATTTGATAGATAGAAAGGGTTTCCACCGTTCCCGGCAACCTGAAAGAATTATCCGTCATATTCCGCTCCTTCGCACCGCTTTTTTTCGGGTTTCGCGGTAGAATATAAACCGGTTAAGTATGCGCCGCAACCCCATGGAAGTTTCTGTTTTTAGGAAAAACAAAGGTTTCGCGGGACTCCCTTGAAACGGATGTCGAATCTGTCTATGGTTTCAATAGGAGAGACACAATGGCCTTTGACCGAAACACCCGTATCATTTGTACCATGGGGCCCTCAGTCCAAACTGTGGAGATGGCTCGTTCGCTCATCCGCCGGGGTATGAACATTGCCCGATTTAACTTTTCCCATGGGGATCACGAGTACCACGGGGCGGGGATCGCCCGAGTTCGAGAGGCCTCCCGCTTGGAGGGCGTTCCCGTAGCCCTGCTGTTGGATACCAAGGGCCCGGAAATCCGCACCGGGGAAATTAAGGACGATGCTTCGATACTATTAAAGGCCCAGGAAGAGGTGGAGGTTATCGCGGAGGCCGATGCTCTGACCCTGTACGGCGCCGATGGGGCCCTTACCCAGGGAAACCGGATTACGGTTTCCTACGCTTCCCTGGCCGATGATGTACGGGTGGGGGCAAAAATCCTAATAGCCGACGGCCTGGTGGCCCTGGATGTGGTGGGCTTACAGGATCGGCGAATCCAATGCCGGGTGGTCAACGGCGGTAAAATTGGGAGCCGAAAAAACGTCAACGTCCTGGGGGTCAAAACCCGGCTTCCCGCGTTATCCGAAAAGGATATGGATGATCTTCGCTTTGGTGCCGCCCAGGGTATGGACTTTGTGGCCGCTTCTTTTATCAGAAAAGCGTCGGACGTAACGACCATCCAAAGGTTTCTCGCCGACATTGGCTCCGATATGCCGGTTATCGCCAAAATCGAGGACCAGGAAGGGCTGGAAAACATCGAGGATAT
Source organism: uncultured Treponema sp. (assembly GCA_964425215.1). Lineage (GTDB taxonomy): Bacteria > Spirochaetota > Spirochaetia > Treponematales > Breznakiellaceae > CAYRLW01. The sequence goes on from CAYRLW010000005.1 coordinate 29,935, forward strand.
CGTCCGGGTCGCTTCGGGAATCATGGTAGCCCGGGGCGATCTGGGGGTACAGATACCGGTAGAACGGGTACCTCTGGAACAAAAAAGGATAATCAACCTCTGCAATATCGAGGGAAAACCGGTTATTACGGCGACCCAAATGTTGGAATCGATGATCCAAAACCCCCGGCCTACCCGGGCCGAAGCGGGGGACGTGGCTAACGCGATTTTAGACGGTACCGACTGTGTTATGCTATCCGGCGAGACCGCCAACGGCGCGTACCCCGAGGCGGCGGTATCCATGATGGATAGCATAGCCAAAACGGTGGAAGCCTCGGAAGAATATTCCCGAAGGATGGATGAACGGCGGCTTTCTTTCCAAGGGGAAGACGATTTGGCCCATGCCATAGCCGACGCCGCCTCCCGAACCGCCGACCGGATCTCCGCGGCGGCCCTGGTAATCCCCACCATGACCGGCCAAACCGCCCGCTTGGTTAGCCGTCATCGTCCCCGCCGGCCCATCGTTGCCCCATCGCCGAACGAAGCGGTCCGTCGCCGTTTGCTTCTTTACTGGGGGGTCGCCCCCCTGGCCGCCCCCCGGGAGGAGGATTCGGAAACCATGATCCAGGGGGCCATCGCCGCGGCTATCCGGGAAGGGTATGCCAAATCGATGGATAAGGTTGTGGTGGTCGCCGGTTTACCTCTCAATTCTCCCCTGCAGACCAACAGCATCAGGATCCATGTAATCGGCAACGTGCTGGGTCATGGGGGCCGAGGTTTTGGGAACCGTTGTACCGGCCGCATTGTTAAAGCGAAGGATCTGCAAGACGCGGCCCTGGCTTTGCGCAAGCATGGGGGCGAAATTTTGCTTACCCACACCCTGGACGAGTCTTTTATTCCCATACTTCGGGTGGTGGACGGGGTAATTTTGGAAAGCGTTTCCGCCATGCCTTGGGAACTTATTCGAGCTACCAACCCAAACATCGTCTACGTTTCCCTGGTGGACCACGCGATGGAGCGTTTTGAGGAACATATAACCGTTACCTTGGATGGGGTTCAAAAGTTGATTTACGAGGGGGCCCTGTAAAGGAGAGTACCGTACCTTCGGTATTTTCGCGAGAATCCACAATCTTTAATTGACAATCCCCGGTACAACTACTAGACTTTTACCTTGTGAAGGCCCAAAAGCGTGTATTAATTATTATTGAGGAATCCTCAAGTTTAAGGAAGATCGCCGAGCGGATTACCGCGCGGCTTGCTCCGTTTCGGGTTGATGTGGTGGAGGGGAGTCAATTTGTGGCCACGGATCTACTCCCCGCGGATGCCTACTTTTTAGGGTGCGACAGCCCCCAACCCGGTTCCTTTTCCGAGCTGGAACGGGTGCTCCGGGGTATCAATTTAGCGGGGCGAGATTGCGGACTTTTTACCTCCTCGGCCATGTCCGAACGGGCTACTTCCGCGATCGAGTATCTTCGGAGTATAATCCGGGATACGGATCTTCGTGTAAACGCGGATCCTTTTTTTGGGCAAACCAATTCTAATGGACCCATGGTTGACGAACGGCTATGGATCGAAAAAACTCTGCGACGGAGCTAAACACCCATGAATTCCCATTTTAATTTAGACGCTGCTATCCGGAAGGTTCCCGATTTCCCCAAAAAAGGGGTGCTATTTTACGATATTACGGGTATTCTCAGCGACCCCCGGGCCTTTAAGTTTTGCCTCGATTCGATGGTGGATCTGTACAAGACCGAACAGATAGACGCGGTGGCGGCTATAGAATCCCGGGGGTTCGTGTTTGCTGCCCCCTTCGCGGATCGTCTTGGAATCCCCCTTATCCTTATCCGAAAAAAGGGAAAGTTGCCCGGAAAAACTATCTCTAAACAATATCAATTGGAGTACGGTACGGCGGAGCTGGAACTGCATCCCCAGGACGTTCCCGTGGGCAAACGGGTCCTGGTCGTGGATGACCTTATCGCCACCGGGGGTACTCTTCGGGCGGCTACGGATCTGGTTGCCCTGGCCGGCGCCTCCGTGGCGGGAATTTTTGGGGTCGTGGGGCTTCCTTTTCTTAATTATAAGGCTCTGCTCGGGACTATCCCCGTTAAAACGCTTATAGAATACCATAACGAGTAGGATTGACAAAAATCGTTTGAAATGGTACTTTTCCCCCATTAGATCACCTATTCCCCGGTTGTGTAATGGTAGCACGGCAGACTCTGGATCTGCTTGTGGGGGTTCGAATCCTCCCTGGGGAACGTTCTAAAAAGCCCTCCGGGGCTTTTTATGTCTATGGCCCCTTCGTCTATCGGTTAGGACATGAGATTCTCAATCTTAAAAGAGGGGTTCAATTCCCCTAGGGGCTACGTCAATAGTGTCACGAAGATTAGGGAAAGCTTTCTCTGAGGTTCAGCGTACCCGTAGAGCCGGGACATGCAATTCGCCCCGTTTTGGGATTGATTTGTGGTCTCCCGGCGAAAGTTCGCCCGATCCTTCCGGACCTCTCGATCTATATAATTTGATGAAAACAACACAATTGAGGTTCTTTCAAAACTCAGAGACTTTTGAAAGAACCTCAATTTATTAGGACAAAAGGGAGGGGTAAACATGGGATTGCTCCTGTATAGAGAAATATCCTCTATACGGGTTGAACACCCTTTTTTGTTTAAATCTTTTTTACTTTTTCCCTAATCTTCGTGACACTATAAAAAGATTGACCGACTATCCCTAATGACCTTATAGTCAAGGTATGAGCGAATCATCGACCTTTGATCGTTTAGCCGCCAGTCTTTCCATGGAAGAACGAAGGGCCCTATTGGCCAAGTTGTCTTCCCATGGAAATGGGGCTATGGATCCGCTCTTTAGGGAAGAGGAACTACCCGAAACGGTAGATATTGAGCGCCGATTCCGGGAGGCTCCCTGGTACTCCCGATTGTTTTATTTTCTGTGGGGTTTAATAAAAAGCAAGCCCCCGGTTCGGTTATTTGAAAATTCGCTTATCGCCCATTTAGGTTCTAGCGTTGAATCCCGAGCTCCGGGGCTCTACGATTACCGCCGGGGCCTGCTCCTTCCGGGGTTCCTGGAGGAACTGAACTCCCTAAAAGAAAGCGCCCGCTTTTTTTACGATGCCCTGGATACGGGGTTCAGCCGGGATAAGAGTGGTTTTTTTGCCTTTCTCTTCTCCCTGGAAATGGATTTTACGTACCAGAGGCTTATGCAAGAAACGGATCCCCAACTGATTGCCCAGAGCAATTCTTCCGCCCAGGAAACCCATATTAAACAGATGGCCTACAAGGCTTTAGACGATATTCTACAAACCATCGATGAAACCCAACGTCGGAGGATGTACCAAAATGCCCGATCCCTCCAATGCCTTTGGGAACTTTCCTCTTTTCTGTACGATAGACTGATTTCATCCTTTTCCCACGATGTGACCAGCGATGGATCATCCTGTCCGGCGTATCTTATTCTGGACCAGTTGTACGCGCTCAATAATATACTGATCTCCCTAAAAACACCCCCGTCGATTCCCCTGTTGGAATCCCTTTTTGTATTCCTTCTTCAGGATAGGATGGACGAACCGGCCTTTGATATGGCAACGGAGACCGAAAAACTCCTAACCCGTTCGGAAGAAGCTCTTGCCAGGATCCGTCAATTTAACCAGCGCATTCCCTTAACCGCTATTTTACGGTGCGCGAGCCGAAACTTGGCCTACTTGCCCCAGGTGATCAGCGGAGGAGAGGATTGGTTCGCGGTATTTCGTGATTATTGGAAAAGGAGGATCGAGGAACGGTACGAACGGTTTCTCCGGGAACGGCGGCGCGAAACTTTGACCGAGACCTTTAGTTCCTTTTTTAACGGTATTCCCCTTCAAACCTTAGAAAACGTGGCCAATGATACAAATACCGAAGGAATTCTTCTAAAAAAATCCTTTATGCTTTCATTCCTTTTAACCTTTTATCAATCGATCTTTTTGAACGAGCTTAATAGGGCCCTAAAGCCGATTTTAATCGATGGGGAATTTTATAAAAAGGAAAATCGTTCGGAGTTTACGGAAGCCTACAACAGTTTATTAAAATTGGGGGACGAAATTCACGCTTTGTTGGCCAAAATCGCCCCCTCAGGGGATATCGGTAAACGGTACCGTCTGGTCCAGTCCGAAATGATCGCCCTTTCGGTAAAACGGAGAAAAATCCAATCCCTCGAGATGGAGGCCTCGGAGGAGGCCTCTGGAATTATCGATCGGGCCTCCCGCTCGCTTCGTTCTTTAATCAATATTTTAAGGGGTATTTTAAACGGAGAAGCGGGGGGAAAATACGATTCCTTGGTTAACCTGGGTAGCCTTTCGGGAAAGGGCGGTTCCTACCTGGCGGTTCTCCGCAACGCTTTGCAAAGGATAGAAAAAACGGTACAACTAATCGGTGAAATTGACGCCATGGAAACGGGTGTGTAACCGTGCGCCTGTATCCCTTTAAACTTTCCTTTTCCCAATCCTCCTCCTACGCCCTTTTTCCCTTCCTCATGGATGGAGTCGTCGTCCCCGAATACGGTGGGTGCGTTTCGTCCCGGGAGGCCGGCTCCATGACCTATTCGCCGGATTCGGAAAATCCCGCCCGCACCGCCCTCCGCGATCGTCTGGGTATTCCCCCGGAGAGGCTCTTTTCCTGCGTGCAAACCCACTCTAAGGACATCCTGGTCCTGGACGGCGACCGGGGAGCCCTTCCTTCGGAAAAGGCGGATGGGCTTGTTTCCGCTCTCCCCGACACCTGGCTTTCGGTGACCGTCGCCGATTGTCTGCCGATTTACCTGATCGACACGACTGCCCTGGGTTCTTCTGCCCGTTCCGGCGTCCCCCTGGCCCTGGTCCATTCGGGTTGGAAGGGTACGGGCATCGTTTTACGGGCTCTAGATCTGATGGCCCAACGGTGGAACACCCCACCTGCAGGGGTAGCGGCGATCCTGGGGCCCTGTATTCGGGGAGCTTGCTACACGGTGGACGAAGAACGGGCACGGTCTTTTGATGCAGAGTTTGGTGGGCCCGGGGGACCGTATCCCCTCGGCCCGGTGGTTTGGCGGGAAGGGAAGGGTGAAAAAAGATGGCATATTGATCTTCAGGCGGCAAATGGGCGATTATTAGCGCGGGCGGGGGTGCGGAATATCGCCGTGTGCGAAGACTGTACCTATTCGGATGATCGGCTTGGTTCTTTCCGCAGGGAGGGCTCCCAGACGTATACCCGTATGGCCGCTATGGTTGGAAAATTCACGAAGGACGCGGGATGACAGATTTAAAGCATCAGTGGAAAAATTGTATCGCCAGGGCTCTTACCCAGCTGGCCAAAGAAGCGGGCCTGGATATTCAAATCCAAGACGAACAGGTTATCGTGGAGGTTCCCCCCAAGCCGGAATTGGGGGATTTGGGCTTTCCCATGTTTCCCTTTTCAAAGGTATTGCGGAAGGCTCCTCCGATAATTGCCCAGGCGGTGGTATCTAAAATTTCGGAAAATGGGATCTGTAAGGATCTGGGACAGGTGTTTGCCGAGGGGCCCTACATCAATCTTCGGCTAGCCAAGGCTTCCGTAATTTCCGGCCTGCTGGAACAGGTCTTAAACGAAGCGATTTCCATCGGTCGGCCGACCAAACTTTCGGGGCGGCGCATAATGGTCGAATTTTCCAGCCCGAATACCAATAAGCCCCTCCATTTGGGGCACCTCCGAAACGATGTGCTAGGCGAAAGCATATCCCGTATTTTGGCCGCCTGCGGAGCCCAGGTCCATAAGGTGTGCATCATCAACGACCGGGGAATACATATTTGCAAATCCATGCTGGCCTATATGGAACAGGGTAATGGAAGCACCCCCGAGTCGGCGGGTCTAAAAAGCGATCGTTTTGTGGGAGATTGGTACGTTCGGTTCCATAAGCTAAGCCAAGAGGACCCCACGGCGGAAAAACGGGCCCAGGAACTGCTCCTAAAGTGGGAAGCCGGGGATGGTCCGACGGTAGAACTTTGGAAACGGATGAACGAATGGGCCGTGGAGGGGATAAAAAAAACCTACGAGCGGACCGGGGTATCCTTTGATCGTTATTATTTTGAAAGCCAAACCTATTTGGAAGGTAAACGCGAGGTCCTGCGGGGTCTGGAAAAGGGAATATTTTATAAGGATGAGGATGGTTCCGTTTGGATAGACCTTACCGCGGAGGGGCTGGATAAAAAGGTTTTACTTCGTAAGGACGGTACGTCCCTCTATATCACCCAGGATATTGGTACCGCGATTTCCCGACGCCGGGATTGGGAGTTCGACCAGCTGGTCTACGTGGTGGGTTCGGAACAGCAGTACCATTTTAAAGTTTTGTTTAAGGTTTTAGATAAACTGGGGTTCTCCTGGGCGAACAACCTGTACCACCTGTCCTACGGTATGGTTAACCTGCCGGAGGGAAAAATGAAAAGCCGCGAGGGTACCGTGGTGGACGCGGATGATCTGATCGACAGCCTGAAGGACATGGCTCTGCGGGAAATTCGAGAAAAGGACCGGGAAGAAGCGGTAGGAGACGGGGACGCGGTGGCGGAGAAAATCGCCCTGGGGGCCCTGCATTATTACCTTTTGCAAATATCCCCCACCAAGGATATGCTCTTTAATCCCAAGGAATCCCTCTCCTTTAACGGCAACACGGGCCCCTATCTGCAGTACATGGGAGCCCGAATTTCATCTATGCTTAAAAAAGAAAAGGGAAGCGCCGCGTCCCGGGGAACCATACGGCCGGAACTTTTGACCGAGGAAGCGGAATGGGAACTGGCCAAGACCCTGAGCAACTACACCGAGTCCGTGGAAGACGCGGCCACCAAAATGGACCCCTCCATCGTGGCTACCTACTTATACGACCTGTCCAAGGCCTTTAGCCGGTTTTACCACGATTGCCCCATTTTGAACGCCCCCACCCCCGATCTCGCAGCCACCCGTTTAGCCCTAGCTCGGGCAACCCTTCGTATCCTCCGGGACGCTCTTCAGCTTATCTGCGTCCCCTTTTTGGAGGCCATGTAGAGGGGGGCTTAATTCCGGAAAAGTACACATTTTAACGGTAAACTACACAATAGATGGACCATTTCTCATGGTATAATAATATTCTGTGGTGAAAGTTCATCTATCTATCCGGAATCGGTTGCTTTTTTCATTCCTCGTTCTCCTGGTTTTACCGGTGGTTACCCTGGGGGTTGTCGGACCGTTACTCTACTCCCATTCCATGGAAAACCAGGTGATCGATCATACCCTGCGTATGATCGCCCAGGTAGATAAAAACCTCGAATATTTGGTCATCAATATAGAAAAAATGAGCGCCCTCTTGGAAGCCTTCCCTCCCGTTCGTTCATTTTTTATGGGTTCAAAAGAAGATGAGCAAAAGCAACGGAGAGAAGCCCTCTCTTTTATGTCCTCCTGTTTAGCCACCCATAAGGAGATTGCTGGAATTATGCTCATTGCTGCGGATGATCGCGCCTTAAGCAACGACTATTCTCGGATCACCCGGGACCCTCTTACCTTGGAAAGCTGGTATCTAAAAGCCGCAGGTTCGCCCTCATCGATTACTATCATTTCCCGTCCTATTGGAAGAAATATTCGAAGTCTTCGAGGCCTAGGGGCGGATGACGTGGTATCCATAGTAAAACCGGTTCACGATTCCGAGCATTTTAATCGAGTCGTGGGTACCATTCTTATCGACCTTCGGTTGGAAAGTATTCGGGAACTTTTAGCCGATTCTTCTTTAGGAAGGGATGGTTACTTGTATATTTCCGATCAAAACGGGGAGTTGGTCTTTGCTCCTATCAATGAAACGGTATACCGGGTCGCGCCTCGTCAGCTAACGGATACCGCTGGGCGTATGCTCCGGCGTTACCATGACGAGGTTTTTCAAATTCTGTATAAGCAATCCTCCTATACCGGTTGGACTACCGCCGGGGTTTTTTCAATTCAGAGCGCCCTGCGGGAGGTGACGTTGATCCGTTCGTACGCCCTTGTGGTTGGGGGGATTACGATTCTTTTGGCGATACTCCTTTCCCTCTTCTTCGCGTCGACCATTGCCCGACCCGTTGAAAAACTCCGAAGCCTGATGGGTCAAGCGGAAACAGGGGATTTTACTATTCGCTTTTTGGAACAACGGTACGATGAAATTGGACAGCTGGGTCATTCTTTTAATCGGATGATCGAAGAAATAAGCAATTTGATCGACCAGGTTTATCAGGAACAGCAGCGGAAACGGGAAACCGAATTGAGGGTATTACAGGAGCAAATTAAACCTCATTTTTTATACAACACCCTGGATACGATTCAATGGATGGCCCAAGAACACGGAGCCCAGGATATTGTACAAATGGTAACCGCCCTAACTCGTCTTTTTCGCATCGGACTTTCTAAGGGTCAAGAGATGATCGCCTTGGAAGAGGAATTCCGTCATGTAGAAAGTTATCTGTATATTCAAAAAATTCGGTACGAGGATAAATTTAACTATAGTCTTTTTGTAAACCCCGCGTTAGAGCAATGCCGGGTATTAAAGGTCATTCTACAACCTCTGGTGGAAAATTCCATCTATCACGGTATTAAGGAACGTCGGGGACCAGGGCATATCTGGATCAGCGTAGAACGGGACCGGGACGATCTGCTCTTTACGGTGGAGGATGATGGTATTGGTATGACCCCCGAACGGCTTCAAAAGCTCCAAGAAGAATTGTTCCATAAAGTTCCACCAAAGACAGACGCGGTCGCCGATTGGGGCGAGGGCGGACATATTGGATTTGGGGCCCGTAATGTCCACGAAAGGATCCGACTGAGTTTTGGAGATTCCTATGGAATTTCGTATACCAGCGTTTGGGGCAAAGGTACTACCGTACTTTTACGGCATCCCATAGTGGAGGGATAACATCGTGTGGAAAGCTCTTATCGCGGACGACGAACCAAAAATCAGGCGAGGCTTACGATCCCTTTTAGAGCGGATCGATGGAGAAATTACGGTTGTAGCGGAAGCGGAGGATGGGCAGGAAGCCTTTGAACAGGCCCAAGCCCAACTTCCAGATATCTTGTTTTTAGATATCCGTATGCCTTTTTTAAACGGCCTTGAATTGATTGAAAAATTGGATCAGGTATCCTTCGATTGGTTGGTTATCATTATTTCAGGTCACGATGAATTTGATTATGCTCGAAGAGCCGTTTCTTTAAAAGTTTTTGAATATTTGTTAAAACCGGTGGACGAGGAGGAACTTCGCCGTACTCTGGAACGGGCAAAAAATGAATTAACCCTCCGGAGAGCGACAAACCGGTACGTTGTTTGGGCTCGACAACAGTTAATTGCCAATAAAGAGATTTTTCAAGAACGGTTTATTATCGATTGGCTAAGGGGTATTCTTTCCAAATCCGATATTGAGGAGACCCAGAGTTTTCTTTCCTTGAACCTTACGGCTATCCAAACCCTGGTTGCCCTACGTTTAGAGGAACGGCCAACAAAAAATAATTCTCTCCGATGCGGTTACAGGAATTTATTAACCTACACAATAAAGGCCGCGGTAAAGGAACTGCTTCCCCCCTCTTTTTTAGTGGTTATTGATTTGTTGGATACGGTAGTTGCCTTGGGAGATCAAAACAAAAAACAAGTAGAAAAAATAATACCAGCGATCGAAATGGCCATAGAGGATGCTACCCACCATCGGGCATTGATCGTACTAATGGATACCCGGAACGAAAATGATGGGGCTCTTAAAACGGTACAAGATTTGTACGAGGAAGCTCATAAAGAATTATCTAAAAAGGAAAACCTCCAAACCTTTGTGCTATTGGCGGAACAATACATAGAAAAGAATTATTCTTACCCCGAATTGTCCCTGGAAGAAGCCGCTACGGAGTTGGAAATTAGTCCCGGATATCTATCCCGTTTGATTAAACAAGCCACGGGGTATTCTTTTATAGACTTCTTAAGCCGAGTGCGAATTAACCACGCCATGGAGCTGATGCTTGATCCCGCCATCAAGATCTACGAAGTGGCTGAAAAGGTAGGATATCGAAGCCAGCATTACTTTAGTAGGGCGTTCAAGAACGTGTTAGGTTTTCCACCATCGGAATATAAAAGAGGCGGTAGCTTAAAAAACGACGGAGCTTATGAAAAAAATCAATAAATACATTCTCTGGGCGTCCGCCCTGGGAATGGTTTTTTTGTTACTATGGTTTTTGATGATTAGGCCCTGGAATCCTTACCGCGACGTTACCCAGGGAGTGAATAAACTCATTGGTTTTTCCCAGGCAAACCTGTCCGAACCATGGCGGATTACCATGACCGAAGAGGTAACCCAACAGGCGAAAAACTATCCCGATATGCGGGTTATTGTTACCGATGCGGTGGACTCCAGCGACCGCCAGGTGGAGGACGTCCGACGCCTTTTAAGTTATGGGGTGGATCTTCTTATTATTTCCCCTACCGATTCTCGAGCCCTTACTCCTATTGTTACGGAGGCCTACCAAAACATCCCCGTCATTGTTCTGGATCGGGCAGTGGAGGGGTACGATTATACCCTCTACATCGGTCCGGATAATCAATTAATCGGCAGGGAGACGGGGCGTTACGTTTCGGATCTTTTAGGCGCCCAGGGTGGAAAGGTTTGGGAAGTTCAGGGCCGTTCGGGATCTCCGCCCACCATCGATCGAAGTTTAGGTTTTCGAGAAGAAATACAACGGCATCCAGCTATTAAGACGGTTCAAACCGTTACCGCCGATTGGCTCCGGGATCAAGCGGAAGATGGTTTGATTTCTCTTTTCTCAAAACGGTCTCCTCCGGACATTATCGTAGCTCAAAACGACGCCATGGCCTACGGCGCGATTTTGGCGGCTCAAAAATCCGGGGTTCGGGATATTAAAATTATCGGTGTGGACGGACTTGAGGGCACAAATGGGGGGTTGGATTTACTCCGTCGGGGCCTTTTGGCGGCTACCTTTATTTGTCCTACCGGGGGAAAGGAAGCGGTAAACTATGCTTGGGATATTTTGGAAAAAAAACCCGGTATCCCCAAAAAAATCTACCTCCGTATCCGAAAGGTAACCCCCGATACGGTTAATGTAACCACGGATCCCTACGTTTCCCTGCGGCATCCCCGGTCTAATAAAGAAGCTATCCGTTTGGGATTTGCTCAAGTTGGTAGTGAGAGCCGATGGCGAATAACCAATACCCGATCCATAAAGGAGGCGGCTAAAAGTGCGGGAATCGATCTATCCTTTGTGGATGGACAACAGAAGCAGGAAAATCAAATCGCCGCGATTCGATCGTTTATACAGCAAAAGGTAGATATCATAGCCTTTTCACCCATCGTAGAAACCGGTTGGGAAACGGTTCTCCGGGAAGCAAAAGCCGCAGGCATCCCGGTGATTTTATCGGATCGGGAGGTGGGTATTAAAGACGATACCCTTTGGGCCACCTTTATTGGCTCTGATTTTCTGGAAGAGGGCCGTCGAGCGGCTCGGTGGCTCCTTTCCTATATGAAAAATCATCCCACCGTCGATGGGCAGATCAATATTGTGGAGCTTCAAGGTACCATCGGTTCGGCCCCCGCCATTGACAGGAAACGGGGTTTCGAAATGACGCTGGCTTCCCACCCGGAGTATAAAATCATCCGATCCGAGGTGGCAAATTTCTACTTTGACGAAGGGAAGGCCGCGATGAAACAAATTCTCGCGACGGAAAAGAACCGGATCGACGTACTCTTTGCCCATAACGACGACATGGCCCTGGGGGCTATCGAATCGATAGAGGCGGCGGGCCTTAAGCCCGGAAAAGACGTGGTTATTGTATCCGTAGACGCGGTAAAAGAAGCTTTCCAGGCCATGCTCGCCGGAAAGCTTAACTGTACCGTCGAATGTACTCCCCTGTTAGGCCCCCAACTGATGAAGGTTATCCAGGACTATTTCGATGGGAAGGAACTACCAACCCGGATTATCACGTCGGAAGAGGTATTCCCTGCGGAGATAGCCCGTTCGGCCCTACCACGGCGCCGATACTAAATTTTTCTTTTAAACCGAAAAGACCCAGTGCGTTATCGTACACAAAATAACCGAATCGTCTAAATACGGATAGGGAATTCTGTTTTAACCTATATCCATCCTCTCAATAGCCACAAAGGAGGCATGGAGATTATGAAGAAATCAGTACAGTTATTCGCGGGAGTGTGCGCACTCATCACCCTAGGAGCTTTAAACGGCTTCGCCCAATCCAATAAAAAAATCGTGTTGGGTTTCTCTCAAATCGGCGCGGAAAGCGAATGGCGAACCGCGAACACCGAATCGATTAAAGCGTCCGCGGCGGCGGCGGGGATCGAGTTGAAATTTGCCGACGCCCAGCAGAAGCAGGAGAACCAGATTAAGGCTATCCGTTCCTTTATCGCCCAAAAAGTCGATGTCATCGCCTTTTCGCCGGTAGTGGAAACGGGCTGGGAAACGGTTTTACAGGAAGCGAAGCGGGCAAGAATTCCCGTAATTCTTACGGATCGTTCGGTGGATGTAAAGGACGACAGCCTTTACGTGACCTTCATGGGATCGGATTTTGTGGAAGAAGGCCGTCGAGCTGCGGTGTGGCTCCTGGGCTATATGCACACCGATAAACCGGTAAATATTGTGGAACTCCAAGGTACCGTCGGATCGGCTCCTGCCATTGATCGAAAGAAAGGCTTTGAAGACATTATGAAACCCTTCCCCAACTATAAAATCATTCGGTCCCAAACCGGCGATTTTACCCGGGCCAAGGGTAAGGAAGTCATGGAAGCCTTCTTAAAAGCGGAAGGGAAAAATATCAACGTACTGTACGCCCATAACGACGATATGGCCATCGGTGCTATCCAAGCGATCGAAGAATACGGACTACGACCGGGAAAAGATATCGTAATTGTATCGGTGGACGGGGTAAAGGGCGCTTTTGAAGCCATGATAGCGGGTAAATTGAACTGTTCCGTCGAATGTTCCCCCCTGTTAGGGGACCAGTTAATGTCGGCGGTGAAGGATCTGGTGGCGAAGAAGCCTCTTCCCAAACGGATTGTCACCAACGAAGGGGTTTACCCTGCGGAATTCGCCGCCTCCGTATTCCCCAGCCGTAAATATTAAATAAGTAAAAATGGCATCCGGGCGTTTCGGTGGTTCCGAAACGCCCTCCTTATTTACGGAAGGAGCGTAACGGCATGGAAGATCAAACGATGCTCTCTATGAAGAATATATCAAAATATTTTCCCGGTGTACGAGCCCTTTCGGGGGTTAATTTTTCTTTAAAGTCGGGGGAAATTCACGCCCTGATGGGACAAAACGGGGCGGGAAAATCTACTCTTATTAAAATTCTTACGGGGGTGTACAAACCCGATACGGGAACCATCCTTTTAAAAGGCAAACCGGTCCAGGTGGAATCGCCTGAACACGCTCAAGACCTGGGAATAGCTACCGTGTACCAGGAAGTGAACCTTTGTCCCAACCTTTCGGTGGCGGAAAACTTGCTTTTGGGCAGGGAACCCCGTAAAGTCTGGGGTATTTCGTGGAAAACCATGCTTTCGGAAGCGAAAAAAAACATAAAAGAAAAACTGGATTTGGACATAGATCCCGCTCGGCCGTTGGGTTCCTATTCCCTGGCGATTCAGCAGATGGTGGCTATCGCCCGTTCTCTCTGCGTCCGTTCGGATATTCTTATTTTGGACGAACCTACCTCCAGCTTGGACGAAGCGGAGGTGGAACGGCTTTTTCTTATTCTTAGAAAACTAAAGCAAGAGGGGCTGGCGATCCTTTTCGTTACCCATTTTCTTGATCAGGTATACGCCGTGTCCGATCGAATTACCGTCCTAAGAAACGGTGAGTTCGTGGGAACTTCGGTCGCTTCGGAGCTTTCTAAAATTGATTTAATCAGCCAAATGGTGGGAAAAGATCCCGCCGAATTAGCTTCTAATCTGGTACATAGGGAAAAACAATCCGGTGGAACGACAGAGGAAATTCTGAATATCAAAGGATTGGGCAAAACGGGGTACTTAAAACCCATCGATTTAACCCTTCGTCGGGGAGAAATCGTAGGACTGGCGGGACTTTTGGGTTCCGGTCGTACCGAAACCGCTAAATTGCTGTTCGCCGCGGAACGGGCGACCGAAGGAACCGTTTACAAAGACCAGCGGGAAGTTCATCTGTCGTCACCCCGGGATGCCATAATGGAGGGAATCGGTTTCTGTCCAGAGGATCGAAAAACAGAAGGCTTGGTGGGAGATCTTTCGGTTCGGGAAAACATAATACTTGCTTTGCAAGCTAAACAAGGGATCCTTCGGTATCTTTCCCGAAAGGATCAGGAAGAAATCGCGCAAAATTTCATTAAGGTATTGGATATTAAAACACCAAACGCTGACCGACCCGTAAAGACTTTGTCGGGGGGAAACCAACAGAAGGTGCTCTTAGCCCGATGGCTGGCAACTACACCCTCTATTCTTATTTTGGACGAACCGACCCGGGGAATCGATGTGGGAGCCAAGGGAGAAATCCTTCAACGGATAGCCCAATTACGAAACGAAGGCATCTCGATTGTGTTTATCTCTTCCGAATTAGAAGAAGTGGTCGCCACGAGCGATAGAATTGTGGTGTTTCGGGACAAAAAGAAAATCGCGGAAGCGGAAGGTTCGGATATCGAAGAGCCCACTATTATGCGTTTAATTGCCCAGGAGGATGCCTGACATGAAAGTAAAAGTACGTTCCCTTCAGCAGTTTAACCTCTTTTGGCCCCTCATGGTCCTTTTACTTTTGGTTATTATAAATCTCTTTCTGACCAAAGATTTCCTCGTTGTAGAATGGAAGGATGGCCGTTTTTCGGGGATTTTGGTGGATATTTTGAATCGATCCACCTATATAGGCATTATCGCCATCGGTTTGACCTTGGTAATCGCTACGGGGGGGATAGACATTTCCGTCGGATCGGTGGTCGCGATTTCGGGAGCCGTGGCGGCCTATTTGATCGGTGGGGAACTGGTTCTCCAGGGGGATCAGCAGATCCTGGTAACCCGAACCCCTATGGGTGTCGCTATCCCGGCGGCCCTGGCGGTAGCCCTGGTGTTGGGCATGTGGAATGGGGTTCTGGTTACCCGTTGGAAAATCCAGCCCATAGTGGCGACCCTTATCTTAATGGTATCTGGTCGGGGTATCGCCCAACTGGTTACCAACGGCCAAATAATCACTATATATTACACCCCTTACTTTTTTATCGGTAACGGAACTTTTTTGGGCATCCCCTTTTCGCTTTACCTGCTCCTGGCGGTGTTGGCCCTGGTGATTTTTATTACCCGTAAAACCGCCCTGGGACTATTCTTGGAGTCCATAGGCGTTAACCGGACCGCCAGCCGTTATTCGGGAATACAAGAACGACGGATCGTATTTTGGTCTTACGCTTTCTGCGCTTTTTGTGCGGGCGTGTCGGGACTTTTAGTCAGTTCTAACGTTAAAAGCGCCGATGGAAACAACGCGGGTGACCTGTTTGAGCTGGACGCGATTTTGGCGGTGGTTATTGGAGGGACATCGCTCAATGGCGGTAAATTCAGCCTTGGCGGGTCAATTCTGGGTGCAATCATTATTCAGACCCTTACCACGACCATCTATTCCATCGGCGTCCCTCCTCAAGTCAACCTGGTCATCAAATCGATCGTGGTTTTCCTGGTTTCTATGTTGCAATCGGAAAACTTTAGGGCTCTATTCTTATTAGGCCGGAAGAACGCTTTTTCGCGGGGTGCGGTATGAAAAATAAGCATTTACCCTTTCTAGTTACCCTGGCTCTGTTTATTATTATGTACGCCGCTGGGTCAGTAGCGTATCCCAACTTTTTCAGCATTCAAGTATTCATCAATCTCTTTATAGACAACGCTTTTTTGGGTATTGCCGCGGTGGGTATGACTATGGTCATCCTTTCGGGAGGTATCGATCTATCGGTAGGTTCGGTAGTAGCCCTGGTAACCATGATTTCCGCGGATCTGCTCCAAAAGGAAGTACCTCCGGTCTGGGTGATCCTTATTGTCCTGGTAGCAGCCTCCAGTATTGGAGCTTTTCAGGGAATTATGATTGAATTTTTTAAAGTTCAACCCTTTATTGCCACGTTGGCGGGGATGTTTTTTGCCCGAGGGGCCTGCTACCTCATCAGTATCGATACGATCAATATAGACAACGATTGGTACCGTTCGGTGAGTATGGCGGCAATAGAATTACCCACGGGGGATTTTATCTCGATCAACGTACTTATTTTCCTGGTTGTGGCCATAATCGGGTGGTGGCTTCTTCGGTACACCCGTTTTGGGCGAACGATTTACGCCATAGGCGGATCAGAACCGTCGGCTATCTTGATGGGCTTACCGGTTCGTAGGACTAAGGTTTTGATTTATACTATCAATGGGCTATGCGCCGGGGTTGCGGGGGTGGTGTTTACCTTCTATATGCTGTCGGGGTACGCCCTCCATTGTAAGGATCTCCATATGGACGCCATAGCGGCGGTGGTAATGGGGGGAACCCTGCTTACCGGAGGTGTCGGTTCCATCGGCGGCTCCATCGTGGGAGTCTTGATTTTAGGTACTATCCAAACCATAATCAATTTTCAAGGAACCCTCAGTTCTTGGTGGACCCGGATCGTCGTAGGCCTGCTGATTTTTGCTTTTATCCTTATGCAAAGCCTTATAAATCAAGGGGACCGGCTCCAGCGGAAAAAAGCCGTAGTAAAAAAATAGGTATCCCAAGTCGCCGCGAAGAACTCCAAGATTTAGCGGGGTGGTTCCTCTGGGCCGTTCCGCTATTGACGTAAAGGCCCTGCGCGTTGTATAAGTACAAACGCTTATTATTCATACTTATAGAGGATGAACGTACATGTACGCATTAGTCGAATTCAAGGGTAAACAATACAAGGCCGAAAAGGGCGCCCTGTTAAAAGTTGATAGGATCTCCGCCGATGTGGGTTCCGCGGTCGATATTGATTCGGTGCTTCTCGTTTCCGGCGATACGGTTTCTGTGGGCGCTCCCTACGTTAAGGGCGCTAAGGTTACCGCGGTGGTGGAAAATCACGGAAAGGGCGATAAAATTATCGTGTTTAAGTATATGCCTAAAAAGGATTACCGTCGTAAACAGGGACATCGTCAGCAATACTCCCTGATTCGGATTCAGGACATAGTCGGGGCGTAAAGCCTCTATGATTACAGTCGATATGGTCCTTGACGAGGCGGGGTTATTGAGATCCTGCCGAGTGGAGGGTCATGCCGGCAAAGGGCCAGCGGGGGGTGACGTGGTGTGCGCCGCCGTTTCCGTATTGGTAAGAACGGCCCTAAGGGTTCTCTCCCAAACGGAGGGGATTACGGTTCGGGGAGGGGCCCCGCGAAGGGGTTCCTCGTGGATGGAAACCGATTATAGCGGGGAAAAGGCCGAGTTCCTTTCTGGGGTGACGGCTTGTTTATCCGAAGGTCTGGTTTCGGTGGCCCACGATTACCCGGACTATTGCGATGTACGTATACGGACTGAACGGAGGGAATAACATGGCGCGAAAACGGGGCGGAAGCGGAGCAAAAAACGGTCGGGATTCGAATCCCCAGTATTTGGGTATTAAGGCTTCTGGGGGATCCTACGTCAAAGCGGGGACCATTATTGTTCGACAGAGGGGTACAAAAATTCATCCCGGAACAAACGTGGGTTGCGGTTCCGACTACACCCTGTTCGCTTTGGTAGACGGCTTGGTGTCGTTTACCCAGCGCAGGGGACGTAAGCTCGTCGGCGTTCAGCTCGCCGCGGCGAACGAATAATCATCAACCGGGGGGAACCGCTGGGGACCCTGTGGCTGAATGCGCGGCGCGTCCAGAGGGCGCGCCGTTTGTTTTTATGGTGTTATGCAAAAATTTGCGGACGAAGCGATTATTGAAGTTGTAGCGGGAAACGGTGGAAACGGTTGTGTAGCCTTTAGAAGGGAGAAGTACGCTCCCATGGGCGGGCCTTCCGGCGGTGACGGGGGTAAGGGGGGGGACGTCATTTTCGAGGTTCGCCGCAACCTTAGAACCCTGGCTCACCTTCGGTATAAGCAGACCTTTAAGGCCGAAAACGGCCGAGACGGGGAGGGTTCCCAGCGGTACGGCCGTAACGGCGCGGATATCCTGGTACCCGTTCCCCCGGGAACGATTATCAAAGACGCGGATACGGACGAGGTCATCCGTGATTTTGGGACCGACGAAGGGAAATTCCTCTTCTTAAAGGGAGGAAACGGTGGCTGGGGGAACGTACATTTTAAGTCCTCCACGAACCAGGCTCCCCGCAGGGCCCTGGAGGGTCAACGGGGTCCCAGCCGGCGGCTAAAGGTAGAATTGCAGGTTATGGCGGATATCGGTTTTGTGGGATTTCCTAACGCGGGAAAATCATCCCTGTTGGACCGGTTTACCAACGCCCGGCCAAAAATCGCTCCCTATCCTTTTACCACCAAAATTCCCAATTTGGGCATCCTGACGGTGGACGATAGGGATATCATCCTGGCGGATATTCCTGGCCTCATCGAGGGGGCCTCCCACGGCGCGGGGCTCGGTATTCGGTTTTTAAAGCATATAAGCCGGACTGCGGGTTTGGCGTTTTTAATCGACCTTTCGGAGCCCCAGTATCTGAACGCCTTTGATACCCTTTTAAAGGAATTAGAAGCCTTTTCTCCGGACTTGGTCGCCAAGGAACGGGTGTTAATCGGCACAAAATTAGACCTGGAGGGTACTTCCGAGGCGTTGCAAGAGTTACGGACCAAGTATCCCGAAGAGCGGGTGCTGGGAATTTCGGTGTTTTCCGGTGAAGGCTTGAACGAGGTGGCCGCCGCATTTATGGCTATGATTGGTCGCATGGAACAGAATGAGGTGGAAGGGGCGTGACCTTAGCGATCCTGGGGGGAAGTTTTAACCCGGTCCATGTGGGCCACCTGGCGTTGGCGGACGCGGTGCTTTCGACGTTCCATTACGATCGAATACTCCTAATTCCATCGTTCCAATCCCCTTTTAAAGAAAGCGGTCAGGGGGTTTCCAGCGAAGACCGTCTGGACCTTCTGCTAGCATCCGTGGGGGCCGACGGCCGGATCGGGGTAGATGACTGTGAAATTAAAAGACAGGGGATCTCCTATACCATCGATACCCTAAACGATATAGAAAACCGTTATAAACCCCGGGGGAAAATCGGTCTGGTACTGGGGGATGACTTAATCGAGGGTTTTCCCGGTTGGAGAAACGCCGAAGAACTGGCCCAGCGGACAGATCTTATCCTAGCCCGCCGGCTGTTTCAAACCCCCGTATCCTTTCCCTATCCCCACAGGGATCTGAGAAATGATATTATTTCCGTGGCGTCCAACGAAATTCGACGGCGCATATCGGAAGGCCAAGCCTGGAAATATTTGGTTCCCCCCGGAGCGAGGGATCTAATACAGGATCGCCGGCTGTACGGGTACACGGCGGATCCCTTGGCCCCTGAAGGTTCCCCGGAGCCCCCTATCACCCTTATATCCCGGGTGGAAGAGTACGCCCGATCCCTGCTACCCCGGAACCGGTTCCTCCATAGTCGGCAGGTGGCCCTTTTTTCCCAGGACCTTTGTTCCCGCTTTGGGTTACCCCCCGCCCAGGGGTATTTGGCGGGTATAGCCCACGATCTTTGTAAAGGGATGGCCGATGACCAGCTCAAAGAGCTGGCTCTGGTGGATGGGCTCTCACTTTCCCCGTTAGAAGAAGCGAAGCCCTCTCTCTTACACGCCCGGGCCGCGGCGGTCCTTTTAAAAAGCCGTTTTGGAGTGGAAACCGAAGCTGTTCTGGAGGCCATTCGCTTTCATACCACCGGAGCTATCGGTATGGGGCCCCTAGCCAAAATAGTGTACGTGGCTGATAAAATTGAACCATCCCGGACAGGCGTCCGGGGCGAATTACGGGTCTTAGCGCAAACCGAGGGGTTGGATCGATTGTTTTATAAGGTTCTCCAGGATACGGCGGCGTACCTTCAATCCAAGGGAAGGGAACTTTCGGAGGAGACAAGGGCATTGTTACAATACTCGCGAGGGGGAACTGAAGGATGAGGAGGATAAAACTAGATTCCAGCGTCTTTTTGTTAGCGGCCATTGTCCTGCTTCTTGCCGCGGGGGGGCTGTTTGCGTACTTTTCCCTGCGAACGGATCCCATAGCCGACGCGCTGTCGGGGGATCGGGTTATCAATACCCTTTTTGTCATAGAAGATCAGGGGAAGCCCCTCAGTTCTCTCGTGCTCCTGTACTATCCCGCCACGAAACGGGCGGCCCTATTCGACGTTCCCGGAGAAATTGGACTCATCATCCAGTCTATTAACCGGGTGGACCGCATCGATACGCTATACAATGGCAAAAAAAGTCCCCTATACGTGAAGGCGGTACAGGATCTGTTGGGAATCACTATTCCTTTTCAGGTTATCTTGCCCCTGAATCGGCTTTGTCAGTTGGTAGACCTGTTGGATGGGGTGGATCTTTTTATTCCCGACCCGGTAGAGGTGTACGAAGGGCCCACGCCTATTTTGCTTCCCCCGGGACTGGTTCGATTGGACGGGGATAAATGTCGTCTGTACGCCACTTATACGGTGCCGGACGAGGAACCCGGCGCTTCCGCCGCCCGGCGGGAACGGTTGTTTTTAGCCCTATTAAAACGCCTGGGAGAACGGAAAGACTTTCTCAAACAGACGGGGGTGTCTTCATTTTTCCATTCCCTTTTGGCTACCAACATGAACCATCGGACCACGGATAAACTGTTTAACGAGCTGTCGGCGGTGGATGTGGAACGCGTCCCGGTTCAAACCGTTGGGGGGAATAAAAAGGAAGTATCAGGGCATCCGTTGATTTTTCCATTCTACGATGGAAGTCTGATCAAAGAGATCGTCAGCCAATCCCTTTCCGCGTTGACGCGGAAAACCGACGGGGCTCTTTCCGACCGGGTTTATACCGTTCAAGTACTCAACGGTACCGTATCATCGGGTATGGCCCGAAGGACTGCGGACCTTCTGCGGGGGTTTGGGTACGACGTGATTTCCGTAGGAAACGCCGATTCCACCGATTACGCGAAGACCCAGATTATCGATCGATCCGGTTCTCCGGAGATGGCGCAGGTTTTCGCCGACGTCATTCATTGCCCGACCATTGTCACCGAAGCTCGCGGTGCTCCCGCGGCGGACGCGCAAAATTTAGAATATAAAGCCGATTTTACCATCATAATTGGGAAGGATTTCAATGGAAGATACGTTGTTAGATAAGGACGCTCTCCTAGCCAAAGAGCTGGGACAGCTTTTGGCGGAACACAAGGGAATGAACGTGGTAGTATTGGACCTGCGGGGACTGAATACCTGGACCGATTTTTTTATCATCGCCACCGTAACCAGTATTACCCACCTAAAGGGTCTCCAGCGGCACGTTAAGGAGTTTACCACCCAGCGGGGTATAGAAATCGTTCGTCGGCAGAGAAAAATTTCCAGTGACGATGAATGGAATTTAATGGATTTAGGCACCATGGTTATCCATTTAATGACCGAGAAATCCAGGACCTTTTACGATTTGGAACGTCTGTGGAGCGGCGGGAGCTTGCTTTGGAAGAACGTTTAGGGGCCCAATCTCTACACTGATCACCCCCTAGGAACCGGTCAGATCGGCGGGTTTTGACAGACCTCGAGGCATGAACCAATGTTTGTAGGGAAAGGGGCCCATGGCCCCTTTCCCTATGCTTTATTCATCGAAATCGTCGTAATCCACGTCTTCTTCGTAATCAAAGTCGTCGTCTTCTTCCTCTTCTTCCTCTTCCTCGTCTTCAAAATCCTCTTCTTCGTTGTCGAAGTCGTCTTCGTCTTCGAAATCGTCTTCGAAATCGTCGTCGAAGTCTTCGTCTTCGTCCATGTCGTCGAAATCCTCGTCCTCATCCGTGTCTTCGTCGTCGAAATCGTCGTCAAAATCGTCGTCGAATACCGCCATGGGGAAGGGGTTGCCGTCGGTTGGCTCGAAGGTTCTAAGGGTTACTTCGAGCGAATCATCCATATTGATGGTCTCGTGGGGAACCATAGCATACTCCATTATCAACGTGTATTTCCCTTGAAACATAAGGGAGAGTTTTACCATCTGTCAACTGGTTTTTATCAAGGAATACGAATTTAGTGCGATAATTCCACGGTTATATCAATTTACTGTTTTTTAGCGCTAAAACAAAAAAAATAGCGCCAAAATTACCAGTAACGGTAAAACCGTGTTGCTCGTCCGATTCGGGTAATACCAGGCTTAGCGCGGTCCCCGATAGGACTGTCGGCGGTGTAATCATACAATCAAGCCCCTCCTCCGAAAGGAGTACCGTCGCTTTTCCCGAAATCAGATTTGCCACCTCCGCCAAGGCGGACTTGATATATTGGAGCGAATGGTCTTCCTTGTCCATACCTAAGTATTTGGACAGGGAAACGACAAAGGGTTTGGAACTGTTCAAGGGGAAATGGAGCACCAGATGGCCCTTCAAGGACCCTACGAGACCGACCATGGACACAATTTCCCACGCCTTGGCGTCGATTTGGGTTTGAACGTCGGTTTGTCGTATGGAAATACCCTGAAAACCGATTTCCTCAAGCACCGATAATGCGGCGTCTTGGAAAAGTACCTCTATTTGTTTTCGCACATTTTCAGTATACGATAGGCTACTTGCGCCGTCAATGAAAGTTTTTTGGAACCCCACCCCTTTAGGCTATTAAAATTCCAAAAAACCAGGCTCCTTTGGGGTGGCTTTACAAAACCTGATATTTCTGTATAATACGACACCGACCATGCGTGATGGGATACGAGTAGCGGCACCGTGCAAGATCAACTTCCATCTGTGCGTCATGGGTCGTCGAGACGATGGGTTCCATAACCTGGAAAGCGTTTTTCAAGCCCTTTCTTTTGGTGATGAACTGCGTTTTGAGTCTTTGAAAGAACGTTTCGCGTGCGACCTCCGTATGCCGGGGTCGGTGCCGCCGGAACAAAATATAGTGCATAAGGCGGTTTCCCTGTTTAGGGAACAAACCCGTTTTGATCAGGGGCTTCGGATTACGGTAGAAAAACGTATTCCCCTGGGCGCGGGTTTAGGGGGCGGGTCATCGGATGGGGCCGCGGCTCTTTGGGCCTTGGATAAAATAGCCGGGACAGGGCTTCCGGAATCTATTTTATACGGGATGGCTGAAAAACTAGGGAGCGATGTTCCATTTTTTTTATCCGGCGCCACGGCTTTTGTAGGAGGGCGAGGGGAAGTAGTAGAAAGTCTGGACGTTTCCCTGGATTCCCTTTGGGTGGTGCTGGTCAATCCGGGTATCCAAAGCGATACCAAAAAGGCCTTTGGGCTTTTGGATACTTCTCGGGAGAGCGCATCGGTTCCCCTGTCCCGACCCTTGGGAAAAAGCACGTTGGAAAAGGCTTTACGGGACCGCCCGTCCGGGTGGCCTTTTTTCAACGATTTTCTTCCCGTACTAACCCGGTCTACCGAAGACGCCGTTTCGGCTGTTTATAGGCGCTGTTTAGGGGATTTAAAATCCGTTGGAGCCGATTTTATATCCCTTTCCGGGTCCGGTTCTACCTGTTTTGGGGTTTTCGATGATCAAAAAAAGGCCGAAGTGGCGGTTAAAACGCTTTCGGAGACCTGGAACTTTGTTCGTTTAACGTTTCCACTTGCGCGTAAGGGCTTTACGGTAGTAGAATAAAGCTACGTTCATACCTGGGGCCTACAAAAAGAGGAGAAACGTCATGGAGATCACCGACATCAGGATTCGCAAAGTGGCCGGAGAGGGGAAGCTGAAAGCGTACGTGACGGTTACATTTGACGACTGTTTTGTTGTCCATAATGTAAAAATTATCGAAGGCAAAAGCGGTGTATTTATCGCGATGCCGAGCAGGAAGACGAGGGCTGGGGAATATAAGGATGTGGCCCATCCTATTCACCCGGAGTTTAGGGCGGAATTACAAAAAAGGATTTTGGATATGTACGATTCGGGGAACGTCCAAGACGACCCCGGGGTAGAGTTGTAGATCTATTGGGACGTCGGCAAGTGGTAAGCCACCGGGTTTTGGCTCCGGCATTCGCAGGTTCGAGTCCTGCCGTCCCAGAAAAAAGCAATAACGCGTAGGTTTACGCGTTCCCGATGTAAGGAGTGGTACTATGGATCAAGTTAGTTTTACGGCCCGCAAGCGGGACGATTTGGGGTCCCGGAAGTCCGGTCGTATTCGCCGAGCCGGTAGAATCCCCGCGGTGGTTTACGGGAGTTCGGGGCAGGCGTTTGCCATCGATATGGACGCTTTGGAATTTTCTAAGGGCATTCGGGGCATCTCAGAAAGTACGATCGTAAAGATCAATATTGACGGGGTCACCCACGAAGCCTTTGTAAAGGATACCCAGCGGAACGTTTTGAACGGTCAGATCCTCCACATCGATTTCTACGAAATCGATAAAAACAAGGTTTTGAGGACCCGGGTTCTCGTTCATACGGTAGGGGTTCCGATCGGTAGCCGGGTTGGCGGTATTTTGGAAGTGCCTCTCCACGAGTTGGAAGTGGAATGTCTTCCCAAGGACCTTCCCGAGAAGATCGAGGTGGATGTTTCCGCTCTAGAGGGAAACCAGTCTATCCACGTGCGGGACCTAAAATTATCCGCCAACGTAAAGATCCTCTCCAACGCGGATCAGGTTGTGGCGACGGTTAAATTCGCTAAGGCCGAAGTCGTGGAAGCCGAGGCTGAAGCCGCCGCTACGGGCACTGCTCCCGCCGCCGGTGCGGCCTCAGCGGCTCCCGCCGCCGGCGCGACCCCTGCGGCTTCCGCCGCCGGTGCGGCAAAAGCGTAACGGTTTACCTTTTTAAACCATACGGAGGCCGTTCGTTCCCTAGGGGATGAACGGCTTGCTTTTTTATTAGGTCCCCGATGAAAGAAAAAAAGAGCTTTGAAGACGAAGTACATTCCCAAATTACTGCGTGTTTGGCTTCGTCTTTACAGAGGGGGGAACGGTCTGCTTTGGCACCCGTCCTCTTGGTAGCTCTTTCGGGGGGAGCCGATTCTACGGCCCTTCTTTCGTCGGCGGTTTCTCTGGGACGCCGTTTTCCCGTTTCTATCCGGGCTATCCACGTGGATCACGGTATTCGTCCAGCCCCAGAACGGGCGATGGACCGCCAAGCGGTTCGTTCCCTCTGCCTTTCCCTGGGGGTGGAACTGCGCATTGTGGCAATTTCACCCGGCCGCATAGAAAAAATGGGCAGGGAAGAAAAAATCGGTGTAGAGGCGGCGGCCCGGAAAGTAAGGCATCGTATTTTTAAGGCCGAGTTCCGGCGCGTGGGCGCGCGGTTGCTCCTGGTCGGTCATACGGCCGATGATGCCCTGGAAACCATTCTCTTGCGCGTACTCCGGGGCGCCGGTCCCCAAGGCCTAGGGACCCTGCCCGTCCAGCGGGGGTATCTCTGCCGGCCCCTTATCCGTCTTTCGCGGCAGGATGTGCTGGGGTATCTGGCCGAAAAGGGCCTTTCCTACCGTACCGACTCGACGAACGCCGATACGGCGTATTTACGCAACCGTCTTCGTTTACGACTTATCCCTCTTTTGGATAGGGAATTCCCTTTTTGGCGATCGGGTCTCCGCTCCTTGGGACAAACCCAAAGAAAGGTGGCGGAATTTCTCGGTTCCCTGGGGGAACATCAAGATTGGAAAACCCTAGAAGCACCGGTTGGCCAGGGCCTGTACCTTCCTACGGATAATTTTGACGCCCTCGCTCCTATTATACGGGAGGAAACCCTTTTTTACGCCATCGATACACTGCGGGCCCAGCCCCCGTCCACGAAAAAATGGAACGTCGATATTCCGGAGCCTCCGGTAAAGGAACCCCGGCGATCCGTTGTCCGTCAATTTTGCGAAGGCCGCGTTTCCACGGTGGATCTGCGGGACCTGAGGATCGACCGGAGAGAAAACGCTGTTCGCCTTTTTTATCCCCACCGTACGGACCGGGAGCGGGGCTGGAGTTTTCTTGTCCAAGAAA
Organism: uncultured Treponema sp.; assembly: GCA_964425215.1. Lineage (GTDB taxonomy): Bacteria > Spirochaetota > Spirochaetia > Treponematales > Breznakiellaceae > CAYRLW01. Next base: position 55,937 of record CAYRLW010000005.1, read on the forward strand.
GCGGGTCGTTCGCCTGGGCCGGGGGTATATTTGTGTTGGAAGTCCAGGATGGGGAGGAACAGAACGGGGAAAAGAAAATTTCCTGTGGTTTACCGTTGGTTTTTCGTTCCCTTTATAGCGAAGATTCGGTATATATTAAGGGTACCTATAGGCGCGCATCCCATGTACTTGAAAGGGCTTATCGTTCACGGTATACCGATATATGCGTGGCGGAGGACCGATGGGGTGTCGTTGCTATCGTGGGATCCCGCAAAGATTCCTTAGAAATACTGGTACGGAGAGATAAAAAAACGGACAGGGATGGGAAGGACCTATTTTTATCCGTAATTTCCCAGGGGGAGTATGTTGGACGATCAAAATGATAAAACACCGCGTCCGCCAATAAATGGGGGGCGGGCAAACAGATTCGCGTTGGTTTTTTTCCTTGTGGTGGTGGGTCTATTCATGATCTATTTTTTCAAACCCGATAGTTCCACGGTACAAGAAATACCCTACTCGACCTTTACCACCTATTTGGACCGCAACGAAGTGGACGCGGTAAAAATATTGGACGGAAATGAAATCGATGGAACCTTGAAGAGTTCGGGGGGCGACTTGGTACGCTTTAAAACCCTCATCCCCTACCAGGATTCCCAGCTTATACCCACGCTGAAAGATAAGGGTGTTAAGGTTTCAGGGGGCGTTTCGGGGCTTAGTCCCACCCGGATGTTGATAGAATTTCTCCCGTGGGTTATCGGTTTCGCTTTTATATGGTTTATGTTCCGGAACGCCCAGGGCGCGGGAAATAAGGCGTTTCAATTTGGTAAAAGCAAGGCCAAACGGTATTTAGAACCCAGCAAACGGGTTACCTTCGCCGATGTGGCTGGTCAAGAAGAGGCGAAGTATGAGCTCCAGGAAGTGGTGGCCTTTTTAAAGAATCCCCAAAAATTCACCAAAATGGGCGCCCGCATTCCCAAGGGGGTCCTTTTAGTCGGTATGCCCGGTACGGGTAAAACCCTACTAGCCAAGGCGGTGGCCGGCGAAGCGGGGACCGCTTTCTTCCACATGTCGGGTTCAGATTTTGTGGAAATGTTCGTAGGCGTCGGGGCCAGCCGGGTACGGGACCTGTTTGAACAGGGCCGGAAAAGCGCCCCCTGCATTATTTTTATCGACGAATTGGACGCCGTGGGCCGGACCCGGGGCGCTGGATACGGCGGCGGTCACGACGAACGGGAGCAGACCCTTAATCAGATGCTCGTGGAGATGGATGGTTTTGATTCCAAGGATGGGGTGATTATCCTGGCGGCCACAAACCGGCCCGACGTTTTGGACCCCGCGTTGCTTCGGCCCGGCCGTTTTGACCGGCAAGTGGTGGTCGCTATGCCGGATATCAAAGAACGGGAGGCTATCCTTAAGATCCACGCGGGAAAGGTTCCCCTGGCTCCGGACGTGGACCTGGCCCGAATAGCCCGGGCTACCCCGGGGACCAGCGGTGCGGATATCGCCAACCTGGTGAACGAAGCGGCGCTGTTCGCCGCCCGGCGGGATAAGGACACGGTGGATATGACCGATTTTGAGGAGGCCCGGGATAAGGTTCTCATGGGCGTCGCGAGGAAATCCCTGGTTATGTCCGAGAAAGAACGGCGCATGACGGCGGTTCACGAGGCGGGCCACGCGTTGCTCCACTATTTTTTAAAGTACGCCGATCCTCTGCACAAGGTGACCATTGTTCCCCACGGCCGGGCCCTGGGTATGGCCATGTCGCTTCCGGAAGAGGATAGCTACAGTCGAACCAGGGGCTGGATCGAGGATCGGATCACCATAATGTACGGGGGCTGGGCCGCCGAAAAATTGCTCTTTTCCGAAACGACCACGGGAACTAAACAGGACATTCAGCAAGCCACCGAGTTGGCCCGTCGAATGGTCTGTGAGTGGGGCATGGCTGAGGAAATGGGCCCCGTATCCTACGGTCAAGAAGAAGAGCCTATATTTATAGGGAAAGAGATAGCTCGGCATAAGGATTATTCGGAAGACACGGCCCGCCAGATCGATGAGGCGGTACATCGGATCCTGCAGAGGGGGCTTCAGGCGGCCCAGTCGATTTTAAAGGAACATCAGAAGGATTTGGAAGCCCTTTCGGACGCCTTAATGGTCCGGGAAACCCTGGTCGACGACGAGGTTCGTTCCTTGATCGGCCTGCCGCCCCGGCCGGTATCATTGGGCTTGGCGGCGGAACCAGTCGCTACGGAACCCGCGGCGTCGAGCCCGGGGGCATCGAATCCGGGGGCGTCGGACCAGGTGCCCTCTAATACTGAAGAAACCGTGAAACCTTCGGGAGCCTAATCATGATTTCCCGCCCCTGGATCCTCTGGTGGTTCCTCCTTGCTGTTCTCGTTTCGAGTCCCCTGGGAGCGCAAACCGGGGGCGCCGGAGGATCAAACACGGGAGCGGGGACCGGGACCCCTGGAACAACGGGGAAAAATCCGGGATCTATGGCCATGAACCAGAATCCCGTGTCGGTCGACGGCGCGTCGGCCGACGGCGCGTCGGCCGACGACGCGCCGGTAGCGGGGAAATACGTCGATTGGGCTATCTCGGCCTTAGACTCGGGTGATTGGGCCGCCGCGGAACAGGCGTTGGAGGGGGCTTCGGATTTTTCCGACCAGTCTTCCGACGCTTCGTACCTGCTAGCCCTAGTTCGTTTTACCCTGAACCGCCCAATAGGAGCGGTTTTGGAGGCCGATAAAAGGGCCCTGGCGGTTCATCGGTGGAACCGGTATACCGAATCCGCGGCCCTGCTCTTGGAAGCCCAAGCCCTTATCGCCCTCCGTTCTTTTTCCGAGGCCCT